>JNVT01000029.1 GCA_000737985.1 Gammaproteobacteria bacterium MFB021 | reverse complement strand
CAGATATCACCGACGGCATCACCAACGACGCAACGGTCAATGTCGACGGCCTGGAAGCCAACGCCACCTGGGAGTACTCCACCAACGGCGGCGCCACCTGGACCACTGGCACCGGCAACAGCTTCGAGCTGGCTGAAGGGACCTATGCCGATGGCGATGTGCAGGTGCGCCAGACCGATGTCGCGGGCAACATCAGCTTGGTTGGCGATCTGGGCCCGGTGGTCGTGGACCTTAGCGCGCCCACCGCACCGACGATCGCTCTCCAGACTGATAGCGGTCTCGATGCTAACGACGGCATCACCAACGACGCCACCGTGACTGTC
The DNA here is from genome assembly GCA_000737985.1 of Gammaproteobacteria bacterium MFB021. Classification (GTDB taxonomy): domain Bacteria; phylum Pseudomonadota; class Gammaproteobacteria; order Pseudomonadales; family Halomonadaceae; genus Salinicola. Next base: position 1,038 of record JNVT01000029.1, on the reverse strand, counting down.
GACGGTCTCGAAGCCAACGCCACCTGGGAGTACTCCACCGACGGCGGCACCACCTGGACCACTGGCACTGGTATCAGCTTCGAGTTGGCTGAGGCCACCTATGCCGATGGGGATGTGCAGGTGCGCCAGACCGATGTCGCCGGCAACATCAGCCCTGTCGATAGTCTGGGGCCGATCACCATCGACCTGAGCGAGCCCACCACACCAACGATCTCACTGGCCAACGACACCGGCGCAGATATCGCCGATGGCATCACCAACGATGCCACCGTGACTGTCGACGGTCTCGAAGCCAACGCCACCTGGGAGTACTCCACCGACGGCGGTACCACCTGGACCACCGGAACCGGCACCAGCTTCGAGCTAGGTGAAGGGACTTATGCCGATAGCGATGTGCAAGTTCGCCAGACCGATGTCGCCGGCAACACCAGCCTGGTTGGCAACCTGGGCCCGGTAGTCGTGGACCTTAGCGCACCCACCGCACCGACGATCTCGCTAGCCAATGACACCGGCGCGGATATCGCCGATGGCATTACCAATGACGCCACGGTCAATGTCGACGGCCTGGAAGCCAACGCCACCTGGGAGTACTCCACCGACGGCGGCACCACCTGGACTACCGGAACCGGCACCAGCTTCGAGCTGGGTGAAGGGACCTATGCCGATGGCGATGTGCAGGTTCGCCAGACCGATGTCGCCGGTAACACTAGTCCGGTAGATAGTCTGGGCCCGGTCGTTGTGGACCTAAGCGCGCCCCTCGCACCGACGATCTCACTGGCCACTGATACCGGCGCGGATATCACCGATGGCATCACCAACGATGCCACCGTGACTGTCGACGGTCTCGAACCCAACGCCACCTGGGAATACTCCACCGACGGCGGCACCACCTGGACTACCGGAACCGGCGCCAGCTTCGAGTTGGCTGAAGGCACCTATGCCGATGGCGATGTGCAGGTCCGCCAGACCGATGTCGCGGGCAATATCAGCCCGGTCGATGTCTTGGGACCAATTACCGTCGACTTGAGCGAGCCTCTT
>JNVT01000028.1 GCA_000737985.1 Gammaproteobacteria bacterium MFB021 | reverse complement strand
CGTCGCTGTCGATGGCGCCGGCACTGCTGGTGGCCCAGGGTGCGGCGGTGGTCGATCTCGACGGGCCGCTGCTGCTGGCCCGGGACCGCGACCCGGGACTGCACTACGATGCGATGGGGGTGCATCCCGCGCCGTCGGCGCTCTGGGGTTGAATCGGTCTATCCGCGTCGCTGCAGACAATTCAGCGGCGCATACGGAAACAGCGCACAGAAAGGAAACGCTGAATAAATCGATTCGCTCGTGCAGGCATTTATGCTGTGATTCCCAAAACGCCAAAGCCCACGCGAGGTGGGCTTTGGCGTCGTATCTGGTGGCTACGCCCTGATTC
>JNVT01000027.1 GCA_000737985.1 Gammaproteobacteria bacterium MFB021 | reverse complement strand
CCCTTGCGCACCAACTGATAGGTCCAGCCGCCGGGAGCCGCGCCGAGATCGACCGCCTGCATCCCCGAAGAGAGCCGCGTCTCCCAGCTTTCCTTCGGGATGAAGGTATGCCAGGCCTCCTCCAGCTTGAGCGTGGAGCGGCTAGGAGCATCGGCGGGGGGGGGGAGGCGCCGCACGCCCCCCGGGTGCCCGCCACCATTGCCGGGGAAGCTGGTCCCTACCTCGGCACCAACGCCGGCCCGCCCGAAAAGAAGGAGCCATCTTCCACCCGCCTTTCGGCGCAGCCCCCCCCCCCCCCCCAGCGCGCCAGCTGCATCAACAGCGGGTTGGCTGCCAGCAGCGGCGCGAACCCCGCCACGCCGAGCGCGATCAGCGCCAGATCGCACAGCGCGCAGATGGCCGCCACCCGCAGCGCGTACTCCCGGCGCAGTCCCTGACGCAGAACGAAGGCGTTCTGGGCACCGATCGCCACGATCAACCCGGCGCCGATCACCAGCCCCTGCAGCAGTGAGTCGCCAAGCGGCGCGGCGGCGATTGCGTCAGGGGCGAATCCGGCGTCGACGGAGAGGTTCATGCGATAGGTCCTGGGATGGGCAGAGGCCCGCAGAATGGCGTGCTATGCTGTATTAACTGAAGTTAAAACCCCTAATGGATCATTAGGAACCCTAATGCTCGACTACAAGCTACTCGAAGCTCTCGCGGCGATCGTCGACCAGGGCGGGTTCGAACGCGGGGCGCAGCAGCTCAATCTGACCCAGTCGGCGGTGTCACAGCGTATCAAGCTGCTCGAAGCGCGCCTGGGTCAGCCGGTGGTGGTGCGCACGCCGCGACTGCTGCCCACACCGCTGGGTCAGCGGCTGCTCAATCACGCCCAGCAGGTGCGTCTGCTCGAACACGATCTGCTCGACCGCATCCCCGCCCTGGGCGAGGGCACCCAGCGCCTGCGTCTGGCGATCAACGCCGACAGCCTGGCGACGTGGTGGGCGCCGACCATCGGTGACTTCTGCCACCGCCGCGGGGTGCTGCTCGATCTGGTGGTCGACGATCAGGAAGTGGCCCTACGGCGCATGCGCGACGGCGAGGTCGCCGGCTGCATCTGCGCCACCGCGCGTCCGGTGCAGGGCGCCCGCTCGCGCCCGCTGGGGCATATGCGCTATCGGGTCGCCGCCAGCCCCGGTTTCGCCGAGCGCTATTTTCCCGAGGGGGTGTCGACCCAGGCGCTGGCGCGGGCACCGGCGATTCTCTACGGCCCCGACGATCGCCTGCAGCAGCGCTACCTCGACAGCCAGGGCTTCAAGGAGCCCTTCCCCCATCATCTGTGCCCGTCATCGGAGGGGGTACTGCACATGGTGCTGGCGGGCATCGGCTATGCGCTGATCCCGGAGTGCCAGGCGCAGACCGCCCTGAAGCACGGCGAGCTGGTCGACCTCGACCCCGACCGGCCGCTGGACGTGCCCCTCTACTGGCACTTCTGGCGCCACGGCGGCGAGCTGCTGGACGCGCTCACCGTCCACCTGTTCTCTGCCAGCGATGACTGGCTGCTGCCCATGGAAGCGTCGACAGGCCCCGGCGCGTACGCCTGATTAGCGAGTCTCATGTCAGAAGCGTTGTTCGACGCTTCTGGCGTGTCGCTATTTGGCAACGTTTTTTTGAGACTTTCCAACGACTTGCGAAGACGGCGCGAGCATCTAGACTCAACCTTATCGGTACCCGGATGAGGTACCGCTTTTTGTGCACAAGGAGAACGTGGATATGACCCTCCCAACCCTCGACAAACGTCTGCTGATCGCCCTCGCCGCCGGCCTCTCGCTGACCGCTTTGGCCGGTTGCGCCAGCGACAGCAGCTCACTGGAGAAGGACAGCTCGCAGTACGTGGTCACCGGCCTGGGCGACGACCAGGACGAGGCGCTGGAGAATGCCAAGGAACGCGCGCTGGAGCAGTGCGAGTCCGAAGATCGCGAGGAGTTCGTGATCGTCAAGCAGCAGATCCTCGGACCCAACGACGGCGCCAGCAAGGCGGCCGAAGTCAATGCCCAGATGGAAGGCGCCACGGTGAACGAAGATACCGAGCTGCAGGCGGCCACCCAGGAAGGCGATGGCTACAAGGCGACCTGGACCATCCGCTGCCGCTGAACGACTGACACCCTCTAAGACTCAGGGACTCAGGCCCCGGCGCGCTCGCCCGGGGCCGATTTTTTTGAGCCGCTGCCCGACACCGACCGCTGCCCGACGCCGACCGCTGTCAGCCGCCAGCGTGGCGGGCACGCCGCCAGGCGCTGCCGAGGCTACGCTTCGGAAGCGCCCGGGTCAGAGGCACGCAGGCGCGTCTCGACGCTCGCCACCTTGTCATCCATGCTCTGCTCGCGGTCGGTGCGGGTACCCAGTTTCAGGGTGGTGGTGATACGTGGCGCACCCATGGCGTGAACGCGCTCATGGCACGCCTTGACCACCGCCATCACCGCGTCCCAGGGCCCTTCGATATTGGTGCCATAGGCGTGCATGCGGTAGCCGAGCCCCGAGGCCTCGATCACCCGCTGACACGCCGCCACGTACTCGGATACCGAGACCCCGACGCCCAAAGGCACCACGCAGAGATCCACGATCACCTGCATGGGCGCCTGGCGCTCGCCGTTCATGTCGCTTTTGATATCGTCACTGCTCATAGTCGTCGCTCGTGCGGATACGCTGATGTCGGCGGTCATCATCGCCGGCCCTCTCAGGCCGAGACTAGCACTCGACACGTGCCCTGCCGATGCCGGTGACGCAGACGAAAAGGCCTGACGTCACCAAGCCCCAACGAAGCGGCTGGAATAATCGTCCAGGCGCGCTACCCTAAGAGGGGCAAAGAAGTTAGCACGCAATGTAATTACCCGGTGACGGCGGTCGCCACCGGGTAAAGTTCAGGGAACCGGGGCCACGCCGCTCCTCTACCGCCATCGTTCATCGCTCGGGTCGTTTTAAGCGAATCGAGACGCCGACCGGGACAGGCCGTCACTCGCGTCATCTCATGCCTCTCCCTCCCGGCTTTCATCGCATGTATGCCCTAGCATTGCCGTGCGGCCGGGGGAGCGCCACGCGCTCCATGCGAGGAAAGACGATGACCAGCAATTCACCCATGGCCCCCGTGGCACTACCCGATAACCGCGCTCGTCATACCATCGAGAAGATGCTGGAAGGCTCCGGCGTCACCCTCAACGGCAGCCAGCCCTGGGACATTCGCGTCCACCACCCCGATCTGTTCGCACGCATCGTGCGCCAGGGTTCGATCGGCTTCGGTGAAGCCTACATGGATGGCTGGTGGGAGTGCGAACGCATCGACGAGATGATGCACCGCCTGCTGCGCCACGGGCTCGGCGGCGCCGCTCACACCCCCGCCGGGCGGCTGCTCTACCGGCTGCGTTCGAGCTTCATGAACCTGCAGAGCAAGGCACGCGCCTATATCGTCGGCCGCGAGCACTACGACCTCGGCAACGACCTGTTCACGCGCATGCTCGACGCCACCCTGTGCTACTCCTGCGCGTACTGGAAACATGCGACCACGCTGCACCAGGCCCAAGTCGCCAAGCTCGACCTTGCCTGCCGCAAGCTGGCACTGGAACCGGGCATGCGGGTGCTCGACATCGGCTGCGGCTGGGGCAGTTTTGCCGAGCACGCCGCGCGCCACTATGGTGTCGAGGTGACCGGCATCACCATCTCCGAGGAGCAGGCCAAGCTGGCCCGCGAGCGCTGCGCGGCGCTGCCGGTGGAGATTCTGCTGGAGGATTACCGCGATCTCGACGGCGAATTCGACCGCATCGTCTCGATCGGCATGTTCGAGCACGTCGGCCAGCGCAACTACGCCACCTATTTCGACACCGTCACGCGGCTGCTCAAGCCGGGCGGGCTGTTCATGCTGCACACCATCGGCTCCAACACCAACGAGGTGAGCGCCGACCCCTGGATCAACAAGTACATCTTCCCCAACGGCGTGCTGCCCTCGGTTCAGCAGATCAGTGATGCCAGCGAGGGCAAGCTGGTGATGGAGGATTGGCAGAACTTCGGCCCGGACTACGACACCACCCTGATGGCGTGGCAGGAGAACCTGCTCCGCCACTGGCACGAGATCGCCGATCGCTACAGCGAGCGCGTCAAGCGCATGTTCCTCTACTATCTGGGCGCCTGCGCCGGGGCCTTCCGCGCCCGCGAGCTGCAGCTGTGGCAGGTGGTGTTCTCGCACGCGCGCCAGGGGCGCTACGACGCTCCGCGTTGAGCTGAGCCAGATGCTGAGCTGAGCTATTTGCTGCGCTGAGCTGAACTGAGAGCCGCACTGAAGGGCGCGCTGCGCGGCCTCTCGCCGAGGCCACGCAGCGCTTAGGCCAACCGGCGCTATTCGGCAGTCGCCGGGGTGACGTGGATGCCGAACAGGCTCGCCTCGCCGCTGCCGCGCCCGGTCTCCTCGGGCGTGACCTGACGCCCGTCGCGCACGATGACGTGACCGCCCTGCCCCTGCTGGCCGCCGATCACGCTGCCCACCAGGTAGGTGGGGAAGATGCTCGGGTCATTCTCGTAGTTGGGGTTGTGGATCAGCCCGATCATCTGGAAGCGCCCGCGGGTGTTGCGCAGCGACTCCAGCGAGTCCTGGATCAGACGCCGGTGGGAGAGTTTGGAGAACAGCCCGTCGAGCAGAATCACGCTCTCGCGGCTGGCCCGCGCGCGGCGCTTGTGAGTTCCCGGCAGCTCACGCAGCTCACGCTCGATGGCGAACTCCGAGAGCTTGACCAGCCACATCAGCGATACCGCCTCGCGCTGCCCTTCCGACATGTCCTCGTTGAGCGAGAACAGCCGTCCGTGCGGGCGGATCGCATCGTGCTTGATGCGGATGCTCACCGCCTGGAACAGCCCTCGATAGATGCGCCGGCGAATCTGCCGGGTCAGCTCGTCGTCGCGCCCGCCCTTGTTCTGAGCAGCCTCGCCGGACTGCTCCAGACGCCGGCGCTGCACCGCCAGGTGGGCGTCGATATCCGCCAGCAGCTGCTGGATCAGCTCGCGCACGGCGTCGTCGGCGATCAGCGCCGCCTTGACCTCGAAGTAGGCGCCGCCGTCGCTCGAGCGGCTCGCCACCCGCTTGAGGATCTCGAGATTGCCGGCGGCATCGATGATGATCGAACTCAGGCGTTCGACCAGCGTGTCCTCGATCTGCTCACGCGAGGTGTGCAGCCGGGCGACCCGGGTGCGGTGCTCGTCGAGCTGCCCCTGCAGCTGGCGATGAAGGCCGCGCAGCGACTCCAGCGCCTCGTGGCTGACGCCCTCCAGGGTGCCCAGACGCGCGCGCTCGGACTCGTTGAACAGCCGGCTGGCGCTGGCCGCTTCCAGCGACAGCGCCAGCGCCTTCTCGCGGGCGCCGACATCGCGAGCCTGGCGCTCGCGGTTGCGCGCGCGTTCGCCCAGATTGAGCCCGCCCAGGCCGTCGAGCAGGGTCTGCTGGCAAGTTTCGAACGCCACCGGGTCGAAGGCCTCGCTATCTTCAGGGTCGAGCGAGGCTTGCGCCCAGCGCCGCCAGTCGGTCAGGGCGGCGTCGAGGCGTTCGGCCTCGGCGTGGTCCTGCGGCCAGCCGGCGCCGGCATCGGCCAGGGCGCGCTCGGCCCAGCCCTCGGGCAGCTGGCGCAGCACTTCGAGCCAGGCCACGGCGAGCTGGTCGGTGATATTGAGCGCCTGCTGATGGCGTGCCAGGCGGCTCTCCAGCGACTCCTGCTCGCGGCCGTTGTGGCGGCGCTTGTCGCGGGTCTCCTTGAGCGTCTGCTTGAGCCGCCCGATATCGCGCTCCAGGGTGCGGTTGCCGCCCTTCTCGTCGCGCACGTCGAGGAAGGCGCGAATGCGCTCGAAATCGAAGTCGGCGCGCCGGCTGGCAGCGGTCAGAGCGGCCTGCAGCGCCGCCTCGCGCTGCTCGGCCTGCTGCATGAAGGCCGGGCCGTCCTCGGCGACGAACGCCGCCAGGCGGCGCAGACGCTCGCGCTCGCCGTCGGCGAACAGCTGGCGCAGCTGCTCGCGGTGGCTGTCGCGGCGCGCGTCCAGCGCCTCGCTCTCCAGCGTCAGCTCGGCCAGGGTCTCCTCGAGTTCCGCCGCCTCTTCGGCCACCGCGGCGAGGCTGGCGTCGATCTCCTCCAGACGTTCGACGCCGCCGGCACTGGCGAAGCGCTCCGCTGCCAGCCAGCCTTCGCCGTGGGTTTCGAACTCCCGCGCCAGACGTTCGCGCTCGGGGGTATGCTCGGCCAGGCGCTGCTCGACCTGGGCGCGCGCCTGACGCGCCGCGGCGAGCGCTGCCTCCCCCCCCTCTTCGAGAAAGCGCTGATAGTCGTCGATCGCCTTCAGCGCGGCCTCGCCGAGGCGTGGCGTCAGCGCCTCCTGTTCGGCGACGAGGCGGGCCTGGCGCTCCTCCAGGGCAGCCAGTTCCACCGCTGCCTCGCGGCTCACCGCCTCAGCCGCGCGCAGCGCCAGAGCGAAGCGTTCGCCGTGCGGGTCGAGACGCTCGATCTCGGCGCTCAGCGCCGTCAGCCGCTGGCGGTCGATCTCGAGGCGCTGCTGGGTCTCGTCGCGCAGCGCGGTGAGATAAGCCGGGTCCAGCGCCGCCTTGACCGCCAGCGTCTCCACGCCCTGGATCGCCCCCAGCGGCAGCTCGCCGCGGGCCAGCGTGGCACGCAGCCGCTCGCCTTCGAGCACCGGCACTCCGCAGCCCCCATCGATCAGGCACTGCGCTGCTTCACGCGCCGCGTCCTCGCCCTCGACCACCGGTGCGAACAGCTGCCCCGCGGCCTGGGCCAGCCAGTCACGGCGTACCTGGGTGTCGGCCTCGGCTGCTGCCAGCACCTCGTGCAGCGGGCGGAAGGCGATCTCGCGTGCCGTCAGCAGGCGCTGCGCGTCGCTCTCGGCCGCCAGCCGCGCCAGCGGGTCGCCGCTGAGGCTCTGCAGATAGCGCTCGCGGGCTTCGATCGCCTCTTCGAGCCCTTCCCGCTCGCGCAGCAGCCGCGGATAGCGCGCCTTGGCATCCTTGAGCCACGCCTCCGGCGACTGCTCGCTGCAGTCGACGAAGTCCGCCTGCGCCTGGACCAGGCGCTCTAGCTCGCTGCGCTGCTGGCTCAGCTCGTGCAGCCGGTCCTGGCACTCCCGCGACTGGCGATAAAGGGTGTCGCGCAGATGCACCGGCGCGGCGTCGGCATGCCAATGGCGGTAGCGCTCGGCGGCGTCTTCCAGCGGCGCCAGACGCCCCAGGCGCGCGTCGAGATCGGCCAGCTCACGGCGCGCATCGGCGAGGATCTGCTCGTGCTCGCTCAACGCGCTGCGCCGCGCGTCCCAGAAGCCGATCGCCGAGTGCGCCGGCCACTGTTCATTGAACGCCTGCCACGCCTGACGTCCGGCGGCCAGCGGCGCCAGTTCACCCTCGAGCCGCTGGCGCTGCTCGCGCCGTGCCTGCACTGCCTGGAGGGTACGCTCGCGCTGAGCGTTGAGATTGGCGGCCTGGGCGTCCCACTCGCCGAGTTCCGCTTCCAACGTCTCCTGGCGCTCCTGTTTGAGGGCCAGCACCGCTTCCGGCGTGGCGTCGGGATGTTCGCGTTCGAAGTCCGCGTACCACTGCGCCGGCTGCTTGAGCTCACCCATGCGCCCGAGATGCTCGGCATGCTCGCGGCGCGCCTGTTCCAGCGCCTCGCGGGCGGCCTCACGGGTCGCCTCGGGCGTCTCCAGCTCGGCTTCGCTGAACAGCCCCTCGGCAAGCGCCTGGGTGTAGACGCTCTGGTTGTCGATGAAGTCGCGCTGACGCGACTCCAGCTGCTCGCGCTCCTGCTCCAGGCGCTCCAGCGACTCGTCGAGCTGCTCGGCGTCCAGCCGCAGCGAACGGCGGTACTCGCGGTCGGCGATCACTTCTTCGCGGAAGCGGTTGCCGTCGAGGCCCTCGAACGCCTCGGCGGCCTCGTCGAGCACGCCCAGGGCGCGGTAGCGCGCGGCGTCATCGGCGAAGGCGTGGCTGTCGGCGAGCCAGGCACGCGCCTGATCGAAGGCGACATGGCCGATGTCGCGGGCCACGATCCAGCTCGCCTGGGGCAGATGCACCAGGCGGCGGTGGGTGTCGACCCGCGCCCCGCGCTCGGAGAGCGCCAGGCGCACGTTGCGCTCGGCCTGCCGGCTCAGCTTGGCCAGCAGCCAGGTGGAGACCCGCGGGCGCTCGGTGTCGCCGATCGCCCAGGCCAGCCCGCTCGCCGCCTCGGCGACCCCGGCTTCCAGCGTCTCGGCATCCTCACGCTGGCCCGGTAGCCCCGGCAGCGGCGCCAGCGCCTGGCCGTCGAGGAGCGCGGCGGCCTCCAGCAACGAGGCGGGGATCGCGGCCAGCTGGCGACGTGACTCGAGCAGGCTCTCGCCCTCTTCGTTGAGGGTGGCGAGCCGCTCGACCTTGTCGTCGGCGCGCTGCTGATCGCTCTCGGCCTCGGCCAGGCGGTGGCGCAGCTCGGTGATGCGGGTGCCGGAGTTGAGGATGACGTCCTCGATCAGCTCCTCTTCCTCGTCGGTCTCGCCGCGGGTCGCCCCGGAGAGAATCTGCGGCGCCAGCACTTCATAGAAGAATGCCTGATCGGCCTTCTCGCCGGCGCGTGGCTTGATCGCGTTGAAGATCTGGCTCTTGTCGGCCCCGCCCTCCTTCTGGAACGCCGCCAGCTGGGCCAGCTCGCGCCGCGAGATGTGCACCCCGACCGCCTCCAGCCACTCTTCGCGGTTGGTGGCACGGGTGACCCCATGGGCGCGCATCAGGCTCTGGAAATCGGCATTGGCGTAGAGCGCCAGCTTGCCGTCACGGGTGATGTGGTGCACCGGCACGTCGGAGAGCTGACCCGGGTAGTGGTAGAACACCAGGCCGCTGCCGTCGCTGTAGCCGTACATGCCGAAGACGAAGGTCTCGCCGGCGACCTCTTCGCCGGCCACCGCGAGCATGTCGTCCTGCTGGGTACTGCCCTGCTGGGCGCGGAACTCGACCCGCAGATGGGTCCAGCTGCGCGCTTCACCGGCGACCTTGGAGGGCGAGCACTTGCGCCGCGTGCGCGTGAGCAGCTGGCGGTCGCGCGAGAGCATGCCGATCAACGCCTCGGCCATGGTGGTCTTGCCGAAACCGTTCTCCATGCTGATCGCGCTCGACTGCCCGCGCAGATCGATCAGCAGGTGGCGCATCTTGGCTTCCCACGGCGAGGCGATATCACCGTGCTTGTTGAGCAGGTTGGCGATCTCGATGCGGTGAATGACGCTCATTGACGCGGCTCCTCGTCTTCCCGGGCTCCGGGGGCCTTGTCTTGCGACCCGGCGGCTGCGGCCTCGTCCTCGTCGGTGACGGGCTCGTCATCTGCCATGGTATTCGCCTCGCTCTCTTCAGCGACACCGGGCTGGGCTTCAGCGGAATCGGGCTGGACTTCAGCGGAATCGGGCTGGACTTCAGCGGCGCTAGATTGAGCGACCGCTTCGGCCTCAGGCGTCTCCGCCGTCGCCAGCAAGCGCTCGCCGTCGCTGCCCTCGGCGGCGGTCAGTTCGATCAGATGGGTCAGATGGTGCACGCCGATCTGCTCGGCCTCGAGCGCCCCCAGCAGCGTCTGCTGCCACACGTCCTCATCGCCGGTCTCGCGCACCAGATCGAGATGCCCGGCGCGTACCAGCAGATCGATGAACGCCTTGACCCGGCGCGGGATATCCTCGCCGCGCTCGTCGAGCAGAACCCGGCTGTTCTCCGGGGCGCTCTCGCCCAGCCCGCGCAGGATCTCGAGCTGATCGCGCACCAGCTCGACCAGCTCGCGGGTGACGAAGGTCGCCTCCTGATAGCGGCTGACATCGGAGAGCGCGCGGTTGAGGCGGGTGTAGATCAGGGTGTGCAGCAGCAGCCACAGCTGCAGATACCACAGTGCCAGCTCGGCGCGGCTCTCCTGGCGCAGCTTGAGCGCCTCGAACACCGCATCGCGGGTATAGAGCGGCGGCTGCTCCAGCTCCGGGTCCGGCAGCAGCGCGAAGAAGCGCGAGCCCGGCGCGATACCGGGATAGTCACCGGCCTCGAACACCTTGAGACGCATGCCCTGGCCGGCGAGAAAGTCGCGCAGCGCCTCGCGCTCGCTCTCCTGGGCGTCGTCGATCAGCGCGCAGACATCACGCTCGGAGAGCTGACCTTCGCGCGCGGCACGCCGCTTGCGGCCACCGCTGGGGACGCGTTCGGCGGTGCGATAGCGCAGCAGGTAGGCGACCACTTCGCCCATTTCCATCATGTTCATAGTCAAACGTCCTGGTCTGGCAGCGTCGTCTCGCGTACGCGCAGCGACGGTGTGACGGCGCCTTCGATCCGGCGCCCGTCGGGCAATTCGATGGCGAAGGGGGTGTCGTCGATCCCCACGCTGAGATGGTCGTCGAGCAGTTGGGTATCGACGAAGGTGTTGAGCAGCTGGGGCAGGCAGTCGAGCGCTTCGTCGTCGAAGCGGTGCCAACCCTCGCGCAGTGCTTCAGGCAGCGACAGCGGCGCCTGACGCAAACGCTGGCGCAGTGCCGGGCCACGCGCCTTGAGATAGCGCGCCAGCAGCGGATCGGCCCCGGGCCGGTCGCCGGCCTCGTCGAACACCAATGCGGCACCGCTGCGCTCGGCACGGCGGGTCTCCACCAGCGGCAGCAGCGTCTCCACCCGGGGCATCGCCACCTGCGTGCCCAGCGGCATCATGCGCGCCACCACCGCGTCCTGCAGGCGCTGCGGCGGTGGTGCCAGCAGCAGGCGCTGGGCCAGCCCGGCGAAGTCGATCACGCCCATCGACTGGATGCGCCCCTCGGCGATGTCGGAGAGCAGCTCGGAGAGGCGCCGCGAGAGGTTCTCGATGGCGTTGAGCACACGCCCGATCGCCCCCGAGAGCATGCGCAGGTCCCACTCCGTCTCCTGCTGCTCGGCCCAGTGGGCGAAGTGCTCGGCGACGCCGGGGGCGGCGAGCTGGGCGCGGGCGCTGAGCAGGGTGTTCTGGATCGTGCTCAGGGCGTTGTGGTAGTGGCGCTCGTTCTCCTCCAGCGCCGCCAGCTTGCCCTCGTGGGTGGGGTTCTCGCGCACCCGGCGCAGCTCCTGGGTCAGCGCGCGGATCGCCATCAGGATCTGCTGGGTGATATCGGGCACCCGGGCGTAGTCGCCCCGCGACAGCGCCGCCACCACCTTGGCCGCGTCATACTCGGAATAGAGCAGATCCTCGACCTGGCTGGCCAGGGTCACCGCCTGGCGCCCGCTCGGGGTGAGACGCACCTGGCCGGTCTGCCCCTGCTTCTCGATCAGCGCGGTGCGCTTGGTACTGCGTACACTGCGCTCGCCCGGCGCCAGTTCGTCGCCAGCGGGGCCGGCCCGCCATTCGCGATAGTGAACCTCACTGGGGGTGGCGAGCAGATTGATCACGAAGCTCAGATCGTCCGCCGGCAGCGACGGGTATTCGCCGCGCAGATGCGAAAGACAGCGGCGCTGGGTGACGAAGGCGCTGTTGGTGGCGAAATCCACCTCGAGCAGATAGTCGAGCAGCAGGCAGCCCAGGTCGAGCCAGTAGCCGTCACGCAGGCCGCGCCGCTGCTCCTGGGTGACCTGGACGAAGGGCGACCCCGGCTCGTGGGCACTGTCATGCAGATCGAGCAGCCGCGTCGTCGCGACCAGCAGCTTGTTCCAGGCGGTCATGTCGACTCCAGACAGGAAAAACCGCACCCGCCCATGGCGCTGCCGCGGGTGCTCGTGAAGCGCCGCATTATGCCAAGGTTACGGTTTCAGGTCATGACGATCCGGGTAACGGTGCGAGACACACGGCGAGTCGAGCGCGGACGCAGCACCTGCTCCGCGATCATACGGGGTGCCCTCAGCCGCGCAGCTTCCTCACCGCTGCTTCGATGGAGCGCTCATAGCGCACCAGCGGTGGGCGTACGCCGTTGGCGAACAGTACCCGGCGCATGTCACTGCGGGTGCCGGTCAGGGCGATGCGGATACCGGCACGGCGCGAGGCGCCGAGTACACCCTCCAAGGTACGGGCGGCGCTGACATCGATGAAGGGTACCTGGCTGAAATCGAGAATCAGCCCGCGGTGGCGATCGGATACCCGCGAAAGGATCGACTCGATCGAGGTGGCGGCACCGAAGAACCAGGCGCCGGAGAGCCGATAGACCACCAGCTCGGGATCGGCGGGCGAGAGCCCCGGGTCATGGTAGTCCAGGCTCGCGTCGGCCACGTCCTCCGGCACCCAGGGCATCTGCGCCGCCCCCACGCTGTGCGACATGCGCTGGATGAACAGCAGCGCGCCGAGCAGCGTGCCGGCCAGAATTCCCTCGGTCAGGTCGCGGAAGACGGTCAGCAACAGCGTGATCAGCAGCACCGCGGCATCCCCCCGCGACGCCCGCAGCAGGCTGGCGAAAGCGTGCTTCTCGACCATGTTCCAGGCCACCACCGCCAGCACCCCGGCGAGGCTCGCCAGCGGGATGTAGTTCAGCAGCGGCGCCGCCACCAGAATGAACAGCAGCAGCAACAGCGCATGCAGCATACCGGCAATCGGGCTTACCGCGCCGGCGCGCACGTTGGTGGCCGTGCGCGCGATGGTGCCGGTGACACAGATACCGCCGAACAGCGCCGAGGCTATATTCGCCGCGCCCTGCGCCACCAGCTCGCAGTTGGCGCGATGACGCCGCCCGCTCATGCCGTCCGCCACCACCGCCGAGAGCAGCGACTCGATCGCCCCCAGCAGGGTGAAGGCCACGGCGCTGGGCAACACCTCGATCACCTGGTGCCAGGAGAACGCCGGCAGCGACGGCATCGGCAGCGTTTGCGGAATGCCGCCGAAGGCGGAGCCGATGGTCGCCACCGGTAGATCCAGCAGCGTCGCCGCCCCCGCCGACACCGCTATCGCCACCAGCATGCCCGGCCAGCGCGGCCGGACCCGCTTGATCAGGACGATGATGGCGATGGTCGCCAGTGCCACCGCCAGAGTGACAGGACTGACCGTGGGCAGCGCCTGCCAGATCGCCGGCAGCTTCTCCAGCAGCGGGCCGGGCTCCTGCCCGGCGAAGGTCAGCCCCAGCAGCGGCTTGAGCTGGCTGGCGAAGATGATCAGCGCGATCCCGGCGGTGAAACCGACCGTGACCGGATAGGGAATCAGACGAATCAGACTGCCCAGACGCAGCCAGCCGATCATCGCCAGCATCACCCCGGACAGCAGCGTGGCCAGCAGCAGCCCGGCCATGCCATGGGCCTGCACGGTCGCCGCCACCAGCACGATGAACGCGCCCGCCGGCCCGCCGATCTGGAAGCGGCTGCCGCCCAGCAGCGAGACCACGAAGCCACCGACGATCGAGGTGTAGAGCCCCTGGGCGGGAGAGGCGCCGGACGCCATCGCAATGGCCATCGACAGCGGCAGCGCGACGACGGCCACGGTCAGCCCGGCAACCAAGTCGGCGCGCAGCTTGGCGAGCCCGTAGCCTTCGCGCAGGACGGTCACCAGCTTGGGGGTGAACAGCGCCGCGAAACCCGGCGCCTTGACGGTGCGGACATGCTTCATGGTGGGCGAGGCCTCTAGCGTCGAGCGTGGGCGATGATCGCGGTGGGATTAGGGGTTAAGACTCGCCGGGCGCCGTCTTGAGACGCACACCGCGCCCGCTGGCCTGGCTGATCGCCTCATCGCCGATCAGCTCGACACCGGCGCGTTCCAGCGCCTCCACCACCTTGGTCAGGCTACCGATGACGCCGCGCACGGTGCCGGGGCTGGCTTCCATGCGCTGGATGGTGGGTACCGAAACGCCCGCCAGCGCCGCCAGGGCACGCTGATCGATGCCCAGCAGGGCGCGGGCGGCACGCATTTGAGGACCGGTGATCATTGCACGCTCCACCCATTGAGACTTGATACGCACTCAGTCTAAAGCATCGATAGTCGTTTCTAAATATCTTTACTGATATCTCAGATATCAGAACAGACTTTTTTCCACTACCTATCGGGTGATCTCTCCGCCCCTGAGGCTCACCGTTAGTCAGGCCTTGCGCTATGCGCCAAGTAGGTCTCGCACCACGCGCTATCCGCTGGCTGCTAAGTTAGAAGGCGTACACGCATTCGGGAGCCCCATCATGCAATATCGTCGTCTCGGCCAGACCGGCCTCAAGGTCTCTCCACTGTGTCTCGGCACCATGACCTACGGCACGCCACGCTGGCGCGACTGGGTGCTCGACGAGGCCCAGAGCCGGCCCTTCATCCAGCAGGCGCTGGAGGCCGGAATCAACTTCTTCGATACCGCCGACATGTACTCCGACGGCGAGTCCGAGCGCGTGGTGGGCAAGGCGCTCAACGACTTCGCCCGGCGCGAGGAGGTCGTGGTGGCGACCAAGGTCTACAACCCCACCGGAAACCGCTCGCCCAACGAACGCGGGCTCTCGCGCAAGCATGTTCACCACGCCATCGACGCCTCGCTCGGCCGGCTGGGGATGGAGTACGTCGATCTCTACCAGACCCATCGCTGGGACTACGACACCCCCATCGAGGAGACCATGGAAACGCTGCATGAGGTGGTCAAGGCGGGCAAGGCGCGCTATATCGGCGCCTCCAGCATGTACGCCTGGCAGTTCGCCAAGGCCCAGCACGTCGCCGAGCGCAACGGCTGGACGCGCTTCGTCACCATGCAGCCGATGGTCAATCTGATCTACCGCGAGGAGGAGCGCGAGATGCTGCCGCTGTGCCGCGACCAGGGCGTGGGCGTGATCCCCTGGAGCCCGCTGGCGCGCGGCATTCTCGCCGGCAGCAAGGCGGTGGGCAGCGAGGGCAGTACCACCCGCGCGCGCAGCGACGAGCAGATGCGCGCCTGGAACCTGGGCCAGGATCGAGACGCCCCGGTGATCGAGGCGCTGGGCCAGGTGGCCGCGAAGCGTAACGTGTCGCCGGCCCAGGTCGCCCTGGCGTGGCTGTTGCAGAAACCCGGTATCACCGCGCCGATCGTCGGCGCCAGCAAGGCGCATCATCTCGATCAGGCGCTGGGGGCACTCGATATCACCCTGAGCGAGGACGAGATCGCCTCTCTGGAGGCGCGCTACGTGCCCCACGAGGTGATCGGCTTCAGCTGAGCCGAGCTCAGCGCTCGCCGCCTTGTCGGCAGCGGCGGCTGCGAGTCTCGCGGCAGCGCCAGCGAGTGGCGCGGGCGCAGGCGCGGTGGCATCATGAAACCAGGCGGTCCGCGAGGCCGCCGATCCACCGCTGAATTTGTACGATACGCCAGGCCGGTGACGCCACCGGCCTATCACCATGGCCGCCAGAATCGACGAGGTAGTGCACGCCAATGTTTGAGAAGATCGAGCGCGTTCCCGGGGATGCCATTCTCGGGTTGATCGAAGCCTACAACCAGGATAGCAATCCGCAGAAGGTCGATCTCGGCGTCGGCGTCTATCGCGATGCCCACGGCCATACGCCGATCATGCGCGCCGTGAAGCAGGCCGAGGCGTATCTGCTGGAGCACGAGCAGACCAAGAGCTATATCGGCTCGCACGGCGATCCGCGCTACGGCAAGGTGCTGCTGCCACTGGTGCTGGGCGCAAACTCCCCCGTGCTGGCGGCCGATCGTGCCAGCGCCACGCAATCGCCGGGCGGTACCGGCGCGCTGCGGCTGGCGGCGGACTTCATCAAGTCGAACCTGCCGGGCAAGCGCATCTGGCTCTCCGACCCCACCTGGCCCAACCACCTGGGCATCTTCGACGCCGCCGGCATCGAGATGCGCAAGTACCCCTATGTCAGCGCCGACAACCGCCTCGACTTCGACGCCATGCTGGCGACGCTCAAGGAGGTGCCGCAGGGTGACGTGGTGCTGCTGCACGCCTGCTGTCACAACCCCTCGGGCTTCGATCTCGACCGCGAGCAGTGGCAACAGGTGCTGGAAGTGGTCAAGTCGCGCGGCCTGCTGCCGCTGGTGGACTTCGCCTACCAGGGCTTCGGCGAGGGTCTGGAAGCAGACGCCTACGGCGTGCGGCTGATGGCCGAGAACCTCGACGAGGTGCTGATCACCAGCTCCTGCTCGAAGAACTTCGGCCTCTACCGCGAACGCACCGGCTGCCTGATCGTGATCGCCAAGAATGCCGAGCAGATGCAGAACGTGCGCTCGCAGATGGCGATCGTGGCGCGCGAGAACTACTCCAACCCGCCCTCCCACGGCGCGGCCGTGGTCACCGAGATTCTCGAGTCGGCGGAGCTGGCCCGGGTATGGCGCGAGGAGTTGACCGAGATGTGCGACCGTATCAACGGCCTGCGCAGCGATCTGGTCACTGCGCTTGCGCCCTACGGTCTCGACAAGCGCTTCGCCCACGTCGCGGCTCAGCGCGGCATGTTCTCCTACACCGGGCTGAGTGCCGAGCAGGTCAAGCGCCTGCGCGACGAGTTCAGCATCTACATGGTCGGCTCCGGTCGCGCCAACGTGGCCGGCTTCACCAGCGAGAACCTGCCCTACGTGGCCAAGGCGATCGCCGCCGTGGTCGACTGACGGAGCCGAGACAGCAGCGGCATCGAGAGCGCATCACCGCAGAACGCCCGGCCACTGGCCGGGCGTTTTCGTTTTGCGCTATCGGTATGGAAACCAAGATACGGTAAGCGCGCGCCGGGTCACTCGGTGGGCGCGAGGGTATCCGAGCCCATCGCTTCGCGGAAGCGCTGATGGGTAATGCCGCCGGCCTCGGGGTCGGCGAGCCGCTCGAACAGCGCCTGCTGATTGGCGCTGACCGCTTCGTCACGGTCGATGACGCCATCGTTGTCGACGTCGAGCTGGTCGAAGCTCAGCGCATTGGGGCGCTGATCCACCGGTGTCTGGGCGCCGCCGTCGGTAAAGGCGGCGTTGTCGCGCCCCACCCCGCCGGACTTCTCGATCGACTCACGGTCCACTTGGGACGCATTGGCCGGCGGCTGCGGCTGGCCGCTGTCGGCCTTCACCCTCAGGCTCGAGTCGCCGCCGCCTGCGGCGCCGTCGGCCGTCTGCGCCAGAGCCGGCAGCGCACTGCCCGCGGCGAGCAAGCCGATACCCAGACCCAGGGCCCAGGGACGTGTCCAAGAACGCATGGCAGATCCTCTCAAGACGATGTCCTGTTGAGACCTCTGCCGAGCAAAAAAATTCGCGCAGCGTCCCCCCTCGGACCCGGCGGCCCGAGGGTGCCGATACTGTTTCAAGCGAGGTTAGGAAGCGCTGAATAAATCGCCGAACGAGATGAAGGACAAGGCGCACGGAACGCAGACCCGAAGCAACGCGTAGAGAACGCCCGTAGGGCGGCCCGTCAGGGCAAGTTGCCGAAGGCAACGCGTCACGCGAGACATAACATGGGGTTAGGCGATTTTCGATCGGACTGGCGCCCCAGTACCGCGCAACGTAGTCATGCGCTGGGGACGCCGAGTCCGTACAGGCATTTATGCAGTGGTTCCTTTACTCGTCCCAGGCCGGGGCAAAATCAGGATCGGCAATGCGCTCACCGCGGTCGAGACCATCGATCTCAGCGATCTCGGCATCGCTCAAGCGAATCTCCAGCGCCTCGAGATTGGCCTTCTGGTGTTCTGGCTTGGTCGACGACGGAATGACGATGATATCCCGGGCGGCGACCCAGGCCAGCGCGATCTGCGCCGGGGTCACCGCATGGCGTTCGGCGATGCGCTGGAGCACGTCATTGTCCATTACCCGGCCCACCGCCAGCGGCATGTAGGCGGTCACCTCGAGCCCCTTGGCCTGACAGTGCTCGACCAGCGCACGGTTGGCCAGAAACGGATGCACCTCGATCTGATTGGTCACCAGATGCTCACCGCCTGGCAGCGCCAAGGCCTGATCGATCTGCGCGATGGTGAAGTTGGACACCCCGATATGCCGGGTCAGGCCGCGCTGGCGACAGGCGTCGAGCGCGCCCAGATAGTCCGCCATGGGCACCTTGTTTTGTGGCGAAGGCCAGTGGATCAGGGCCAGATCGACCTGATCGAGACCAAACGCTTCGAGACTCTGTTCCAGGCTAGCGGTGAGCGCCGCCGGCTCGAGCTGATCCCACCAGATCTTGGTGGTGATGAAGAGCTCGTCGCGGGGAATCCCGCTCTGGCGCACCGCCTTGCCCACCGCCGCCTCGTTGCCATACATCTGGGCGCTGTCGAGGTGGCGGTAACCGAGGTCGAGCGCCGAGGTCACCGAGTCGATGACCGCCTGCTCCTTGAGACGATAGGTTCCCAGACCCGGCTGCGGCAGAAGATGACGTGACATGAAGCTACTCCTCGAATCGTGCGGGGGGTAAGAAAACCAGCGAAAAGCGGTGCCCGCCTCGCCCGCATTCGGGCACCGTGCCTGACCATGCTAGACTCAAGTTCGGTTTTCTGCCCGGATCGAGGCATGTCAGACGCCACGCCCTCCTCTCCTCGCCAGCAGCTGCTTCTCGTCGGCAATGGCGATACCCACCTGCATGTCGCCAGCCACGCGCGCGAGCTGGCGCAGGCGGGTATCGACGTCACCCTGATCACGCCAGAGCCGTTCGCCTTCGCCGACTGGCTGGGCGGCATGCTCGGCGGCGAGTGGCAGCTCGACGACGTGCGCCTGCCGGCGGCACGCATCGCCGCCCACGGCGCCACCCATGTCGCCGCCAGCGTGGTCGCCGCCGACCGCGGCAACCGCCGGGTGACCCTGGATGACGGTCGGCGCCTCGACTACGACTGGCTGTCGATCGATCTGCCAGCGGTGGTCGACGCCCAGGCCATTCCCGGCTTCTACACCGCCCAGGGCGTCTACGGCGCCAGCGCTGACTCCCTCTGGGCGCTGCGCCAGCAGCTCGAGAGCGAGCTGGCCGACCCCGCCCGGCGTCTGCCCAATGTCGCGGTGCTGGGCGGCGGTGCCCTGGGGGTGGAGCTGGCGGCCAACCTGCTGGCGCTGGGGGAGCGCTACGGTCGCCCACTGCCGGTGGCGCTGATCGGCAACGAGCGTCAGCCGCTGCCCGACGCCTGCCGCCGCGCCAACCGCTGGCTGACCCGGCGCCTGCAGCGGCGTGGCCTGCGCCTCGAGCTGGTGGCCACGGCCGCGCGCTACGAACGTGACAGCCTGATCCTC
This sequence comes from Gammaproteobacteria bacterium MFB021, assembly GCA_000737985.1. Classification (GTDB taxonomy): domain Bacteria; phylum Pseudomonadota; class Gammaproteobacteria; order Pseudomonadales; family Halomonadaceae; genus Salinicola. Next base: position 6,420 of record JNVT01000027.1, on the reverse strand, counting down.
GACGACGGTACCGCCGTCGACGCCGACCTGCTGCTGGTGGTCGAGGCGCTACGCCCGCCGCCGGCGTTCGCGGTCTTCGGGCTGGCCCATGACGCCCAGGGCCGGGTGGAGGTCGATCCGCGCCAGCGCAGCCGCGAAGATCCGCGGGTGTTCGTCAACCAGGCCAGCGCCCCCGGCGAGCCCTCCCGGCGCGCCACCCGCGAGCGCGGCGCCAACCTGCTCGCGGCGCTGCTGGCGCTGGGCGATGCCCCCACCCAGGCGCGGTCCCACGCCAGCCAGTGGAAGGCACTCAATCTGGGCGATCTGCGCGATATCGCCTGGCGCGGCTCGCTATGGTGCCGCGGGCGTTGGGTACGCCGGCTCAAGCATCGCCGCGACCGCCGCGAGGTGGCGCGCTATCTGGACGACGCCTGACCCGATCACGTCCACGCTGGCGCCCGCGCCGACATCCACGGAGATTGCCGCACAAAAACGCGACCCCGGCACCAGGCCGGGGTCGCGTCAACGAACGGCCACCGCGCGCCAGCGCGGTGGTCTCGGGTCATCGCTTACTGACGGATGCCTTCGAGTACCACGTAGAGATCCACGCTGCGCATCGGCTCCGGGAACTTGCTCATGTCGATATCGAAGTCGGCCAGGTTGAGCGTGGTGGTCGCCTCGAAGCCCTGGCGATAACCGCCCCACGGATCGTCGCCGCCGCCGATATGATCAACGTCGAAGGTCACTTCACGCGTCACGCCGTGCAGGGTCAGCTCCCCGGTCATCTCCCCTTCTTCGCCATCGTCATCGATCTGGAAGCCGGTGGACTTGAAGCTCGCCTGCGGATACTTGCCGGCGTCGAGGAAGTCGCCGCTCAGGATGTGCTTGTCACGCTCGGCGTGATTGCTGTCGAGGCTGTCGACGTCGACCTTGACCTCAACGCTGGACTGCTCGGGCGCCTCGGGGTCGTAGCTGAAGTCGCCACTGAACTGCTTGAAGTCCCCCAGGATATAGGAGTAGCCGAGGTGGCTGATCTTGAACTGGATGAAGGCGTGCTGGCCTTCGCTGTCGATCTTGTAGTCGGCGGCCTGGGCCTGAGCCAGCGGTAGCGCGGCAGCGACCAGGGCGGCCAGGGCAGTCTTCTTCAGCAACATACGAGAGTCCTCGAGGATTGGGCTCTTGGGGGTGGAGTGAGCGCCGGTGGCGGCCAGCGCTCAGCGACGCCGCGCGGCGCGCGTCGTCAGCATTCGGGTCAAGGTGTCCTGACGGTCGAACCAGTGGTGCTTGAGCGCGGCCAGGGTATGGCCAACGGCGAGAATCACCAGCGCCCAGGCAGCGTACCAGTGCACGCTGCCCGCCAGCACCGCCTGATCCGGCAGCCCCGACACCAGGGCCGGCACGCTGAACCAGCCGAACACGCTGATGCCTTGACCCTCGGCGGTGGAGATCAGATAGCCCGAGAACAGCACCACGAACAGCAGCAGATAGAGTAGCCCATGGCCGGCATGGGCGGCACGCCGCTCGAGCGCACCGCCGTGGGCGCGCGGGGTGGGCTGGGTCAGGCGCCACGCCACCCGCGCAAGGCTCGCGGCCAGCAGCAGGATACCGATCGATTTATGCCACCACGGCGCCAGATGGTACCAGGTGTCATAGTAGCCCAGGCCGGTCATCCACCAGCCCAGCGCGAACAGGCCGAGCACCGCCAGCGCGCTGAGCCAGTGCAGCGCGATGCTGATCCTGCCCCAACCGCTGTGAGAATTGCGCCACATCGCTCTGCCCCTATCCGCGTTTCAGCTCAGCATACGGGGAATGGCTGACGCCGACAGCCAGGGTGGCGGAAATCAATTGATGACGAAAAGGAAACGATAGACACGAAAAAGCCCGCCTAAGCGGGCTCTTCGATCAACCGACCAGGCTGATCTACGCCAGGGTATCCAGGCCTCGGGCCAGGTCAGCCTGCAGGTCTTCCAGCGTCTCCAATCCCACCGCCAGGCGGATCAGCCCGTCACTGATGCCCGCGGAGGCGCGCTGGGCATCGCTCAGACGGCCGTGGGTGGTGGTCCCCGGATGGGTGATGGTGGTCTTGACGTCACCCAGGTTGCCGGTGATCGACATCACCCGGGTGTGGTCGATCACATGCCAGGCAGACTCGCGCCCACCGGCGATCTCGACCCCCATCACCGCGCCGAAGCCGAGCTGCTGACGCTGAGCCAAGGCGTGCTGGGGGTGGCTGGCGAGACCGCTGTAGTGGACCCGCGCCACCGCCGGCTGCTGCTCCAGCCACTCGGCCAGGGCCTGGGCATTGCGACTGTGGGCGTGCATGCGCAGGCTCAGCGTCTCCAGCCCCTTGAGGAAGATCCAGGCGTTGAACGGGCTCATGCAGGGGCCGCAGGTGCGCACCACACCGAACAGCTGCTCCAGCTCCTGGTTGCGGCCGACCACGGCGCCGCCGATCGCCCGCCCCTGCCCATCGAGATACTTGGTCGCCGAGTGGATCACCAGATCCGCGCCCAGCGCCAGCGGACGCTGCAGCGCCGGGGTCAGGAAGCAGTTGTCGATCGCCAGCCAGGCGCCGTGGCGGTGGGCCAGCTCGGCCAGCGCGGCGATATCGACCAGCTCGTTGAGCGGATTGGAGGGCGTCTCGGCGAACAGCAGCTTGGTCTTGGGCGTGATCGCCGCTGCCCAGCCGGCGAGATCGTTGAGCTCCACATAGCGCGGCACCACGCCGAACTTGGCCAGGTACTTGTCGAACAGCGCAATGGTCGAGCCGAATACCGAGCGCGACACGATCACCTCGTCGCCGGCCTGCAGCAGCGCCAACACGGTCGAGAGGATCGCCGCCATGCCCGAGCTGGTGGCGACGCAGCGCTCACCGCCCTCGAGCGCCGCCAGGCGCTGTTCGAAGTTGCGCACGGTGGGGTTGGTGAAGCGCGAATAGACGTTGCCCGGCTCCTCACCCTTGAATTTGCGCGCGGCCTCGGCGGCGCTGCCATAGACGAAGCTCGAGGTGGGGAAGATCGGCTCGCCGTGCTCCTGCTCATGGGTGCGCTCATGGCCGGCACGGATCGCCAGGGTCTCGAGGCCGAGCGAGAGGTCGTCGTCCGGGGCGTCATCTAGGGGCATGCGGGTACACTCCTGAATATCGTCTAGGCTTTGCACGAAAACTACCTGCGCTCGGCAATACGGCGTTAAAAATCGGCTGGAGCGCCAGCCCGGTCAAAAATGCTCATTTACACACCGTAAACTGGAACGCCAGCCCGGTCCGTTTTCACCGATTTTCACCTTAGCTACGCGCCCCGGTCTTTCCTTCGCTCGCTGACTTTTCGTACAAAGCCCAAGTCCTGACTGAGACAGCCCCGCCGGCGGCGGGGCGCACCGGTTCAGTCGTCCGAGCTGTCATTGTGCAGGTCGACCACCGCATTGACTCGCTCGCGCCCCTCTTTGGCCGCATCGCTGCGGGCGGCCTCGAGCGCGGCGAGATAGGCCTGGTCGATGTCGCCGGTGACGTAGCTGCCGTCGAACACCGAGCAGTCGAAGTCGTCGAGGGCCGGGTTGACCTCGCGGCAGGCCGCCTTGAGATCCTCCAGATCCTGATAGATCAGGCGGTCGGCGCCGATCAGCTCACCCACCTCGGCGTCGCTGCGGCCATGGGCGATCAGCTCGGAGGCCACCGGCATGTCGATGCCGTAGACGTTGGGGTAGCGCACCGCCGGTGCGGCGGAAGCGAAGTAGACCTTGTTGGCGCCGGCGTCCCGGGCCATCTGGATGATCTGCTTGCAGGTGGTGCCGCGCACGATCGAGTCGTCCACCAGCAGCACGTTCTTGCCGGCGAACTCGCTGCCGATGGCGTTGAGCTTCTGACGCACCGACTTCTTGCGCTGGGTCTGCCCCGGCATGATGAAGGTGCGGCCGATGTAGTGGTTCTTCATGAACCCTTCACGGAAGGTCACCCCGATGTGCTGCGCCAGCTCCAGCGCGGTGGTGCGCGAGGTGTCGGGGATCGGGATCACCACGTCGATGTCGTGCTGCGGCCATTCGCGCTGGATGCGGTCACCGAGCTTGCGCCCCATCTGCATACGAGTGCCGTAGACGTAGGCACCGTCGAGCTTGGAATCCGGGCGCGCCAGATAGACGTGCTCGAAAATGCACGAGGTCAGCCGGGGGCGATCGGCGCACTGCTGGGTGTGCACATTCTTGTGCATGTCGACGAAGATCGCCTCGCCCGGCGCCAGATCGCGCACCAGCTCGAAGCCGCTGACATCCAGCGCCACCGACTCGGAGGCGATCATCACCTCCTGACCCGGGCGCCCTTCGGCGTCGACGCCCTCGCGGGTGCCGTAGACCACCGGGCGGATACCGTGGGGGTCGCGGAAGGCGACCAGCCCGAATCCGCTGATGATGGCGACCGCGGCGTAGCCACCGCGGCAGCGCCGATGCACCCGGCGCACCGCATCGAAGATATCCTCGGGGGTGAGGTAGAGCCCCTGCTTGCCCAGCTCGTGGGCGAACACGTTGAGCAGCACCTCGGAATCGGAGCTGGTGTTGATGTGGCGCAGATCGGAGGAGAACAGCTCCTGCTTGAGCTGGTCGGAGTTGGTCAGGTTACCGTTGTGCGCCAGCGTGATGCCGTAAGGCGAGTTGACGTAGAACGGCTGCGACTCCGCCTCGCTCGCCGAGCCCGCCGTGGGGTAGCGCACGTGGCCGATCCCCAGGTTGCCCTGGAGACGCTTCATGTGGCGAGTATGGAAGACATCCCGCACCAGCCCGTTGTTCTTGCGCAGCAGAAACCGACCGTCATCCCAGGTCATCATGCCGGCGGCGTCCTGTCCGCGGTGTTGTAAAACCGTCAGCGCGTCATAGATCGACTGATTGACCGCTTCATTGGCCATGAGGCCCACGATACCGCACATGCCGCCTTACCTCGCTTGATTGCGCCCCTCAGGGCGCCGGTTGCGCGGCCGGCGCGCCACCCGGGGGTGGCGCGGCGCGGCCGCTCTGCTCGACTGTCGAAGTCGTCGTACCGGGCAGCGTCAGTGGCAGACGCCGCATGGCGTCCTCCGCCTGCGACGCATCCACGTTCCAGTCCTCGAGCTGGACCACCGCCCAGGCCCGCAGCGATTCGAACGCCGGGCGCAGCTGGGCCTGCTGCCAGGCGCTCAGCTGAGCCAGCGGCGTCAGCCCGATCACCACGGTGGCGATCACCAGGATCGCCGCGCCCCGGGCCAGGCCGAAGCAGGCGCCGGCGACCCGGTTGAAAAAACCCATCCCGACCCACTCGATCGCCGCGTTGAGCAGGCGGATGACGAAGCCACACACCATCACCACGACGAAGATCACCAGGACGAAGCCAAGGACCAGGCGCGCGTCCGGGTGTGAGATGTAGGGTTCGAGCATCTCCCCCAGCGGCTGGGCGAAGACCCGCGCCGCGAGCAGCGCGACGATCCACGCCCCCAGACCCAGCGCCTCACGGATCAGGCCGCGCATGAAACCTGCCAGCATCGAGATCGTCAAGACCAGCAGGAAGGCGTAGTCGAGCCAGGTGAGTGTCATCAGCTACCCGGTTTGCGAATCAAGAGTCCGGACAGGTTGGCGGACTGCTTGAGTTCGGCGCGCGCCTTCTCGCCCGCCTCCGAGGAGGCGAAAGGCCCGACGTAAACCGAGGTCAGGTTGTTGTCGCGCGGCTGCGAATAGGCGGCGAAGCCTTGTTCCTTGAGCTTGGCCGCGAGCCGCGTGGCGTTGTCCTTCTGGCCGAAACTGCCGACCTGCACCACCCAGCCGCCATCCTTGCTGGCGGCGGTACGCGCAGGCGTGCTGGGCGCCGGTTCGGGCTTGGCCGGGGCCGGCTTGGCGGCCGGCGCCTGGCGCTCGGCCGGCTGGCTGGTGGCCGGGCGCGCCTTCTCGGCGGTGTCCTCGGCGTGCGGCTGGGTCGCCTGCGAGCCACCGCCCGTGGTGGCCGCGCCGCTGCCGCCGCTCTGGCCGGTGTCCGCCGACTGCCCGAAGCTGTCGTCGTCGCCTCCGCCTAGCTGGGCACGGGTATCGGGCTCGGGCACCGCGCCGGTGTCGCCGCTGCTGTCGCGCTGAGCCACCGAAGCGGGTGGCTGCGGGGCCTCGATGATACGCTGGCGCGCCTCTCCCCCATCCACCGGCTGCTCGATCACCATCACCGGCTCCGGGCCCTGCTGACGCGGCTCGGGGTCGTCGAACAGCATCGGCACGAAGATCGCGCCCAGCGCCACCAGAATGACCGCACCACTGATCCGTTCACGCCATCCGTACTTCATGAGACCTCCTCAAGCGGGCCTGTTCGAACCCCGGTCATCCATTGGCCGGGGCGATGAAAAATGCCGATCCGGTACACCGCGCCCTCAGTCGACCGCCGTCAGCGCGCCGAGGGCTTCGGCCACGGTCAGGAAGGAGCCGCATACCAGCACCTCCTCGTCG
>JNVT01000026.1 GCA_000737985.1 Gammaproteobacteria bacterium MFB021 | reverse complement strand
GGTGCCGCCAGTCGCATAATCCGACAGACGCTCGCCCGTAGGATCTGCGGTATCACTCTCGAGCCCGTGCGCCTGCTTGGCGGCGTCGAGCTGCGGCTGCAGGCTGCCCGGTAGCGCCTGGAGCTGGGCCGAGACCGGCAGCGCGTTCTCGGCGTGGACGGTGACGCCCAGCAGCAAAAACTGGCGCTCGGGCTCACCGCCGCTGTCGTGCAGCGGGTGCTGGGTGAGTTCGAACCAGCGCCCGGCCTGGAGCTGGCGCGCGCCGCCGCTGCCGCGGAAGCGCTTGGCGCGGGACTCATGCGCTTCCAGACGATTCTCGGTCAGCCGTTCGCCGCGATCATAGCCGTGGTAGTAGTACTCGCCGGCATAGTCGTAGAGCTCGGTCTTGGGCAGGTTGCCCTGGTCGCTGAGGGTATCCAGCCCGGTGCGTTTGGTCAGCGAGGGCTGCTTGTAGTCGAAGGTGCCCACGCTGACCCGGGTGGGCTGCTGGGTACGCACGCCGCCCCACTGGGTCAGGGCGTCCTCACGCTCGGTGGCCGCCTGACGGTGGAAGCGGATCGCCTGGGGGCTGACCGGTTGGGTGGTGTCGACATCGTCGGTGATCACCAGCCGATGGCCGTCGAAGTCCGCCCCAGACTCTGTCGACGAGGCGTTATCCTGGCCGTTATCAGAGGAAGATGAGGACCCCGAATATTCGAAGTAGTACCATAATCCTTCTTCTTCTAGAAGCCTGCTAATAAAGTTCAGATCGCTCTCGCGATACTGCACGCAGTAACTTCTGGCGGGGTAGTCGCGGCGCAGATCGAAGCGGTAGCGCCCCTTGGCGAGGTCGTAATCATCGAATACGGCGGTGAGCACATCAACCACCGAGCGGTCCTGGAAAATACGGCTATCGCGGCCCAGGCCGAGCATGGCGAGCCACGGCACCAGAGTGAGCTGGTAGTAGGTGACGCCGCCATCTTCGCCTAGCAGCGCGGCCTCAGAGACCAGCCCGTGCAGCGGGCGGTAGCTGCCGTCGGCTTGCAGGATCGAGAGCCGCGCCGGCTGCGCCATCAGCGTCTTGAGTTCGATATCGCCCTGCTGGGAGATGCAGTCGAGGGTATAGGTGAAGGGCGCGCTGACGCGCTCTTCGCCCACCAGCCGGTGGGGCACGAGGGCGACGCCGGCGATATCGAGAGTCAGCAGCCGCTGCGACTGCGACAGATCGATATCGAAGGTGTCGAGGAGATCGTTGAGCATGCGGTTTTCCTGATCGCGGTGGCGGAGCCGGTCGACGAGGGTCAGAGAAAAAGGGTCAGAGAAAAAGGGTCAGAGAATCAGGATAACGCATCAGGCGAGAAATGTTTGTAAGCGATCGGCTACAAAGCGTGTGAGATATCGGCCAAAAAGTCCGATAGGCGACCAACCACTTCGGGTAAAAGAAGGGTTATGGAAGAATAACGATAACGCCATACTCATCGGGAGCGCGTACTACCCATGTCGACCACCGATTCGTCGTTATTTGCGGCCTTCGAGATTCCACCGACACGCCGCCACGCCGAAACCATCGATTTCATGCTCTCGCGCCCCGCCCTGGCGCTACTGCCGGAGTCGCTGCGCCCGGCGGCGCGGAGTTTTCTCGCCTATCTGGCAACGCTACCCGGCAGCGCCCCCCACGCTTGCCCCGCCTGCGAAAGCCGCGCGATCTATCTGGCCGCGCCCGCTGGTACCGGCGGTATGCGCCGCAACAGCTACGCCTGCCGCACCTGCCGCAAGCGCTTCACCATCTTGACCGGCACACCGCTGCATCTGCTGCGCTCGGAGGAGAAGTGGAAACCCTGGATGAGCTACCGCTTTCAGGGCTTTTCCCAGGAGCTGATCGCGAACTTCCTGGGGATCAGCAACAAGGCCTCGATGACCTGGAGCCGCGCCTTTATCAAAGCCATGGCCGATTACGACAGCGCGCTCCATGCCTGGTGGCAGGCGCATCAGTCCCCCGAGATCTCCGAGCTGACCGATGAAGCAGCGCGGGCCTTGGCCGAGTGCCAGGCGATGCTGGCCGGGCTGCGCGACACCCGCGACCGGCGCTGCCCCTACTGCGGTTCGGCCTCGGTTCAGGTGGTCACCAGCCGCCGCGCCACCGAGTACCAGTGCCACGGCTGCCAGCGGCGCTATAACAATCTCACCAAGACGCCGCTCTCCCACCTTCAGCATATCGAGCTCTGGCCCGAATACGCGCGCCATCTCGTGCTCGGCTACCACGATACCGAGCTGGAGCAGATCTTCGACCTCAGCAAGCCGCTGACCAACCTGTGGCGCCAGCGCTTTCTGCAGTTGTTCCAGGCGCGCTGGCCACTGCTGGCCCACTGGACGCTGTGGCAGTGGTCACGCCGCCGCGCCAACCCCGGCAGCGTGCCGCTGGCCTGAACGACGAGCATGTGCCGCCAGCCCGCAGCGCCTGCACCATAGACCCGCTGGCGGGGCGCCCCGGGATCGACCATGCTGGGCATTCAACCCCGGCAAGGAGGCCCGCATGAAACCGCAAACGCTATGGACCCTGGTGGGTACCACGATGGCGATCGCCTCGGGCGTGGCCGCCCGGGAGGCGCTGAAGCATACCGCACGGCGCAGCGCGTTCGAGCCGCCGGTCAATCCCGATGACCCCGATGTACGCTGGCGTGAGGCGCTGCTGTGGGGCGCGGCGTCCGGTGCCGCGGTGGGCCTGGCGCGTATCCTGGGCTGGAAGATGGCTTCCAGCGGCATGCGCCGGGCGCGCCGCACGCGGCGCGGCCAGCGGGTGCTCGCGCGTCTGGAGCGCTGATTTACCCTCAGCGCCCAGCGCTCAGAACGTATAGCTCAGCGTCGAGGTCACATTGAGCGGTTCGCCATAGACACCGTAGGTATCGAAATAGCTGTAGTACTTGCGGTCGAACAGGTTGTGCACGTTCACCTGCAGCGCCAGGCTCGGTGTGAACTGGTAGCGCCCGAAGAGATCGGCGATGGTGTAGCTGGGCTGTTCGAAGTCGCGGGTCTCGCCATCGGGGCCGGCCTGGCGGGCGAAGGTGCGGCTCTGCCAGCGCCAGCCGCCACCCAGGGTGAGCTGGCGCCACTGCGGTACCCGGTAGCTGGCGAAGAGATTGGCCTGGGTGCGCGGCCGGTCGCCATTGAACGTGCCTTCTGCCGAGGTCGCGGTGTAGTGGGTAAAGCCGGCGGTCAGCTCCAGATCGTCGCTGACCGCGCCGCTGAGCTCCATCTCGACGCCTTCACTGACCACGTCACTCACCGGGGTCGCCGTGGTGACCAGCGAGCCGGGCGTCAGCACGATATCCGCCACGTTGTCCTGTTCGAGCCTAAACACCGCCAGGGAGGCGTTGAGCAGGCCATCGAACCAGGCCGCCTTCAGCCCGGTCTCGTAGTTCTTGCCCACCAGCGGGTCGAGATAGCCGTTGCCACCGGCCAGCCGGTAACTCTGCGGCTGAAAGATCTCGGTATAGCTGGCATAGGCCGACCAGGTGTCGTCGAGGGTGTAGATCAGCCCGCCGTAGGGGGTGATCTCACGCTCGTCCTGCGCATGGTTGCCCAGCGTGCTCGACCAGGTGCGCCCGTGCCAGTCGGTGTAGCGGGCACCGAGGATCAGCGTCAGCGGCTCGGCCAGGGAGAAGCGAGCCACGCCGTAGAGCGCCTTCTGGCGGCTGCTGGCACGCTCGGAGGGCGCGAAGTCAGGCCACGCCTGCGCCGGCGTGGCGCCGTTCCAGGCATCGAAGTCGTCGACCGCGAAGCCATTGGTGAAGCTGTTCTCGTAGTCATTGGACTGGTCGTGATAGCTGCTACCCAGCACCAGCTGGTGCGTGCGTCCGAACAGCGAGAACGGGCCCTCGACATAGCCATCCACGCCGTCGACCCGGCGCTCGCCGGTATTCCAACCGGTGTAGTAGTAGACCCCCTGCCCCGTTTCGCGGTCCGGAAAGCCGTAGGGGTAGGCGAGCCGAGAGTCCAGCGTGCTCTCTTCATGGGTCGCCGCCGCGTGCAGCGTCCAGCCCCCGCCAAAGCGGTGCTCGAGCTGGGCGAAACTCTTCTTCGACTCCCACGCGTTGTAGGACCAGTCCGGCGCCACGCTGAAGCCGCGGGTGTAGTCCGTCTCGCTGCCATCGCTGTACCACAGCGGCAACCCACCCCAGGTCGGTGACGAGGTACGCCCGCGCTGGGTGTCATAGCCCAGCGAGAGCGTGGTCTCATCGCTGACATCGGCATCGATGACCAGGTAGCCGTAGCGCTTGCGCTCGCCAAAGCGGTCGAGATAGCTGTCACCGTCCTCATAGCCACCGACGAATCGCGCCCGCACGTCGCCCGAGCGGGTCAGCGGCGTGGTCACATCGACCACGCTGCGCGAGCGGTCCCAACTGCCGTAGCTCGTGCTCAGCGAGCCGGTAGGCTCGCGGCTGTCGGCGTGCTTGCGCACGAAGTCGATCGAGGCACCGGGGTTGCCGGCGCCGGTGAGCAGGCCGTTGGCGCCGCGTACCACCTCGATCCGGTCATAGATGGCGGTGTTCAGCGCGCCATCGCCGAAGTACCAGCGGCTATCGGTGTTGAGCGTGGGAATACCATCGTACTGGTAGCTGTTGATGCGAAAACCGCGGGCGTAGAAATCGACGCGGCTGCTGTCGATTCGCTTCACCGAGATGCCCGTGGCGTTGCTCAGGACATCCTCGACATCCCATAGCCCCTGATCCTGCATCCGCTGCCGAGTGATGATGCTCACCGTCTGCGGCACCTCGCGCAGCGTCGCCTCGAAGCGCGTGCCAGCGGTGGTGGTGCGGCGGGTGTAGCCGACGTTGTCATAGAGGCTCGCGGCGGAGACGGTCAGTGTCCGCAGCGCTGTCGTCTCGTCGTCCTGAGCCATGGCGGAAGCGAGCGGCAGCAGCGCGGTGGCACCCAGCAGCGTGCCGAGCGGCATGCGCAGGGCACGCCGCGACGGCGACGCCCGGTGGCGAACGGGGGTTGGCATGGTAGATCCCTTGCGTGGCGTCTCGGCGACGCTCGTTGTGATGTCGGCGCCGGCATCCACGGGGCAGCGCGGGCACGGCGATCGCCCAGGATCATATGCAAACGATTATTATTTATCAATGCGCTTGATAATCAAACTCGAATGGATGCCCAGGAGGGCCAGCCGCGCGAGATGCCGCCTCAAGTCTCGGGCATCATGGCCGATAGGACATCGCCGAAGTTTGCTTTACTCTGGCCATGCCCCACCCCGGCGCCCCTCGAGCGCCTTTCCCATCGTCATTCGAGCGGAAACCCTGTATGGCGTTCGACCCCATCACGATGCTGACCCTGACCATCGCCATCGCGGCAGCCGCGGCGCTCTATCTGCTGCTGGAGTGGCGTGGCGCCCGGGACCGCTCCCTACTCTACTGGTCGGGCGGCTTCGCCAGCATCACCATCGGCTCGTCGCTGGCGCTGCTGCGCTCGCAGGGCTACTTCTTCATCGGGGTGTGGTTCGCCAACGGGCTGCTGGTATTCGCCCACTGGCTGTTTCTACTCGGGGTAATGCGCTTCGTCGGCCGGCGCCCGTCGCGCTGGTGGTGGGCGCTGCCACCGGGGTGGTGTCTGCTGCTGGCGCTGCCGCAAGCCAGCGCTTCCGCGCTCTATATGGTGACCAACTCTCTGCTGGTCGGCGGGCTGGCACTCAGAGCCAGCCAGCTACTGCGCCTGGATGCAGAGCACGCCAGCCTGGGCACTCGCCAGCTGCACTACACGCTGCTGTTCCACGGCCTGTTCTATCTGGGCAAGGTGGTGCTGACGCTGATGCCGAATGCGCTGGTCGATCTTGCCAGTTTTCGCGGCCTGGTAATTCGTGTCTCGCTGGTCGAAGGCGTCATGGCAATCCTGTTGATCGCGCTCTCCATGACCGGCACGGTGCGCTACCGCCGCGAGCGCCAGATCGAGCATCTCGCCGAGCGCGACCCGCTCACCGGGCTGTTCAACCGCCGCGCCTTCGAAGCCCGTGCGCCGGCGCATCTGGCCGAGGTGGCCGTGGGCCGGCCCGGCGCCCTGCTGCTACTGGACGTCGATCACTTCAAGCCGGTCAACGATCTGCATGGCCACGCCGCGGGAGACCGCGTGCTGATGATGCTGGGCGAGCTGATCCAGACCGCGCTACCCGACAGGAGCCTGTGCGCACGCCTGGGCGGCGACGAGTTCGCCATCCTGCTGGTGGATACCGACCAGGCTCAGGTACTCGCCCTGGCCGAGATCCTGCGCCAGCGCTTCCAGGCCACCACCGCGCAGAGCTTCGCCACCCCGGATGCGGTCACCCTGAGCCTGGGTGCGGTGATGCTGCATCAGCCCCAGACGGATCTGGCCGCGCTGATCGAGCGCGGCGATATCGCGCTCTACGCCGCCAAGCGGAGCGGCCGCAATGGCCTGCGTGTGAGCACCCCTGCCGCAGAGGCTACCTCGGCATCAGGCTACAGCACACCATCGGCGATCGCCCGCGCCAACGTCGGCGACAGCGGCAAGCGCGGCAGCAGCGTCGCCTGATAGGCGTGGTAGAGATCGGGTTTGCCCGACCACACCTCTTTCGAGGGGCGGTTGTGGCGGTCGAGCTCCTGCCACCAGCTGCCGCGCTCGCGGTCGATCAGGTAGCCGTCGATATAATCCCAGAAGCGGCGATACCAGGTTTCGTACTCGGCGTCGCCGGTGCGCTTGAGCAGCGCCGCCGCGGTCGACGCGGCCTCCGCCAGGGTCCAGTGCATGCGTTCATGCACCACCGGCCGGTCGTGCCAGTCATGGGTGTAGATCAGCCCCGGCTCGCCATCCACTTGCCAGGCCAGCTCGGTGGCCCGTCGGAACAGCCCGCGGGCGTCTTCCAGCAGCCAACCGGGGGCGCTCTCGCCCTGACGCAGCAGGCCGCCTTCCAGGTGCAGCATCAGCCGCGCCCACTCGAAGGCGTGGCCCGGGGTGGCGCCGTAGGGGCGGAACGGGTCCTTGGGGGTGTCCTGGTTGTAGTCGCGCCACTCCTGCCAGTCGCTGTCGAAGTGCTCGACCACGCGGTAGCCGTTGGGGCGGGCATGGGCATGAATGATCTTGTCGACGATGGAGAGCGCGCGCTGGCGCCACTTGGGCGCGTCGAGCACATCAGCGAGCTGCAGGAAGGCCTCGGTGGCGTGCATGTTGCTGTTGCCGCCGCGGTAGGCTTCGCTGTCGCGCCAGTCGCGCGAGAAGCCTTCGCGCAGGCGACCCTCGTCCTCGGCCCAGAAACGCGTCTCGATGACTTCGACGATCTCGTCGAGCAGCGGACCTGCCGCCGTCTCGCCGGCCTGCCAGGCGCTGGCGGCGGCCAGCGCGACGAAGGCGTGAATGTAGGCCTGCTTGGTCTGCTCCTCACCTTCCCGCGGCAGCGCGCCATACCAGCCGCCGTAGTCGGCATCCCTGAGCGGGCCACGCAGGGCCGCCACGCCGTGGGCCACCAGCGGCGCCGCGCCGGGCTCGCCACGCATCGCCGCCAGCGCGAAGCAGTGGGTCATGCGCGCGGTGATCATGGTGTCCGGGTGGGCGTCGTCGGGCAGGCGGCCGTCGTCATCCAGGGCAGCGAAGCCGCACTGGGGATGACGCGAGGCGCGGTAAAACGCCAGCAGACGCCGCCCCTCCGTCTCGAGCCAGGCCCAGTGCGAGAGTCGGTTCAACCAGCTATCGCGCCGCGGCGGCAGATCGGGGTGCGCCCCTGGCGCAAGCGTGCCGGGAAATTGCGTCTCTGGCATGTGCAGCGGGCCTCCTCTGCCCGGGTGTCGCATTCAGGTATCTCGTCCAGTGTCGAGACCGGTGCTGTCTACGTCGATAACCCAGTGTCGATAATCCAGTAGCGACACCCCGGCGGCGATGACGCAGTGACGCTGGGCCAGCGCCGGAAAATCACTGTCGATCGGTCGGTGCGCTGGCTCGACGCCGAGAATAACGACGGCGACAGCTCAGCGTCGAGAGGGCTCACCGGGGCACCGCCACGCCGCGAAGGGCGGCTATCAGCCGTTGACCACGACCCCGCCATTGGGGTGCAGGGTCTGGCCGCTGATGAAGGAGGCGTCCAGCGACGCGAGAAAGACATAGCACGGCCCCAGCTCCCAGGGCTGGGCGGCACGCCCCATCGGCGTCTCGCTACCGAAATCCTCGAGCATCTCCGGGTCGTGCGCCCCCAGCGTCGCCGGCTGCAGCGGCGTCCATACCGGCCCCGGCGCCACCGCATTGACCCGCAGCCCACGCCCCACCACCTGATTGGAGAGCGCACGGGTGAAGCTGATGATCGCCCCCTTGGTGGCGCTGTAGTCGACCAGGAAATCGGGGCCGATATAGGCGTTGACCGAAGCGGTATTGATGATCGCATCGTCCTCACCCAGATACGGCAGCGCTGCCTTGGTCAGATAGAACATGCCGTGCATGTTGGTGGCGAAGGTCTCCTCCCACTGGGTGTCGCTGAGCTCGGCGAGATCGTTGCTCACCTGTTGGGTCCCGGCATTGTTGACCAGGATGTTGAGCCCGCCGAAGTGTTCGATCACCTGTGCCAGCGACGCGCGGCAGAAGGCGGCATCGCGCATGTCGCCGGCGATCAGCAGGCAGCGGCGGCCCTCGGCCTCGACCAGCCGCTGGGTCTCGCGGGCATCGTCGTCTTCGCTCAGATACATCACCGCCACGTCGGCACCTTCACGGGCGAAGTGGATCGCCACCGAGCGGCCGATGCCGCTGTCGGCACCGGTGATCAGTGCCACCTTGCCCGCCAGCTTGTCGCTACCGCGATAGCCGTCGCGGATAAAGACCGCCGGCGGCTGCATCAGGCTCTCCTTGCCGGGCAGTGTCTGCTGCTGAGCGTGGATCTGGGTCTTCTGGACCATAGCGTTACCTCCCTGTACTGAATATCGGCGGAAAGACTGACTTTCCTCTAAGGTGAATCGAATCAGTTCATGCGATATGACGTGAAATGAGCGATTCGGCGCGGCTCTCCGGCCGCCTTTCACACCTAGTTCAGCGTACCCGCCCTGGCAAGCGCCAGCCCGCGGATTCAGTGCAGGGATAGCGAATGGATGCCGCGGGGTCAGCCCCCGGCGATCCCGAAGGCCCAGCCCACCGCCGCCGTGGCGAGCATCGCCAGTACCCCCCAGAAGGTGACCCGCACCACCGCCACCCGGGCCCGGGAGCCGCCGATCCGCGCCGAGACCAGACCCAGCAGCCCCAGGGCCAGCAGCGAGCCCAGCGCCACCACCAGCGGTATCGCCAGGCGTGCGCTGGAGAGCGCCCCCAGCAGCGTGAAGGCCAGCGGCAACGCCGCACCGGAGAAGAAAGAGAGTGCCGAAGTCCAGGCCGCCTGCAGTGGCTGCGCCGAGTTGACGCTACTGAAGCCCAGCTCGTCGCGGGCGTGGGCGGCCAGCGCATCGTGCTGCATCAGCGTCTCGGCGACTTCGTGGGCCAGCGGCGGTGACAGCCCGCGGCTTTCGTAGATCTGTGCCAGCTCGCGCACCTCGAGCTCATAGTTGGCCTTGAGCTCGCGCCGCTCCCGGGCCAGGTCGGCGCGCTCGGTATCCTTTTGCGAACTCACCGAGACGTACTCGCCGGCGGCCATCGACATCGCCCCGGCCACCGCGCCGGCCACACCGGCGGTCAAGACCCCGCCCAGACCGCTGCCGGCGGCCGCCATGCCGATCACCAGGCTGGCGGTGGAGACGATACCGTCGTTGGCCCCCAGCACCGCCGCGCGCAGCCAGCCCACACGGTCGGAATAGTGGTGTTCCTTGGGAATGTTCATCGCAGGTTCCTGTATGGCCGTTTCTCTCTCATCGCGACGAGTCTGACGTTTTTACCTTAAGCCAAACCTAAGCCTGCTGCCGGTAGTCTGGGCTTCCCGAGCCTGTTCCGGTGGCATGACCTGCCGCTCGCACCGGGGGCTCACCTCGACGCCGACTCGTTTATGACAAGGATCGCCCGCCGTGAACTCGACAACTCCACAGCGCTACTCCGCCAAGGCCCGCCACTTCCACTGGAGCGTGGCCTCCTTCGTCGTGCTGGCCTATGCGCTGATTCTCTCGACGGATCTCTTCCCGCGCAGCAGCGGTATTCCCGACGTGCTGCTGCAGAGCCACTTCTGGGCCGGTATCGGCGTACTCCTGCTGGCGATACCGCGCCTGCTGGAACGCCTGCGGCGCACGCCGCCGCCGGTCACCCCGGCGCTGCATCCGCACCTCGAACGGCTCTCGCGGGTCACCCACTGGGCGCTCTACGCTTTCCTGTTCGCGCAGCCGCTGCTGGGCATCTTCACCGTGTGGCTGAGCGACGGCGCCATCCCCGTGCCCGGCACGTCACTGGCACTGCCGTCGCCCTTCCCTGTCAGCCCGGGGCTGGGGCATAGCATGGAGGAAGTGCACACGACCCTGGGCACGATCTTCTACTACGTCATCGGGCTACACCTGGCCGCGGTGTGCTGGCATCAGTTTGTGCGGAGAGACAATCTGCTCAAGCGCATGCTTTGACCCAAGGCGGGACGACAGCGCCCGGGGCTGGTGACAGCCCCGGGCGCCGGTCGTACAGATACCGCTTGGGGCACTACCCCATGAAGGCGTTGGCGATCAGAAGCGCCACCAGGCCGGTGGCCCAGCCGAGGGTGGTAGGCACCGACAGCACCAGCAGCTGGTGCTTGGCGGTCTTGACCCCGAGCAGACGGTTGACCACCCAGAAGTAGCTATCGTTGAAGTAGCTGAAGAAGAGCCCGCCCAGACACGCCGCCTGCGCTGCCAGCACCATATTGACGTCGGGCATGGCAGAGAGGATCGGCGCCGAGATCGAGGCCCCTGTGATCATCGACACCGTGCCGCTGCCCTGCACGAAGCGCACCAGGGTCGCGATCAGAAACGGAATCAGCACCGCCGGCAGTGCCAGCCCGGCGATACTCTGACCGATGTAGTCACCCGCGCCGCTGGCCCGCAGTACCGCCCCCAGCGCGCCCCCGGCACCGGTCACCAGCAGGATGATACCGGCACTCTCGACCCCCTTCTCCAGATGCGCCAGCACCTGATCCTTGGGCATCTTCGGCACCAGGCCGTAGACCGCCGCCAGCACGCCGATACCCACCGCGATGACCGGATGGCCGACGAACTGCACCACCTGGACGAAGGCGCCCGGGGCATCGCCACCGCCGGTCAGCGCGGTCACCAGGGTATTCAGGAAGATCAGCCCGATCGGCAGTACGATCGGCAGCATCGCCTTGAACAGCGACGGCAGCTCGGACTCCGCCAGCGGCGTGGCCACCGGATCGGTGTCATCACGCTTGAGCGAACCGGGCACGTCGCGCTCGATCATCGCTTCGATGCGCGGGCCCATGATGCGCGCATAGAGCACCATCACGATCAGCGCCGGGGCCGTGAACACGATGCCCCAGGCGATCATCAGCCCGATATCCACCCCGAAGATGCCGGCAACGCCCAGCGGGCCCGGGGTCGGCGGCACCGCACTGTGGGTCACCGCCAGCCCCGAGGCGAGCGCGATGCCCAGGGTGAGGACCGAACGCCCGCTGTTGCGCGCCAGCGCCCGCACCAGCGGGTTGAGAATCACGTAGGCGGAGTCGCAGAAGATCGGGATCGAGACGATATAGCCGGTGATCGCCATGGCCCAATCCTCGCGCTCCTTGCCGAGCAGCCTGAGGATGGCGTAGGCCATGCGCTGCCCCGCCCCGGAGACTTCCAGAATCCGCCCCATCATCACGCCGAAACCGATCACCAGACCGATGGTGGAGAGCGTCTTGCCGAAGCCGGTGGTGATCGCGTCGATCACCGCATTGGGCGACATGCCGCCGATCAGCCCGGCGATCGAAGCGGCGATCACCAGCGCCAGCAGCGCATGCACCCGGGTTTTGATGACCAGCGCGATCATCACGAAGATAGCGATACCCAGGCCGATGATGACCTGGGGACCTGCGACAGCAGCGTCTGTCATGGGTGGACTCCTTGATTGGATTTATTGTTGAGTTCGTCTTCCCGATAGGCGCGGATGATGGCGTCGAAGTCGGCATCCGCGCGCAGCCCCAGGGCCAGCGACTGCGTGACCTCCAGCCCACCGGGCCAACTGGCGACGATGGCGTCGATGCGCGCATCGGGTTCGAAGCGCACCCGCTCACGCGCGGCCGCGCCGGCGCTGCGCTCCAGCGCCGCCAGCATGTCGTTCACCGTGACCGTGATCCCGGGCAGGTTGAGGGTGCGCCAGGCGCCGAGCCGTTCACCCGGCAGCGCCAGCGTGTGGGCCAGGTTCTCGACCACGGTGCGCGGCGAGGAGAGCCACAGCGCCAGCTCGCCGGACACCGGGCAGGTGGTCTCGACCCCGGCCAGCGGCTCGCGGATGATCGCGCTGGCGAACGACGACGCCGCCTGATTGGGCTTGCCCGGGCGCACCACGATGGTGGGCAGGCGACAGACCCGGCCGTCGACGAAGCCACGGCGGCTGTAGTCGTTGACCAGCAGCTCACCGATCGCCTTCTGCGCCCCGTAGGAGGAGCGCGGCTGCGGGCCGATCGCCTCGGCCACCGGCTGTTCGAGCCCCGGCCCGAACACCGCCAGCGAACTGGCGAACAGGAAACGCAGCGGCTGCGAACGCTCGCGACAGGCGTCGAGCAGCGTGCGCGTCGCCTCCAGGTTGACCCGCATGCCGAGCTCGAAATCGGCCTCGGCCTGGGCGCTCACCACCGCGGCCAGGTGGCACACGGCACCGGTGTCCGCAGCGAACGCCGAGGCCACCAGCACCGGGTCGGCGACATCTCCGCTCAGCGACTCGACCCGCGTATCGTCGAGCGGACACGCTGCCAGATCGATCGAGGTCACCCGCGTGACCGGCTGTCCGTCGATGGTGATCTCTCCCGACAGCAGCCGGCTGATCAGTCTGGCGCCGAGAAAGCCGGCACCTCCCGTGACGATGACATGCATGCTGGTTCTCCTGGTTGAGCGCCCTACATCCAAAAAGCCAGTCTGACCAAAGGCGAATGGCGCAGGCGTTTGAGATTTAGCATCTTGTCTGACAAATTAAGCTTGGCAGCAACATCGCCTTTGGTCGGATAGGGTCTATGACAGGCGCCATGACGGCGTTTCCCGACCCCGGACCATGACCAACGTCTAAGGAGCAACCCTTGTACAAGGAGCCCCCCTTGAGCGGAGACATCTCGTCACCCTCGCGCGGCCCCCAGCTCTCGGAGCAGGTGGCCACGCGGCTGAGCGAAGCGATCCAGAGCGGCGAGTGGGCCCGCGGCGAACGCCTGCCCACCGAGGCCGCGCTGGGCCAGCGCTTCGGCATCAGCCGTTCGGTGGTGCGCGAGGCGATCTCGATGCTGCGCAACGCCGGCCTGGTCACTTCGCGTCGCGGCAGCGGCAGCTTCGTCGCCGACGCGCCGACCGTGTCCCTGCGCCTGGCCCTGCCCGACTCGGATCTCGCCTCGGTGATCGAAGTGCTCGAACTGCGCCGGCCGCTGGAAGTGGAAGCCGCCCGGCTCGCCGCCAGCCGCCGTACGCCCTCGCAGCTGCGGCGCATCCGCAACGCCATGGTGGATATCGACGAAGCGGTGGAGGCCGGCCTCTCCGGCGTGGAGCAGGACCTGGCCTTCCACCGCGCCATCGCCGAGGCGGCGCACAACGCCCACTTCACCGCGGTGCTCGACTTCTACAACCGCTTCCTGCACCACGCGATCCAGGTCACGCGGACCAACGAATCGCTGCGCGAGACCTTCATGCAGCAGGTGGTCGCCGAGCACCAGGCGATCGTCGACGCGATCGCCGCCGGCGATGCCGAGGCCGCGGCGCAGGCCGCCGCACGCCATCTGGAACACGCCGAGGTGCGTCTGCGCCAGGCACCTGAAGACCTGATCGCGCGCGTCCAGGCTCAGCGCCCGGGCGCGCCGGAATAAACAGAGCAAGCCAAAGACAGGCCAGTCAAAGACAAGCAAGGAGAGAAGGCATGACACAGCACACTACCGCCGGCGCTGACGGCACCGGCGCCAGCCCCAAGGTCGGCCTGATCGGGCTCGGTTCGATGGGCATGGGCATGGCCACTTCGCTGGTCAAGGCGGGGTTCGAGACCTGGGGCTGCGACCTGCGCCCAGAGGCCTGCGAGCAGTTCGCCGCCGCCGGCGGCCACGCCGTCGCCACGCCGGCGGAGATGGCCGCCGAGGTCGAGATCGTGCTCACCGTAGTGGTCAACGCCGCGCAGACGCGTGACGCACTGTTCGGCGATGCCGGGCTGGTGCAGGCGCAGGGCGGGCTGGCCCCGGGCAGCGTGGTGATCTCGTGCGCCACCTGCGCTCCGAAAGCGGTGCGCGAACTCGGCGCAGAACTCGCCGCCCACGATATCCAGCTGCTCGATGCGCCGATTTCCGGCGGCTCGGTGAAAGCCGCCCAGGGCCAGCTGACGATGATGACCTCCGGCCCAGAGGTGCTCTACGCGCGCGCCGGCGCGGTGCTCGATGCGCTGGCGGCCAAGGTGTTCCGGCTCGGCGACGAGCTCGGCCAGGGCTCCCAGGTGAAGCTGGTCAATCAGCTACTGGCGGGCGTGCACATCGCCGCTGCCGCCGAGGCGATGGCCTACGGCATTCGCGGCGGCTGCGACCCGCAGACCCTCTATGAAGTGATCACACAGAGCGCCGGCAACTCATGGATGTTCGAGAACCGGGTGCCGCATATCCTGGCCGGCGACTACACCCCGCACTCGGCGGTGGATATCTTCGTCAAGGACCTGGGGATCGTTCACGATACCGCCCATCGCGACAAGTTCCCGCTGCCGCTGACCGCCCAGGCGCTCAACCAGTTCACCCTCGCCTCCGCCCAGGGCCTGGGGCGCGAGGACGACTCGGCGGTGGTCAAGGTCTATCCAGGCATCAGCCTGCCCGGCAGCGCCGCCAACGACCCGAGCTGAACCGACGCCTCACCGAGAGCTAGCTGAACCGACGAGAGAGCCACGCCATGCCACGCTTTGCCGCCAACCTGAGCATGATGTTCAACGAGGTGCCGTTTCCCGAGCGCTTCGCCCGCGCCGCCGAGTGCGGCTTCACCGGGGTCGAGTTCCTGTTCCCCTATGCCTGCGAGCCGGAGGACATCGCCGACGCGCTCGAGCGCCACGGGCTGACCCAGGTGCTGTTCAATCTGCCGCCGGGAGACTGGGAGGCGGGTGAGCGGGGCCTGGCCGCGCTGCCGGGGCGCGAAGCGGAATTCCGCGCCAGCCTCGACACCGCGCTGCGCTACGCCGAGGCGCTCGGCTGCACCCAGCTACACGCCATGGCCGGGCTGGTCGCGGAGGGCGTGTCATCCCAGGCGATGCGCGAGACCTATCTGGAGAATTTGCGTTTCGCCGCGCGCAAGCTGGCCGAACAGGGGCGCACGCTGCTGATCGAGCCGATCAACACCCGCGACATGCCGGGCTACTTCCTCAATCATCAGGCCGACGGGCATGCGCTGCTCGCCGAGCTCGGCGAACCCAACGTCAAGGTGCAGATGGACTTCTATCACACCCAGATCATGGATGGAGACATCTGGAAGACCTACCAGCGCTATCGTGACGGGGTCGGCCATATTCAGATCGCCGGGGTGCCGGAGCGCCACGAGCCGGACACCGGCGAGGTCAATTACCCCTGGCTGTTCGCCCAGCTCGATGCCGCGGGCTACGCCGGCTGGCTGGGCTGCGAGTATCGGCCGAGGGGGGAGACCGAAGCCGGCTTGAGCTGGCTGTCAGCGTGGCGCTGAGACACCGCGCCGCCTGACTCACTCGGCGTCCGCGCGCAGGCGGATGCCGTCGTCTTCGATCACGATCCGGCGCTGCTTGTAGAGTCGGCCGATGGCCTGCTTGAAGGCGTTCTTGCTGACGCCGAGGCGGGCCTTGATCGTCTCCGCCGGGCTCTTGTCGCCGAGCGCCAGGAAGCCGTCGTGGCGAGCCAGTTCGGCGAGGATCTTCTCGCCCACCACGTCGAGCCGCGCCGCCCCCGGCGGCAGCAGCGAGAGATCGAGCCGGCCATCCTCGCGCACCCGCTTCACGTAGCCCTGGACACTGTCGCCCCGGCGCAGCGGACGGCTGATGTCATCGTGATAGAGCAGGCCCCAGAAACGGTGATTGACCACCGCCTTGGCGCCCAGATCGGTGAGATCGGCGATGGTCAGCCGCACGGCGTCACCCGCCGCCAGCCCCTCGGACTCGTCCTGCAGGAAGCGGTCGAGCTTCATGCTCGCCACCGGCCGCATGCGATCGTCGACGTAGATCATCACCAACACACGCTTGCCCTCGTCGGGGCGAAAGCGCTGCTCGCCGAACGGCAGCAAGAGCTCCTTGGGCCGGCCCCAGTTCAGAAAGGCACCGATCTCGGTGACCCGCGACACGCGGAGATAGGCGACCTCGCCCACGTTGGCGTGGGGCTCGGCGCTCTGGCCGGCAGCAGGGGGGCGTGAAGACATGGGCAGATTCCTGAGAGTGCGTGGGCGGGCAATCGCGGCCCATCCTAGCGTGCCGACGCGCCCGCGCAAGGCCAGGACGCGGCGAGTTACGACTTTCGTATCAATCGCATCGATAATCGAATTCGGCAGACGTGATTAGCAGACTAACGTACTCGTCTCCATACTGTCGTCAACGGTCGGGGGCAAGGAGCCGCCCCCCGGAAACGGCCGGATGCCGATTCCGACGTCGCCAAGCGACGACCCAAAAGGGTGACCGCCAAGGAGTGGCGGATCACGAAAACGATATGATTGGAGGTAACACCATGAAAGCACGTATTCTCGCAGCCGTCGCAATTGCCGTTGCTCTGCCGACCGCCGCCCAGGCCAACAGCTTCATCAACGAGCAGATCTTCGAGCAGCAGAGCGAGCAGCTCAACACGCAGCAGACGGCCCAGTATCAGTCGCTGCCGACCGCCTATAGCGTCGACACCGTCAGCGGTGGCCACAGCGCCGCAGCCGACCAGGCACTGCAGAACGTCGCCCAAGAGACTCAGCTCTCGACCCAGATCCCGGCTGGCGGTAGCGGCCTGGTCGCTCAAGGCCACAGCACCGCCGCTGCCCAAGGTCTGGCCAACGCCAATCAGACCGGCCAGGGGAATGGCAGCGTGAGCTTCTCCAGCCTGTAAATCGATACGCCGACACGGCTTATCGCATCAAAAACCGCCGGCCCAGTGCCGGCGGTTTTGCGTTCATCCAGCGCTGGGATGACAAGCCCATAGTCGAGTATTTACCGCCGGCAACCGTGCAAATCCTGTCCGCCGCAGCCGGCCTTCGTGCACCGAAGGCGAGAACGGTAGATTCTCCATACCGCGCTCTATCATGACAGACAATTGGCTTCCCGCTTTGGCCAGCCAAGCGGCGCGATCGTATATCCAAGCGCCAACCGGTAGACCTGTCATGCGCTGGCAACCCAGTGATATCTCGGCAAATCAGCGCCATGCCCCATCCATTGACCTGCGTTTCCGCGCAATCATGTCAGGGTGCTACGCTGAGCAGGTGATTATCTAAACAAGTAAATATAGAAATCTTGACAATGATACAACTCACCGCATGGCGCAATAAATCCGCACGGTGCCCCCCCGTGATAAAGCCGCTCTCAAAAAACGTATAGCCTCATTGGCTATTTGCATTTTAACTGATGCCGGCCGGTCGTTATGATGAAGGCTCATGGTCTGAATGTTGCCCGGTTTCGGCTGGGCTTTTTTGCGCCCTTTTTTCCTGTTCCGGTTTTTCCTGTTCCGGCATCGCAGCCACCGCCCGATCGTCAGGTTTTGCCTGCGCCTGGCCGGCCGGCGACTCGGGCCGGGCATGCGCCAGCAGCCATGCCGCGCTGAACGCCCCCTCGCTGGCCGTGGCCATGCGCTGCGCGTGGCACGTCTCACCGGTGTACTCCGTACGCGGCAGGCAGTCGCGACGCAGCCACTTGCACACCGCGGAAGGTGAGACCCGACAGATTCGCGCGCAGCGCGATACCCCGCCCACCCGTTCCACCGCGAATCGAATGGCACTCATGGCACCCTCGCTGAGCGTGTACTTTGAGTACAGACATATCAGGTACTGAAAGTACATTCAAGCGATGCGACTATTGAACCTATGGTTCACACTGATCATCGGGACGACTTCAGCGCCCGCCTGCTCGAAGCACTCCGTCATGCAGGTAAGGACGGCCACGGAATGGGCGCTCGCCTAGCCCAGGCCGTGCGCGTCACACCCAAGGCGGCGAGCAAGTGGATCAACGGCGAAGCGCGCCCGAGCCACGCCAAGAAGGTGGCGTTGGCACGCTGGCTGGGCGTGCGCGAGGCGTGGCTGGACTACGGTCAGGGCCGCATGCTGCGCGACGACGACGAGCGCGAGGCAGCGTATCCGCGTCCCCCTGGCAACACGCTGCGAGTCGCCGAGCCATCGCCGGCGCGCGCCGCGCAGACACTGTCGCTGATCGAAGCGGCGGTGCAAGCCGGCGAGCTGGAAGACGCCGACCTGCTGCTGCTGGAGCAACTGGTACAGCGCCTGCGGCGCACTGGCCAGAACACCGCGGCCCCATGTGATGATCTCGACCCCGACGCCTGATCCTGGCGTCATGTCCGCGCAGCAACAGATCATCCCGTTGCCCTGACGCTATCTCTCACGACGTCTCTCACAACATCGCTTGCGACAGCTTTTACGCCCCCCTTCAAGACACGCTTCAAGACGCCCTTCACGGTACGGTTTCCAGCATCTTCGCCGACGTCGACAAAATAGATTGAACTTCTAGTACTTTTAATATGTACTATTAGTACACTTCCAGTAATAACCCATCGACTCCGTCGCGCGACCTGATTCAGGTGTTGATCACGAGGGCGCCATGATCCGTTTTCGCTGCCAAGACACGCTCGTGCTGGATGAAGACTGGCTGCGGTTCGAGGTGTCGATACCGCCGCAATGCTTTCGCTATGCCGGCCGGCAGATAGACACGATCTACGATAGTCATATCTGTCACGCCGGTATTCCCGACATCGATACGGTCTACTGCGCGTATCGCCAGCCCGCGTCACCTGACGGGGTCTATCAGCCGGCGCTCTACGTGCCCAGCCGGCACCACGCCATCATCGTCATCGACCACCGCTTCACGCTGGCGCGCCACGCCAAGGCCTGGATCGCGGACCGCATACGCGAACTCATCATCGCCCGCCGCCCCCGCCCGGAGGCCACGACTGACACGCCCTCGCTCACGGCACCACTGGCGTCGCGCCAGCATCGATGATGTAGTGTCTGGACAATACGGAGGGACTCATGAGGACAATCGGCGTACTCGGCGGCATGAGCTGGGAATCGACCCAGAGCTACTATCGCCTGCTCAATGAAGGCGTGCGCCAGCGCCTGGGCGGGCACCACTCGGCCAGGGTCGCGCTGGTGAGCGTCGACTTTGCCGAGATCGAAGCGCTCCAGCGCAGCGGCCAGTGGGAAGAAGCGGGGCAACGGCTTGCCGCAGCGGCAGAACGCGTGGAAGCCGCCGGCGCCGATTGCCTGCTGCTGGCCACCAACACCATGCACAAGGTCGCACCGGCGATCGAGGCGGCGCTGAACATGCCGCTGCTGCACATCGCCGATGCCACCGGCGAACGCCTCGCGGCGGATGGCATCGACCAGGTCGGGTTGCTGGGCACGCGCTTCACCATGGAACAGCCCTTCTACCGTGAACGCCTCAACGAACGCTACGGCATCGACTGCCTGATCCCCGCCGAGGACGAGCGCGAGGCGATCCACCGCGTCATCTTCGAGGAGTTGGTACAAGGCGTCGTGAACGCCGACTCCCGCGAGCGCTATCGTGAAATCGTCGCCAATCTGCATGCCCGCGGCGCCCGCGCAATCATTCTCGGCTGTACCGAAATCGCCCTGCTGCTGCGCCCGCAGGACAGCGCCCTGCCGCTCTACGACACCACCGCACTGCACGTGGAGATGGGGCTGGCGTTCGCGCTCGACGATCGCTGAGAGTGCGTCGAACTCGCTGCGGGGCGCCCTGCCCGCCATAAACGAAAACCGCCACCCGGCGTGAGCACGGGTGGCGGTTTTCGTAACAATATGGCGCGCCCTAAAGGATTCGAACCTTTGACCTTTGCCTCCGGAGGGCAACGCTCTATCCAGCTGAGCTAAGGGCGCGTAGTGCAGGTTGTCGCAAGCGGTGGCTTACCAAGCGTCGGGCCGTTCTGCGAACGGCGGGCAACGCTCCCCTCAGGCTGCGCCTTCGGGTCCGGTCCACTGCGCTGCATCGCAGTGTCCGCTTCGCCGGGCAAAAGCGAGCTTTTGCATTTCCGGCTACGCCCAGCTGAGCTAAGGGCGCGTGGTGAAAATTGCCGCGAACGGTGAATTGGCCCGTTTGCGGCGCGGCCATCCTACCTGCTCGCCTGCGGGGTGTCCAGCCTGGGGCTGGCGCTGTCGTCACAATGGACTAAGCTCAGCCGGCCCAAGGCTACGCAAATCTAAAACATTGTTACAATATAAAACACTAATTGAACTTAACCCGGCTTTCTGCCGATATAGCCACCAGACACGCAAGCAACGAAAGAAAAAGAGCGCCGCCCAATCGGCGCCCCGTCCGCCCAGCCTGGCGTGCAGGCAGCGGAGCCCCTATCCAAGGATCCTACCGCCATGTCTTTTCTCAAGCGCAGCGTCAAACTCAGGCTCGGGACGAGCCTGGGACTGTGTATCGCCATGCTGATCGCCACCGGCCTGCTCGGGCTCTATGGCGCCAGTCAGGAGCGTGATCACGTCGAAGCCACCTATACCAACAACCTGCTGCCTATCACCACGCTGGGTCAGGTGCGTACCGGCATTCTGCTCAACCGCGGCCTGATCAACGAAGCATTGACCTCGGGCCAAAGCGCCGACCTGGCCGCCATCCGCCAGCAGATCAACGAGAACCGCCAGAGCATCCACGAGAACTGGACCCGCTACGACCAGACGAGCGTCAAGGATGGTACCGAAGCCGCCGCCGCCAAGGCATTTACTGGGCGTCGCACCACGCTGGAGTCGCAACTCGACGGCGTGCTGCGCGATCTCGACGCCGGCAATCTCGCCAGCGCCACGGCAGCCATGAACGGCCCGGTGAAGCAGAGCTATGCCGCCACCCTGGAGAACCTGCAACAGGCGATCCAGGCCAATATCAACCAGGCCGAGTCCGGCTTCGCCTCGGCTGAAGAGAGCTTCGAGGATGTGCGCCTGCTGATCATCGGTAGCATCGTGCTCGCCACCCTGCTGGCCGGGTTGCTCACGCTGTGGCTGGTGCGCGGCATCATGACCCCGCTGGGCAAGGCGCGCGAGCTGGCCACGGCACTCTCCGAAGGGCGTCTGGATAGCCATATCGACGTCACCTGCCAGGATGAGTTCGGCGACATGCTGCGCGACCTCACCACGATGCAGGCACGCCTGACTCAGGTCGTCACCGCCGTGCGCCATAATGCCGAATCCGTACAGCAGGCGGCCGACGAGATCGCCCAGGGCACCGACGACCTCAACCGTCGTACCCAGGAGCAGGCCGCGAGTCTCGAGCAGACCGCCGCCTCGATGGATGAGATCACCGCTACCGTGCGCCACAACGCCGACAACTCTTCCCAGGCCGATACGCTGGTCGACGAAGTCAGCCTGCGTGCCCAGCAGGGCGGCGTGGTGGCCAAGCAGGCGATGCAGGCAATGTCTGAGATCAATGAGTCCAGCCAGCGCATCTCCAGTATCGTCGGGCTGATCGACAATATCGCCTTCCAGACCAATCTGCTGGCGCTCAATGCTTCGGTGGAAGCGGCGCGTGCCGGCGAGCAGGGTCGTGGCTTCGCGGTGGTCGCCGGCGAGGTGCGCACCCTGGCCGGACGCAGTGCCGATGCCGCCAAGGAGATCAAGGAGCTGGTGAAGGAGAGCGTGGAGAAGGTCGGCTCGGGCACGCGCCTGGTGGACGACGCCGGCAACGCGCTCAACGAGATCGTCGAGGGGGTCAAGCGGGTCAACGACCTGATGGGCGAGATCGCCGTGGCCAGCCGCGAGCAGTCCCAGGGTATCGACCAGGTCAACCAGGCGGTGTCGCAGATGGATACCGCCACGCAGCAGAACGCCGGGCTGGTCGACCAGTCGAGCACCTCCAGCCGCCAGCTGCAGGCACACGCCCAGTCGCTGTCCGATGAGATGGCCTTCTTCAAGGTGAAAGAAGACCATGCCGGCTCAGCCAAGCGCCGCCCGCAGCCGTCGATGCCCGCACCTCAGGCCCGGCTGGCAAGCGCCAAGCCCAAGGCACCCGCACAGTCGCAGGAAGAGGAGTGGACGACCTTCTGATCAGCAGCCGCAGCCGACGCGATTCGCGCTGGCTGCGGCGGCACCGCCGCGATTCACCCGTTCGATCGTGACCCTGTTCGCTCGTGACAGTCTTAGGTTCTATACGAGCTAGGCCTGGCCCATCCGCCAGGCCTTTTTTGTGCTGACGCCCCGCTATCGGCAGCGCGCGTCACCCGCTTGGCACTGCCCCGATTCAGCCGTGGCTCAGTTCAGCAGTGACTCAGCCCAGCAGCGACCTCAGCCCGGCGATGGCGCTCTGGCCGCGCTCCTGCTTGCGCTCCGGATTCTCCTTGTCGGCGCGGCCTTCCCACTCCAGGTCGTCGGCCGGCAGCTCGTCGAGGAAACGGCTCGGAGTGCAGTCGAGCAGTTCGCCGTAGGCCTTGCGCTGGCGGGCCAGGGTCAGCGTCAGCGTACGCCGGGCGCGGGTGATGCCGACATAGGCCAGGCGGCGCTCCTCTTCGATGGTGCCGGCCTCGATCGCGTTGCGGTGCGGCAGCAGCTCCTCCTCCAGCCCCATCAGATAGACATGCGGGAACTCGAGCCCCTTGGAGGCGTGCATGGTGAGCAGCTGCACGCGGTCGGAGTCGTCTTCCTCGGCCTGCTGCTCGAGGATGTCGCGCAGCACCAGGCGCGAGATCGCCGACTGCACGTCGTCGGTCTCTTCAGAGGCCTCGCCCTCCTCGTCGTCGCGGTGCATCGACTTCTCGAGCTGGTCGATCAGCGTCCAGACGTTGGCCATGCGCCGCTCGGCGATGGTCGGCGCACTGGCGTTCTGGTAGAGCCAGGCTTCGTAATCCATATCGCGGATCATCTCGCGAATGGCGGCGATGGCGTCGCCCTGGTCCATACGCTTGCGCACACCATCGATGAAATGCGCGAAGCGCCCTAGCCTTTCGACGGCGCGCGTCGGCAGCACCTGCTCCAGCCCTATTTCGCGGCAGGCGGAGAACATCGAGCGCTGACGTTCGCTCGCCTGACGTTCAATGACATAGTTGGCGAGCTTTTCCAGCGTGCCGGGGCCGATCTCCCGGCGCGGCACGTTGACGATACGCAGGAAGGCGTTGTCGTCGTCCGGATTGATCAGCAGACGCAGGTAGGCCATGGCGTCCTTGATCTCGTTGCGCGAGAAGAACGAGGTGCCGCCGGAGAGCTTGTAGGGGATCTGATGGTGCTGCAGCTTGAGCTCCAACAGCCGCGCCTGGAAGTTGCCGCGATAGAGCACGGCGAAGTCGCGCCACTCGGCGCGCTCCTTGATCCGGCGGGTGAGAATCTCGGTGGCCACGCGCTCGGCCTCGGCCTCTTCGTGGCGGTTGACGATCACGCGGATCGCGTCGCCCTGGCCCATGTCCGACCACAGCGTCTTGTCGTAGACGTGGGGGTTGTTGGCGATCAGGGTGTTGGCGGCACGCAGGATGGTCGCGGTGGAGCGGTAGTTCTGCTCCAGCTTGATCACGTTCAGGCGCGGAAAGTCCTCCCCCAGGGTGACCAGGTTCTCCGGGCGGGCGCCGCGCCAGGCATAGATAGACTGGTCGTCGTCACCGACCACGGTGAAGGTGGCGCGCTCGTCCATCAGCATCTTCACCAGCTGATACTGGCTGACGTTGGTGTCCTGGTACTCGTCCACCAGCATGTAGTGGATACGCTTGCGCCAGCGCGCCAGGGCCTCGGGGTCGCTCGACAGCAGCACCACCGGCAGCATGATCAGGTCGTCGAAGTCGACCGCGTTGTAGGCCTTGAGATGGCGGTTGTAGGCCTCGTAGACCCGCGCGGCGTACTGTTCGTCCTCGTCCGCGGCGTGGGAGATCGCGTGCCCCGGCAGCACCAGGTCGTTCTTCCACTGGGAGATCTGGCTCTGCACCGCGCCGATCTGCTCGGCGTCGGTGTCGGCCTCCTTCTGCATCAGGTCGCGCAGCAGCGCCTTGGCGTCTTCAGGGTCGAACAGCGAAAAGCCCGGGCGAAAGCCCAGCGCCTTGAGCTCGCGACGGATGATGTTGAGCCCCAGGTTGTGGAAGGTGGAAACGGTGAGCCCGTGCCCCTCGCGCCCCTTGAGCATCTGCCCCACGCGCTCCTTCATCTCGCGGGCCGCCTTGTTGGTGAAGGTGACCGCGGCGATCTTGCGCGCGCTCATCCCGCACTCCTGGACCAGATAGGCGATCTTGGTGGTGATCACGCTGGTCTTGCCCGAACCGGCCCCGGCCAGGACCAGACAGGGGCCATCGATATAGCGCACCGCTTCCTGCTGGCGCGGGTTGAGCTTGGCGAGGCGTTGGCGAATATCGGACATGGCGGCAGAATCGCTGAGATAGGAACGGTGAGATCAGAACGCTGACAGTGAGAACAACAGACCGGGAATGATACACCTCATGCAGATCATCCGAGACGATTTACGCGGCCCCGAGATCGCTGCGCTACTCGAAGCGCATCTGGCCGACTTTGCGCCCCACTCCCCGCCGGAGAGCCGCCACGCGCTGGATCTCGCGGCGCTGCGCCACCCGGACGTGCACTTCTATACCGCCTGGGAAGATGGCGAACTGCTCGGCTGCGGCGCGTTCAAGCGCCTCGATGACGAACACGCCGAACTCAAGTCGATGCGCACCGACTCGCGCCATCTGCGCCGAGGCGTGGCCCGGGCGCTGCTCACCCGGCTGATGGCGGAAGCCCGAGCGGCGGGGTTCGAGCGCCTGAGCCTGGAGACCGGCTCGGTAGCGCACTTCGCGCCCGCCCGACACTTCTACGCGGCCGCGGGGTTCGCCGAGTGCGGGCCCTTCGGCGATTACGTCGAAGACCCCTACAGCGTGTTCATGACCCGGCGGCTGTAAAACCGCCGGGCCACACCGCGCTCAGACATCCACCGCGCCGGCGAAATCGAGCTGGCGCCACGCCTCGTAGACGATCAGTGCGCAGGCGTTGGAGAGGTTCAGGCTACGGCTGTCGGCCAGCATGGGAATGCGCAGATGCTGCGCCGGCGGCAGGGCATCCAGCATCTCCTGGGGCAGGCCGCGGGTCTCGGGACCGAAGACCAGCGCATCGCCTTCGCGATAGTGGATATGGTGGTAGCCGTGGCGGCCGCGGGTCGAGACCGCGAAGACCCGCTCCGGGCCGACGGTTTCGAGAAACGCCGCCCAGTTGGCGTGCACCTGGACCCGCGCCCACTCGTGATAGTCGAGCCCGGCACGGCGCAGCCGCTTGTCCTCCAGCTCGAAGGCCATCGGCTCGATCAGGTGCAGCCGGAAGCCGGTATTGGCGCAGAGCCGGATGATATTACCGGTATTGGGCGGAATCTCGGGTTCGAACAGGACGATATCGAGCATGGCGGCAGCCTCGCGGTGAGGACGAGCATCAGCGCATGATACGCCATCGGCGCCCATATGGGGCGCCGATGGCGGGGCCAGTTAGCGTGGCCAGTCACACAGGCTGGGTGTCGCCGGCCTGACGGCAGCTACGCGGCATCAGAAGCCGACGCTGACGCCCAGCACCGGCCCGCTGTCCAGGGTGTGGCCGTCGTCGTTGTCGAAATCGGTGCGCATATAGCGGTAGCCGCCGTAGAGGTAGGTGTGCGAGATGATGTTCACCCGCGCCTGGGCACCGTACTCGTAGCTCTTGTCGATATCGCCGTGGGCCAGGCCCTTGGGCGTGTAGAAGCCGTAGGCACCCACCGAGGTGAGCGGAATCGGGGTGTCGACGAAGGCCGAACCGCCCAGGCCCAGGCCGCCACCGTTGCCGTAGTGGGTGTCCTGGTACTGATAGCGCCCACCCACCGAGAGATCGACCCCCGGCAGCCACGGCGTGAACATCAGCGAGCCGGAGTACGCCTTGGCATTGTGGCCGCTGTCGTCGGTATTGAGATAGCCCACCCCGGCACGCAGGCTGGGCAGAATGGTCTGGCTGGCCTCGACCCCGAAGGAGTCCTTGCCGCCGTTGGCGGATACGCTCAGCGCCATCGCCTGCTGACTGGCGAAAACGAAAGTGGCGGTAGCGAGGGCGAAGCCCAAAGGTTTGAAATGGCTGCGCTTGATCATGTCACGTCTCCAGAAAGTCGCGCCGAAACGCGTTGGCCTTGCGGCTTAAGCGTGACATAATCCGGCAAATTATCAAACGGTGTTTTTTAAACCGTTTGTAATCCCCCAGCGCCCTACCCGAGCCGCCGGGGGAACGGCTCGGCCAAGAGCCCATTTTCAACCCCCTGACGGTGGGCGCCGGGGGCAGGGCAAAGCGAGGGTCCTTTGCCAGGGATGGCAAAGGTAGCGCCCAGGGAGGGGTTCACAGCGCCCTCGCGACGCCCTGCCGCCGGATAAGCCCGCGTCGTCTAGCGGTTGTGAAAGGCGTTTTAATGCGTAAAAACCCAGCGCGTCCGGGTTATGACGCAGTGTTTACGCCATGGGGGATCACGTCGTAGCGGTCACGCCGTAGCGGTCACGATAGGCACGGATCGCCTCAGCGTGGCGGCTGAAGTCGTCGGGTTCGCCGGTACCGGGCTCGCGCGCTTCGAGATAGGCGAGCATCTGGTCGAGATTGACGATGCTGATCACCGGCATGGCGTAGGTCGCTTCGACCTCCTGGATGGCACTGTGCGGCTTGAGGCCGTCGCCATCCTGGCCGCGCTCCTGGCGGTCCAGCGCGATCACCACGCCAGCGGCCTGCGCGCCGGCGGTCTCGATCAGCTGCATGACTTCGCGAATGGCGGTGCCGGCGGTGATGACATCGTCGACGATCAGCACTCGGCCGCGCAGTTCAGCGCCGACGATGTTGCCGCCCTCGCCGTGATCCTTGGCTTCCTTGCGGTTGAAAGCAAAGGGAATATCGCGGTCGTGGTGGTCGGCCAGGGCAATGGCTGCACTCGCCGCCAGCGAGATACCCTTGTAAGCTGGACCAAACAGTACATCTGTCTCGATCCCGCTGTCGGCGATGGCGCTGGCGTAGAAACGCCCCAGCCTGGCCAGGGCGCGGCCGGAGCGAAACAGGCCGGCGTTGAAGAAATAGGGGCTGACCCGACCGGACTTGAGCGTGAACTCACCGAACCGCAACGCCCCTTCGGCGATGGCAAATTCGATGAACTCCCGTTGATATGGTTGGATCTCCGCGCTCACTCGAGCCCCCCTGTGTCAGTCTCGGCCGTTGTCTTGTGTCGCTTGCGCCCCCATTTAAGGCGCTTCGCTTTTACCTAAATCTCGCAAGCTCGGGTATCATACACGCGCGACGAAGAAGGAACACGGTATGAAAATCGCCAGCATCAATGTCAACGGGATCCGTGACGCCGTCGAACGAGGCTTTCTCGATTGGCTGGCCGAGCAGGATGCCGATGTCGTCTGCGTGCAGAACCTGAAGGCCAAGAGCTTCGAGCTGGACGACAGCATCCTCTATCCGGAGGGTTACGAAGGCTACTTCCTGGACGCCGAGCAGGACGGCTTCTCCGGCGTCGGGCTCTATTGTCGCAAGATCCCCAAGGCGATCATGTATGGCCTGGGCTTCGAGCAGTGCGATCACGAAGGGCGCTTTCTGCAGGCGGACTACGACCGCTTCAGCATCGCCACCTTCCTGATGCCGGATGGCCAGGACCCGGCCGCCAAGCAGACGTTCATGACCCAGTACCTCGAGTACCTGAACAAGATGGCGCGCAAGCGGCGCGAGTACATCATCTGCGGCACCTGGCACATCGCGCACAAGACGCTCGATCTGGCCAACTGGACCGACAACCAGACGACCCCGGGCTTCAAGCCGGAAGAGCGGGCGTGGATGGATCAGGTCTTCGGCCCCACCGGGTTCATCGACACCTTCCGCGAGGTCAACCGCGACGCCAACCAGTACACCTGGTGGCCCAAGCTCGACCAGGAAGTGCCGCGTGCCCGCCAGGAAGGCTGGCGTCTCGACTATCAGGTGGTCGGCCCCAACTTCCGCCGCCACGTGAAGGACGCCTGGATCGATACCGACGCCACCTTCAGCGAGTTTGCCCCGCTGATCGTGGAGTACGATCTCGAGCTCTGATCTCGACCGTTGGTCTCGACGCAAGACGCCCCGCCAATGCGGGGCGTCTTGCGTTGGGTGGGATGGCGGTCGGCGTGACCGGCGGTGCCTAGCCGCGCTGCCAGGGCCAGTTGGTCTTGACCAGATCGATCACCTCGTCGCCGCGGCCACTCATGATCGCGCGCAGGGTATAGAGGCTGAAGCCCTTGGCCTGCTCGGCCTGGATACGCGGCGGAATCGACAGCTCCTGCTTGGCCGTGCGCACGTCGATCAGCGCCGGCCCCGGATGCTCGAATGCCGCCGTCAGCGCCGCATCGAGCTGCTCGGAGGAGTCCACCCGCTGGCTGAACAGGCCCAGCGATGCGGCGACCTCGGCGAAGTTCGCCGGCGACAGGTCGGTCACCTCGTCGACGAAGCCCGCCGCCTTCATCTCCATCGCCACGAACCCCAGGGTCTGGTTGTTGTAGACCACGATCTTCACCGGCAGCTGCTGCTCGACCAGGGTGATCAGATCGCCCAGCAGCATGCTGATGCCGCCGTCGCCGGCCAGCGCCACCACCTGGCGCTCGGGAAAGGCCGCCTGCCACCCCATCGCCTGCGGCGTCGCGGTGGCCATCGAGCCGTGCATGAACGAGCCGGTCAGGCGCCGCTGGCCGTTCATCGCCAGATAGCGCGCCGCCCACACCGTCGGCGTGCCCACGTCGCAGGTGAACACCGTGTCCGCGGCGGCAAGTTCGCTGATCCGCGCGGTCAGATACTGCGGATGCAGCGGCTCACCCTCGGCGCGCGGCGTGGCCAGCTCATCGAGCCCCTGGCGCGCCTTGCGGTAGTGCGCCTGGGTCTCTTCGAGGAAAGTGCGATCGGGCTGTTCTGCCAGCCGCGGCAGCAGTGCGTCCAGCGTGGCGCCGATATCCCCGACGAGCCCCTGAAGAAGCGAGCAGCGCCGCCCGAGATGCGCGCCGCGCTCATCGATCTGGACGATATTGCCGTGTTCGGGGAAGAAGTCGCGATAGGGGAAGTTGGTCCCCAGCATCAGCAGGAAGTCGCACTTCTTGAGGGCCTGATAGCCGGAGCTGAAGCCGATCAGCCCGGTCATGCCGACATCGAAAGGGTTGTCGTACTCCAGCGACTGCTTGCCGCGCAGCGCGTGGATCACCGGCGCCTTGAGCCGCTCGGCCAGCGCGATGACCTGGGCATGATGACCATGACAGCCATAGCCGCCGAGAATCGCGATACGCGAATGGCCGGCGAGCTGCTCGGCCAGCGTATCCAGTGCCGCCGCCGGCGGCACCGCCACACCGCGTACCGGGGCATTCCAGCTTGCCTGCTTGACCGGCGCCGGCTGGAGTGCGACATCCCCCGGCACCACGATCACCGCCACCCGGCGCTGGGTCAGCGCGGTGTTCATGGCGGTCTCGAGTACCTGCGGCATCTGCTCGGGAGAAGAGACCAGCTCGCAGTAGTCGCTGCACTCGCGGAACAGATTCTCGGGGTGAGTCTCCTGGAAATAGCCCAGGCCGATCTCGCTGGAGGGAATCTGCGCCGCGATCGCCAGCATCGGCACGCCGGCGCGCTGGGCCTCGTAGAGGCCGTTGATCAGATGCAGGTTACCCGGCCCGCAGGAACCGGCGCACACGCTCAGCGACTGAGTGGCATCGGCCTCGGCGCTGGCAGCCAGCGCCGCCACCTCTTCGTGGCGCACGCCGCGCCAGCGAATCCGGTCCTGACGCCGCAGGCTCTCGGTGAGGCCGTTGAGGGAATCCCCCGGCAGGCCCCAGATATGACGCACGCCGGCACGGGCGAGGGTATCGACGATCAGATCCGCAATGGTGAACTCGGCCACGCTGCTCTCCTGGCGATAGTGGCCGCGCCGGCGCAGCGCCTGGCTCGGCCCGGTGACTGATGATGACGACTAGCACTTTAGTCTAGTCGACGCCATCCGCCATGCGAGCCGGGCCAGGCCGAGGCGCGCAGTCGCCCGCTCAGAGGGTGTTTACAAATTCGGCGAGCGAAGGCAAGACAAGGCAAAATCGGTCGAAAAAGCGGAGTTTACACGGGGTAAATGAGCATTTTGAGACCGATTTTAACGCCGTATTGTCGAGCGCAGGCATTTTGTAAACACCCTCTCAGCGGCGCACGCCGAGCACCTCGCGCTGCTTGTCGAACAGGGTCTGACAGCCGCTCTCGGCGAGATCGAGCATGGCGTTGAGTTCAGCGCGGGAGAACGCCTCGGCCTCGGCGGTGCCCTGCACCTCGATCAGCTTGCCGTCTTCGGTCATCACCACGTTCATGTCGGTATCGGCGGCGCTGTCCTCGGGGTAGTCCAGGTCGAGCACCGGGGTGTTCTTGTAGACCCCGACCGAGATCGAGCTGACCAGCTGGCGAAAGGGATCGGACTTGATCAGCTTCTTGCGCTGCATGTGCTGCAGCGCCTCGACCAGCGCCACGCAGGCACCGGTGATCGAGGCGGTGCGCGTGCCGCCGTCGGCCTGGAGCACGTCGCAGTCGACGGTGATGGTGAACTCACCCAGCTTCTTCAGATCCACCGCGGCGCGCAGGCTGCGCCCGATCAGACGCTGAATCTCCAGCGTGCGGCCGCCCTGCTTGCCACGCGCCGCTTCACGCCCGCCGCGGGTGTGGGTGGCGCGCGGCAGCATGCCGTACTCGGCGGTGACCCAGCCCTGGTTCTTGCCGCGCAGCCAGCGCGGCACGCCGGCCTCGACGCTGGCGTTGCAGAGCACCTGGGTGTCACCGAAGCTCACCAGCACCGAGCCCTCGGCGTGGCGGGTGAAACCGCGGGTCAGTGTGACCTCGCGGGGCTGGTCGGGGCGTCGTCCACTCGGGCGCATGAAAGCCTCATCGAAAACCTGTGAATTGAGACGCCGCATTCTACCCGACTGCGCGACGAATTCCCCGCCGGCTCGGGTGCGTATCCCCCGACGGCGATGGGTTACACTCAATGCCAAACGCGTGCGACGCACGCCAAACGCCGCCAAGGATTTCCCATGCCGCACAGCATGACCGCCTTCTCCCGCCAGACCCATGAAGCAGAATGGGGCAGCCTGCAGCTCGAGCTGCGCTCGGTGAACCAGCGCTATCTGGAGCCGCACTTTCGCCTCGCCGATGCGCTGCGCGATCTCGAACCCGCCTACCGCGATGCCCTGCGCCAGCGGCTCTCGCGCGGCAAGGTGGAGTGCGCGCTGCGCTTCGAGCCGGCGGAGGGCGGCGCCACCCCGGAGATCAACACCACCCAGCTGGCGGCGCTGACCCAGGCACTCGAACAGGTACGCCGCACGCTGCCGGAAGCGCCGATGCCCAATGCGCTCGAACTGCTCGCCCACCCCGGCGTGATGGCCAGCCAGCGCCTCGATCTGGACGCGGTCAAGGCCGCCGCCCTGGCACTGTTCGAGAAGGCGCTGAGCGATCTGGAACAAGGCCGCGCCCGCGAGGGCGAGCGCTTGGCGGCGCTGATCCGTGAACGTCTGGACGGCGTGCGCGAGCAGATCGCCAACGTGCGTGCCCACCTGCCAACGATGCTCGAACGCCAGCGCGCCCTGCTGCTCGAACGCCTGGAGAGCGCCCGCGCCGAACTCGACCCGCAGCGGCTGGAAGCGGAGATGGTGCTGGTGGCGCAGAAGGCCGACGTCGCCGAAGAGCTAGACCGTCTGGAGACGCATGTCGGCGAAGTCGAGCGTCAACTCAAGCAAAAGGGCCCCATCGGCCGGCGGCTGGACTTTCTGATGCAGGAGCTCAACCGCGAAGCCAACACCCTCTCCTCCAAGGCGGTGG
Source organism: Gammaproteobacteria bacterium MFB021 (assembly GCA_000737985.1). Lineage (GTDB taxonomy): Bacteria > Pseudomonadota > Gammaproteobacteria > Pseudomonadales > Halomonadaceae > Salinicola. The sequence continues at coordinate 58,725 of JNVT01000026.1, read as the reverse complement.
TGGCCGAAACCACCCGCTGCGCGGTGGAGCTGAAGGTGCTGATCGAACAGATGCGCGAGCAGATCCAGAACATCGAGTAGAATCCACCAAAGGCCATCAAAAACCATTAAACCAATGTTTTTAAATGGAAAAAAGGTACAAGAAGTCCACCAAGCTCCACCAACCTCCCCGGAAATCCAGATCATATAGGGGAGTAAAACGGGGAGAAAAAGTATTGCCTCTCCTCCCTCCGACACATACCCTTACAGATACTCCCCAGCTATGTCGATCCGAGTGCATGACCGGGAGCAAGTGGGGGGGTGCCCGCTGGCACTCTAAATGCCGTTGGAAAAAGGCCCACTAGGCGCCAGTGACGAGCTCATATGACATTAAGCCGACTATCTAGCCCAAGCCTAGCCCGAGTAGTTATCAAACGGTCGTTTGTTTTATTTTCCGCGGGGGACGAGAGGAAATAATGGGAAGCCTTACCGCCAAGAAGAGCCAGTCGCTTGTCAAGGAGGGTAAAGCAGGGCGCTACAGCGACGGCAACGGCCTATACCTGATGATACCGAGGAAAGGAACTCCTTACTGGATGTTGCGATACACGCTGTTTGGCAAGCGGCGTGAGATGACGCTGGGCAAACATGCCCACCTCTCTCTCGCCGAGGCTCGGACGAAAGCGGTTGAAAACCAGAAGTCTATACGCGAAGGCCTTGACCCCATCGAGGAACGCAAACGCGATAGCCAAGCCTTGATCAGGACAGTGGAGGACCTGTTTGCTGACTGGTACCCAGAGCTAGAGAGAAGACTCAAGCACCCAGCTATCCCAAAGCGGATATACAAAAAAGAAGTGGCGCCCCTCATCGGGGGTAGATCGCTGGATGCTGTCACCCCAATTGATATCCGTGAAATAATTAGAAGAGTAACAAATAGCGGTAGGCCGACAATAGCTAATGACACACTGATGTATCTTAAACAGATGTTCAACCACGCCATAAAACTGGGAATTTTAACTTACAACCCAGCATCCGCTTTCAACGTCAACGACGCAGGCGGTATTGAGAAAAGCCGCGATAGGGTTTTGAGCCTCGATGAGATTCGCAACGTTTTCCAAGCCTTCAGAGACAATAGCGACAGCTTCAGCCGCGACAACTACCTCGCCTGCGCGCTACTGCTCGTCCTGGGGGTACGTAAGACCGAACTTACCGAAGCCCAGTGGTCAGAATTCGACCTTAAGAACGGCCGGTGGAACCTGAGCGGTGAGCGCAGTAAGACAGGCGCCGGGATCGTCATTCCCCTCCCACCGCAAACCATCGGCTGGCTGGAAGAGCTCAAGATCCGTGCCTGCGGCTCGGACTATGTCTTTCCTAATCGCCGCAGCAGTAAGCGGGCCCACATGGGCAAAGACACGCTGAATCGTGCCATTGCCAAGCTATTTGGCAAGGAGCCTGGCAAGAAGCCGCAACCAGAGAACCGGATGGGCGATATCACCGAGTTTACTGTGCATGATCTACGCCGCACCTGCCGCAGCTTGCTCGCTGCCGTTGGTGTACCGGGGCATGTCGCGGAGCGTTGCTTGAATCACAAGCTCAAGGGCGTCGAAGGCATCTACGACCGTTACGACTACTTCGACGAGCGAAAAGAAGCGATTATCAAGGTCGCAAATCTTCTTGGCCCTGCAATAAATCTTCCCTAACTCACAACGTAAATTTCTACACACCAACAACATCTCATGAGCCAATTCTGGAGAAAGCGCCATGAGACTAATCAAGCTTAAAGATGTCACCAGCCTTACAGGTCTTGCACGCTCCACCATTTACAAATACATTTCCGAAGAAAGATTCCCAAAACCAGTATCCTTGGGAGAAAGAAATGTCGCCTGGGTAGAGGAAGAAATTCAGGACTGGATCCTAGAAAAAATAGCCGAAAGAGACCTTGCATAAATAGGGTAAAAAAACACGCTCGTCATTCCACCTAGCCGCAACATTCCCGCCGACTAAAAAAATACCGCTCCACCAGCCGACACAGCTTCCTAAGCAGGAAGCTGTGTCGGCATTATCATGTTATTTTTTCAAAGGCATCCCCTCTCAGCGAAGGACACCACCTCCTCACTGCCAACCACTAGGCGTGTAAATCCACCAGGTTTTCATCAGGCATCAGGCCGCCATGACCATGGCCATGCGACGATCAAGCTCCTCGTAGAAGGCCTCGACCCGCTCGGCGATGGTGCGAATCATCACCTCGTCCCGGTAGGCCCGCTTCACGAACAGCGGCATCCCCGGCCAGTAGCTAACGAAGTCGATCCATTCCCGCTCGCTGACCCACAGGCCGCCCTGGCACTGAGCGACGTGCTCTTGAGGTAGCTCGTCGGCCAGCAGCAGCTCGATCTGGTACTTGGGCAGCTTGGTCTTGATCTCCACCAAGCCATTGGTATCCACCAGGCAGTCCGGCGAATAGCCCACACCGTGGTTGAGGATGATGCCGACCTGCGCCAGGCGGGGCAGACCGGTGGCCTCGTGATAGAGCTCCCGGGCCACGGGCTCCAGCTCATGGCCGCGCTGGGTGTGGGCATTGCCCTGAAAGGCATCGGACGGCTCGCCGGTGATGCGCTCTCCGATCAGTTGATGCATGTAGCTGAGGGCCCCGGCACCGAAGCCGCCCGGTCCCTTGCCCTTGACCAGCAGAGTCTTCAGCTCGGACATGGTGACGATACCCAGACGGGCGGCATGCCACTCGGGCGTGCCCTGGTCCAGCGCCAGTATCTGCATGACGTTCTCCTTCTCGATGACACGGCATAGGCCGCGAGGGGAGGTCCCTTCGCCGCCCGATCAGTGATGTTGATGGTTGGGCTGCGCCCGCTTCTGCAGGGAGGCACGCAATCTGTCGAAGTCGCCGCGCGGCACCTGCTCAGCGTCGCCGTACTTGCCGACGAACCACTCCTGGGTCGCAGGAGGACAGGCGGCGATCAGCTGCCGGATCTGCCCGGCCTGGAAAGGGGTGACGAGTTTGACCGGGGCGGCGGCCTGACCGTTGTCGTCCTGGCCGCGGGTGGTGATGTTGAGCAGTGCGCAGAGCACGTAGCGCTTGCCGTAGCTGGTAGAGGAGCCGAAGGCCTGAACGGCGTTCTTGCTGCCGCTGGTATCGGCCGGCAACAGCATGCTGGTCTCTTCCCGATGGCCGTCCTGGTGCATCAGCACGCCGGTGACCTGGATGCCGCGTTCCTGGGTCTGAATGCGGAAGCTCACCGCGAAGCCGTACTTTTTCATGATCGGGCGCACGGTATCGACGATGTCCTCCAAGGTGGCGTAGTGACCGTTGTTGGTCTTGCCACGCTCGGCGATGCTCGGCAGTTCGGTCTGCATGGCCGCCATCGCGGCGCTGTAGGCCATCAGCGCCTGGCGGTCGAGCACACGCTCCTGCATCTGGAGCAGACGCTCCATCTTGTCGATGTCGACCTCGGGATTGAGTGCGGCCCGCTCGATCACCTGGATGATCGCGGTGCTGTCCTGGGTGGCCTGTGCGACCGGTGCCTGGTTGGCGGTCTTGGGATGAATAGGGGTTGCCATGATGGCCTCCGTTATCGATAGCGTTGGATGACGTCAGGGAGCTGCTCGATCGGGACCGGCTCCAGGGACACGGCCACGCGATAGACCTGCCCCTTGGCCAGAACGTGGGTTTCGGTTGCCTGTTCGCCGGCCTCCAGCAGCTGACGGGTCAGCTGGGTCAGGGCCCGGCATATCTCGAACGTCATGGGCGATTGCATTGGTATCTCCTGAAACAGTAGCGCCCGGCCTTTGAAGGGGCCGGGCGCTCTGCCGCGATGAGGGAAAGGCTGGGTGGATGTTTTGCTGAGTGATGATCAGCCCACCAGCGCAAGGGCAGACTCCAGCGCCTTGTCCTTGAGGCCGGCGCCCTGGCCGAACCAGGCGGAGTCCATGCGGTAGTCGTTGCTGCGGGCGCGCTTCTCGTGATCCACGTACTCGGTGACCGCATTGAGTAAGCCCCAGGCGGTGCCTTGCGCCGTGCACAGCTGAGAGCCGCGCCCCTCACCCTGATAGAGCTTCTGGACGCGATTGAGGGCGCGAACGTTGGGCAGCTTGGACGGATCGTCCATCGGCGCCTCGGCGTTGCAGACCACCGACTGGAAGTAGGTTCTCGCTTCCTCCTGGCTGACCTTGCGCTCAGCCAGGGTCTTCAAGCGGTACATGAAGTCGTCCCACTGGGACACGGAGATCCCCAGCTGCTGCTTGACCAGCTGAGGGCGAAACTCGGTGCTATGTGGCACTTTCACGCCCTGGGAGGTGCCATCCACCGCGATGGTCAGGGTGTTGTTGCAGACCACCCGCACGGACGTCGGGGTGGCGACGGTGGCCAACGAGCCGTCGCAGGAAGTGGCCAGCAGCAGGTAGTCGTTGACCTGATCCTGGCCCTTCAATGCCCCGCCCAGGCCGCTGCGCGCCAGGGCCCAGAACTTGCGGCCACCCTTGAGCACCCCGGCCGTCTCCAATTCGTATCCCGCGTATTCCGTGAGATCACGGTAGAACTCCAACACCTCCTCCGGTTGCACCACCTTGTAACGCTGGGAGACCACCGACAGTGGATCCTTGGTATCGGAGCGGTAGAGCACTTTCTGCTCGGGGAAGGAATGGATGCTGCCCAGGTGGCCAGCGCCGTCGGCAATGAAGCGCACCAGGGATTCCTCGATGTGCCAGTCCATGCCGGCCTGCTGTCGCCAGACTTCCAGCGGCTGATGACGAGACAGCTGCTGGCCCAGGCCATGCCAGGGGGTATCGCCAACGTAGGCCATTTGTTCGATCAGGTGTGCCATGGGGAAAGCTCCTTGAGAGTCGAGCACTGCATAACAGCCCGCTCCCCAAGGAAGCAGGCCGACCGTGAGCATGTTGATAAAGGGAGTCGCGGGATCATCGCTGAGCAGCGATGGACTCGTGAGACGGATCTTTAGGGGTCAATCGATATGGGGACGAAAGGTGTGGCCGCAGGCACGGCACTCGAGATTGTCGAGCACCTGATCATCCAGCTGACTACCCAGCCGTGCCCCAGCGACACCGCCTGCCGTGCCACCGACCAATCCACCAAAGACGGCTCCGGCGATACTGCCGACAGCGATCCCGACCGGACCGCCTACTGCGCCCACCAGGGCTCCGGCCTCGGCGCCACTCCAGGCGCCGGCCGCCCCACTGGCGGTACCGGCCACCGCCCCCGTGGAGCCTCCTACCTTCCGCCCGCGATGGCGCGACACGACCCGCAACGCGCCACAGCTGGGACAAGACATGGACATGACATTACCTCTTCCATCGAAAAAGACATGAGAACGAAGCCACCCGTCTGGGGCTTCAAGGAGGTAGTACAGGTTTGAAATTCGATTGAATCGACAACGGGCAAGATCCTGGGCGACACACCCGCAACATCATCGAGGTATACGTCAGCTACGGGAAAAAGCCGGGTTTTCCGGCCTCCGTCGGCTTCCTGAGCATGTTTCAGAACATCCGTCCGATGTTTCCCAGGATGACAAGCCAGGACGACGTAATATTTTACAGCGCTGTGAGATGGGATGCAGCGAAACCGTGACGTCATCGCGTCGCGGTGTCTTGTACGGATCGATAACGGAATTTCCCGAGAAAGTTAGTGACACCTCATTCGCCAGAAAACTGGGGCGATTGGCATGTCCAGGGATAGCGTTTCCCTGGGGTTCCGACATGCGTCACTGACGGGTAAGTATTATAGGGAGATTCACTAGACTCCTAACAGGGTCTACAGGGATAGGTCACTAGGTCATGATGGGCTCACTTGTGAAAGCCCATCCAGGATCATGAAGGATCATCCGAGGAGTGGTCCCATACAGACCACTCCCAATGAAACCATCACCCAACATGACCTTCTAGGGATTGACCTCACAGGCGACTGGAAAACGCCTGATGATGAAGTTCAAGTGAGCGACAGCATCACATCAAGGTCAGTACATACCGCTTCCTATTATCCTCCTATCGATCGACAAGACCATCGCTGCGGAATCTTTCACCATTCCCACAGCGAGGTATCTCCTCATGTTTCAACATCACCCCCTCTGCCATCCGCTTAACGACAAGCTGCGCCTTCACTACGAAGACATCTATCGAGGCTTTGACGTCCAGCATTGGACAGATGGCCCACTGGTCGTGAACTACCTGGAACGGTCCTTGCAGACCCTTGACGCCGTGACACGGATCAACCATTCCACCTTCATCTTTCGCGTGGATCTCCACTTCCCGGATGAGATGCCGCGTCTGCCGATGCATGAGACCAACGCCGTGCTGGCACGGTTCTTCTACTTCTTCCGCTACGAGCTCAAGCGGAGGCAAACCAAGTACCCGACCCAGCTGCACTACCTGTGGGCACGCGAGCAGGTCAACAGCGACAAGCCGCACTACCACCTGATGATCATGCTCAACAGGAACGCCTACGACAGCCTGGGGGCGTTCGGTCCAGATTGGTTCGGGGTCTACTCATTCAACAACCTCTACCACCGCATGATGCGTTCCTGGTTGAAGGCAATGGGGTTCGATCATGACGATCCACGCTTCCATCAGCTGATCCATGTCTGCAAAGACCCGGTCACAAAAGAGCCCTGGTCCTGCGCCCTGCATCGGGATGACTGGATAGCCATGAATGAGGCGGTATTCATGGCCAGCTATCTGTGCAAGGCCTTCAGTAAACCGTTCGGCCAGAGGGCGCATGTCTTCGATGGCAGTCGTCTTTGGTGATTGAGTGACATGGTATGGGTCCGTCCTAGGCGGACCCGTCCTACCTCTCTCAACATGGTGCCTGCAATGTTTCCGACTTCGATGTTTCCCTCCCTCTCGTTCCCTCACAACACCCGTGGCAGCCAAGAAGAATCGTCATCCCACGATCCCTGGGGAGATCGTCGCCTCGCCAGGATGGAACGCAAGGAACCGACCCGTCGACTGCTACGTGACGTCATGGCCCTACGCCGGATTCGTGGCATGAGCCAGACAGCGCTGGCGGCCGATCTGGGAGTCAGCGTGCGAACCTTGCAGGAGTGGGAGCAGGGGCGACGACTGCCCTCGGGGGTTGGCCATGCCCTGCTCAGACAGTGGGTAGAGACCCACCAAAGCGATGGAGATTGAGACATTGCGATGGATTATCGTACAACATGAGCGCCGCAGGATGTCGATTTTCATGTTTTTTTAGATTTATAAGTCACAATGTCTAACCCAATACCAGTTTGCACGCTCTAGGCAGCCCATCGCTACTTCTGGCGAGAGGCATCGCATGAGGCACGCCAGCGCCCATAGGGGCCACGTTTCTCGAGAGGGACAAGCTGAACCCCGAACGTCGCAAGCAAGGCCCTGCTCTGCTTGAACTTGGCCGCCAACCCTCGGGACGTGACAGGCCAGGAACCTGAAGGATCAGGCTCAGGGCGATACCCATCGAGCAGCACAAGCCAATCCTTGACCGTGGCCTCTATCCGTCCATCTTCCGACGCATCGATGAGACGCTTCACGGCCATCGCGACAGGATTTTCCTCCAGCTCATAATCGCGACGACTTTGCTGGTTGGCATCAAGTTGTTGCCAGAATTCGGCAGTATCTCGACCCAAAGCATCAGCCACCAGTACACCTATCCGGCATAGGTCTCGCAAACCACCATAGCGGTCGCATTGTCGATCATTTTCAACATGGCTCCAGAACTGGTTAACATAGCCAAATATTTGGAGAAGGCCATGAATGATGGTTCTCTCCGCCATGCTGCGATCCTCCACAGCATTTTGAGATTTGCCCCCTCCTGCATCATCCAGCTCTATGCTCAAGGTAGCGTCGGATAGCGGTGCATAGGTCACTACACTCTCGCTGCTATTCAGCATGACCGCACAACGGACGGAAAGATCTACCCCAGAACGCTTCGTTTTCGTGCGCCACTCCATTGCCTTTCCCTGCATGATCGAAAGCAAGCCTTTCTGCTGTGTTTTGGACAGCGAATCCACTCGATGGAAACTCATCAGGTAATGGCACTGCGCCCGAATATCCACTTGCTTTATCGACTTGGGAACCTCGATCTCAAACAGACTACTCGCCGGGTCTATGACCGTCTTCAGCATCTTCTGTGAATCGATCAGCTCAGGAGTAGGCTCACCTAACAACTCAAGCAACACGGGCGCACTATCTGAGCGCCAGGCCATGACCATCCAGGCAATCACCAACAGGTCACTATCTTTCGGCAGCGAAGTGACATCGAATAAAGTAGATATCGATTGAGGAAGCACATTCCCAACGTTATCAGGAACACACACCGGCAAGCTTTCTCGAGGCATGACATGGGGAATCCCAGTCCGTATCTCATAGCTCGATAAGCCCGGTGAAAAAATCAAGCATTGATTCCCCAAGATCAGCGCACGTCGACCACTGTTCAAGTCAACGCCTGCACGACCGTAAACCGGTAGAACAGCCTCGGGGATAGCACCATAAACAAAATTGCTGATGGCAGACCTGATGACACCATAGGAGACATCCTGCTGCCTTCCTATGGAGGTTCTCCAATACTCTCCCTTCAGCCTCTCAAGGATCTTTGGGTCGAAATGTGGCAAAGTCTCGCCCGTAAACTTATCAGTCAGCAGTGGGCTTCTCGACTCATTAGTAGTGAGATAAAACTGTCCTTGAAGCATGGACATGACATCGGCTACTTGTCTATCGTGACGAGATTGCTTTGGCGCTTGGCGCGCTCCAAATAACCCCATGCCCCCAGCACCAGATTCACTGCTCAAATCAGGCGCTGCCGGCCAGGAAGGCCAAGGAGCATTGAGCGCAGCTTGGAGATCGGGGTCACTAAAGAGGGACTTTAAAGTGGCCGGTGGCTCATCATCGTGTGATGCATTGGGAAATGAGGAAGAGGGTCCTGTATCGGGCGTAGGCGAAGTCTCTGCGGCATCATCAAGCTCACCAGAAGCCACCTTCCGAGCTTGCTCACGCCAATGCTCACTCAGGCCAAACCTCTGCCGCCGGTGCTTGGTATTGGCTACCTCGTGTCCCACTGGATGAGACTCGTGGTTATCCTGACCATGATCCGTCATTCCCTACCTCGTGCCTTTTCGCCATCGAATATCTCGCAAAGCCTATCACACGGACCTCTGACATCCGCTCTTCCCGATCCCCCTCGTTAGCTGTGATACCTCAGGCTTCTTAAGCCAGGCGGCTACATGGCCGAGACAGTAGAGGCGACTTGTCGTCTCGATCACCACCCCCTGCCTTACAAATGGCGCACAGCGGCCCCGGGCCGCTTTTATACCGTGAGATACGAAATCATCAGGTAGCGGCATAAACGCCGCACAGAGCGGCATGGCGCGATAACGTCGCCGTCTCTACCCACAGCCCACTGACCACGGCGGCCACGCATGAAATTTCCACCCAACAGCCGTATCAACTCCATCATGGACGACCGGCTGGCCGCCAACAGCTGTCAAGGTCTTCGCTGCACCGCATGTCGGAGTTCTTCGAGACTGTCAGTTTCAACAGATGGCTGCATGGAATGCCAGAAGCTGGCAGCACCACATTGACGAGCCCCGTCATGACCTACCAGTCATGCAGGGCAGCGATCAACGGGCACGACACCTTTCTTTGATGCACATGGCATTCATCGACCAGCCGGGATAAGGCCGCCTCGATGCGGGTCAGATCAGCCAGCCTGGCGCGCACGTCGTCAAGTCGCTGTGACGCTAGTTCCGCCGCCTCGCTGCAATGAGCACCATCCTCCAGAGCCAGTAGCTGCCCGATCTCGTCCAGGCTGAATCCCAGCCGCTGCACCGCTTTCACGAATTTCATGCGCGCCACGTCGGCGCTGTTGCTCGTGCAGTTGCTGGCTTTACCGGTCTATCTCTGGCTCTTTCTGGGCGCGGAGTGGTTCCAGGCAGCGATCAGCACCCACCTCCTCAGCGCCTTCGCGGGATTGATTCTCACCCCCTTGGCCCTGGCCTGGGTGACCGAGCGGCTGGCCGAGCGTCACCTCAATGCCAGACGGTGGGTTCATGGCCTGGGCCTACTGCCCGTACCCCTGCTGGCACTGGTGGTCTTTGTCATCGCGGCCTCCCAGGTGACGACCGTGGCCGGCCTCGGCGGGGTCTTGCTGCAAGTGCTGCCGATCTTCGTCGCCTACCTGGCCTTTGCCGCCATCCTGGGCAAGACCCTCGGCAGGCTCTTCCGGCTCTCCGCGCCATCAGCCAGGACTCTGACCTTCAGCTTCGGCACACGCAACTCCTTCGTGGTGCTACCCATCGCCCTGACGCTGCCCGATGCCTGGCAAGCCGCCGTGGTGGTCATCGTCTTCCAGTCGCTGGTCGAGCTGTTCGGCATGGTGGTGTACCTGAGATGGGTGCCAGGCAAGTTGATCCCGGAGCCCTCTCACACATAGCCCTTGCAGCTCCCCATCCAATTTCCAGGAGTAAAATGTGATCGAACGTCGTGTTCGGCTGCCTCAAGGCGCAACGACGAACCTTGCACCGTACTCCTAGCCAAGCCCCCCTCGGCAGCCCCCTGAACCGTACCGATCCTCTACGGAAGATAGGGGCGATGGACAGTGACTACTCAGGCACCGCTGGCAAGCCTTTCGAGGTCGGCAACCACGGCCTCCATAGGATCGCTGTCGCGGATCAGCAGGCGCGCCTCTCCCTGATCATTGAAGGCGAAAACAGCGCTGGAGTGCGACACATCATAGTTGCCTTCGCTGTCCTCTTCGCCATACCCGTAGGTCACCCGATAGCGGCGTGTCAGTTCATCGAGGGCCGCTTTATCCCCCGTGAGGCCGATGAACTGGGGGCCGAAGGCATCCGTGTACTCTCGCAACGTCTCGGCGTCATCGCGACGAGGGTCGACCGAGACGAAGAGCACCTGAATGTCGTCGCGCGCCGCCTCACCCATGCGTTGGGTGGCGGCGTCGAGGCGCGCGAGGGTGGTGGGACAGACATCGGGGCAGTGAGTGAAGCCGAAGAACAGCAGTGTGCTCTTGCCGAGGAACTGATCGGCGTTGACGTCTTTGCCGTTCTCGTCGACAAGCTCGAACGCCAGGGGAGGCATGAGCCCCGAGATATCCTTGGTCTGCCAAGGCGGCTCGCTGCAGCCCGCAAGCCATAGGGTCACGAATAGTGCCATGATCCATCGGTGCATCCTGCTCCCCCTACTGTGCTGTCGGCGCCACGGCGCGGAAGGTGACACGCTGTCGCTGCTCGCCGGCGAAATGAAGGTTCACCTCGATGTCGTCACTAACAACGAGGGGGCGAGTCCGTTTCATGAGCATGAGATGATAGCCCCCCGGTGCGAACTCGATCTGCTCCCCCGCTGCCAGTTCTAATTGGGCGACGGGTTGCATACTGGTGATGCCATCCTGATTGACAGTGCGATGCATGGTGACATTGCCGAAAGCGGGGCTATCCGCTCCTGTCAGGGTGACGCCCTTCTCACTGGTATTCGTGAGGGTGAAATAGCCTGCCGCGGGCAGGTCCCCGGGCAGAAGCCGAAGACGCGCCTCGCTGACCTGCAGTTCGGCAGCAGCCACCGTGCCGGGCGTCGCGATCAGCAGCAGGAAGGCCCAGCACCAGCGTTTCGCCAGGCGCGGCAGACTAGCGTGTGGCGTGAGAGACATCAGCGGCATCCTCCTTGCGGGCGTCACGGAACAGAAAGCTGAGAATGATCAGAACCCCAATGGCACTCATCATCGAGGCGGGAATCCAGGTCAGCAGGCCGCCGAGGAGTTGGTCAGTCAGAGGATCCAGCGGCCAGGCGCGACCGCAAACCTCGTAGACATCGAAGATCACGTCGCGACTGAAGGTGATATAGGCGCCCAGGAGAATTTGCGGGGGGATCACCGCCAACAGGATGGCGACACGCTTGCCATAGCCGAGACCGCCTTGTTGCGGCGAGCGGCGATCCAGGATCAGCCACCAGAACAGCAACCCATCCAGCGCCATGCTCCAGTTCATCACCTGATAGAGATCAGCGCTGAGCATGGCGTCGAAGTGGATCTCGGGAATCAGCCAGAAATAGATCAGCCCGACGAACAGTAGGGGGGCGATCAGTGGATGCTGCAGAGTCCGATAAACAGGACGCAGCAGGCGCGCGGCCAGGCTCCACCCGGGGAAGGGTCTGATTCGAGTCGGCAAGCCGTCTGCCAGTACCGGCAAGGGGGCGGCCAGGGCGATCAGGAGGGGGCCGGCGTGATGCAGCACCAGGTGCTGGGCCCGATGGGTAAAGAACATGTACTGGGCGAGGTAGTCGTAATGAGTCTGGGTGACGCCATAGATGGTGGCGACACCCAGCAGGTAGGCCAGGATTCGGCCCGCGCCGGTGGCCTCGCCGCGCCGTCTGCGCTGCCGCAGGCCTCGCAGGTAGAGCACGATGGCCAGCAGGCAGCTCGCCGACCAGGTCAGTGAGAACTCCCACGGCAGCAGGTAGCCCAGAGCGACGTCGAGCTCGATAGCCCTTCCCTCCCCAGAATCGGCACGCCAATGGTGAGCTTAGGAGCCCGCCGCACCATGCGGCAAGGTGGGCCTATAAACGCAGGCAAAGCCAGAGCCCGCAGCTCGGTGCCTGGTAGGCGAGGAAGGCCGAGCCCCAACGCACCGCCAGTGGCCATGCAGAGGGCGATAGACCTTGGATAAGCCACGACCGAGTCAGCTCACGAGACTGACAAGACTCGCCATGTCGTCGTCATGGCCTACGCAGCGCGATTTCTGCGTAGATACCCTTGTAGCCAGTGTCGTGCTTTCTATCCGGTTCCGGCGCCGGCTTGGGGTTCAGGGACACCATGCGACCGCTGGGGTCATCCAATAGGCCGCGAAGCTGTCCATCATCGAAGCTCAAGCCCTCGACACCGCGTTGGTTGAGGCGTGTGACGGTGTCTTCCAACGCGGACATGCTGTGCCCTTCTTCTTCCAGCGGCGGGAATGCCTGAACCAGCGGCTGCTCTTCCTCCCAGCCGATCTTGATGGGTTGGTTGACGATTTGGACCTGGGTGTTCGGTGGCACGCGGTCGAAAATCGACTCGATGTCCTCAGGGAACATGCGAATACAGCCACGGCTGGCACGCATGCCGATACCATCCGGCTGGTTGGTGCCATGAATCAAGTAACCGTCGAAACCCAGGATAATGGCATGATCCCCCAGTGGATTATCCGGACCCGGAGGCACCACGCTGGGCGCCTTCTCACCGCGTGCCCTGGCTTCACGCTGGACCGACTCGGGTGGGTACCAGGCAGGGTTCTCGATATTCATGGTGGTTTCGGTGACACCGAGGGGGGTACCGAAGCCTTCACGACCGATGCCGATGGGATAGGTCTCAACGCGTGGCGTTTCACCATCGTCAACCTCCGGATAGTAGTAGAGGCGCAGCTCGGCGATGTTGATGACGATCCCGGTGCGCTCAGCATCGGGCAGGATGAAGCGCCCGGGTATGGTCACCTCGGTACCCTCGCCGGGAATCCAGAGACTCACATCCGGATTGGCTCGCACGATCTCCCTGTACCCCAGGTTGTGTCGCCTGGCGATATCGAGCAGGGTATCTCCTCGATCATCCACCGTTATGCGGTAGGTGTCGCCGATCACATTGCCTTCCTCAGGCAGCGGATAGTGGCCGCGGGGCCACTCGTTCTCCTCTTCGGCCTGAGCAACGCTAATGAGTGCCAGCCAACCGACCAGCACCCCCACCACTGAGCGTGCTCGGAGCTGCCACCATGGACCTTTCCTCGCTGTACTAGAGTGACGTTCCGATAAAGCCATTATTCTCTCCCTTTTCGACTGGACTATTATCATCCAGACCGACGTGTGTTGAGTTTCCATCCAAGCAGCACCAGTAAGGCGGCCAACACCCAGGTCGGCCAGCTACCGGTACGTGTGAACGGTGTGTTCCCCACCATGGGCAGCGCCTCGCCGCGGAGGCTCGTCGCCAGGAACTGTGGTGCGCGGGCCGTGACACGGCCCTGAGTATCGACGATGGCGGTCACCCCGTTGCTGGTGGCGCGGATCAGATAGCGGCCGTTCTCCAGGGCGCGCAGGCGGGCCATCTGCAGATGCTGCAGGGGGCCGATGGAGCGTCCGAACCAGGTGTCGTTGGAGACCGTCAGCAGCAGCTCGGCGTCGCGCGCCTGCTCGGCCACCCGGTCGGCATAGATGATCTCGTAGCAGATGGCGTTACCGATGGTGGTTCCGGCGGCGCGCAGCGGTTCCTGATCGTCGGTGCCAGGCGTCATGGTGGGCATGGGCAGGTCGAAGAAGGCGATGGTGCCGGCGAGCAGGCTCTCCAACGGCAGGTACTCGCCGAAGGGCACCAGGCGCGCCTTACGGTACTTTCCCTCGGCGTTACCCAGGCCGATCACGCCGTTGTAGTAGTCGCCGCCGTCGCGCTGCAGGATGCCGGTGAGCAAGGCGGTGTCGGGGGCGAGGTTGGACTGCACCCGCTCCAGTATTGGCCGGGCCTCCTCCTCGAGCATCGGCAGGGCCGCCTCGGGCCAGACAACCAGGTCGAAGTCGTTGGACTGTGCAAGGGTCAACGCCGTATAGATACTGGCCGCCTCGCGCTGCCCCTCGGGAGTCCACTTGATCGCCTGATCCAGGTTGCCCTGCAGCAGGGCGACCCGCAGCGGCTCGCCGGCCGGGAAGGTCCACTGGGTCGGCAAGGCCATCGGGGCTAGCCAGAGAACAGCGATGGGCGCCGCGGCCCACCAGCGTCGTCTCAGCAGTTCCACGCCCAGGGTGCCGGTCAGGGCGGTGATCAGCGACAGCAGATAGACCCCGCCCACCGGGGCCCAGGCCGCCAGCGGCGAGTCTACCTGGGACGTGCCCAGCAGCAGCCAGGGAAACCCGGTAAACAGCCAGGTGCGCAGCCACTCGCTGAGTACCCAGATGCCGGCGAAGCTGAGGAAGGCCAGGCGTGGGCCCGTGACGCGGCGATAGAGCCAGAAGGGGACGGCGAAGAACAGCGCCAGGCTGGCCACGAACAGGCCGGTGAGGAAGAGCGCCAGGGGCGCCCCCGTATAGCCGTAGTCGTGGATCGCGACGAAGACCCAGGAGGCACCGGAGCCGAACAGGCCCACCCCATAGCACCAGCCGCGGAGGCCGGCCTGAGCGGGTGTCAGGACATGGATGCCGGAATAGACCAGTGCCACCGCCACCGGGCCCAGCCACCACAGCGCAAAGGGCGCGGCGCTGAGAGTGGTCAGTCCCCCGGCGGTCAGGGCCAGGAAACAGCCGAGGGCCGGAGAGATCCGGCCGGCAAGCGTCATGTACCGGACTGGCAGGTTCTCTGCATCCATGCCGTTACTCAGACGCTCTGGGGGAGGGACGCTCACGTAAGGCCGCAATCGCAAAGGCGATGACACCCAGGAACAGGGCGATATCCGCCAGGTTGAAGGCGGGCCAGTGCCACTCATGCCAGTAGACGTCCAGGTAGTCTACGACATACCCTCGTACCAGGCGGTCGATGCCATTGCCCAGCGCGCCACCCAGCATCAAGCTGTACCCCAGCGCCTCCAGACGGGGCCTGGGCCTGCACAGCAGGATCGTCAGGACAATAGTCACCATCCCTGTCAGGCCCAAGAAGAGATAGCGCTGCCAGCCGCCTGCATCGGCGAGGAAGCTGAAGGCCGCTCCCGTGTTCCACCAGTGGCCCCAATTGAAGAACGGGGCTAGCGGGATGGTCTGGCCATACGGCATCAGCGCCTGCACCAGCCCCTTGATGGCCTGGTCGGCCAGGCCGACCATAACGGCCAATGCCAACCAGTACCAGCGGCGCGGCACTGTCGGTATCCGCTCTGTCCTCATGACGTGGCTTCCTGGTAGCGCGGGCTTGCCGAGCCAGTCGTGGCATTATTGCCTGGCGAGAAGCGATAGCCCAGCAGCCGCATGGCGTTCAGGGTCACCAGCACGGTGGCGCCGGTATCCGCCATCACCGCGATCCACATGCCGGTGATGCCCAGCGCCGTGGTCACCAGGAAGATGGCCTTCAGGCCCAGCGCCAGGGCGACGTTGGTCTTGACGTTGCGCAGCGTGGCCCGGGACAGGGCGATCAGCTCGGCGATGCCGCCGACGCGGTTCTTGAGCAGCGCCGCATCCGCGGTTTCCAGTGCCACATCCGTGCCGCCGCCCATGGCGATGCCCACCTCTGCCGCGGCCAGCGCCGGCGCATCGTTGATACCGTCGCCCACCTTGCCGACTGGGCCTCGGCCGGCGGCCTGCCAGTCACGAACGCGCTGGGCCTTTTCCTCGGGCATCAGCTCGCCATGTGCCTCGATGCCCAGGCTGTCACCGATGGCCGCGACGGTACGCGCATTGTCACCGCTGAGCATCACCGCCTGCACGCCCAGGCGCGACAGCGCCGTCAGCCCCTCCCGGGCATCGTCGCGAGGTTCATCGCGCACGGCGATCAGGCCCAGCGGGCGCTCGCCTTCGACCAGCACGGCGAGAGTCTTGCCGGCGTGTTCCAGCTCGGCGATCCGAGCGGTCAGATCGTGATCGAGGGCGGCCTGCTCTGCCAGGTGGCGGGGGGTGATCAGGCTCAACTCACGCCCCTCGACCCGACCGGAGACCCCTCGGCCCGACAGGGCGCGGCTCTCACTCGCCAGTGGAAGGGAAAGGCCCAACTGCTCAGCGTGGGCGAGGATGGCCGTGGCGATGGGGTGGCTGGAGTCACGTTCCATCCCAGCCGCCAGCCTCAGGATCTCTTGCGTGCCCTGGCCAGTGGCCCAGTCCTCCACGTCGGTGACCTTGGGGGTGCCGGCGGTGAGGGTGCCGGTCTTGTCCAGCGCCACCGTCCGCAGCTTACCCAGCTGTTCGAGCACCGCGCCGCCCTTGATCAGCAGGCCCCGCCGGGCGCCCGCCGAGAGGCCGGCAGCGATCGCCGCGGGGGTTGAGATCACCAGAGCACAGGGACAGGCGATCAACAGCAGGGCCAGGGCGCGATAGATCGATTCCGACCAGGCCATGGTCGAGACCAGCGGCGGCACCACCGCCATCAGCAGGGCGAGCCCCACCACCGCCGGCATGTAGTAGCGAGCGAAGCGGTCGATGAAACGTGCCACCGGCGCCTTGGCGGCCTGGGCCTCCTCCACCAGGCGGATGACCCGTGCGATGGTGTTGTCCTCGGCGCCGCGGGTTACCTCCACCTCCAGGGCGGCATCGAGGTTGACCGTGCCGGCAAAGACGTCGTCCCCCGGCGCCCGCGTGCGGGGCACCGACTCCCCGTTGATCGGTGACTCATCCAGGTCGGATTCGCCGGTCAGAATACGTCCATCGCAGGGCACGCGGTCGCCCGGTCGCACCAGGACTCGCTGCCCAGGCGTGAGCGAGGCGGCCGAGACCTCACGGGTATCCCCATCCTCCATCAGCCTCGCCGTGGACGGCGTCAGGTCCGCCAGGGCCGAGATGCTGCGTCGCGCCCTCGACGCGGCCACCCCCTCCAGCAACTCGCCTACGGCGAACAGGAAGACCACCACCGCCGCTTCGGCGGCGGCATTGATGGCCAGGGCCCCCAAGGCGGCGATGCTCATCAGCATCTCGATGGTGAAGGGGTTGCGCATCTTCAGCGCACCCCAGGCGCCTTGTGCAATGGGCACCAACCCCACCAGGGTGGCCGCGACGAAGGGCCAGTTGCCTAGGCTAGGCCAGACCAGGCGGAGAACGAAGGCCAGAGCCAGCAGCCCCCCCGTGACGAGCACCAAGCGTCCCTTGGCGGTCTGCCACCAAGAGGCCGGAGCGGCATCCGCCTCATCTCCCTCATCATCGGTGGCAAGCTGGTAGCCGAGCTCGTTAAGGATCCGCTCGATCGCCTCATGAGAAGGCGTCGTATCCTGTTGAGGGTGAATCCTCACCGATCCGGTGACCGAACTGGCCGACACCTCCCCGATGCCCTCCAGGCGGCCCAGAGCGGCCTCTACCTTGCGCTCGCAGCCGCCGCAGTCCATGCCTTCCACCTGCAGTGTCAGCGTCGACGGGATGGTGCCTTGCGTTGGTTCGGTCATGGCGCTGCCTCTCCGAATGTCTTAATCTTGTCCGGAAGCATAATCCCTGTAGCAACTACAGGTTCAAGTCATGCAAGAGGAGCATCAGGATGCCGGAGATTAGCCATGCCATCGGTATCGGGGAGTTGGCTCGCCGTACCGGCTGCCAGCCTGAAACGGTGCGTTACTATGAGCGCATCGAGCTGCTGGAAAACACCTTACGGACTGAAGGGGGTCAGCGTCGCTACGACGAGCGCGCCGTCAGACGGCTGACCTTCATTCGCCATGCCCGGGACTTCGGCTTCTCGGTGGATGCGGTACGTGAGCTACTGGCGATGTCCGACCAGCCCGACATGTCCTGTCAGGAGGTCGATGCCGTTGCCAAGCATCACCTGGAGGAAGTGGAGTCACGTCTGCAGCGGCTCTCGGCACTGCGTGACGAGCTAAGGCGGATGGTGAGCCAGTGTGATGGGGGGAAAGTCGAAAGCTGCCGGATCATCGAGGTGCTGAGTGATCACCAGCTGTGTATCAGTGAGACAGCCCACAAAGGCGCTCACGACTTTGGGTAACCTCCTGCGCGTCCCAGCGTGCCCTAGTTGAGACATTCAGGAGCAGCATGATCACCATGCTCCATTGAGACTCCCAGGGTCGCCTTGTTCTGGTGACCGCTGCGATGGTCTCGGGAGTGATCTCATGGCCAATGACATACACCATCACGCCGGCGGTGAGGCTGCCTAAAAACCCAGCGTGACTGTCGAGATACCTTCCATAACCCCTTCCCGGGTGAAGCGATTGCCGCTGAGGCGGTAGGGTCTCATGACGATAGGCAGATCGTGCCCACCGAGGCGGGTTGCATCGCAAGCCCGCCTGGTGGCTTATCGATTGTCCAATGCGGCCAGATCGGGAGCAGCGGACGTTCCAATGTTTTTTTGCAGACGTGTCCGAGCCTCGAAAAGTGCGCTGCGATACTCCTGGCGTGTGGGTGACTCACTCAGAAGGATGAGTTGCCCTTCCTCGAGAGGATCCACGGGGCGGTCATCCACTCTCACCTCGTAGTGCAGGTTGGGCCCCGTGGCGAGTCCGGAGGCCCCTACCTCACCCAGTTTTTCGCCGGCCTTGATGGAGTCCCCGACCGCCAGCCTGGCGACGAACCGGCTGAGGTGCGTATAGCGACTGATGGTGCCCGTCTCGTGCTCTATCTCGACGACACGACCATAACCTCCCCGGCGACCGATGAAGGAAATGCGCCCCCGTGCGGTGGCCATGACCGGGGTGCCGCGAGGCGCGGCAAGATCGATACCGTCATGACGTCGGACCTCTCCGGATACGGGATGGCGCCGGTTGCCGAAGGGAGATGTCAGGCGTGCGCCGAGAACCGGAATCTGCAAGGAGTCCAAGAGGCTACCATTTTTAAATAGCATCACGGTGGTTCTCTGGTCCGCCGGCCACAGCACCTCCAGCCGCTCCCCCTGGTCAA
The DNA here is from genome assembly GCA_000737985.1 of Gammaproteobacteria bacterium MFB021. Taxonomy (GTDB): domain Bacteria; phylum Pseudomonadota; class Gammaproteobacteria; order Pseudomonadales; family Halomonadaceae; genus Salinicola. The sequence goes on along the minus strand of JNVT01000026.1, from coordinate 39,277 downwards.
CCAACCTCATATAGGTCAGACGGGGAGGCCCGACTCGAGTGCCATCCTCACGGCGATCTTCTTCCCACAGTAATTGCAGGCGCTCGCCCCCCGCGATATCACGGCGTGTGTCCATGAGTCCGCCCAGCAGCATGTCAAGCTCTGCTGCGAAACGCCTGGGTATCTCCTCAGCCTCCAAGGCGGCATAGAGTGACGTCTTGACATCTACTTCACGACCCAAGGTCAGGGTGTCGAGGCGAGGCTGGACAATGCGCGTCGACGGACGCTCACCCAGGGTGACGACGTACTGAATACCCGAGTCACGCTCGATGGCCACCGACACCGGCTGTCCCGTCGCCATAGAGGTGAAAGTGATACGATCTCCGGGCAGCAATCGTCTCGGGTCGAACCTGTTCGCCAGCGAGGTCGCCGCTTGGGTGCGCATCTCGGCATCCACGCCAAGCTGCTGCAGCAGTGCGTCCAGGGTATCCCCTGGTGCCACAGTGAGCTCTTGGGCGACGCGACCTTGTGCCCTGGCCGATACCGGCTTGGCCGGTGATAATCCGGCACGCTCTTGCCAACGGGCTTCAGCCAACACGGGGCTCAGGACCATCAGTCCCGCTAGCAACCAGCGTCGTGTCATGATGCATCCCCTTCGCCGGAGACCTCGGCTACCTCACGGTTAACGGCGTCGACCAGCTCCTGCATGCCGAAGGGGTCCAACAGCTCGCCATTGACGAAGAAGGTCGGCGTCTTGCTGATCTGGTTGGCCTCGACGTCAGCCTTGTCCTGGTCGAAGACCGCCTGTACCTCTGGTGAATTGAGCTGCTCTTCGGCTGTGGCTCTGTTCAGTCCGGCCTCGCTGGCGATCTCCATGATCGCTTCCTCATCGACACTGCCATGAGCCGCCCACTGGCTCTGCCGAGCCAGCAGCGCCTCCAGCACCGGTTGGAAGGCATCCTGGCGCCTGGCCACTTCGAGCACGCGAATGGCGGTTTCGGATACGTCTCCGTGGAAGGGGGTGTAGCGCACCACCAGCCGCACCTTCTCGGGGTAGGCTTCCAGGATGCGTTTGGTCAGCGGATAGAAGGCACGGCAGGCCTCACAGGCCGGGTCGAAGAACTCCACGACCGTCACCGGTGCCTCTTCCGATCCTAGGACCGGCGAGTGCGCGCGCACCAGCGAATTCTCGGCCTGTGCACCCTCTCGGCTCGCCGTCTCGGCGCCCATGCCCAACAACGAGGGCCTCGACACGATCACGATGATGGCCGTCAGCATCAACGCTCCGGCCAGGATAAACGTCGCCTTTTTGTACATTTTTCTCTCAATTTCAAAGAGTTAGGTTTAAAAAAGCTCAGGATACTGCTGAGTGGAGCTCAGCCGCTGTTGGGTGCCTAAGTCGGCGAATAGTGGCGTGTTATCCATGCCCATAAAGGTTGGCATCCTGATGTGCATAATCAATATGCTCGAATTCCAAGCTGGAGTGGCCAATGCCAAAGCGCGCTTTCAGCTGAGCTTTGATATCCGCCTTGATCGCCTCGAGCTGCTGCCAGCCGGCTTCCGTCGTCACCACGTGGCAGTCAAGCGCGGCGGTATTCTCCTGCATTTGCCATAGGTGAACATGATGCACATCCTCAACCCCTTCGACGCTGCGCAGGAGATCAATGACGGATTGACCATCGACATCGGGTGGCGAGCCCAGCATCAGTGTCCGGATAGGGGTACCTATCTCCGTAAAGGCAAGATAGAGAATATAGAGTGCAATACCGATCGTAATCGCGGGGTCTACCCAACGCATGTCATACAGCAGAATCAGTGAGCCCCCGATGATCACGGCGATGGACGCAAAGGCATCAGACAGGTTGTGCAGGAAGAGGGCGCGGATATTGACGCTATGTTTTTGCATCGACCAGGTGAGCAAGGCCGTTAGCGCATCGACAAGAAGAGCGACAATGCCAATGATAACGACTATCCAGCCCTGAATCTCTGGCGGGTTGATCATGCGCATGAAGCCTTCGTAAATTAGATAAATGCCAACGATAATGAGGGTGGTGTAGTTGATCAGCGCTGCGACAACCTCGATTCGGCCATAGCCAAACGTCATCTGTGAGTCGGGCGGTCGTCTCGCGATCTTGCGGGCAGCAAACGCAATGACAAGCGCAGCCATGTCGGAAAAATTGTGCAGCGCATCCGCGATCAGCGAGAGGCTTCCCGCCAGAATGCCCCCAACGATCTGGGCAAGGGTCAATATCCCGTTGGCCCAGATGGCGATACTCACCCGACGGTCACCAGAGGTGGGGGCAAGATGGGGATGATCGTGATGATGTCCCATGCGTCATCCTTGTGGTGTCACCTGATGACCCAGCAGTATAAAACCTATAGCAACTCAAGCTTCAAGCCCGAACTCTGTTGAAGGCCGAGCCGGGGTTAGGAGTACGGAACTTTGCATAGTGGGCACTGTACCAAGTTGGCTACCATGTTCCATGCCCCCGGAAGGAGCCCATTGTGATACCCAAGCCTTACTCGCACGCCTGGCTGATGAGCTTAGCTTTACTGCTGATGGTGGCAACGCCAGCCCTCGCCGAGCCACAGCTGCCGGACTTCACGGAACTGGTCGACGAGGCCGCGCCGGCCGTGGTCAACATCTCCACCTCCCGCAAGGTCGAGAGGTCCATGACGTCCTCACGGCAATTTGGGGGGCAGGAGGTGCCGGAGATCCTCCGTGACTTCTTCGACGACCGCTTCCCGATGCCACCTGGCGGTGCGCCCAATCGCAATGAAGAGCCGCGTCGGTCACTGGGGTCGGGCTTCATCTTCGATCAAGACGGCTACATCATGACCAACGCGCACGTGGTCAAGGAGGCCGACAAGATTCTGGTGCGCCTCAACGACCGTCGCGAACTCTCGGCCGAGCTGGTGGGGGCCGACGAGAAGACCGATGTGGCGGTCCTCAAGGTCGAGGCGGATAACCTACCCACCCTGCAACTGGGCAACTCCGACAACCTCCAGGTCGGCCAGTGGGTCGCCGCCATAGGCTCACCCTTCGGCTTCGACCACTCGGTGACGTCCGGGATCATCAGTGCCATCAACCGCACCCTGCCCCAAGACGTCTACGTTCCCTTCATCCAGACCGATGTGGCGATCAACCCGGGCAACTCGGGCGGACCACTGTTTAACCTCGACGGTGAGGTCGTGGGCATTAATTCCCAGATCCTGACCCGTAGTGGAGGCTACATGGGCCTCTCCTTCGCCATTCCCATTGATGTGGCACTGGATGTGGCCAACCAGCTCCGTGAAGAGGGGTACGTGAGCCGCGGCTGGCTGGGCGTCAGCATCCAGCCGGTATCCAAGGACCTGGCGGAGTCCTTCGGCATGGAGCAGGCCGAGGGTGCCTTGATTGCCCAGGTCGAGCCCGGCAGCCCTGGGACAGAAGGCGGCCTCAAGGCCGGTGATGTCATCCTTGAGGTGAACGGCCAGGAAGTGGACCACTCCACCACGCTGCCGCGCCTGATCGGTGAGACGGCCCCCGGCGAAGACGTTGATCTCTCCGTGTTGCGCGATGGTCAGCAGGAGACCATCACGGTGGAAGTTGGCGAGTGGCCGGATGCCGGCCCCGGTCAATCCGATGGCGACCCGGTTCGACTGGGCATCGCGGTTCAGCCGTTGAACGACATGGAGAAGCGTCGGCTTGGCATCGATCACGGGGTGCGCATCGTCAAGGTGGCCCCCGCCGGACATGCCGCTGCCGTCGGCATTCGCCCCGGCGATGTGCTGGTCAGACTGGGCCAGCAGCCGGTAGAGAGTCCGGAACAGCTGAAGGAGATGCTGACCCGCCTGCCAGATGATCAAGCGGTGCCTGTTCTGCTCAACCGCGAAGGCCGCACCTACTTCGTGGCCCTGCGAGTGGGCAATGGTGACTAACCGCGACTGAGTAGCGTTCAATACATCAGCACAGCGGCGCCCTGGCGAACAGGATCGCTGGGGCGTTTCTTCAGACTCTCGTACATTCTAATGCACGGCTGGGGAGGGTATCCGGATTTAATGGTTGATGCGTCAACCTACTGTTGGTGCATGCTTCCCTCGCTAATTCCAGCAAGAACCCCACACGCCTCAACTTCCCGGCCATCGTTGCAACTCGCTCTCAGTGAAACGAGTTGTTTCTCAAGCGCCTGTAGAGCGGTTATCTGCGAGCGCACGTGAGAGATGTGATCATCGAGCAAAGCGTTCACGGCGGCACAAGGTTGGTGAGGGTCGTCCTGATACCTCTGTAGCTCGTGAATCTCTGCTAGCGACAGGTCCAGGATTCTGCAGCGACAAATGAAAGCCAGCCGCTCACCATGTTCCTCGGTATAGACACGGTAACCGTTCTCCTGCCGATCAGGCGACGGTAACAGGCCCTGTCGTTCATAGAAGCGGATCGTCTGTGTATCGACCCCTACCAACTCTGCCAACTGACCAATACGCACCAAGCTCCTCCTCAACGGATTCTCTCCGCTCTGTTGACCTTATAGTGACTATATGGTTTTAAATGATAGCCCGATAATATTCAAGTGGAGTCGTATCATGAGCAAAACCTGTGGAGCCCCCTGTGGCGGCGATGCGACGCCCATAGCGGATACCGATATGCGTCGCTCCTCCGAAGCATCGGGGAAATGGGTCAGCGTTTATGCCGTGCCGAAGATGGACTGTCCATCGGAAGAGCGAATGATTCGCCTTGCCCTGAACGGCTTTGAGGAGATTCGGGTGCTGTCCTTCGACTTGTCGAACCGCCGATTAGAGGTCGTGCATGACGGCGAGGTCGAGCCCATCACCGCAAAACTGACAACCTTGGGGCTAGGAGCCTCGCTTCAGGAAACGGCCGCTGCCGATCCTGAGTCGATCAAGGCGGTCGGTGACACGTCGGCCTCTGCCGCGCAGGAGTCCGGCACCCTGCGTTGGTTGCTCGGTATCAATGCGGTCCTGTTCGTGGTGGAAATGACGGCCGGCCTGATCGCGCACTCCACCGGCCTGATTGGAGAATCCCTGGACAATTTTGCCGATGCGGCCGTGTACGGGCTCGCCCTGTATGCGGTTGGGCATAGCGTAAAAATGCAGGTGCGTGCCGCGCATCTTGCAGGTGTGCTCCAACTGATTCTGGCGGTTGGCGTACTCGCAGAGGTGGTCAGGCGCTTTGTATTCGGTAGCGAGCCTGAATCGCTGATGATGATGGCGATTGCATTCGTCGCATTGATTGCCAATACCAGTTGTCTGCTGCTGATATCCAAACATCGAGAGGGCGGGGCGCACATGAAGGCAAGCTGGATATTCTCGGCCAATGACGTGGTGATCAACCTGGGGGTCATCACCGCCGGCGCCTTGGTCGCGTGGACCGGAACCAATTATCCGGATCTGATTATCGGCACCATCGCGGGGGTCATTGTGCTCAACGGTGCCAGGCGCATTCTGGCGCTCAAGGGTTAAATAATGTCTATTAATAGCTATTCAGTGGCCTGCTGAGCCAGTTCACCTAGCAAAGTCACCTCAAGCACGACGCCAGTGTTGCGAAGACACTCTGGAGCCTGGTGGCCTCCCTCGCCACGGGCAATGGCGCGCGTCCGATCTGGACGCCTTTCGTCAGGATCCGGTCACGGCGAAGCTGCTGGGCATCGAGACCGTGCCGGCGAGAGGCCGCCTCGGCAAATACCTGGTACGCATGGGGACGGTCCACCTCGACGCGCTCCAGAGCATCGCTCGCTACTGGGCAAGGCACTTGGCGCCGCCGATCCTGGACTATCAGGTCAAGACCCTGAGCTATGTGCCAGTGTTCGTGGATGGCACCGCCATCGAAGTGGATGGCCAGTTGTTCGGGGAATCGCCTCATTACACGCGAGCTTGATCAGCGGGGAACAGCACCCCCCCAGAAATTGAAGCCAGCGAACCTCGGGACCTTCGAAAGATAGCCCGTCTCCATCCGCTGGATACCGAAGCCTGCGTGCCCGATAAGCTCGGGTATGTCGCGGTTGAGATGGCAGCCCCCCGCCACTCTGCGCCACAGGGGATTGATACGGCGCTGCCACTGGCGTACGGCTTCGTCGGGCGCCGTGCCGTGTTCGCAGAACAGCAGTTGGCCACCCGGCTTGAGCACGCGACGCATCTGCTCCAACGCCCGGTGCCAGTCCGGAATCGTGCACAGGGTGTAGGTGAGCACCACGGTATCGACACTGTTGTCGTCGAGAGGGACCTCCTCGCCCGGCAGGTCCAGCCAGCGCACCTCGAACTGTGCGCTGGCGACGTTGTGGCGGGCCTTGCGTCGCATGCCTTCGGAAGGCTCGAGCCCCCAGACCAGCTCGACCCGGTCCGGATCGTAGTGGGGAATATTGAGCCCGGACCCCATACCCACCTCCAGAACACGGCCCCGGGCTTGCGGCACCACGGCCGCCCGCTGACGATCGACCACCGTGTTGCCACACGCCAGGTGGAGGAAATGCGGCAGAACACGATTCTCGTAGAAGGACATCTGTATCGTCATCCCGTGTGGTTGCCAGGTGATCGAAATACGGTGTGATCGAAACCAGACCGGTTCGTTATGCCACCACCTTGAAGTAGCGCATCATACCGGCATCCTCATGCTCCATGGTGTGGCAGTGGTACATGTAGAACCCCTCGAAGTCCTTGAAGGTCAGAGCGATGCGCACCCGTTCCTCCGGGAACACCAGCACCGTGTCATGCAATCCCGCGTCGATGATCCCATCGTGCAGGTCCGTCTTGCCGCCCGCCGATATCCGCTCCTGAACCAGGAATTGCAGTCCATGAACGTGCATGGGGTGCGGCATCATGGTGTTGTTGACGAACTCCCAGATCTCCGTCTGCGCCAGCCGGACGATCTCGTCATCTGCCACCGTCGCGCCCTCCATCTGCCGGCCGTTGATCGTGAACCCCTGCATCATGCGCATGCCCAGCTCGAAGCGGCGTACTGGCGTATCGGCCTGAACCGGGGAGGCCGGCAGGTCTTGAGCCAAGCGTTCCGGCAGGGTTTCCGCATCGTTCGCCCGTGCGACGACGGCGAAGGTAACTAGCGAGAGCCGCTCGCTTCCCATCATGTCGCGCATCATGCCTCGATCCATCATCTCGCCCATTCGATCACCCATCATCCCTCGATCCATCATGCCGCCCATTCGATCGCCCATCATGCCCCGGTCCATCATGTCGCCCATTCGCTCGCCCATCATGCCGAGTTGGTACTCCTCGCTCACCAGCTGTACGGACTCTCCCGGCTCGGTGTCGCCAAAATCGACCCACAGATCGATCCGTTGGGCCGGCGCCAGTGTGACCGAGCGGCGCCGCTCGGGCTTGGCGAGCAGGCCACCGTCGGTGCCGATGACGGTCACCGCCCGGCCATCGCTCCAGGCCAGCTTGTAGATGCGCGAGTTGGAGCCGTTGAGCAGGCGCAATCGATATGGCTGCGTGGACACCTCGCGTCGCGCGTCCGGGTGGCCGTTCACCAGTACCCGCTCCCCGCGAAAGCCCTGCATGCGGGTCATCATCGCCCCCATGCCACCATCGTCGATGTACTGAAGCTCATTGCCATTGCTAAAGGTGCGATCCTGCAGGATGAGGACCAGTTCCCGCTCTCCGTCGGGGAGCTCCAAGGCACGCTCGGCGTCGTCGTTGATGATCAGTGGACCGGCAAGGCCGGCGTAACTCTGAAAGCCAACCCGGCCACCATCGGGGCCGTGAGGATGGGGGTGGTACCAGTACAGACCGGCACGATCCACGACATCGAAGGCGACCGCCATGCTCGTCGCTGGCGCGATCGGCAGGCGCGGTTGACCATCCACGTCCGGTGGTACGTGCAGACCATGCCAATGCACGGTGGTGTCTTCGGGGAGATCGTTGTCGATGCGTACCCGCAAGCGCTGACCACGACGCAGGCGAATCAATGGCCCCGTATAACTCTCACCCACGGGCGTCAGGGTATCTTCAGGCCCGACGATTCGCTCGGCCGTGTAGCGCCAGACGTCGCTCGGCGCACCGGGCAGGATAGCCACCTTGTCGGGACGGGCTCGCACACGCAGGTCGACGTCGAAGGGCCCCTCCATGGCCGTTGACGCGGACGCCGCCCGCAGAGCGGGGCGATATCTCCCGGTCCATACCCCGGCCCCCACCAGGGTCGACAACGCCGCCACACCGCCGATGCGGCGCAATACGCTACGTCGCTGCAGGTCGACATAAGCCATGATGCTCCCCCTCCTCTATGGTTGTCGGCGGCCCCGGCTCATAGCTTGGCGGCGCGTAGCCGCAGTGCGTTGGCGATGACCGAGACCGAGCTCAGGCTCATCGCGGCGGCGGCGTAGATGGGACTGAGCAGCCAGCCGGTGAACGGAAACAGCGCCCCGGCGGCCAGAGGCACCCCCAGGCTGTTGTAGACGAAGGCGAAAAACAGGTTCTGGCGGATATTGCGCATCACCCAGCGACTGAGATGGCGGGAGCGAACAATGCCGGAGAGATCCCCTCTCACCAGAGTCACCCCCGCGCTCTGGATGGCGACATCGGTCCCCGTGCCCATGGCGATACCGAGGTCAGCCTCGGCCAGGGCGGGGGCGTCATTGACGCCGTCGCCGGCCATGGCGACCACGCGCCCGGCCTCGCGATGCTCGCGCACGATACGCCCTTTATCTTCCGGCAGTACGTCCGCTTCAATTTAGTCGATACCAAGTTGGCGCGCCACGGCTTCGGCGGTGGTACGGTTGTCGCCGGTGAGCATAACCAGGCGCAGGCCATCCTCTTTGAGCGTCCGGATCGCCTGTGCGGTGGTTTCCTTGATCGGGTCCGCGACACCGATGAGTCCCATGACCTGATCATCGGCCACCAGGAACATCACGGTTTGCCCTTCGGCTTGCAGCGTCTCGGCACGCTGCGTCCATTCCCGCGCCTCCACACCACGTGTTTCGAGCAGCCGGGCATTGCCAAGCGCAAGCTCGCGTCCTTCGACCCGACCGGTGACCCCCATGCCGGTCACCGCCTCGAAATCGCTGGCATCGCTCAGCTCGACATGATGCTCTTGCGCAGCACTGACAATGGCCTCGGCCAACGGATGTTCGCTGCCTCGCTCGAGGCTGCCGGCAAGTTGCAGCAACTGCGCTTCATCACTGCCGGAAACGGGCTTGAGGGATACGACCCGGGGTTTACCCTCTGTGAGGGTGCCGGTCTTGTCGACGACCAGGGTGTCGACTTTCTCGAAACGTTCCAGTGCCTCGGCATTCTTGATCAACACGCCCGCCCGGGCCCCGCGACCGACCCCAACCTGGATCGACATCGGCGTCGCCAAGCCGAGCGCACAGGGACACGCGATGATCAGCACCGATACCGCGGCGATCACCGCGTAGGCCATCGCCGGCGGTGGCCCCCAGATCCCTCAGGCAATAAATGCCAGGATCGCCACGATAACCACCGCGGGGACGAAATAGCCGGCGACCACATCGGCAAGCCGCTGAACGGGCGGCTGCGAACGCTGCGCTTCGGCCACCATTTCCGCGATCTGCGAAAGCACCGTGTCCTCGCCGACCTTGTCGGCGCGCATGACGAAGCTGCCCTGACCACTCACGGTGCCGCCGATGACCGTGTCGCCCTCGCGCTTCTCGACGGGAAGGGACTCCCCGGTCACCATCGATTCGTCCAGCGTGCTGTGGCCTTCGAGCACCTCGCCATCGACCGGCACCTTGTCACCGGGGCGTACCCGTAGACGGTCACCGGTACACAGCTCGTCGAGCGAGACCTCCTCGTCATTGCCCTCGGCATCGATGCGTCGTGCGGTCGGCGGCGCGAGATCGAGGATCGCGCGCAGCGCACTGCCGGTCTTCTCGCGGGCGCGGGCCTCGATCACTTGACCGAGCAGGATCAGCACGACGATCACCGCCGCCGCCTCGAAATACACGCCGACCGAGCCATCGGCGTCACGGAAAGTGGCCGGGAATATCCCAGGGGCGAGCGTGGCGACGACACTGTAGCCATAGGCCGCCCCCACACCGAGGGCGATCAGCGTGAACATGCTGAGGTTGCGTGTGACGAGGGACTTCCAACCACGCAGGAAGAATGGCCATCCGGCCCATAGCACCACGGGCGTGGCAAAGATCAGTTCGATCCAGTGACCACTGCCGGCGGGCAGCACCTCATCCACCCAAGGGCCGATACCGGGCAGCACGCTGCCCATGGCGACGAACAACACCGGCAGCGTCAGCAGGCCGCCCACCCAGAAGCGTCGGAACATCTCGAGAAACTCGAAGCTGCGTTCCTCTCCGGAAACGCGGGTGAGCTCGAGTGCCATGCCACACTTGGGGCAGTCGCCGGGCTCATCCTGCCGCACCTCCGGATGCATGGGGCAGGTATACTGGACCCTCGACGACGGTTGCGGCTTGACGGGTTCCAGCGCCATGCCGCACTTGGGACACTCCCCCGGCTCCTCGCTCTCTACGCCAGAACACATGGGGCAGAAATAATTGGCCTTGCCACTGGGCTTCGACGCAGCCGCCGAGGTGGCGGCAAGCACGGCGCCTGGATCCTCGCGAAAGTGCTCGTCGCACTGCTTGCTACAGAAATAGTAACGCTCACCGCGATGCTCGACGCTCTCCGTCGAGGCGGGATCGACGCTCATGCCACAAACGGGGTCTTTTTCCATGAAGAACCCTCCATTGTACAAAAGGTTTCTGTTGCGTGGTCGGTGGCGTTTCTTGATTGCCACGCTGGCTGGCGTACTTCCGACGGCGTAGTTGATCGTCATGTTCGGGGAGATACTCATAGCTACCGACTCCCACGGCCTCGCGGTCGCGTTGATTCTGATCAGTGGCATCACGCTCCTGCCGATCCTGGCAAAACTCGTCTGGGCTCGGAATACATGAACCATGACAGCTGACATCCTGTGAGACGCATACGTGAAACGGCGACTGTTACTGCTTATTCCTCTGTTGGTTTTCCTGGGACTGGGGTTCTTCCTCTATCGTGGTTTGGAAATGAATCCTTTCGCTCGCGATTCGGCTCTACTGGCCAAGCATTTCCCACCCTTTACCCTGACAACTCTGGAAGCCCCCTCACGCCGTGTTGACGAGTCCCTCCTCAAGGGTGAGGTCACGCTGGTCAATGTCTGGGCGGAGTGGTGTCCAACCTGTAAGGAAGAGATGCCCCAGTTGCTGACACTGGCCGAACGTGGTGTGCGCTTGATTGGCATCAACTACAAGGACACCCGTGCCAAGGGGCTGGAGTTTCTTGACCATTTTGGACGACCTTTCGAAGTCAATATTTTTGATCCGGATGGCGATCTTGGGTTCGAGCTAGGTGTCTATGGTGTGCCAGAGACTTTCCTCGTCGATACCGAGGGCATTATCCGCTATAAGCATACGGGCTATATCACTCCCGAGGATGTTGAGAAAGTTATTCAGGAGATAGAAAAATGGCAGCAATGAGTCATCGAGCGTGCTGAAAGTTACTTTTATTGATAACGCGGCCGGTAACGGTCAGATAAGGAAGGCTTATGCTGCAATATCCTCAGATTGATCCCGTGGCCATTTCTCTGGGGCCAGTACAGATTCACTGGTACGGCCTGATGTACGTAGTCGGGCTGGTCGCCGCCTGGTGGCTGGGGCGTCGTCGTGCCCACCGCCTGGACCTGAATCACGATGATATCGGCGATCTGATCTTTTACGGTGCCATGGGGATCATCCTCGGTGGTCGTCTGGGCTATGCGCTGTTCTACGGGCTCGAGCAACTGCTGGCCAACCCACTGTGGCTCTTCAGAATCTGGGACGGCGGCATGAGCTTTCATGGCGGCCTGGCCGGTGTGTTGCTCGCGGCATGGCTGTTTGCCCGCAAGCACTGCCTGGCCTTCTTTCAGTTGACCGATTTCATCGCCCCGCTAGTGCCGATCGGCCTGGGTGCCGGGCGCCTCGGCAACTTCATCAATCACGAGTTGCCGGGAAGGGTCAGCGATATCCCTTGGGCGATGGTCTTCCCTCCCATGATGGGGCTGGGGCCGGAGCCGCGCCACCCTTCAGCGCTCTACGAGTTCGCCCTGGAAGGGGTAGTACTGTTTGCCGTGCTGTGGTGGTTGTCGCGCCGACCGCGCCAGCGAGGGCTCATCTCGGGGTTGTTCCTGGTGCTTTATGGCACCTTCCGCTTCGGCGTGGAGTTCGTGCGCCTGCCCGACCCCCAACTGGGGTTCATCGCCTTCGGCTGGCTGACCATGGGGCAACTGTTGACCTTACCGATGCTCATTGCGGGGCTGGCCCTGGTCATCTGGTCGAGGCGTCAGCCAGTGGATAGGGCGAAGGCGGCGGCGACCTCATGAACACGGCCTTCGCTTTTCTACTGGTGCTGCTGTTCGTCGCTACACCCGTAGCGGCCCGTGGAGAGTTTCCCGTGGGCGGTGGCAAAGGCTCCACCTTCAGTAACTCGGCTCAACGGGAATTCCTGCCGGCCGATGAAGCCTTCCGGGCTAGCGCCTGGCGAGACGATGAACGGCTCTATGTCGGCTTCCTCAATGCCGAGGACTATTACCTCCATCGCCACCAATTCGCCCTGGACAGCCGCGACGCGGACGTCAGCTTCGGTGAGCTGGCAATTCCCCCCGGCGAACCCATGGTGCACGCGTCTCTGGGGGAGATCGAGGTGTTCTATGACCAGGTGGTATTTAGTGCGCCCATCGAGGCGAGCGATGCCGCTACCGGGCCGCTGGCCATCACGGTGACCTTTCAGGGCTGCTCCGATCGGGGACTTTGCTATCCACCCGAGCAGGTCGAGCTCGACGCGCTTCACGGGTCGCCTCCGGCAGCCTTCGATTCTCCTCCTCGTGGTACTGGGGATAGCGAAAATAGAGCGCCTTGAATGGATCCCACCGGCCTGAGCCTACCGCCATTGGCGGCGGCTTTCGTCTTCGGCCTGCTCGGAGGGGCGCACTGCATCGGCATGTGTGGCGGGATCATGAGTGCCCTGACCTTTGCCGTGCCCCCCAGCATGCGGCAGCCGAGCCGCCTGGCGGGCCTCCTGCTCGGCTACAACCTGGGCCGCATCACCAGCTACATGCTCGCCGGTGCCCTGGTGGCGCTGCTCGGTTCCGTGCTCAACCATGCCCTGGACGGCATCGCCATGGTGCTGCGTATCCTGGCGGCGGTCATGCTGATTCTGATGGCGCTGTATATCGCCAACTGGTGGAAGGGGTTGCTACGTGTCGAAGCCCTGGGTCGCTCGCTGTGGCGGCGTATCGAACCGCTTGGTCGAGGCTTGATGCCCGTCGTGAAGGTGCCCCAGGCCTTCGCGCTGGGCTCGATCTGGGGCTGGATGCCCTGCGGGCTGATCTATTCAATGCTGGCCTGGAGTCTGGCCGTGGCCGAGCCGCTACGCGCCGCGACGATGATGGGGGCCTTCGGGCTCGGCACCCTGCCCGTCGTCCTGGCGACCGGTATGGCAGCCCGCCGCGTCTCGCTATGGATTCGCCATCCAGCGACCCGCACGCTGGCGGCGTTGCTGATCATAGCGTTTGCCGTCTGGCAACTCTGGCATCTGCACTCCATGACCGGCATGGACGATATGGCCAGCATGGCGCCGTCGCATCACTGATGGCCAATGCGCGGACCATCCGTGACGATGGCCGGTTGCTCCGATCCCAGCGATTCGATCAGTTGCTTCAGGCTAGGGGCCTCGGGACCATCATCGTGGCCGATGCTATCCAGCCATCGCGCTATCGCCTGAAGTTCTTGAATCCTCATGCAAATGTGGCGCCCTTGTTCAGCCAGCGGCGTGTGCCTATCAACAACCGGAGGGCTGTCTTGGTCCGCCCAGGTCAATATCTGCTTGATTTCTGGGAGGCCGACTCCCAACGAGCGAAGGCAATCAATGAGGCGCAGGCGACCCAGTGCCTCCTCGTCATAGAGTTGATAGCCGTTGCGCGGGTCCCGTTGCGGTCGTAACAACCCCTCACGTGTGTAGTGACGTACCGTTTCCGCAGTGACCCCACCAGCCCGAGCCAGTTCAGTGACTCGCATTGCCTTTTCCTTACCTACTCAGTTTCAGTCAGCCTACAACCGTGAGGCCGCCCAAAGGTCAAGGCCTGGTTATAGCGCTCAATGGGTGGCCGCCCGCATGACGCGGAAACGCCAAAAAATAAGGGCTTGACCTTGAAGTAGGCTTCAAGGATACCTTTCCAAGAAGCAGCGCTGCTGCAGGGTGGAAATCAAAGCCAAGCCGTGCCATCAGCCTTGCTGGTGGAAAGGTGAGTCCCAAGAAGATCGAGGAGAGTGTCATGCGGAAACGTCACACTGCAGTCCTGACTGTCGCTATCATCGCCACCAGTGCCTTCGGGACCGGCTCGCTCCTTGCACAGGAAGATCCGCAGCAGGAGCCAATGGAGGGCAAGGGCATGCATGGGGACATGATGCAAGAAGGTGGCATGATGGGGATGATGAGTGACATGAATACCATGATGGAAAAATGCAATGCCATGATGGATAAAATGCAACAGGGTCATGAAACCGACAGTAACGCCTGACGTGAGATCGCCAGGGGCTGCTCCGCAGAGGAGCAGCCATTTACATTTTAGTGGAGCGAGGGGAGAACAGCATTTGCGTAAATGCATCTATGCTCCATTAGCCATTCTCTGGCTGGTGGCAAGTGCTTCGTCCTTTGCTCATTCCCTTGAAGATGCCGAGGCAGAGTTGCAAGAGCGGGAACGCTACGCCCAGTTTGTCGACCAGCCGGCCCCGACTTTTTCCCTGGCCGGTGTTGAGGGCAACATCGTGGCATCTTCCGACCTGGAAGGTCGCGTCGTGGTGCTCAATTTTATCTACACCCGCTGCCAGGAAGCCTGCCCGGTGCACATGAACCTGATTGCCGAGGTGCAAGAGCGAGTCAACGATACCGGCCTACGAGATGATGTTGAATTTATCACCATCGCTACCGACAGCGAGGACTTTGCCGGCACGCACAACAACATGCGGGCCTACGGTGAAAATTTCGATCTGGACCCCGCCAACTGGCGGTTTCTTTATCGAAGCGAAAATGAGTTTGTCGACACCACACGCCAGGTCGCGGAAGCCTACGGTCTGAAATTCGACGATGTGGCCGAGGGCGTCCAGGCGCATGGCGTTGTGACTCATGTCATCGACCAATCAGGACGGATACGGGCCCGCTTTCATGGGCTCAAATTCGATCCGGAGCACCTAGTTTCCTATGTAAAGGTGTTGGCAGAAGGACCAGAGACATTATCCACCGGTGTGTGGGATCGCATTCGCCATACTGTCGTCAACACCTTCGATTAATGCCGCGAGAGTATAGCCGGCCTCGCTGCCGAACGTTCTCGTGAACTCTATGGAGCCTTAGCGTATGAAACACTGGAAAGCGCTGACCATCGCTTCTCTATTGACCTTCCCCCTGACAGGGTTGGCAGCCGAGACGTCGGCAACCCTCTACAAGAACCCCAACTGTGGCTGTTGCGCCGAATATGCCAAGTATCTCGAACGAAACGGGTTCGAAGTGGAGACAATCGATACTCACGATCTCGCGAAGATGAAAGCCGAACACGATGTTTCCGAGAAACTGCAGGGTTGCCATACCACGCTCATCGACAACTATGTCTTCGAGGGCCACGTACCCGTGGAAAGCGTCACCCAGGTACTCGAAGAGAAACCTTTCATCAAAGGCCTGAGCGTACCCGGAATGCCACTTGGCTCACCGGGGATGTCGGGCGAGAAACAGGGCCCACTGGAGGTTTACACCCTGGCCTTTCAGCCGACCGATACCCCTGAAGTTTACGCCACCCACTGAAGGTGAGCCTTGGTGATGAGACAACTGATCGGGACCAGTTGGGTAGCGGTGGCATTGTGGGGAATGATCACTTCTTTGGCCGTCGCCGAACCACCCAAACGTGTGGGGCCGAATGGGTTTCTTCTCTGGGAAAGCCCACGCGAGGTGTCGGAAATCAGCTTCGAGGCTGGCGACGGTACTCCGCTGACGCTGACCACCTTCGGAGGAAAGCTGATCCTGCTCAACATCTGGGCGACATGGTGTGGCCCTTGCCGCGAGGAAATGCCCACCCTGGATGCCCTCCAGGCTGAATTGGGTGGGACAGATTTCGAGGTCGTCGCACTCTCGATCGATCGCAAAGGCATCGAGGTCGTCAACGAATTCTATCAGGAGGTGGGGATCGAGCATCTCGCTCCCTACGTCGATCCAACCGGCATGGCCAGCGCGAACCTCAGTGCCGTGGGTATTCCCACGACGCTTCTGCTCGACCGCCAGGGCAGGGAGATCGGACGCCTGGTCGGGGAGGCCGAGTGGGATACCCCTGAAATGATCGACTTTCTTGCCGAAACCATAGAAACCACCCAGGAGGACGCGCCATGAGTTGCTGTGACGACAAGCCCCAAAAGGGCCAAGAGAAAGCCGGACTGAAAGGCCTGGTAACAGGCCCACGCCGCTGGATGCTGCTGGGCGCTGTGGCGGTGGCTGGTGGTCTTGCCATGGGCTGGGATCAGTTGGTCCTGCTTGGGCTCGCGCCTCTCTTGGTGAGCCTCTTGCCTTGCCTTGTCATGTGCGGATTAGGACTGTGCATGATGAAATGCAAGGACAAGACAAACAAGTCGACCGACCAGGACGAAGTCACTGATACACAAGCCGGGGTGGAAGCCTCTACCGCGGTACCCACGGAGACGACATCCGCCAATCGCCAAGCGGCGAATCACCAGGTGCCGTCCGAGCGGCCCATATCCAAGCTCCAAGCCTAGCCGCGGGATAGGGGAGGATGCTGGAGCTTGCCAATATCGGCCTGGCGACGGCCTTTCTGGCGGGCCTGATCTCGTTCGCTTCGCCCTGTGTCTTACCGCTCGTGCCTGGCTATCTCTCCTTCGTCGCCGGGCGCTCGCTGGGGCAGATACGGGAAGCGGATCGACGGGAGCGACTCCGGGTGTTAACCCAGTCGATCTGGTTCGTGCTCGGGTTCACCACGATATTCCTGATGCTGGGCGCCAGTGCCACGGCCATCGGGCGTCTGCTGCTGATCTATCGCCAGGAGGCGAACCTGGTCGGCAGTCTCATCGTCATCCTGTTCGGTGCCTTCATGACCGGGCTCATTCCGCTGCACTGGTTACAGCGGGAATGGCGGTTGATCGGCCGCCTCAAGGAAGCGGGCGGGGGGCCTGGTGCGGCCTACCTCCTAGGTGTGGCGTTCGCCTTCGGCTGGACCCCCTGCATCGGCCCGATCCTGGGCGCCATTCTGACCGTCAGCGCCTCGACGGCCAATGCCTCGAGCGGAATGGCGTTGCTCGGCATCTATTCGCTGGGCCTGGGGGTGCCCTTTCTGTTGACGGCGGTGTCGCTCGATCGCTTCCTGCACCACCAGCCATTCCTGCGCCGCTGGGGCCGAGTCATGCATCTGGCGGCCGGGCTGATCATGATCCTGATGGGCATCTTGATGATCACCGGCAAACTGACCGAGCTGTCCTATTGGTTATTGCGCACCTTTCCGGCGCTAGGCAGCATCGGCTAGCCATTATTCGAGGAAATATTGCAATGAACAAAATCACGGGTCGCTTCTGGCGTGCCCTGTCACTGACGAGCTGGGTCATGGCCAGTCTGAGCTTCGTCAGTATGGCCGGGGCCGCCGAGGAGGCATTGCCGTCGCTGAGTTATGACCAAACAGGCGAACGGCTGCTCAAAGTACAGGCCAACCAGCTTTTCGAAAGCACGGATGGCGGGGCGGCCTGGACGATGATTCCCTTGCCCGACGAAGTAGCGGAGGGACGGTTGGTAACGGTATCGGAACCGGCAACAGCCGAACAGGCCCTCTATATCGCCGGCCCCTCGATCGGGGTGCAGCGCAGCACCGATCATGGAGAAACCTGGCAGGAACTCAACGATGGCTTGCCTAACCAGGACGTTACCGCCTTGGACGTGCACCGCCATCAGCCCGAGACACTCTATGTGGTGATTGCCGACGACGGCCTCTACCAGAGTGAGGATGCCGGCACGACCTGGAAGAAGATGGATAGCGGTCCTGCCCAACCCGTTCGCCGGCTCATCCACTCCGATATGGAGGGGAGCATGCAGACTGGCTGGCTCTATGCGGTGTCCGACGATGCGGTTCGCCTGTCGATGGATTGCTTCTGCGGCTGGCGACCGACCGGGGAGCTCGATGCCGGCAGAGTCTATGATCTGGCCTACAAGCTCGACGATCCCGAACACGTCTATGTGGCCACGGAGCAAGGCCTGTGGCGCAGCGACAATGGCGGCCAGGAGTGGCAGCAAGTAAAGGGTGATGGCCCGACGTTCGTCACGCTTACGCTTGCGCCGCAGGGAACGCTCTATGCCCTGGATCGCGAGGGGGAGCTCATGCGCAGCGAAGATCAGGGCCAAACCTGGACACCCCCCGATGCGTAAGCTCTGGATCCTCGTCACAACGTGGCTGCTGATGAGTGCCGCCGGGCAGGCCATGGCGGGGGGTGGCCCCTCTTCGCGCGATACCTCTCGGCTGGAAGAGGGAGAAAGGATCTACCAGCAGTACTGTGCCAGCTGCCACGGCAGCGAGGGCGAGGGCCAGCCGAACTGGGAGCACCAGAATGCCCAGGGCGAATTGCCCGCTCCCCCTCACGGGCCGGAGGGGCATACCTGGAAACACTCCGATGCGATGCTCTACCGGATCATCGCCGAGGGATGGCGCGACCCCTGGAACAAGACCGAGCGACTGACGATGCCGGCCT
Source organism: Gammaproteobacteria bacterium MFB021 (assembly GCA_000737985.1). GTDB lineage: Bacteria > Pseudomonadota > Gammaproteobacteria > Pseudomonadales > Halomonadaceae > Salinicola. Next base: position 20,582 of record JNVT01000026.1, on the reverse strand, counting down.
TCGAGAATGTCCTGACCCCCGCCGAGATCCGCTCCGTGGTGAACTATCTCAAGACGTTATGGACGCCGGAGCAACGACGTCATCAGGCGGAAGAAAGCGAGGGAGCCCCATTTCCGTCGCAGAGTGAGTAGCTGTGGGGCTAGGGAAGCGCTGCGTAAACACCTCCGCAGCTGACGGAGAGTCAACCGCAGGGTAAAACCTGGCTTTCTTGCCACTGTCTGACCAAAGCCAACCGATGAAGCAGATTTCTGTCGCTCAGGCTCAGCAACAGAACAAGAAGAAGGTTCCCCGCAGCGAACGGTGTCTGGGAAGCCTTGAACAGGACATCATGCACGCCCCCAAGGTCAGTAGCGGCATTTTCACCACTACGCTGCTGACATTACTCTCAATACCAGCCCAGAGGTGGTGGACATTTCATCGCACGCACGAAGCCCCCTGCGAGAGCGTCACCTTGAGCTGATTGTGGTAGGTTTGCATTTGCTCTCAGCTAGGACTGTCTCTCTCCTACCAGATGGGGAGTAAGATGGGTAGGAACAAATAAAAAACTATGCATAAAATAAAACTAACCAACTGTTTTATAAATAAAAAATACATCAAATTACATCTTCAGATCCAGAATATCGAGTAACGCCCGTCCCCCCTCACGAAGGCGTTGGGCCGGCTCGACGCCGGCCCTGCCGTTACCAAATCTTGAAGATCTGGCCGGTCTGCACGCCTTCGATACTGCGGCGGAAGGCGCGGCCCACGCGGGCGGCATCGACGCTCTCGAAACCGGGGAAGAACGGGCCGTATTTGCCCAGCGATTCGGTCAATACGGTGGGGCTGACCGCGTTGATGCGAAAACCGCCAAGATCGGTCGTGGCGGCCTTCACGAAGCCTTCGATGCCCGCATTGACCGCCATGGCGTTGACCCCTTTCTTGATCGGCACTTCTGAAAGGATACCGGTCGTGAGGGTGAACGAGCCGCCGTCGTTGAGGTAGTGCTGGCCGATCAGCACCAGACGCACCTGGGCCAGCAACTTGTTCTGCAGCCCGACGTTGAAGTCGTCGGCGCTCATCTCGTTCAGAAAACCGAAATGCACCCCGCCGAAGGCCACCACGATGGCGTCGACCCGACCGACCTGCGCGAAGAGCGCCTCGACACTGTCATCGCGGGTCAGGTCGACCTGATAGTCGCCGCGCGTATGGCCCACGCGAATGACCTCATGATCCGTGGCCAGCTCGTCGGCCGCGGCCTTGCCGATGGTGCCTGTGGCACCGACAACGAGAATTTTCATGGCGTTGCTCCTTGCTGCAATGAACGACACGCGATCGCGTCGATGAGTGAAAAGCGCGATGGCGCCAGCCGTGAGCGTCAGCCCGACGCCGGCTGGTGGTAAATCGCCATCCCGGCTGTGGCGTTCTGCTGCATGAACTCGAGAAAGCGCTGCTGAAACAGCACGGTATGCTGATGAGCGGCCTCGTCTGCCGCCTCGACGTCCTGCCTGGCGATGGCATCGATGAGCGCATCGTGGTCGCGACCCAGCGGCCGTCCCCGCCCATCGTGCATGATGTAATCCAGTTGGAGATGCAGAATCCGCTGGCCTTCTCCCAGCAGCCGCTCGTAGTGGCTGATGAAATACGGGTTCTGCCCGGCCTCGGCGATACACAGGTGAAAGCGCTTGTTGCACTCGGACATCCCCGGGAAGTCCTGCCCTTCACTGACCACCTTGATATAGGCCTCATCGGCGGCACGGATGGCTTCGAGGTCCGCATCACGGCGATAAGCCGCGGCAAAGCGCGTCACCGCGCGCTGAACCAGATCCAGCGCCGCGATGTAGTGGGGAAAGTCCTTGACGTCGAACGGCGTCACCATGGTCGTGCGATTGGGCAGCATGGTGACCAGCCCCTCGCTCATCAGACGCGCCAGCGCATCGCGCACCGGCGAGCGTGACAGTTCGAACTGCTCGGCCAGGGATACCTCATCGAGCTGGGTACCGGGCTTGAGCGCCAGCGTCAGAATCTGGGTGCGCAGCGAGTCGTAGACGTAGCGCCCCCCGTGGCGGCGGCTTCCGCGGCCGGCGGTGTCTGCTTTAGCCATGATGTAGCTTGCTCATGCGTGAATGCGTTCCTGCCTGAATGTAGTCATGGACGCGGCGGCTCGCGATGAAGCCACCCTGTACTCTCTGCGCGCCGTCCCCGCCCCCTGCAGAAGCGCCCCCTTGTCAGACGCTGCCCGAAGGGACGTCGTCCGATGATCACGCTCGCGACTGGCGCATCATGTTGGCCAGATCTGCGCCCCAGGTGTCGCTGAGCATGAAGCCCTCGGCCAGGGGGTCGTCCGGGTCCACGCCGATCTGATGAAAGCCGTAGACCCAGGCGCGGCCGGTCACCCGCGGGTGAACGACCGCGCGTCCGGCCAGCTCTCCTGCGTCGCGCAGCGTGATGTCGAAGCGACCGCCGATGATCGAGTGCGATTCGAGTTCACTGCCGACCTGCGCCTCGCCACGCGCGTGGAGCACCGCCAGATTGGCGGAGCTGCCGGTGCCGCAGGGCGAGCGGTCCACGCGCCCGGGCGGCAGAGTGGTGCAGGTCTGATAGCTCGTGGGCGTCAGGCGATGGCGAAACATCACGTAGGCGATCGAGTCGATGTCGGGGTAGCACGGGTGCTGCACGCGAATTTGATCGTTGATCGCATTCTTGAAGCTGGTGCCCAGGGTGGCCAGTTCGCGCGCGTTCTCCGGCGCAATGGTCAGCCCCAGCGGCGCCGCATCGATGAGGGCATAGTACACGCCGCCATAGGCGATATCGGCGCGCACCAGCCCCCGCTCCGACGTTTCGAAAGCGACATCCAGCGCCTCGACGAAGGCCGGCACCATATCCAGCGAGACCGACACGCAGCGGCCATTGTCACATCGCGCATAAGCGGTCACCAGGCCGGCGGGCGTGTCGAGCACGACAGTCGTCTCGGGCTCGCGCATCTCGACCATCCCCAGCTCCAGCAGGGCGGTGACCACGCAGATACAGTTGCTGCCGGACATGGGGTGCGCCCTGTCCGCCTGCAGGACGATGAACCCGGCATCGGCCTCGGGGCGGGTAGGCGGCAGCAGCAGGTTGACCGATGCCTGCAGGCACCCGCGCGGCTCCTGAACCACCAGTCGGCGCAGGCTGTCGTCCACCTGATTGATGTAGTTCATCTTCTCCAGCATGGTGGCACCCGGCAGATCGATCACACCGCCGGTGATGACCTTGCCGACCTCGCCTTCGCAGTGCACGTCCACCAGCTGCAGCGTCTTTTTCCAACGCATGATGATTGCCTCGCGCCTATTTCAGATACCAGCCCCAGGGTTTCTGGCTGTCGTAACGGGTAATCTGCTTGGTTTCGAGATAGTTGTGAAAGCCCCATTCGCCGAGTTCGCGACCGATGCCACTCTGCTTGTAGCCGCCCCAGGGCGCTTCGGTAAAGGTGGGCTGTGAACAGTTGATCCAGACGATCCCGGCCCGGAAACGGCGGGCGACCCGCTCGGCGCGCTCGTCATCGCCGGACATGACCGCCGCGGCCAGACCGAAACGTGACGCGTTGGCCAGTCTGACGGCCTCGTGTTCGTCCTTGAAGGTACGCACGCAGAGGACCGGCCCGAAGATCTCCTCTTGCCAGACCCAGCTCTCTTCCGGCACGTCGACGAAAATCGCCGGCTTCAGGAAATAGCCCTTGTCCATGCCCGCCGGACGCTCACCGCCGACCAGCAGCCGGGCGCCCTCCTCCTGACCCCGCGCGATCGCCGCCAGGACCTTGTCGTACTGGGTCTTGTTCACCAGCGGCCCGAGCAGCACGCCCTCATCCATACCATTACCGATGGGCAGCTTGTCGATCTCCTCGACCAGGCGATCCATCAGCGGCTGATACAGCCCTTCCTGCACCAGCAGGCGAGAGGTGGCCGAACAGACTTCGCCCTTGTTCCAGAAGATACCGAACATGATCCATTCGACCGCCGCTTCCAGGTCGCTGTCGTCGAACACCACAAACGGTGATTTACCCCCCAGCTCCAGGCTCAGGTTGCGAATATCCCGCGCGGCCGTCTGCATGATGGCGCTGCCGGTGGGCACGCTGCCGGTAAAGGCCAGCTTGTCGACGCCGGGATGGGCCGTCAGCGGTGCACCGGCTTCCTTGCCAAAGCCGGTGATCACGTTGAACACGCCCGCCGGCACGCCCGCCCGATGGGCGATATCGGCCAGCTCCAGGGCGGTCAACGGGGTGACCTCCGAAGGCTTGAGCACCACGCTGCAGCCCGCCGCCAGCGCCGGCGCTACCTTCCACGAGGCCATCAGCATGGGGAAGTTCCAGGGGATGATGGCGCCGGCCACCCCCACCGGCTCCTGGCGGGCGACCGAGCTGAAGCTCTCATCGCCGAGGGCGACCGGCTTTTCGCGCGTGGCATCGAAGTTATCGGCCATGTCGGCGTAGAAATCGAAGCAGCCGGCCGTGTCCTCGATGTCCCAGATCGCCTCCGGCAGCGGCTTGCCGTTATCGCGCACCTCGATCTCCGCCAACGCCTGGACACGCTCGCGAATGCCTTGCGCAATACGCCGCAGCACCGCAGCTCGTTGCGTGCCGGGCAGATGGGGCCACTCCCCCTCATCGAAGGCGCGCCGTGCCGCCTTGACCGCGATATCGACATCCTCTTCGGTCGCCGCGGCCACCGTTGCAATGACGGCTTCACTGCATGGGTCGATCGTGTCGAACGTCCCGCCTCGAACCGGGGTCACCCACTGACCATCGATATAGAGCTTGTCGTAGGCAGTCATGCGCTCACTCCTGAAGGGAAAATAGACCTGAAGGGAAAAATAGGCGTGTTAAAACCGCTAGGCGTTCTAAAACCGATAGGCGCTGAACGGCGTCAGATCCTGAGACGGTGCGGCCCCGCGCGCCAGCTCGGCGATCAGCCGCCCCGTGGTCGCGCCCAGGGTCAGCCCGAGCTGCCCGTGGCCGAAGGCCATCAGTACGTTGGGCAGCTTGCGGCAGCGATCGATGACCGGCTTGGTATCCGGGAGGAAGGGCCGGCGGCCGACGCCGTACTCGAAGCCGCTGTCATCGAGCTCCGGCACCAGCGCCCGCGCCTTGTCGAGAATGATGTCGGCGCGCTTGTAATTGGGCTTGGCGTCGGCGGCGGCGAACTCGATGGTGCCGCCGATCTGCAGGCCACGCGTCATGGGAGCCAGACAAAACCCGCCGTTGGCATAGATGATCGAATGGTTGAATTCGACACCGGGGCGCGGCAGCAGCGCCTGGTAGCCGGTAATGCCCATCAGGGGAATCCTGACCCCGAGGGTCTCGAAGAAGTGGCGGGAGCCGTTACCGGCAGCGACCACCACCGTATCGGCCGCTAGCTTCTGGCCGCCTTCGAGCGTCACGCCGATGGCTCGGCCTCCCTGGGTATCGATCGCGCGTACCGGCGCAGTGATGCGCTCACCGCCCATATCCAGCACGCTCTGGGTCATGGCCTGAATGAAACCCTCGGTATCGCTGACGGCCTTCCAGTCCCCCAGCCGCAGGCCGTGGCGAAAGCGCCCGGCCAGGGCCGGTTCGGCCTCGGCGATCGCCTCGGCGTTCATCTCTTCGACCTCAAAGCCATGGCGACGGCGCACGTCGAAATGCACCCGCTCGGCCTCGAGGTCGGCGGCGCTGTCGAATACCTCGATCACGCCGTGCTCGCGAAAGAGCTTGCGTCCGGTCTTGGCTTCGCTGGCCTCGATCAGCGGGGCGTAATCGGTGTAGACGTGACGCGTCAGCGATGCCAGCTCGCCGGCGATCTGCTCGACGCGTGCCGGCCGGGCACAGGCAATGAAACGCAAGAACCAGGGCGTCAGAGAGGCAACGGCACTGGGGCGCAGGGCCAGCGGGCCGGTGCTGTCGCACAGCCAGCTAGGGATCTTCTTGATAATGCCGGGTTTGGACAGCGGCACGATCTCGCTGACCGCCATCTGACCGCAGCTCCACTTGGCCGTGCTGTCGCCGGGCTGCGCCGGGTCGACCAGGGTGACCTGATGGCCATCGCGCTGCAGCGACCAGGCACAGCAGGCACCCACGATACCGCCCCCGATCACGACAGCCTGTTTCTTGGCGTTGTTATCCATGTCCACGACCCGCTGTTGAGGAAGGCACTGTCACCACCGCGGACGCGACCGACCTGTCGGGCTTCGCGCGTCGCATACCGCTAGCGGGTGTGAACGCCTTCATTGACCTGTTCGCATTGACACTGTGTGCAGCATTGCATACATAATGAATGACATCCACTCGACAGCCTGTCAAGCGGGCCATCGTGGAGCCAGCGCGAAGCTGTCGCGGGACGCGTTTCCCGGTCAGCCCGCGTCAGACGACGGCGATCCGCCGGCCCCGTTTCAACAAGGAGCTTTTGCATGCAATTTCAAGGTGTCATGCCCGCACTCGTCACGCCGTTCAAGTCCGACGGCAGCATCGATTTTCCGGCGCTCGAAGCGCACATGACCCAGCTGCGCGAGGCGGGTGTCTCGGGTTGGGTACCGTGCGGCTCCAGCGGTGAATACAACTTCATGAGCGACGCCGAGCGCGACTCGGTGCTCGAGTTCGTCGCGGACTTCGCCAACGAAGGCGAGTTCCTGATCGCCGGTACCAACGCACCGCACACCGCGGGCGTGATCGAGAATACGCGTCGCGCCAAGGCGCTGGGATACGACACGGTGCTGCTGGCCACGCCGTTTTACACCAAGCCGGCGGATTCCGAGCTGGAGGCGCACTTCAAGGCCGTACTCGAGGCCGTCGACGTCAACATCGTGCTCTACAGCTACCCCGACAAGGACGGCATCGAACTCTCCTATGAGCTGCTCGACGCCCTCGCCGACCACCCGCGCGTACTCGGAATCAAGGAGAGCTCCGGGTCGCTACAACGCGCCATCGGTATCGCGTCGCGCTACGCCGGCCGTCTTCAGCTGATCTCCGGCTCCGACGATATTGCGCTGGACTTCATGTTCTGGGGCGCGGATAGCTGGATCTGTGGCCCGGCCAACTGCATGGCGAAGGCCGTGTGCGAGCTCGACCGCACCTACCGGGCTGGCGATCTCGATCGCGCCCGCGAGCAGATGACCACGCTGTATCAGGCGATGAACAGCCTGGAGAGTGGCAAGTTCGTCCAGAAGCTGAAGTACGGCTGCGAACTGCAGGGCACACCGGTGGGACAATGCCGCGCGCCGCTCGGCCCGTTGAGCGAGGCCGAGAAAGCGGACTTCAAGGCGGCAATGGCCCCCATCCTCGACTGGTAGCCCTCCACACCGGGCCGCCACGGCGGCCCGATCCACGCTCGGACAGCACACAGCGGTTTACCGGCAGGTCTCGACGCTCGCTCCCGCCGCTGCCACGTGCGCGATATCAAAAACGCGTCAGGCCTCACGGTCCGACGCGTTTTTGTATGACCGCGCTAGCGCGGCTGACATCTACGCATAGCGCCTGAGCACCCTTGACTCCACCACACCCACCAGTCGCGTCAGCGGGAAGGCGACCAGGAAATAGATCACCGCCGCCGCGGTCAGAAACTCCACGGGACGCGCCGTGCTGTTGGAGATGTTCTGCCCCACGAACATCAGATCCGCGACGCCCACCGAGGAGATCAGCGCACTCTCCTTGAACAGGCTGACCACGTTGGAGAGCAGCGGCGGCGTGGCGCGCAACAGCGTCTGGGGAAACACGATGTAGACTATCTTGGCCATCGGGGTCAGCCCCAGCGCGACACAGGCGTCGTGCTGCTCGCTGGCGATCGATTTCTGCGCGCCGCGAAAGGTCTCGCAGGTGATCGCCCCCATGAACAGCGTCAGCGACAGCATGACCGAGACATAGGCAGGAATACTCACGCCCAGCACCAGCGGCAGGCAGAAATAGATCCAGAACAGCTGGATCAGCAGCGGCGTGCCGCGAAAGAACTCCACGTAGAGCGACACCGTCATCTTGATCGGCCGGATGGGCGACATCTTCAGCATGCTGAGGATGAACCCCAGCAAGCTGCCGAGCAGCGCACTGGTCAAGGTAAACAGCAGCGTGATCGCAAGCCCCTTGAGCAACACCGGCCAGTAGGAGAAAACGATGGAGAAATCGATATTCATGCTGTGCTCCTGGTCAGCGCGCGGCGGCGGCGTCCTGGCGACGCTCGAGCATGTCCACCAACTTGGCGATCGGGAAGGACATCGCGAAATAGATCAGCGCGATCAGTGAGTAGGTCTCGAGTGGGCGATAGGCTTCGGTCGCGATATCGCGGCCGACGTACATCAGGTCCGCCACCGCGACGATCGCCACCAGCGCACTCTGCTGCAGGATCGAGATACCGTTGGTCATCAGTACCGGCACGGCCCCACGCAGCGCCTGCGGCAGCACGATATAGAGCGTGCGCTGCCACGAGCGCAGGCCCAGCGCAATGGAGGCGTCCAGATGCTCCTTGGGTACGGCCTGCACGCTGGCACGGTATGCCTCGGCGTTGAACGCGGTGAGGTTAAGACCCAGCGCCAGAATCCCCATCATGATCGGATCGATGAAGACGTTGAACAGCATCGGAATGCAGTAGAAAAACCACACGATCTGCAACAACACCGGCGTGCAGCGGAAGAACTCGATGAACGCCTGGGCCGGCCAGCGCAGCAGGAAAAACCGGTTCATGGCCATCAGACAGAGACCGAAGCCCAGCACCAGTCCCATGGCGTTGGCCGCCAGGGCCAGTGTCAGCGTCACCTTCAGCCCGTCGAACAGCTCGCCCCAATGTCCGGCGAGAAAGCTGAAGTCGAAGTGATAATCCATACCCAGCCCTCAGTCGAAGTGGATGACCTTTTCCAGGAACTCTCGCGTCCGCGGCTCCTTCGGGTGACAAAAGATCTCTTCCGGCGGGCCCTGCTCGACCACCTTGCCATCAGTGCAAAAGACCACTCGGGTGGCGATGCGACGCGCAAACTGCATGTCGTGGGTGACGATGATCATCGCCATTTTCTGCTCGGCCAGCTGACGCATGACGTTCTGCACTTCGACGATCATCTCCGGATCGAGCGCGGAGGTGACTTCGTCGAACAGCATCAGCCGCGGCGAGAGCATCAGCGCCCGAGCGATGGCCACGCGCTGTTTCTGACCGCCTGACAGTTGGCTCGGGTAGGATTCGAGCTTGTCTTCCAGCCCCAGCCGCGCCATGAATTCGCGCGCCTTTTCCACGGCCTGCGCGCGGCGCATACCGTGAACCTTCATCGGCGAAAGAATGAGGTTGCTGAGAACCGAGAGGTGCGGAAACAGGGTGTAGTGCTGGAACACCATGCCGATCTGGCGGCGCAGCGACTCGTTGAGCGTGCGTCCGCGGGTCTGATTGCCCTTGATATAGGGCTGGCCCTGAAACTCGATGGTGCCGCTCTGGATACCCTCGAGCCCCATCAGCACTCGCAGTAGCGTGCTCTTGCCACTGCCGCTGGGGCCGATGATCACCAGGCGGTCGTCGGCCTGCATGTCGAGATTCATGTGGTCCATGACCACCGTGCGGCTGTTGTACGCCTTGGAGGCGTCGCGAACCTTGAGCATCACGCCAGCGGTGTCTGGCGACGCGCCGTCTTGCTCGGCGCCGGAGGGATGGCCAGCGTGCGAGGGCGTGGCATTCAACGCATTCATTGTCATGGGTCTCCCGGGCGCCGGGAGCGGGGCTCCCGGCGCCGCGCGTTTGCATGCAGAAGGGCGAACTTACTTGGCGTCGATGGCGGCTCGAGACGCCTTGTCGACCAGACGTTGAATCTCGCCGCGCGCGTGGAGCTGAGCGATGTAGGCATTGAGCACCGCGATATCGGCCGGGTCGGTGCCCTTGCGCAGGCCGAACGATACCGGCTGCTTGGCCAGCGGCGGGTCGGGGATGATCTCTTCGGCCCAGCCGGGGTTGGCAAGGGCGAACAGGTGGTTGCTGTCGCTGGCATCGGCCAGGACGTCGGCGCGGCGGGACATCAGCGCCATGCGCGTCTCGTCCATGCCCGGTAGCCGCATGATGCGCGCGTTATGGATTTTCGCCGACAGCGCCTTGTCCTGGGCCGTGCCGGACATGACGGTAAAGGTGATATCGCTCTTGTCCAACGCCGAGAGGTCGTTGCCGACATCCGCCAGCTTGGGGTTGTCCTTGTTGACCACGAAGGAGACCTGGTAGTTGGTCACCGCATCGGAGAAATCGATGGCCTTCATGCGTTCCGGCGTCTGGTTCAGCGCCATGGCGAGATCCCACTGTCCGCCCTGCAGGCCGGCTACCAGATTGTCCCAGCTGGTGTTGGGAAACTCTGCCTCGACGTGCAGCACGTCCTTGGCGAAGCCGCGACAGATATCCACGAAAAAGCCGCTGTAATCGCCATTGCGGGGATTGCGCATGACATAGGGTGCCGCCACGGCCGCACCGCATTTGAGCACGCCGGCCTGCTTCACTGCCTGCCAGGTGCCGTCGCTGTCGATCTCCTGCGCCATGGCCGCCGGGCTCAGTGCCAGCGCCGCTGATACCACCAGCGCTGATGTCACGGCGAACCGACGTAAGCGTTGCACTGCCTCCGCTTGCATAGCTACCTCCACCCATTGTTGTTGTCGCCAGGGGCCAGCACTGCCGGCGGGCCGACCTAATGTGTGCATGATTGCATACATAGGAATGCCACCAGCACGGTGACGTGTCAAGCACTCGCGCTGCGCCATTCGTCGGGGATCGGCGCTGATCGGAGGAACGGATGCGGTGAGGCCGCCCGGGCGTATATGCCGCGGGTAAGGGCCGAGCTGGCCAGCGTCGCGACCGCTATGCCGCCCGGCGAAGGGTGGCGAATCGTTGACGGCAAGCCCAAGACAGCGGGTGGGTGCGACGCGTTTTCACACGCATCGATGAGGCGGGAACGAGCATGGGCGACGTCCTGGCCGTGGCAGCCAAGACGGATCGCAGGATTACGCCCGCCCCTCTCGAAGGTGGCGGGCGCGGCCAGAATACGCCCGGCGGTGCTACAGCTTGTAGCTCGCGGGGTTGTCCCAGAGGCTCTCTTCTCTCGCGAAGGCGGGATTGTCGTCGGTGATCTCGCGCTCGCCGATCAGCTGCATCCAGGAGTCGATGTCGGCGCTGCTGATCTTGTTGTCCGCGCCATCCTGCTTGTGCAGCGTATCCAGCAGGGCGAAAAACTCTTCGTTCTCGAGCAGGAAGTCGGCGGCGTCTTTTTCCGACTGAGAGGAACCGTATTCACCTTCCGAGATGCGTTTGAGGTCGTCCCAGCTGACAATATCATCTCCATCTTCCAAGCCTGCCCAATTGCTGCCGCCGTCCCCCTTGCCCCAATTGGTCAAAATAGTATCGATGATTTCCTTGTGCTCCTGATAGAACGCCTGGCCGTGGATATTGAGCTGCATCTGGTCCTTGTCGAAGTCGAAGAAGAAGTCGCCGACGTTGCCGTTCTCACGGATCTCCTGGGTGAACTTCTCATACTGCTCCGGCTGCGCTTCCCACGCCGCCATGTCCTCGGGGAACCACTCCTTGAACAGCGGGTCGGGCTCCTTGTCGTCGTCGCCGGCGTGCATCATCTCCTTGAAGCCATAGCTGGAGTTGATCAGGTAGTTGAACTTCTCGCCCCAGTCATCCTCGGTCACGCCATCCTCGGCGAACTGCTCGAACTGGTCGCGGATCTTGCCTTCGGTCTCGGCGCCCTTCTTCTGCGCCATCACGGCATTGAGGATCAGACTGACGACCCCCACGCCGAGCCCGATCAGGTTGCCGACGGGGCCGGCCGCACGCAGGCCCGCCCCCAGCCCGGAGAGCACGCGGGAGGCGGTCTGCAGTGACGTCCCGATCTCGGCGGCGCCGCCAATGGTGAAGAACGAGCCGGAGACCACGCCGGTGGCGCTGGCGGCGAACTCCATCGGGGTGCCGCCATTCTTGATCAGCTGGTTCAGCCCGACGCCCGCGACGACGGTGTCGAGAATCCCCCCGGCGAAGTCGGTCATATAGGCCAGCCCCCTGAGCGCCGGGCCGAAGATGTTGGTCTTCTTCTTGCTGCTGTCGCCATCACCACCGGTGCCGCTGGGGCGGTCGGGCGACGTGCCGCCGGGGCTGTCGGGCAACATGCCGCCGGGGGTGCGTTCGCCGTTGGTCATCACGTCGGCTTTGGCATCCAGTGCCTGGTTCCAGGACTGCATCGCGGATTTCGACGATTCGCCATTGGCGGGATCGAAGCGCTGGTGCAGGTCGCCGCTGAGGCTGTCGAGATCGCCCAGCGCATCGCCAGCGCCGCTGGGCAGGGTGCCGCCGTCCGTCGGGCGCACGTCGTCCAGGCGGTTGGCGATCTCGTCCAGGCGATCGAGCTGCTGCGCGCGATCGCTGGCGGTGAGCGTCGGGTCGGCTTCGATCGATGCGCGGATGGCACGCTGCTTCTCCATGATCTCGTCGAACAGTGCCGGCGCCTGTTCCGGCATCTTGCCCTTGCCCTTGCCATCGGCATCCAGCAGCTCGCGGTACTCCGCCACCGCCCGGTCGAAGTCATCGATCTGGGCGAAGCGCTGCTCCGAGGGGGTCGCCGAGGAGGCGAAAGGCTGGATCTCCTCGAACAGGTCGTCGACCAGGCCCCTAAGGTCCTCCGCATTCTGGGGCGCCAGACCCTCCTTCTTCATCTCGACCTTGTCGAGCCGATCCTCGATCGTATCCAGGCGCTGCTGGATCTCCTTCTTCTCGTCGTCGCTGAGCGAGTCGGACGCCTTGACGATGCGGTCGACCTCGTCGAGCTGGCCCTGGATATGGTCGACTAGGCCCTGGGCCTTCTGTTCGAAGTCGGGGGCATCCTTCTGATCGAGAAGGGTATCGAAGGATTCAAGCTTGCCGCGGATGTCGTCCAGCTTGCCCCGCGCCTGCTCGCCCGGGTTGAGGGAGGGCGCCTTGTCGCCATTGAAGGTGTCGGGGAAGCGCTCGCGCAGGACGTCGCCCATCTCCTTGTCGAGACCGAGCGCCTGGGTGATATCGGTGGTCTCGAACAGCTTGCCCAGCCGGCCGCCTTTATCGAGCTTGGGGCCCACCGCATCGGTGATACCCTTGAGCGCGAAGGGCGTGGTGCCGATGAACACCAGCATGCCGCGCGCAACGGTCATCCGCTCCTGCCAGGTATCGCCGAAGTCGTCACCCGAGCGGCGATAGATGGCGTTGGCCAGCGCCGCGGTGCCGCCGATCGCGAACATCGTGTTCGAGTTCATCAGGCTGCGGAACTGGGATTTCAGCGTCCCTTGCACGTTGGTGCGCTGGCTGTCGCTGAGTTCGACGATGGGCGGCTGGCCGTCGCGGCTGGTGGTCATGTTGCGCAGCCGCTCGCCCACCTTCTGCATGACATCGCGCATGAGAGACGAATCCTTCAGCGCCGTCTCGACATTGCTCCCGCTCAACGCCGCCGTCTTGATGACCTCCTTGAGCCCAGCGGCGATCGCCATGATCTTGGTGAACTGCAGTTTCTCGTCCGCCGATAGATTGGGCGGTACCGTGCCCTTGGGATCGGTCTTGTCGGCGGAGAGCGCATCCTGCACTGCGTGCCACACACCATCAGTGGTCTGAATGCCGAAGGTGCCATAGGTAATGCTGGTAAGCATGGTCGGCACCATGTCGGCGGCAACCTGCTCCGCGGCCGCTTCGCTCTCCGGCGATAGCTTTCCGCCGTCCTGGGCAGCATCGTACTCGGCGTCGATGTCGGCGAGCTCTTCCTCCAAACCTCTGGCGGCACTCGCGGCGGTGATGCTGCCACGCGCCTCGGCCGCACGCTCGGGGTCGAGCGCCTGTAGCGTGTTCAGGTCGTTGTTCAGGCGGGTGGCGGCCTCGTCACCGAAACCCTTGTCGCGCAGCGCCTCGATGGCATCGAGATAGTCCGCGCCCTTGTCGCCGGTCAGCGAGTCGTAGATCTTGTCGGCCAGCCCATCGCGATCCTTGATCTTGCTCTGGGCCTCCGCCATCGCCTCGTTGGTGAACTTGGCAATCTCCTCGTCACCGAGCAGCTTGGCGAGCTCCTGGCCGAGCTGCTCTTCGTGGATCAGGCCGCGCAGGTCGGCCGGGTCCATACCCTGGGTATCGCTGGCGTAGTAGGTCCAGTCGCCGCCATGGTCGACGGTCATGTAGGGCAGATACTGGAAACTGCCGTCGTCCAGTTGGGTCTTGAGTTCGAGCAGCCGGGCGTACTTCTTGAAGTTCTCGTTGTCCGAGTTCTCCGCCTTCTCCTCCAGCTTCTCCATGTAGAGTTCGGTGACCGTCTTGGCCTCGCCATCGTCGTTCTCGACGGTGGTTTCCTGGCCCATCAGGTTGGTCTCTTCCGAGTCGGGCAGGTCGTGATCGCCGAACACGTCGTCGATGACATCCTCGCTCGCGCTATGCTGGAAGCTGGAGGCCGACTCGAAATGCTCCGGAGTCACCCCCTTGGAGACGACGAACTTCTCGCCATCGACCTCGACCAGCTTGAGCCCCTCGATGACATCCCCGTGCTCGTCGGTGGCACTCGTGACGCTGTCGCCCTTGCCCAGCACGGGGATATCGTCATCGGCGGCACGCAGCTGGTAGCCGTCGTCCTCGAGTTCGTGGATACGCTTCCAGGTCTTCTGGGCCTCGGAGACCGTCTTGAACAGCTCCGGCGTCAGGGCCTTGGAGACCACCACATCGTCGCCATCGTGGGTAGTGAAGCGGATGACGTCGTCGCGCGCATCGGTCTGCCAGTGGAATTGCTTGTAGTCATTTAAGTCGGGTGCGTCGGTATCGGCGCCGGCAATGGTGGCACCATCCTCGACTGCACCATCGATGGCTGTCTGTTGCTCGGCGTCCCCGACCAGGGTCGCGTACTGCTCGCTCAAGTAGTCGTAGAGCGCCGGATTGTCGCTGCGCGCGACGACGAACTTCTCGCCATCACGGGTGTAGCGAATCACTTCCGGCCCCATCTCGCCGGGGGCGCCGACCTCGGTGTTGTAGTAGGGCGGCGGGGTGGCGTCGCCGCCAAGGCGTGTGTAGCCGTCCGCCTCGCTCTCATTGATGCCGATCAGGCTCGCATAGTCCTGCTTCACGGCAGCGTAGAGCTCGGGGGCGATGCGCTCGGACACCACGACCCGCGTGCCGTTCTGCATCTCGTAGCGGATGACCCCCTTGGCCACCTCATCGGGCGGGCCGATGAAACGATAGTCGCTCAGCTTGCCAGGGGGCTCGGCATCCAGCGGCAGCACGCCGTAGCCCTCCTCGCTGCTCTGGTTGACGGCGCCCATCTGCTCGAAATCCTGCTTGATCGTCGCGAACAGTTCCGGGGTCGCCTGCCGGTCGACCTCGACGACCTTGCCGCCCTTGGTCTCGTAGCGGATGCGGTCCTCGCCGATGATCACGATCTGCTTGTAGTCTTTCAGGTTCCTGGGCGCCCGAGTGTCGCCGTCGGCGGTCTGCTTTGCGCTCGTTTCAGCCTCTTTTTTCTGATCGGAATCACGGTTCGACAATACGGCATGGGAGAGCGTCGCCCGCCAACCCTCGGGATGGGGGGCCTGATGGCCGGCGGTGTCGGCGTCAGGAACATAAGACGACTTCAACGTAACTTCTCCAGCCATATTCAAAACCTCCCGGTCTTTTTCGTGTCGCTGTTGCGTCGCTATCAGCAGCCTTTATCGATACCGATTGCGCCACCGGCCGGTAGCCATTCTGGCCGTAAGGTCAACCGCGGGTATCGAAATATCGCCCGTCATCGATGAAAAAATGCCCCGTGCTTGTCGGCGCGGTGTTGGCGCTAGCTCGTGCATCCACGGCATGTCATCGATGTCAGTCGTTTCGCTTCAACATACGGGGTAAATGGCAACGGCAAAAGTGATCATCGGCAACGAGACCATTGTCTAAAAAATCATAAAAATAGAGACAAAACATAAATTTAGAATAAATATCAGAGGATACAACCAAAAAAACATCAAAATGCAGAATATAAATCCACAGGGCGAGAGCTGGGCGTATCCGCAAAGCTACATTGCTTTACGCAGTAGTCGCAGTCCTGGGCTTATCCGATCACGACATCCGGGTCGTCGCCACGACACGCGCCGGGGCGCGCCCCAAACTAGACACGGCAGACGGCTTCCCACAAGCCAATGATCTCAAAAGTATTTTTAACTGATCGTTCAATATCATAATAATGTTGGATCACATTCGATATCGATGAGTATGCCTCACAGCACCATGCCCGAGGCGAGAAACACTTGGATAAAAAAAATTACGCCCTCGACTTCGCTTTGTCATTGCGACCTCCTTAGTATGAATTGCGCCGGAAGTTGATGAATTATCGCGTCTACTCCGTATTGCCCTGACCGATAGACTTCCGACGCTGATGTATGTCTCAACCCGATGATTATCAGGAGTCATGACATGGCAGATGTCCCCTCTATCAATCCGAGCACGTCCAACGACAGCGCCGATTCCGCGATCGGCCAGCTGAAAGCTGTTTTCGATCAGGCCATCGAAAAATCGGCAGAAATCACCAAGGTCACGACCGAGAAGAAGACCATGCTGGACGCGACCAAACAGCGCCCGCAGAACTGATATCGGTCTGTCGCGGGCCCGCTACGGCCCGCGCCCCCATCCGGCCCCTGCCGCAGGTCTCTCTCGTCAGCCAGCCGTATCCTGTCACTGGCGTACCCGCGGCGCCCCGGCGCTCCAACGGCGGGTTTCCGGGTGCCGGATGATGCCGATCAATGGCCGCTCGTGGGGATTTTCGGTCACGCCTTGGCACGATCAGCCTGACCGCCCGCGAACGCCGCCTTTCTCGTACCTCGCGCGAGATTGCGTATGAGCACCGTCGACTCCTCCGACAGCGCCTCGACGGCAGATGCCGTCATGACGCTGACAGTCACCACCGGCCTGCACCGCGGTGCCGTCATCGCGCTGCGCGAGCCGGTCTGCCGTATCGGCAGCGCCGACAACGCCGATGTCTGGCTCGGCGATGCCGGGCTGGCGCCCGAGCACCTGGTGCTCAGGTTTCACGGCCGCCAGCTGGCGGTCGAAGCCGTGGGCGGCGATATCATCGTCAACGGCCAGCGCTTGCCGCAGGGAAGCGGGCTGCGCTGCAGCGCGCCAGCGACGCTGCATCTCGGCGATGTGGCGCTGACGCTGACGCGCCCCGCCACACCGTCGCTGCTGAGCGCCCTGCCGCGCCTGCCGGCGTTTCCGCCGCGCGTCAGACGCTCGCTCAACCGTGCCGCTCCCGTGACCGCACTCCTCGTCACGCTGGGCGTGCTGGGGCTTTACGAGTTCATCGACGTCAACCAGGCCGGGGCCGACATCGGCAGCGCCGCACCACACGCCGAGCCCGCAAGCGCCAACGCCCCCATCGACGCACAGGCCATTGCCGGCGCCCGGCAACTGGCCGAGAACGCTGCCTCGTCGCCTGCGCAGGCGCTGCGCGCGCATCTCGCCGCGGCCGGGCTGAATACCATCACGCTCAGCCAGCGCGATCGCTATCTGAGCGTCACCGGGCATTACACGCCGGCGCAGCGCACGGCCTGGGCGGAGACGCAGCGCTGGTTCGATCAACACTTCGGCAGCCGCCACGTGCTGCTCAACACGGTGACGCCGCAGCCCGCCACCAGCCCACCCGACCTTCGGCTCAGCGCCGTGTGGCTGGGTGACAACCCCTATCTGATCGATCACCGCGGCAAGCGGCTCTATCCCGGCGCGGCCCTGCCCTCGGGCTGGGTCGTCTCCTCCATCGACGCCCAGCGCGTCCTGCTCCGCCATGGCGACGAGCAGTACGCGCTGACGCTGTAGCCACAGCGCGATGGGGACGACGTCATGAGAATCGGCGAACGGGAGATACCCAACGCGGGCCAGCGCCTCGCCCCCGGCGTGTCGGAGGAGCCGGCACCGCGTGGGCGTCAGACGCCGGTCGATGGTGACTTCACCCACGCGGTCGATTTCGCTCAGCAGCGACGCGGGCAGCGCCCGGCACTACGCCAGCGGCTGGCAGCCCTGGCCAGCCCGGCGCCCAGCGATCCGGCCAGCTTCTCGCCCGCGCGCAGCCTCGATCTGCTCCAGCACGTCGTCGACAGCGTCCTGCCACGCCTCGACGCCGACGCCGCCACCCTGGCCGACGCCGCGACGATCCTCGGCGAAGAGATCGCCTGGCGGCAGGCGTGGGAGAGCCGCCTCAACGCGCCGCTCGCCGGCGAGCACGCAAGCAATGGCGACACCCCAGAGGAGAGCGCATGAGCCAGCGCGACGATCGCGACGCCGCCGATCTGCTCCATCTCATCGGCCATCTCTATCTGCAGAGCGGCCAGACCCAGCGCGGGCTGGTGCTGTTACTCATCGCCCAGCGCCTGGCCCCGGACCACGGCGGCCTGCTGCATGCGCTGTGCCAAGGGTTCCTGGCCAGCGGCCAGGGGCAGCGCGCGCTGCACACGATCGAGCGGCTCGAAGCCCAGGCCGGAGAGGCTGCCGACCCCGCGCTGGCGCTGCTGAAAGGGCGGGCCCAGACCCTCGTGGGCGCCCCCGAGCTGGCACGGCGGAGCTACCGCGACTATCTCGCCCGCCGGGCGAGCGCCGACAGGACGACACCGCATATCGATGCCGGAGGTGAGGCATGATGCCCCTGCTCGCGCGGCTTAACCGCCTGGCCCAGCGCGCCGCCCAGCGCAGCGACGTGATCATCGCCGCCTTCATGGTGCTGGCCGTGGTGATGATGATCATTCCGCTGCCCACCGCCCTGGTCGACGCGCTGATCGGCATCAACATCGGCTTCAGCCTGCTGGTCCTGGTGGTCGCCTTCTATATCTCCCACCCGGTGGAGTTCTCCTCGCTGCCACCGATCATCCTGCTCGCCACGCTCTTCCGCCTGGCGCTGTCGATCACCACCACGCGGCTGATTCTGCTCGACGCCGATGCCGGCCAGATCGTCGCCGCCTTCGGCAACTTCGTCATCGCCGGTGAAGTGGTCATCGGCATGGTGGTGTTTCTGATCATCACCGTGGCGCAGTTCCTGGTGATTACCAAGGGGTCGGAGCGGGTGGCCGAGGTCGCCGCGCGCTTCACCCTCGATGCCATGCCCGGCAAGCAGATGAGCATCGACAACGATCTGCGCAACGGCGATATCGACACCCAGGAAGCGCGCCGGCGGCGCTCGCGCCTGGAGAGTGAAAGCCAGCTCTACGGCGCGATGGATGGCGCCATGAAGTTCGTCAAGGGCGATGCCATCGCCGGTCTGGTGATCCTCTTCGTCAACCTGATCGGGGGCTTGCTGATCGGCATGCTGCAGCACGACATGGCCTTCAACGATGCCGTCGAAACCTACTCGCTGCTCACCGTCGGCGACGGTCTGATCGCGCAGATTCCGGCGCTGTTGATCTCGATCGGTGCCGGCACCGTGGTAACCCGCGTCAGCTCCGACAACGCCAGCGATCTGGGCAGCGAGATCGTCGGCCAGCTCGGCAGCAACGCCAAGGCGCTGGGGCTGACCGCCGCTGTGCTCTTCTGCGCCGCGTTCGTACCCGGTTTCGCCACCGGGGTGTTTCTCGCCCTCGCCGCCCTGCTCGGTGGCGCAGCGTTCTATCTGCGCCGGCGTCAGCGGCGCACGGCAGCCAGCGAGGCGCCATCCGCCGACGCCGCCTCCCCCCATGCCCTGTCCACCAGCGATCTCTCCAGCCATGCCCCGTCGACCGGCGCGGCCTCCGCGGTCGCCGACCCCGCCGCGGCCCAGTCGCCGCAGACGGAGGGCCAATCCGCGGCGTTCGCCATGGCCGATGACGATCCGCGCCAGCATCGCGTCATGCTTGGGCTGAGTGCCCCGCTGGCCGACACCTTGCCGCTCGCCCTGCTGCGCGAGGCGCTACAGCACGCCACCCAGCGCGTCGAGCGTGACCTGGGAATCGCCCTGCCCGCGCCGGGGCTGCGCATCGAACCCACGCTGGAAGCCGGGCGCTTCACCATCGAGCTGGATGATGTCCCGGTGCTCGCCGGCGAACTGCCGTCGGCGGCGCTGCTGCTCGATGACGACCCCGGTCTGCTCGCGGTGGTCGAGCTCACCGCCACGCCGCGGCCGGCGCTGGTGGGGCGTGGGCAGTGGCAGTGGCTCGCCGATACCGGCACGGACGCCCTCGACGCCGCCGGTATCCGCTACCTCACTCCGGCGCAGGTGCTGGCGCGCTGCCTCGAATCGGTGTTCGCGCGCTATGCCGGCGAGTTCCTGGGCATTCAGGAGGCGCGCACGATGCTCTCCGAGATGGAGAGCCACTACGCCGAGCTGGTCAATGAAGCCGTGCGCGTGGTGTCACTGCAGAAGATGGCCGACATCCTGCGCCGGCTGGTCAGCGAGGGCGTTCCGGTGCGCGCCCTGCGCGCCATTCTGGAGGCGATGGTGGCCAACGGGGGACAAGAGACCAACGCCGCCCGGCTCGCCGATCACATTCGCGTTGCCCTGGCGCGTCAGATCTGCCACCGCCATGCCCGCCACGACCGGGTGCTACCGGCCTGGGTCGCGACGCGGCCGCTGGAAGAAGCGCTGCGCAGCGCCCAGCGCCACACCGAGGCGCCCGCCGCGCGCGGCGGCTTGCCGCCCCCCTTGTCGCGCGCGCTGAGCGCCTGGTTCGA
>JNVT01000025.1 GCA_000737985.1 Gammaproteobacteria bacterium MFB021 | reverse complement strand
GCTTGCGCGCGGCGTAGCGGCACAGCACCTCGGCGCGGGCCGCCCAGGGGGTCGTCGCCAGGCGCTCGCCGCCGCTCGCCTGCCAGTGGCGGATGCGGCGCGCCAGCCAGGGGTCGGCGAGCATGCCGCGGCCGAGCATGACGTCG
Source organism: Gammaproteobacteria bacterium MFB021 (assembly GCA_000737985.1). Classification (GTDB taxonomy): domain Bacteria; phylum Pseudomonadota; class Gammaproteobacteria; order Pseudomonadales; family Halomonadaceae; genus Salinicola. Next base: position 197 of record JNVT01000025.1, on the reverse strand, counting down.
GTGCAGCCGGAGAGCGTCCGCGCCTGCCAGTACGCTTCGAGCGTCCAGATATCGCCATTGACCACCACTGGTATGTCGACGGCGGCGCGAATCCTGGCAACCCACTCCCAGTGCGCCGGCGGGCGGTAACCCTCGCGCCGGGTGCGTGCCGCCGCCACCAGCTCGTGCGGCGCCCCGGCCTCGGCGGCCAGCGGCAA
>JNVT01000024.1 GCA_000737985.1 Gammaproteobacteria bacterium MFB021 | reverse complement strand
GCGTCAGCTCAGCCGTGGCAAGTACCAGCCGCGCCGCGATATCCAGCCGGAAGCGCTCGAAGAGCTGGCCGATTCGATCCGTGCCCAGGGCGTGATGCAGCCGATCGTGGTGCGTCAGATCGGCGCCGAGCGCTACGAGATCATCGCCGGCGAACGCCGCTGGCGCGCCTCTCAGCTGGCCGAGCTGGAGACCATCCCGGCGGTGATTCGCGAGGTCAGCGACGAGGTCGCGCTGGCGCTGGCGCTGATCGAGAACATCCAGCGCGAGAATCTCAATCCGGTCGAGGAGGCGATGGCGCTCAAGCGTCTGCTCGACGAGTTCGAGCTGACCCAGCAGCAGGTCGCCGATGCGGTCGGCCGCTCGCGCGCCCAGGTCGCCAACCTGCTGCGCCTGCTGGCGCTGGACCCGCACGTGCAGACGCTGCTCGAGCGTGGCGATCTCGACATGGGCCACGCCCGCGCGCTGCTCAGCCTATCCGCCGCCAAGCAGCGCCAGGCCGCCCACGAGGTGGTGTCGCGGGAGCTCACCGTGCGTCAGACCGAGGCGCTGGTGAAGCAGATCGCCGAGGGGCGCAAGAAGCCCGACGACAAGCGCCCGCCGGCGGACGTGGGGCGGCTCGAGAATCGCCTCGCCGACCTGCTCGGTGCGCCGGTCAAGATTCATCACAACGCCTCGGGCAAGGGGCGGGTCACCATTCGCTACACCAGCCTCGACGAGCTCGACGGCATTCTCGGGCACATTCGCTGAGCCCAACCCGATGGCGGAGCGCTTCGGGGCGAAAACGTTTAGCGCGATAATGGAATTTGCGCACTTTTCGTGATCGTTTTTCGCGCAGGACGCTTCAGATCGGTGCAGGTTCGGTTGATGCGGCATGGCCGCTTCTCTATAATCCGCCGAGGTTTGCCAGGCGCACGCCGAACGCAACGACGACAAAATACGCATTCAGAATCAACGGCGAGACCGACGCCATGCAACCAAGGGCACCGGCCAGGCTTCCTAGACCGCGCATCGCGGCGATGATTCTCGTGCAGTTCGGCGGCGTGATGGGCATGGCCCTGATCGCCTGGGGCGTCCTGGGGCAGGGCGTGGCGCTATCGCTTTTGTGCGGTGGGCTCGTCGCGGCCGTGCCCAGTGCCTTCTTCGCTTGGCGCGCCTTCCGCTACCAGGGAGCGGGGCAGGCGCGATACATCGTCAAGAGCTTCTACCACGCCGAGGCCGGCAAGTTCGGTTTGACGGCGGCACTGTTCACGCTGGTGTTCGTGGCCGTGCCCCCCTCAAACCCCGCTTTCTTCTTTGGCGCTTATGTGCTGACGCTGCTGCTGCAGTGGCTGGGGCCCTGGCTGCTGCGCCGTCCGTCACACATTCAATCTCGAGGCTGAACCATGGCTGGCAACAACCCGACGAGTACGGAGTACATTCAGCACCACCTGCAGAACATGACCTTCGGTCTGCATCCGGAGCATGGCTGGTCGCTGGCGCACTCTGCCGCAGAGGCCCGTGAAATGGGCTTCTGGGCGATCCATGTCGACACCATGGGGTGGTCCATCGGGTTGGGGGTGCTGTTCCTCTATCTGTTCCGCCTGGTCGCCAAGCGCGCCTCTACCGGTGTGCCCACCGGGCTGCAGAACTTCGTCGAGATGATGGTCGAGTTCGTCGACGGGTCGGTGCGCGAGACCTTCCACGGCAAGAGCAAACTGGTCGCCCCGCTGGCGCTGACCATCTTCTGCTGGATCTTCTTGATGAACCTGATGGACCTGGTGCCGGTGGACTTCCTGCCGATGCTGGCCCAGAAGGTCGGTGCCTGGTTCGGTGCCGATCCGGCGCACGTCTACTTCAAGGTCGTGCCGACCACCGACGTCAACGCCACCTTCGGCATGTCGCTGTCGGTCTTCGCGCTGATCATTTTCTATTCGATTCGTACCAAGGGCCTCTCCGGCTTCCTCGCCGAGCTGACCCTGCATCCGTTCAACACGCCCAACAAATTCGCCCAGATCCTGTTGATTCCGGTCAATCTTCTGCTTGAGCTCGTTACCCTTCTGGCCAAACCGGTCTCTCTGGCGTTGCGACTCTTCGGTAACCTCTACGCCGGTGAGTTGATCTTCATCCTGATCGCGATGATCGGACTGTGGCAGCTGCCGCTGCACTTCCCGTGGGCGGTGTTCCACATCCTGATCATCACGCTGCAGGCCTTCATCTTCATGATGCTCACCATCGTCTATCTCAGCATGGCGACCGAAGAGCAGCATTGAGACGCGTTTCCTTCAACCCCTAACCCGTAAACTCGACTGCAAGACTGACTGAAAACTGGAGACAACCATGGAAGCACAAGTTCTGGGCATGACCGCGATTGCCGTTTCTCTGCTGATCGGCCTCGGCGCACTGGGTACCGCCATCGGTTTCGGTATTCTGGGTGGCAAGTTCCTGGAAGGCGCCGCGCGTCAGCCGGAGATGATCCCGCAGCTGCAGGTCAAGATGTTCATCGTCGCTGGTCTGCTCGACGCCGTGACCATGATCGGCGTGGGTATCGCTCTGTTCTTCACCTTCGCCAACCCGTTTGTCGGTTAACGTCGCCGTCTACGGCCCGCGTGGCCGCGGTGACCTTAACCCCAAACTTGTGACGCGAGAGGTGCTGGCGTGAATCTGAACCTTACACTGATTGGTCAGGCCATTGCCTTTGCGGTCTTCGTCTGGTTCTGCATGAAGTATGTATGGCCGCCGGTCATGCAGGCGCTGCAGGAACGACAGAAGAAGATCGCCGACGGTCTGGATGCGGCCAGCCGTGCTACCCGCGATCTCGAAGTGGCTCAGGAAAAAGCCGAAGAGACGCTCAAGGAGAGCAAGGAGCAGGCGCAGCAGATCCTCGAACAGGCCAACAAGCGGGCCAATCAGATCGTCGAAGAGGCCCGTGACAACGCGCGGGCGGAAGGCGAGCGCATCATTGCAAGCGCTCGCAGCGAAATCGATCAGGAGATCAATCGCGCGAAGGAAGAGCTGCGTGCCCAGGTGGCGCTGCTGGCCGTGGCCGGCGCCGAGCGCATCCTGGAATCCTCCATCGACGAGTCGAAGCATCGTGAACTCGTCGACAAGCTCGCTGCCGAGCTCTAAGGAGGCGCACCATGGCTCAAACGTCTAGCGAAACCGTTGCACGACCCTACGCCAAGGCGGCGTTCGAGTTCGCGCGCGACAAGCAGGCGCTTCAAGCGTGGTCTCAGAGTCTTGCCCTGGCCGCGCAGGTGGCCGGGAACGCGGATGTGGGCGAGCGTGTGCTGGGCAACCCGCGGCTGACCGCCGCGGACAAGACCCGGCTGCTGCTGGAAGTGTGCGGCGACGACCTGGACGACACGAGCGTGCAGAATTTTCTGCACCTCGTCGGCGAGAAAGGGCGTCTGGCTGCACTGCCCGACATCTTCGAGGAGTTCGAGGCGCTGCGCGCCCAGGAAGAGAAGCGGGTCGACGTCACCATCGTCTCCGCCTTCGACCTGGACGAGGCGCAGCAGAACGTCCTCGCCGAGGCTCTGAAGAAGCGTCTGAATCGTGAAATCTCCATTACCACTCAGGTGGACCGCGAGCTGTTGGGCGGCGTGATCCTGCGTACCGGCGACACCGTCATCGACGGGTCGGTACGCGGTCGATTGCAGCGTCTGCGCGAAGCGCTCACCGCTTGAGTTCGAGGGACATGGCATGCAGCAACTGAATCCTTCCGAGATCAGCGACATCATCAAACAGCGTATCGACAAGCTGGATGTCGCCTCCGAAGCCCGTAATCAGGGCACCGTCGTCAGCGTCGCTGACGGCATCGTCCGCATCCACGGCCTGGCCGATGCGATGCTCGGCGAAATGATCGAATTCCCCGGTGGCGTCTACGGCATGGCGCTCAACCTCGAGCGCGACAGCGTCGGCGCCGTGGTCCTGGGTGACTACCTCGAGCTCGAAGAGGGCATGACCGCGCAGTGCACCGGTCGTATCCTCGAAGTGCCGGTGGGTCCGGAGCTGGTCGGCCGCGTGGTCGATGCGCTGGGTAACCCGATCGACGGCAAGGGCGACATCGAGACCACCCAGACCGACGCGATCGAGAAGGTCGCTCCGGGCGTCATCACCCGTCAGTCGGTCGACCAGCCGGTACAGACCGGCCTCAAGTCGATCGACGCCATGGTGCCGATCGGCCGCGGTCAGCGTGAGCTGATCATCGGTGACCGTCAGATCGGTAAGTCCGCGGTGGCGATCGACACGATCATCAACCAGAAGGGCACCGGGGTCACCTGTATCTACGTCGCGATCGGTCAGAAGCAGTCGACCATCGCCAACGTGGTGCGCAAGCTCGAAGAGCACGGCGCCATGGACCACACCATCGTGGTCGCCGCCGGCGCCGCCGATCCGGCCGCCATGCAGTACCTGGCGCCCTACGCCGGCTGCACCATGGGCGAGTACTTCCGCGACCGTGGCGAAGATGCGCTGATCGTCTACGACGACCTCTCCAAGCAGGCCGTCGCCTACCGTCAGATCTCGCTGCTGCTGCGCCGTCCGCCGGGCCGTGAAGCCTATCCGGGTGACGTCTTCTACCTCCACTCGCGTCTGCTCGAGCGCGCTGCGCGCGTCAACGCCGAGTACGTCGAGAAGTTCACCAACGGTGAAGTGAAGGGCAAGACCGGCTCGCTGACCGCGCTGCCGATCATCGAGACCCAGGGTGGCGACGTCTCGGCGTTCGTTCCCACCAACGTGATCTCGATCACCGACGGTCAGATCTTCCTCGAGACCGGCCTGTTCAACTCGGGTATCCGTCCGGCCATCAACGCCGGTCTCTCGGTCTCCCGTGTGGGTGGTTCGGCCCAGACCAAGATCATCAAGAAGCTCGGCGGTGGTGTGCGTCTGGCGCTGGCTCAGTACCGTGAGCTGGCAGCGTTCTCGCAGTTCGCGTCCGACCTCGACGAGGCGACCCGCAAGCAGCTCGAGCACGGTCAGCGTGTCACCGAGCTGATGAAGCAGAAGCAGTACTCGCCGATGTCCGTGGCTCAGATGGCGCTGACGCTGTACGCCGCCAACGAAGGCTATCTGGACGATGTCGCGGTCGACAAGGTCCTCGATTTCGAGCGTGCCCTGCAGGACTACATGAAGTCCGAGCACGCCGACCTGCTCGACAAGATCAACTCAAGCGGCGGCTACGACGACGAGATCCAGAAGGGTCTCAAGTCGGGTCTCGAGTCGTTCAAGTCCACTCAGACCTGGTAAGCGGTGCGGCCCGCCTCCTCCGGGAGCGGGCCGCCTCGCCCAGCTGAGCGGCAGGAATCAGGTGATCCGCGATGGCAGCTGCAAAAGAGATCAAATCCCAGATCGGGAGCATCAAGAACACGCAGAAAATCACCAGCGCCATGGAAATGGTCGCTGCGTCGAAGATGCGTCGGGCCCAGGACCGCATGGCGGCCAGCCAGCCCTATGCCAACCTGATCCGCCGGGTGGTCGGCCACGTCGCCAAGGCCAATCCGGAGTACCGTCACGAATATACCCTCGAGCGTGAGGTCAAGCGCGTGGGCTATATCGTGGTCTCCAGTGATCGGGGCCTGGCCGGCGGCTTGAACGTCAATCTGTTCAAGGCCGTGGTCAACCACGCCCGCGACTGGCACGACAAGGGTGTCGGCGCCGACTTCGCGGCCATCGGCAGCAAGGCCGGCGGCTTCTTCCGCAAGCGTGGCGGCAACCTGCTGGCGGCCAAGAAGGGGCTCGGCGATGCGCCGGAAGTCCAGGATCTGGTCGGCAGCATCAAGGTGATGCTCGATGCCTTCGATGAAGGCAGTCTGGATCGGCTCTACGTGGTGTACAACGAGTTCGTCAACACCATGAGCCAGAAACCCGTGGTGCGTCAGCTCCTGCCGCTCGAGGCGGTCGAGGACGACACCCAGGGTGATGAACAACCCAGTCCCGGTGCGAATCAGGGTAATTGGGACTACCTGTATGAGCCGGATGCCAAGACCCTGCTCGATCACCTGCTGGTTCGCTACGTCGAATCCCAGGTGTATCAGGCCGTGGTCGAGAACGCGGCCTGTGAACAGGCTGCGCGTATGATCGCGATGAAGAACGCGACCGACAACGCCGGCAATCTGATTGACGATCTGCAACTGGTGTACAACAAGGCGCGTCAGGCGGCCATTACCCAGGAAATTTCGGAAATCGTCGGTGGTGCCGCGGCGGTATGACGACGTCGCCCCGCGGGGCGACGCTCGCGAGTACGGCTTGGCCTACAGGTTTCATTTGCAGGTTTACGAGGAACCACTATGAGCGGACGTATCGTACAAATCATCGGCGCGGTGGTTGACGTAGAGTTTCCGCGGGACAATGTCCCCAAGGTCTACGACGCGCTGACGGTCTCGGGCAAAGAGGCCATTCTCGAAGTGCAACAGCAGCTCGGCGACGGCGTGGTGCGCGCCATCGTCATGGGCTCCAGTGAAGGTCTACAGCGCGGCATCGACGTAGCCAACACCGGTGCCCCGATCTCTGTGCCGGTGGGCAAGGAGACGCTGGGCCGTATCATGAACGTGCTCGGCGAGCCGATCGACGAAGCCGGCGACATCGGTGGCAGCGCCAGCGCCGACGTCGAGCGCATGCCGATCCACCGTCAGGCACCGACCTACGCCGAGCAGGCCGCGTCGAGCGAGCTGCTCGAGACCGGCATCAAGGTCATCGACCTGGTCTGCCCGTTCGCCAAGGGCGGCAAGGTCGGCCTGTTCGGCGGCGCCGGCGTAGGCAAGACCGTCAACATGATGGAGCTGATCCGTAACATCGCCACCGAGCACAGCGGTTACTCGGTGTTTGCCGGTGTCGGTGAGCGTACGCGTGAAGGTAACGACTTCTACCACGAGATGCAGGAGTCGAACGTTCTCGACAAGGTCGCACTCGTCTACGGCCAGATGAACGAGCCGCCGGGCAACCGTCTGCGCGTGGCCCTGACCGGCCTGACCATCGCCGAGAAGTTCCGTGACGAAGGTCGCGACGTACTGCTGTTCGTCGACAACATCTACCGCTACACCCTGGCCGGTACCGAAGTGTCGGCCCTGCTGGGTCGTATGCCGTCGGCGGTGGGCTATCAGCCGACCCTGGCCGAAGAGATGGGCGCCCTGCAGGAGCGTATCACCTCGACCAAGACCGGCTCGATCACCTCCGTGCAGGCCGTCTACGTGCCCGCGGACGACCTGACCGACCCGTCGCCGGCGACCACCTTCGCCCACCTCGACTCCACCGTGACGCTGTCGCGCTCGATCGCCGAGCTGGGTATCTACCCGGCCGTCGACCCGCTCGACTCCACCTCGCGTCAGCTCGACCCGCTGGTGGTCGGCGAAGAGCACTACGACACCGCGCGCGGCGTGCAGAACGTGCTCCAGCGCTACAAGGAGCTCAAGGACATCATCGCCATCCTGGGGATGGACGAGCTCTCCGACGAGGACAAGCTGGCGGTATCGCGGGCGCGTAAGATTCAGCGCTTCCTGTCGCAGCCGTTCTTCGTCGCCGAGGTGTTCACCGGTGCGCCCGGCAAGTACGTCTCGCTCAAGGAGACCATCCGTGGCTTCCAGGGCATCCTCAACGGTGACTACGACGACATGCCCGAGCAGGCTTTCTACATGGTCGGCACCATCGACGAAGCGGTCGAGAAAGCCAAGAGCATGAAGTAAGTCAGCCTGGTTCCGGGGTATCGTACCCCGGAGCCTCTGGCACAAGAGGATAGCGCTATGGCCACATTTCAGTGCGATATCGTCAGCGCCGAGAAGGAGATCTTCTCGGGCAGCGCGGAGCAGCTCATTGCTGCCGGCGTGGCTGGCGATCTGGGTATCCTGCGCGGTCACGCGCCGCTTCTGACCGAGCTCAAGCCCGGTCCGGTGCGCGTCATCCAGGAGAGCGGCGAAGAAGAGCTCTACTACGTCACCGGCGGCTTCCTCGAAGTCCAGCCGGACGTGGTCTCGGTGCTGGCGGATACCGCCATTCGCGCCAGCGACCTGGACGAAGCCGAAGCCGAGCAGGCGCGCCAGCATGCGCTGCAGTCGCTCAACGACCAGCAGTCGGAGCTCGACTACACGCGTGCCGCCGCCGAGCTCGCCGAAGCCGCCGCCCAGCTGCGTACGCTGCAGCAGCTGCGGCGCAAGGGCGGGCGCGGCTGATCCTGCGCACCTGCGCAGGCGCCGACCCCGCTGGCAGGACCCGAAAAAGGCGACTCTCCGGAGTCGCCTTTTTCATGCGGTGCGGTTACCTCGATAATGGCACCGACCCGATACCGAACAGGAAAGGATGATCCCATGTCACTCGACGTCGTGATTCTGGCCGCCGGCCAGGGAACCCGCATGCGTTCCAAGACCCCCAAGGTACTGCACCGCCTGGCGGGCAGACCGCTGGTGCAGCATGTCGTGGACACCGCGGCGGGGCTCGAAGAGGCGCGCCTGCACGTGGTCGTCGGTCATGGCGGCGAGGCGGTGCGCGAAGCCCTCGACGGACGCGGTCTGAACTTCTGTGTGCAGGCCGAGCAGAAGGGGACCGGCCATGCCGTGGCCCAGGCTCTCGACGGCCTCGGTGATGGCAAGGTGCTGGTGCTCTACGGCGACGTGCCGCTGATCCAGGCCAAGACCCTCAAGGCGCTCCTCGAGGGGGTCGACGAGCAGCACATGGGGCTTCTGACCGTGACTCTCGATGACTCCAGCGGCTACGGGCGCATCGTGCGCAACGACAAGCAGGCGGTGGTGGCGATCGTCGAACACAAGGATGCCACCAGCGCGCAGCGCGCCATCCGTGAGTGCAATACCGGGATCATGGCGATGACCGCGGCCCAGCTCAAGCGCTGGCTGCCCGAGCTCTCCGCCGAGAACGCCCAGGGCGAGTACTACCTGACCGATGTCATCGCCATGGCCGCCGGCGATGGGATCGAGATCAAGGCTGCCCAGCCGGCGTCGCCGATCGAGGTCGAAGGGGTCAACGAGCGCCGCCAGCTCGCCACCCTGGAGCGAGCCTTCCAGCGCCGCCAGGCCGAACGGTTGATGGCCGCCGGGGTGACCCTGGCCGATCCGGCACGCTTCGATCTACGCGGCGACGTCACCGTGGGGCGCGACATCGAGATCGATGTCGGGGTGATCCTCGAAGGTCATGTCATTCTCGAGGATGACGTGGTGATCGGCCCCCACTGTGTGATCAAGGACAGCGTCATCCGCCGCGGGGCGGTGATCAAGGCGCACAGCCATCTCGACGGCGCCGAGATGGGCGAGGAGAGCGACTGCGGGCCCTTCGCGCGTCTGCGCCCGGGGACGCGTCTCGGCGCCCGCGCCCACATCGGCAACTTCGTCGAGACCAAGAACGCCACCCTCGGCGAGGGCGTCAAGGCGGGGCATCTCAGCTATCTGGGGGATGCCGAGATCGGCCGCGACACCAACGTCGGCGCCGGCACCATCACCTGCAACTACGACGGTGCCAACAAGCACCTCACCCGGATCGGCGAGCGGGTCTTCGTCGGCTCCAACACCGCCCTGGTCGCGCCGCTGGCGATCGCTGACGACGCCACCATCGCCGCCGGCTCCACCATCACCCGCGAGGTGGCGCAGGGCGAGCTGGCGATCGCCCGGAGTCGACAGACCGCCAAGCCCGGCTGGCAGCGCCCGGTGAAGACACCGAAGTCTTGATAGGTTCGGGCCCTCGCTCGGGGCTTATTCACTTCAGACGAGATTACGACTGACGAGAGCTTTACGACTGTCATCGTCGTGACTGCGAGGGGCAAGCCCCTCGCGCTCCCCTTTTTCGCGCCACAGGCTCAAGAAACCCCGAGCGATCTTCGTCAGCGCTTCGGGTCGGCGCGCAAGGACGTCCCTGTCCCGGCGCGCCTCTAGCGACCTGCTTCGCTAAAACATCCTGTCCCGCTTGCAGGCCGGAGCTGGCCATCCATGGCCAGCTCGTTCGGCGAACCAGACATCACTCAGATGTCTGGTTCGCCTTACCCATGTCGCTAGACCCGGCTCGCCGAAGATCGCTCGGCTTGAGCCTGGAAGGCGCTATTGGGTGGTTTCTTTCCAGCGACTGGAGAAACTTGCCGTTCAGATTTCCAATATTGAACATCACCGCCTCATGCACTGCTGCCAGCGCGTTTCGACCCGCTGGGCGAACCAGGCGGTGGTCAGGTTGCGGGTAATCTTGGGGCTTTCGAGCTTGATCCCCGGCAGGCGCGCGTAGGGAATAGGCTGACCTTCCTGCTGTTCCGCCAGTGAACGGACTTTCTCGTAGAGCGCGGTGCGTTCGAAATCGAGGGAATCCTCTTTCTCCAGCGCATCGCGAATCTCGCCGTCATCCATGCCCAGCCGCGGTTTCAGCGTGCGTACCGCGAGTTCGGTCTGTCCGGCCTGGCGTGAGCCGGGAATGATCAGGTCGCCGTCGAGGGCCAGCGGGATGCCGGAGAGCTGGCTCACCGCTGCCTGAAAGGCCGCATTGCGGCTGGCGTACCAGCCGGCGTTGTAGTCGGCGAAGCGGTAGATCGGCTCAGCGTAGTGGGCTGGGTAGCCGAGCAGATGCGCGATGCCGAAGTAGACGCCGCCGCGCCGGGTGAACACCTCGTGACGGATCGAGCCGTCGATCGGGTACGGGTAGTTGTCGGCGTGCTTGTCGGCGAAGGCCACACTGACCTGCATCGGCCCACCGGTATGCACCGGATTGAGACCGCCGAACAGCTCCCGCCCCAGCGGCGCCATGTCGATGAAATCCTCGTACAGCTCGCTCAGTTGGCGCTCGCTGCGCACCTGGTCGAGGCGTTCGGCATAGGTCTCGCCGGTGGGCGAGGTCAGCTTCAGCCCCGCCGCGAGCAGAAAGCCGGGTACATGCAGCGCCGCGGCACGGCGTTCGATCTCCTCGCGGGCGATACGACCCAGATGGGGCACCTGCGGGTCGGCGTCGAAGGTCGACTCCTGGCCGATCACCGCCAGCGTGGCGCACAGGTTCTCGCGCGTGGCCGGCAGGTTCTGGGCCGCGAACGCCGCGGTGATGTCCGTGGCCCAGCCGTCGCGGTCGTGAGTGCCGGCGGGCATCAGCGTGACCAACTGCTGCTTGACGCTCGCCGGGGGCTGCTCGAAACCGGGCTGCGGCGCCTGCGAGCTGCAGCCGGCGAGCAGGGCCAGCAGCGCCACGCCCAGCCAGCGGCGGGGCGCGCGCCTCACGCGGTCGCGGTGACGAGCCTTCGGACGAGGACGCCCGGCAGGCAGGGCCGGGGCAAAGGGCGATAGCAGGGAAATCGGCACGCGGGTCTCCATGGACGAGAAGGGGTGATGATGCCCAGCCCGCGGCGGCTTGACCATGACATGGGACATTTTTACGCCCTCTTTACGCCTCACGGCGCTTTTCGATCTCGAATTTTTACGCCGCCGGCATCGAGACTGAGCCTCCCCTGACCTGGAGTGCTCGGCATGTCCTACCTGATGCTGGCGATCGCCGCCGCCACTGCGCTGTATCTGGGAGTCGCCCTGTGGCGGCCGGAGCGGTTCTGAGATGAGTGCGTTGACGCTCTGCTATGCGCTGCTCATCGGCCTGGCGCTACCCCTGGGCCTCTACATGGGCCGTGCGCTGGATACGCATCGCCCCAGCGCGCTGGATCGCCTGTTCGGGCCGCTGGAGGCGGCCCTGATGCGCCTGGCCGGCGTCGACCAACGCGCGTCGATGAGCTGGTCGGCCTATCTGCTCGCGGTGTTGAAACTCCACCTGCTGCTGATCGTGCTGGCCTGGTTCGTCTTCATGGGCCAGGGGGTGTTGCCGCTCAATCCCGATGGCATTCCCGGCATGCACTGGGATACGGCACTGCATACGGCCGTCTCGTTCGCCACCAACACCAATCAGCAGCACTACTCGGGCCAGGCCCAGCTCTCCTACCTGAGCCAGACCCTGGCCATCGTCACCCTGCAGTTCCTGACCCCGGCCACCGGGCTTGCGGTGCTGCTGGCGATCACCCGCAGCCTGCTGCGCCGCCGCGCAGCCGCGGACAGCGCGGCCGCTGGCGTGGGCAACTACTACCTCGACCTGACCCGCATCGTGATCCGGGTACTGCTGCCGCTGGCGCTGGTGACCGCCCTGGTGCTGGTGTGGCAGGGCGTGCCGGCGACCTACCAGGGCGCCCAGCGGGTGACGATGCTCGAGGGTGGCGCGCTGCAGACGATCCCGCGCGGGCCGGTGGCAGCGATGGTGGCGATCAAGCAGTTGGGTACCAATGGCGGAGGTTGGTACGGGCCCAATTCGAGCGTGCCGCTGGAGAACCCCACCGCGCTCGCCGACGTGGTCGAGAGCGTGGCCCTGCTGCTGATTCCGGTGGCCTCGCTGATCGCGGTGGCGATGATCAGCGGGCGCCGTCGGCTCCTGCTGGGGATCGGCGGGGTGATGCTGGTACTGTCGCTGTCGAGCACCACCCTGGTGATGTTCTCCGAACGCCTGCCCAATACCGCGCTCCACGGCCTGGCGCTGGCTGGGCCCAACCTGGAGGGCAAGGAGCTGCGCTTCGGCAGCGACCTCTCGGCGCTGTGGGGTAGCTGGACCACCCAGACCTCCAACGGCTCGGTCAACGCGATGCTCGACAGCTTCAATCCGCTCGGCGGGCTGGGTCTGTTGATGGACATGTTCGTCAACGTCACCTTCGGCGGTATCGGCGTCGGGCTGATCGGCTATCTGCTCTACCTGATGCTGGCGGCCTTCATCGGCTCGCTGATGGTGGGGCGGGCGCCGGAGCTGTTCGGCAAGCCCCTGGAGACCCGTGAGATGCGCTGGATCTCGCTGGCGATCCTGGCTCAGCCGCTCAGCGTACTCGGCCTGAGCGCCCTGGCGGTGAGCTTCCCCGGCCTCGCTGGTACCAGCAACCCGGGCTATCACGGCCTCTCCCAGGTGCTCTACGAATACACCTCGGCGTTCGCCAACAACGGCTCGGGCTTCGAAGGTCTCGCCGACGCCACGCCGTGGTGGAACCTGAGCTGCGTGGTGGCGCTGGCGCTCGGGCGCTTCCTGCCCATGCTGGTGCCGCTGGCGGTCGCCGGCTGGCTGGCCGGCAAGCGCACGGCACCGCAGGGGCGCGGCAGCCTGGATCTGGAGAGCGGCGCCTGCGTCGGGCTCACCGCCGGGGTCATCGTCATCGTCAATCTGCTGGGGTTTCTGCCCGTGCTGGTGCTGGGCCCTATCGCCGAACAGTTGAGCCTGGCCGGCTGAGCCCGCGCCCGGACATCACGAGGAGCTCCCATGACTCTGCTTGCCTCTGATACTGCCGCGCGCCGCGCGCGCCCGGCACCGCTGTGGCTGATGGGCGAGGCCCTGCGCCGGCTCGACCCGCGCAGCCTGGCGCGCAACCCGGTGATGGCGGTGGTCGCCATCGGCACCCTGGTGTGTGCGCTCTACACCGCGCTGACGTTCGTCCGCGGCGAGAGCGGTACCGGCTTCGCCCTCGCCGTCAGCCTGATCCTGCTCGCCACGCTGCTGTTCGCCAATGCCGCCGAGGCCCTGGCCGAGTCGCGCGGCAAGGCCCACGCCGGTGCCCTGCGCGCCACCCGCGGCGAGTTGCAGGCACGCCGCCTGACCCAGAGCGGCGAGGAGATGGTCGCCGCCGAGCGGCTGCGCCGGGGGGATCGCGTGCGGGTGGTCGCCGGTGAGCTGATCCCCGCCGACGGCGAGATCGTCGACGGGGCCGGCTCGATCAACGAATCCGCGGTCACCGGTGAATCGGCGCCGGTACTGCGCGAGGCGGGCACCGACAACAGCGGCGTCAGTGCCGGCACCAAGCTGCTCTCCGACGAGTTGGTCATCGAGGTCAGCGTCGACCCCGGTGAGTCGCTGCTCGATCGCATGATCGCCCTGGTCGAGGGTGCCAGCCGCCAGAAGACCCCCAGCGAGCTGGCGCTCTCGGTGCTGCTGTCGACGCTCACCCTGATCTTTCTGATCGTCGTCGTCACGCTGGTACCGCTGGCCCAGTTCGTGGGTATCTCGACTTCGCCGGTGATGCTGGTGGCGCTGCTGGTATGCCTGATTCCGACCACCATCGGCGGGCTTTTGCCGGCCATCGGTATCGCCGGGATGGAGCGCGCCATGCGGGCCAATCTGGTCGCCAAGTCGGGCAAGGCGGTGGAGATCGCCGGCAGCATCGACACCCTGCTGCTCGACAAGACCGGCACGATCACGCTCGGCGACCGCCGTGCCACCGAGTTCGCCGCCTGCCACGGGGTCGACCCGGCGCGACTGCGCGAGGTCGCCGCGCTCTGCTCGCTCGAGGACCCCACGCCGGAAGGCCGCTCGATCGTGGTGCTGGCGAGAGCGCAGGGTGCGGCGCTGGTGCCCGTCGAAGACGCCGACGTGGTGCCGTTCAGCGCCGCCAGCCGGGTCTCCGGGCTCGACTTCGCCGATGGCCGGCGTTGGCGCAAGGGCGCGCCCAACGCCATCGCCCGGCAGATAGAGAAAGCCGGTGGGCGCGTGCCGGAGGATTTCGAGACGCTGGTCGAGCGCATCTCGCGCCACGGTGCCACCCCCCTGGCGGTGGCCGAAGAGGCGCGCCTGCTGGGCGTGATCGCGCTCTCCGACGTTATCAAGCCGGGCATCGCCGAGCGCTTCGCGCAGCTGCGCCAGATGGGCGTGAAGACGCTGATGATCACCGGCGACAACCCGATCACCGCCGCGGCGATCGCCGCCGAAGCGGGGGTCGACGACTACGTCGCCGAGGCGACCCCCGAGCGCAAGCTCGCGCTGATTCGCGAGGAGCAGGCCGCCGGGCGGCTGGTGGCGATGATGGGCGACGGCACCAACGACGCCCCGGCGCTGGCCCAGGCCGATCTCGGCCTGGCGATGAATTCGGGCACCCAGGCTGCGCGCGAGGCGGCCAACATGGTCGATCTCGACTCCGACCCCGGCAAGCTGCTCAGCGCGGTGGAGATCGGCAAGCAGCTGCTGATCACCCGCGGTGCGCTGACCACCTTCTCGCTGGCCAACGACGTGGCCAAGTACTTCGTCATCCTGCCGGCGATCTTTGCCGCCAGCGCGCCGGCGCTGGGCAGCCTCGACGTGCTCGATCTGCACTCGCCGCAGTCGGCGGTGCTGGCGGCGGTCATCTTCAACGCCCTGGTGATACCCGCGCTGATCCCGTTCGCCCTGCGTGGTGTGCGCGTACACGCGGCCTCGGCCAGCGCCATGCTGCGGCGCAATCTGCTGATCTACAGCGTCGGCGGCCTGTTGCTGCCGTTCCCAGCGATCAAGCTGATCGATCTGGCACTCGGCGCCCTGATGTGACGCCCTGGCACTTGATTAGCCCACTGCTTCTACCGCTTGGGAAAGATGTTCTCAGAAAAGGTCGTGAAAGACGCTCCGAGAGGGACAAGACGATGAGTGATGTGAAGATGGCCGATGAGACTGGCGCGGCCGGCGCGCCGACCCGGGCTGGCGCCGGCTGGGGCTCGGCGCTGCGTTTCACGCTCGCCATGGCGCTGCTGCTGGGCCTGCTCTACCCGCTGGCCGTGGTCGGGCTGGGGCAGTGGCTGTTTCCCCATCAGGCCAACGCCAGTCTGTTGGCCGACCCCGAGGGGCGGGTGCTCGGCTCGACGCTGGTGGGGCAGGCGTTCACCGGCGAGCGCTACTTCCAGGGCCGGCCCTCGGCGGTGGATTACGCCGCCGACACCCTCGGCGGCTCCAATCTGGCACCGAGCAATCCGGCGCTGCGTCAGCGCGTCGAAGCCGATGCCAAGCGCATCACGGCCCGTGACGGCGTGGCGCCGGGTCGGATACCGGGGGATCTGCTGACCGCCTCGGGCTCCGGGATCGACCCGCACATCAGCCCTCAGGCGGCGGCGATCCAGATCGCCCGGGTGGCCCGCGCCCGCGGCCTGCGCGAGGCGGATGTCCGCGCGCTGGTGGCGCGCTATAGTGACAGCGGCGGGTTTGGCCAGCCGCGGGTAGCGGTGCTGCCGCTCAATCTGGCCCTCGATGGCATCGCCATGCGGCCGCTGCCGTGAGCCTGCGCCGGGTATCTGCCGGTGTACCGTGCCGCCCCTGTCGGAGCCCTGTGTGAACCACACCCAAGACCCCCCGCGTCCTGACCCGGATGCGCTGTTGGCCACCACCCAGCATGGCGCTGCGCTACGCATCTTTCTGGGTGCCGCGCCGGGGGTGGGCAAGACCAGCGCCATGCTGCGTACCGCTCGCGAGCGTCACGAGCGCGGCGAGGAGGTGGTGCTGGGGGTGATCGAAGCCCACGGGCGCGCCGAGACCGAGCAGCTGTGCGTCGGGCTCGAGCAACTGCCACCGGTGACGCGCGACTACCGCGGCCGTGGCTACTCGGAGTTCGATCTCGACGCAGCGCTGGCCCGGCGTCCGGCGATCCTGCTGGTCGACGAGCTGGCCCACCGCAATATTCCCGGCGGGCGCCACGCGCGGCGCTGGCAGGATATCGAGGAGCTGCTCGATGCGGGCATCGAGGTATGGACCACGCTCAATGTCCAGCACGTCGAGCGGCTCAACGACGACGTCGCCCGGATCACCGGCGTGCGCATGCGCGAAACGGTGCCCGATGCGCTGATCGCCCGGGCCCGCGACCTGTCGCTGATCGACCTTACCCCGCAGGAGCTGATCGAGCGGCTCAAGCAGGGCAAGGTGTACGTCCCCGAGCAGGCCCGCGCGGCGCTGGCGCGCTACTTCTCCCCGGGTAACCTGACCGCGCTGCGTGAGCTGGCGCTGCAGGTGATGGCGGAGCGGCTCGACAGCGACGTGCGCCGGG
>JNVT01000023.1 GCA_000737985.1 Gammaproteobacteria bacterium MFB021 | reverse complement strand
ATCGTGGTGCCCAGCAGCACGCCGCCCGCGAACAGGCGCCGACGCCGCCGGCGAGTTCCTCCGCCGCCACCGCCTCCGCCGCCACGCACGATCAGCATGACGATGAAGAACAGCAGCCCGAACCAGATCCCGGCGCCGCCCAGGTGGTGCGATTCGTCACGCTGGGGCTTGGGCGTGCTGGCGCGGGCTCCCGGGTCGCCGCCCAGGGTCTGGATGATCGCCCGGCTGGCATCGACGATGCCGGCAGCGAACTGGCCCTGCTTGAACGCCGGCAGCAGCACTTGGTTGATGATCCGTGAGGACTGGGCATCGGTCAGCCGGCCCTCCAGCCCGTAGCCGACCTCGATCCGCGCCTTACGCTCGGCCATCGCCACGATCAGCAGCGCGCCGTTGTCCTCGCCCTTCTGGCCGATGCCCCAGTGGCGCCCCAGCTGATAGCCGTACTGCTCGATGGTTTCGCCCTGCAGATCGGGCAGCGTGACCACCACCACCTGCTCGCCGGTGGCCTCTTCATGCGCCTTCAGCATCGCATCGAGCTGGCTCGTGGTGCCGGCATCGAGCAGCTTGGCGTTGTCCACCACGCGCCCGGTGAGCTCGGGGAAATCCGGCGCTGCCACCGCGACCGCGGCGAACAGCGCCAGCCAGACGGCGAGTGTCAGCGAGATCGCGTGTCGCATGGGCGCGCTCCTGTGGCAGTGAAAAAGGCGGGCTCGAACGTCCACCGGCACCTCAGAACTTGACCTGGGGTGCCTGGTCGGCATTCGGGCTGGTGGCCTCGAAGGTCTCGCGGATCGGCATGTCGCTGTAGAGCAGGCTGTGCCAGATCTTGCCCGGGAAGGTGCGAATCTCGGTGTTGTAGGCCTGCACCGCCTGGATGAAGTCGCGCCGCGCCACGGCGATGCGATTCTCGGTCCCTTCCAGCTGCGACTGCAGGGCCAGGAAGTTCTGGTTGGACTTGAGCTCGGGGTAGCGCTCGGAGACCGCCATCAGCCGGCTCAGCGCCCCGGTCAGCTGGCTCTGGGCCTGCTCGAAGCGCTTGAGCGTCTGCGGGTCGTTGAGGGTATCGGCATCGACCTGGATCGAGGTCGCCTTGGCGCGCGCCTCGGTCACCGCGGTCAGCGTCTCCTTCTCCTGCTGGGCGTAGCCCTTCACCGTCTCGACCAGATTGGGGATCAGATCCGCCCGGCGCTGGTACTGGTTCTCGACCTGGGCCCAGGCCGACTTCACCTTCTCGTCCAGGGTCGGGATGTTGTTGACGCCGCAGCCCGACAGGGCCAGCACTAGACACAAAAGCGCCAGCCAGCGCCACGAGTAGGCCACGGCAAAACGACGGGGATCAGCAGGATGGGACATGAGACACGCTCTCGCAGACAGGTCAGGAAAGGATCAGGGATAAGGAGGCCCTACCGTACCCGCGGCAGAGGAGGCTGTACATCTTTCGACAACCTGAACGCTTTGACCAGAAGCGTGAACGGCTAGATCTAACCTGGCTCCGATCTCGACTGACAGTCTCCGACTCTTCGAGACATCCAGAAGCGGCTCGCTCGACTCCCCTGGCGTCGAACTCACCAAATGCCATATGGATTTTTTATGGTGGCACCCACATGGCACCGCACTCACCGACTTGAACGCTGCAACGCCTTGTCAAACGCTAACAGCTCCGATGCCAGCATCGAATAGAGGGCATGGTCCACATATCTGCCGTGCAGGTGCTCACGCTCTCGGAGTACACCTTCGAATGTAAAACCCAAGCGCTCGGGGACCGCCCGACTTCTCGCATTGCCCATCGCACAGGCAATCTCAATTCGATTCAGTTCGTGCTCATTAAACCCTATTTTCACCAAAGATCTAACGGCAGATGTCATTATGCCTTTCCCGACGTAGGCCCGACTCAGCCAGTAGCCGACCCCGCCAATCCTATTCGCCAGGTCGAATAGATGGAAGCCACAAACCCCGCACATTGAGCCCTCATGGAAAACCACGTATTGGGGGCCATCGCCAGCTTCATACTGGCGGAGCGCAGACTTAATGAATGATTCCGTGTCAGTCGATGTTTTGGTTCCATCAACCCATGGCAACCATTCTCGCAGGTGATCCCGGCTTCCATCCACCAAATCAAAGAGCTGCTCGGTGTGTTCCAGGCTCAGCAATTTCAGTTCAACTGCTTCAGTGACAACCAAATTTGCCTCCATTGGCTTAATACCTGAGCTCAGTTGCGGCCAAAGCGCGGCGGCGCTTCGGCTGCAATTACGGTGACTCGTTAGATTAAAGATTTTTCGAAGGCACGAGTTGGCGTTCCTTGATGATAGCGAAGACACCAATTTCCAGACTCTCCGCAGATCCATACCGAAGTCCTGTAGGCGAAGCGCGAAAGTGCCCCCTCATCATCCATTCTCGCGGAACGATAGCTGAGAATTGCCACTCCATCGCCCAGTTCTGAAAGCTCGAAATCTTGCGACCAAATTACCGACAATTCTTTCTCATCAGCCAACGCACTCAAAACCGATTGCTTATCAAAACGCCGACCAGAACACCCAATCTCCTTAAATGAGTCGTCCAGCAGGGCATTTACTTTCTCAGCACTATTACGCACTTCGCTGGAATGCAAAGCAGTTTCAAGCCGACTCAAATGGATTAGCAATTCATCACCATCCATCATGACCCAATCCCAGCCTTGTTACCGACCGAAGCGTGATTATAGCAAGTAAAAATTGCGCCTCTTTCAATAAATAACACCTAAATTAAGTCGCACCACGAATCGGCATCGGCTCTAATTAAGGATGAAAGTTATACCTTTTACCGATCCGCCGGGTGATTGACGCCGTCATTGGTCGTAACATCGGGGATGGCAAAAGGATTAACGCCTTCAAGGCAGCCTACGTTATAACCATACTCACTAGGGTTGGAGCGGCGCTGATGATGCGTATAGATGCCACAATT
Organism: Gammaproteobacteria bacterium MFB021; assembly: GCA_000737985.1. Classification (GTDB taxonomy): domain Bacteria; phylum Pseudomonadota; class Gammaproteobacteria; order Pseudomonadales; family Halomonadaceae; genus Salinicola. The sequence continues at coordinate 1,235 of JNVT01000023.1, read as the reverse complement.
CGAGCAAAAATAGTGCTTAGCGGTGAGCGTGTTGAATTGGTACAGCTTCAGATGCTCGGCGCCTTGCAGAATGCGGATGCCGTTTAAAGACACAGAAGCAACGATCGCGCCTCTGCGTCGGCACATGGAGCAATCACAGCGACGCGGATTTACCACGCCATTAGGAAGGCTCAACTCCAGTACCACCGAGCCACAGTGACATGACGCTCTGTGCTTGGTTTGTATCTGAACTCCACCGATTTCCTTGAACATCGAGAACCTCTCCTATGAGGTCTAACGCTTTGGTTTAGCAGCGACTACGGAGCGCAGCGTAGTAGGCGTCCGGTGTAGGGCCGCCAGGCCCGGAGCGCACTACAACAATTTGTTATGCAGTGCCCAGTCGTCGCACGACATTCGATACACCCGCACAGGCCGGGCATGGAACTCTCGAATCGTATAGTCTCCGAACCCGACCTTATCCGTGATCCTGACGGAAGCTGTATGATCTTGCCCAGCAGCAGTGGACACCCCGTTAAGGCAGTACACTAAGACGAGGTGACCCATGGCAAGGCAAGCAGCTTCGATGAAGAAGACCCGTACCCGCTACTCTCAGGACTATAAGGCCGAGGCGCTGGCACTTGCTGACCGCGTTGGCATTAGTGCCGCCGCCCGAGAGCTTGGCCTTCAGTCCAGCCAGCTCTACCAATGGCGAGCCAAGGCCCAACAGCAGCAAAGCGCTTCAGCACGTGAGCAAGCACTGGCCGACGAGAATGCCCGGCTCAAGCGGCAACTGGCCGAGAAGTCGGAAGAGCTTGAAATCACAAAAAAGGCGGCCGCGTACTTCGCCAAACACCTCAAGTGAAGTACGCCTTCATCCACCAGCATCGTCAGGCATTCAGCATCCAGCGGATGTGCGGAGTTCTCGGGGTGGCTCGCAGTGGCTACTACGCCTGGCGACAGTGTGGCGGTGAACCGTCCCCGAGATGCCGCCAGCAGGCGGTTCTCGACCAGCGAGTGGCCGAGGCCTTCAAGCGCCGGAAGGGGCGCTCAGGCGCCCCCAGATTGGTGCCGGACCTGGTTCACGATGGCCTGGCGGTGAATCGCAAGACCATCGCTGCCAGCCTGCGACGCCAGGGGCTTCGTGCCAAGGCGGCGCGCAAGTTCAAGGCAACGACGAACTCGCGACACTCGCTGCCAGTGGCGCCCAACCTGCTGGAGCAAGACTTCACCTCCATGGCGCCGAACGAGAAATGGGT
>JNVT01000022.1 GCA_000737985.1 Gammaproteobacteria bacterium MFB021 | reverse complement strand
AGCCCGAGGTCGCGCAGCCGCAGACCCCGGCGCCGACGCTGGACGCCTCGTTGCCCGAGCTGAGCGAGGCGCGGCCGACGCCGCGACCCAAGCCGCAGCCGCAACCACAACCTCAGCCGCAACCTGAATCGCGGCGCGAGCCCAGTCCGCAGCCTAGCCCGTCACCAGCGCCCAGCCAGGCCCAGGAGCAGGCCGCCCAGCCGACGCCCAAGGGTACCCAGGCCGCGCCGCGGGATGTGGGACAGCTGCAGCCGACCAGTCGGGTCAATCCGACCTACCCGGTGCGGGCGCAGCGGCGTGGCCTGGAGGGCTACGTCGAGGTCAGCTTCGTGATCCAGCCCGATGGCCGCGTGGATAGCGGCAGCCTGCGGGTGATCGACGCCGAGCCGGCCAACGTGTTCGACCGCGCGGTGGAGGAAGCGGTAGCTCGCTGGCGCTTCCCGCCGGCGGACGACGTGCGCCGTGCCACCCAGCGTATCGAGTTCAAACTGCAAGGTTGACCATGGACGCGTCACAGACTGTCATTCTGCCCGCGGGGCCCGCCCTGGCTGTCACTACGGCCGCCGACGCCGTTAAGGGACGGCAGCGCCGGTATGGCGCTGCACTCCTGCTGCTGGCGTTACTGGTGACCACGCCGGTGATGGCCGAAGGGCCGGCCTTGCGTTCCAGCATGATTGCTTCGCTCGAGTCGCTGCAGCAGCAGTTAGCCGCGGGCGACAACGCCGCGGTGGCGTCGCGGGCCGAGGCCGCCGCGGCGCGTCTCGATGGCGGCAATGCCGCCGGCCGCTGGGCCCGGGCGCTGTTTCTGCAGCTCGAGGCCAGCGCCCTGGCTCGCCAGGGCGAGCCCGCTGCCGCAGCGCAGCGCCTGGCCTCGGCGCGCGCTATCGACCAGGTGCCAGCGCCACGGCGCCTGGCCTGGCTGCGTCAAGAGGCGCAGCTGCGTCTCGCCGCTGGGCAGCGCGAGCGCGGGGCTGATCTGCTCACGCGCTGGGTCGAGGCCAGCGGCGGCGACGCCGAGTCGCGCTGGTTGCTGGTGCAAACGCGCGCTGCCCTCGGCGAGTGGCAGGCGGCAGCCAACTCTCTCGATCGCCTGCGCGAATCGGGCAGTGCCTCCTGGAATGCCGATCAGCGCCAGCTCGCCAGCACGGTCTATCAGCGCAGTGGGCGTTTCGATGACGCCCTGACACTGCTGGGTGACGATGCCGATTCGCCGCAGGTGTGGCGGCGCGCGGCCGGGCTGGCGCAGCGGGCAGGCGACCCCGGGCGCGCAGCGGCGATCTGGGAGAGCGGCTGGCGTCGCGGCGTGCTGACCCGGCCGCAGGATCTGGTGCAACTGGCCGAGCTGCATATCGCCGGTGGAACGCCCGCCCGCGCGGGGGAGTATCTGGCGCGCTGGCTGGCGGACGGCGAGCTGCCACGTTCCGAGGCCAATCTACGCCTGCAGGCGCAGGCGTGGAGTGCCGCGCGCGAACATGACAAAGCCCTGGCGGCGTGGCGCGCGCTGGCCAATCGGACCGGGAGCGCGGCGGACTGGCGCCAACTGGCCGAGGCCGCCTACGCCTGGGGCGAGTGGCAGGTGGTACTCGACGCCCTGGGTCATATCGTGCCCGCCGACGACGTTGACCGGAATCAAGTCGACCGAAACGAAGTCGACGGAAACGAAGTCGACCGGAACGAAGCTGCCCAGAAGACTGGGAGTGGTGATGCGTCGAGGCAGGCTGCCCAGGGGCGCGACTGGCTACTGATGGGCGTTGCCGCGGTCCAGCTGCAGCGCCCGGAACTGGCGCGCCGGGCGTTGAAGCGGGCAGCGGCGGCAGGGGAGAGCCAGGCCCAGGCTTGGCTGGTGTCGCTGGGCCAAGGCTAGGAACCCCTGCATAAATGCCTGCACGGACTCGGCGTCCCCAGCGCATGACTACGTTGCGCGGTACTCGAAGGCTCGCCTAACCCCATGTTATGTCTCGCGTGACGCGTTGCCTTCGGCAACTTGCCCTGACGGGCCGCCCTACGGGCGTTTTCTACGCGTTGCTTCGAGTCTGCGTTCCGTGCGCCTTGCCCTTCATCTCGTTCGGCGATTTATTCAACGCTTCCCTAGGCGCTCACTCGAGCGCGAAGTCGCTCCACACCGGGGCGTGATCCGAGGGTTTCTCCATGCCGCGCAGCGCATAGTCGACGCCAGCGGCGCGGGTGGCGTCGGCCAGCGGGTCGGTGACCAGGATGTAATCGATACGCAGACCCCGCTTGGGCTCGCGATCGAACCCCTTGGAGCGGTAGTCGAACCAGCTGAACAGCTCGCTGCTGTCCGGGTGACACAGGCGATAGCTATCCTTCAGCCCCCACGCCTTGAGCCGCTCGAGCCATTCACGCTCTTCCGGCTGAAAGCTGGTCTTGCCTTCGCGCAGCCAGCGCTTGCGGTTCTCCTCGCCGATACCGATGTCGATATCCTGAGGTGAAATATTGAAGTCGCCCATGATGGCCAGGCGCTCGGCGGGGTCGTGGCGCGCCTCGAGCAAGGCGCTGAGCCCGGCATAGAAGGCGCGCTTGTGCGGGAACTTGGTCGGGTGCGCGACGTTTTCGCCCTGCGGGAAGTAGCCGTTCCACACCGTCAGCGGGCGGCCGTCGGGGCCCGTCAGCGTGGCACCGATCAGTCGCCGCTGGGCGTCCTCCGGGTCGTCGGGCAGGCCGTAGTGGACCTGTTCCGGGCGCGCCTTGGTCATCAGCGCGACCCCGTAGTGCCCCTTCTGGCCGTGGATGTGGACGTGATAGCCGAGCGCCTCGACCGCCTCGCGCGGAAACTCGCTGTCCTGGACCTTGGTCTCCTGCAGCCCGATCACGTCCGGATCGTGGGCCTCGACCAGCGCCTCCAACTGATGCAGGCGAGCGCGAATGCCGTTGATGTTGAACGAGACCAGGCGCATCAGTCGGTATCCTTATCGCTGTTGTCGGCTTTATGCAGTGGCAGCGGCGCCACGCTCTGGCGCTTCAGCTTGCGCTCGGCCTGGGCCTTGCGCTGCTGGTCCTTCTTGGACACGTAACGGCGCGAGGAGGTGACCTCGTCAGGGTTCTCGTGGCGCCAACGACGATAGTCCTTGCGCTTACCGGTGCGGATGCTGACCTTGTCGGCCAGGGAGCGGGTCTTCTTTCTGCGAGTCATTCACGCGGCCTTTGCTAGCGGCGCCCGCGGCCTGAGTGCCGGGGCGTTGTCGTCTCATGTCACCCATTCTAACAGGCCCCAACGCGGCTGACAGGCCGGGCTCGCCGCCCGGCTGGCGACGTCACGCACCCAGGCTGGTACACTAGGGGCTTGCCCGCGCCGACGCCGGGCCTTGGCCTGCCGCCAGCGGCGGCACCAGGCGGTGGTGTCGGATCGAGCGCCAGCACTGCTTCGGCGGCTCTCCATACCCGCGCGGGCTTCACCGTCAATCGAATTCGGACATTCGTCATAACTATGAGTGAGTCGGACAACACCCAGGCACCGGCACAGAACCGCAGACCCAAGCGGCGTCGACGCAAGCCTCGTAAATCGCAGTCGCGCAACGCCAACGGCTGGTCGCTGGATCAGTTTCCGGTCGCGCCCGTGGCCGGCCGCTGGCGGTTCCACGATTTCGATCTGCCGCTGGCGCTGATGCGCGCCATTCACGCCGAGGGATTCGAGTACTGCACCCCGATCCAGGCCGAAGCGCTGATGCACACGCTGCTCGGCGGCGACGTGGTGGGCAAGGCGCAGACCGGTACCGGCAAGACGGCCGCTTTTCTGATCTCGATGCTCGCCTATTTCCTCGAGGAGGAGGCGCCGGACGGCCAGAAGCCGGGGACGCCGCGGGCACTGGTCGTCGCCCCCACCCGCGAGCTGGCGCTGCAGATCGAGAAGGACGCCAAGGCACTGGCGCGCTTCACCTCGCTCAACGTGGCGAGCGTGGTCGGCGGCATGGATTACCAGAAGCAGCGCGAGCAGCTGGTCAAGAACCTGGACATCCTGGTGGCCACGCCGGGCCGGCTGCTGGACTTCCAGCAGAAGCGCGACATCGATCTCTCGCAGGTCGAGGTGCTGGTGCTCGATGAAGCGGATCGCATGCTGTCGATGGGTTTCATCCCCGACGTCAAGCGCATCATCCGCTACACGCCCAAGCGCGAAGAGCGTCAGACCTTCCTGTTCTCGGCGACCTTCACCCCGGATATTCTCAACCTCTCCGAGCAGTGGACCCATAACCCGGCCCACGTCGAGATCGAGGTGACCACCGAGAACGCCGCCAATATCGATCAGCGCGTGTACCTGGTCAGCGACGACGACAAGCGCCGACTGCTGATCAACCTGCTCAAGCAGGAGGCGATGGAGCGCGTGATCGTCTTCGGCAACCGGCGCGATCTGGTGCGTGAGCTCGATGGGCTGCTGCGCGAGGCGGGCATCAACGTGGCGATGCTCTCCGGCGACGTGCCGCAGAATCAGCGTATCAGCACGCTCGAGAAGTTCCGCGAGGGTGAGATCCAGGTGCTGGTGGCGACCGATGTCGCCGGGCGCGGCATCCACATCGAGGATGTCAGCCACGTGGTCAACTACACCCTGCCCGAGGACCCGGAAGACTACGTACACCGTATCGGTCGTACCGGTCGCGCCGGCGCCAAGGGAGTCTCGATCAGTTTCGTCGGCGAGGAGGACGCGTTCTCGCTGCCCGAGATCGAGACCTATATCAAGGATAAGCTCCCGTGCGAGCAGCCGCCGGAGTCGATGCTAGTCTGAGGAAGCACTGAATAAATGCCTGCGCGAGCGAATCGCTTCGTTGCGTGGTACTCGAAAACTCGCCTAACTTCATGTTATGTCTCGTTTTCTGCGTTCCATGCGCCTTGCGCTTCCTCTCGCTCGCCGATGTATTCAGCGCTTCCCTGAGCGACCCTGAGTTGACCGCTCATCCCCTTGAGCGGTCACCCTGCCTTCCCCACACAGGCCGGCCTGCCCGGAACCCGCATGCTCGACGAGACGCTCAAGCAGGAGATTCAGGACGCCTATCGACGTACGCTCGAGGGTCTTGAGCTCACGCCGCGCTACGGCCAGCGGCTGATGATCGCGGAGATCGCGCGCACCCTGGCCGGGATCGAGCACGACGATCAGGGGCGGCGCACCTCTCAGGAGCACGTCTGCGTGCTCGAGGCGGGTACCGGCACCGGCAAGACGCTGGCCTATCTGCTGGCGGCGTTGCCGGTGGCCAAGGCGCGCGGCAAGCGGCTGGTGGTGGCGACCGCGACGGTGGCGCTGCAGGAGCAGGTGCTCAATCAGGATCTGCCACGGCTGCGCGAGCATAGCGGGCTCGATTTCGACTACGCCCTGGCCAAGGGGCGCGGGCGCTATCTGTGCGTCGCCAAACTCGACCAGGCACTGGAGGGCAGCGAGCCCAATCCCACGCTGTCGCTGTTCGAGCAGACCATCGCCACCGATGCCGGTGGCGACTTCCCGCAGCTGATCCAGGAGATGGCCGACACCTACGCCTCGGGCAAGTGGGAGGGCGACCGCGACAGCTGGCCGGTGGCGATCGATGACCGTGACTGGCGCCGCCTGACCGTCGACCATCGCCAGTGCACCAACCGTCGCTGCGGTCATTTCGGCGCCTGTGCCTACTTCCGCTCGCGGCGGAATCTGGAGCAGGCCGACATCGTGGTCGCCAACCACGATCTGGTGCTGGCGGATCTGGCCCTCGGTGGCGGCATGGTGCTGCCGCCGCCGAAGGAGTGCATCTACATCTTCGACGAGGGGCACCATCTTCCGGACAAGGCGCTGGATCACTTCCACCACCGCTTCGCCGTCAATGGCACCCTGCGCTGGCTGCGCACGCTGAAGAAGTCGCTCACCGAACTGAATACCGCGCTCGCCGCCCAGCCCACGCTGGCGCGTCTGCTGGCGGCCTTTCCCGAGCGCATCGCAGCGCTCGAGCCGAGTCTGGGCGAGGCCTACGCCATGGGCCATCAGATCGCCGGGCTCGAGCAGGGCGCCGGGGACGAGACCCGGCATCATCGCTTCGTCAACGGTCGTGCGCCGGCACCGCTGGTGGCGCTGGCGCAGCAGCTGGTGATTCCGTTCGCGGCGCTGGCACGCGACCTGGAGACGATGACCGAGATCCTGCGCGAGAGCCTGGATCCGGACAAGTCCACCGGACTCCCCCGCGAGCAGGCCGAACCCTGGCTGCCGCTGAGCGCGCTGCTCCACGGCCGCGCGCTGGATGCCCACGCGCTGTGGCAGGCCATGGCCAGCGAGGACCCGCCGGATCAGAAGCCCCAGGCGCGCTGGCTCACCTTCGAGCGCTTCGGCAGCGAGCCCGAGCTGACCTTCTCGGCCAGCCCGGTCTCCGCCGCCGAGACCCTGGCGCGCCACCTGTGGGGAACCTGCTACGGGGCGGTGGTGACCTCGGCCACGCTGACCGCGCTCAACCGGTTCGAGCGTCTCCAGGAGCGTGCCGGCCTGGCCAATCGCTACCGCTATCAGCGCCTGCCGAGCCCGTTCGATTATTCTCGCGCGACTCTCAGCGTGCCGCGCGAGGCGGTGGAGCCCGGCGATCCGGTGGCCCACGACCGCGCCATCGTGCAGTTCATCGAAGGGCGCGACGACGATGAGGCGATCCTGGTGCTGTTTTCGTCGCGCAAGCAGCTCAAGAGCGTCGCCGAGGCGCTCGGTGAGCCCTGGGCGTCGCGCCTGCTGTCTCAGGACCGCCTGCCCAAGCGCGAACTGCTCGAGCGCCATCGCAAGGCGGTGGACGCGGGGCAGGGCAGCCTGATCTTCGGGCTGGCGAGCTTCGCCGAGGGGATCGACTTGCCGGGGCGCTATCTCACCCATGTGGTGATCACGCGGCTGCCATTCTCGGTACCGGACGATCCGGTGGGGGCGACGCTGGCGGAGTGGATCGAGAGCCAGGGGGGCAATCCGTTCATGCGCATCTCGGTGCCGGACGCCTCGATCAAGCTGGTCCAGGCCTGCGGCCGGCTGATTCGCAAGGAGAATGACAGCGGGCGTATCTCGCTGCTCGACCGCCGAGTGCTGACCCGACGTTACGGCAAGGCATTGTTGGACGCGCTGCCGCCGTTCCGGCGCGAAATCGAGGGGGTGGTCAGGGAGACCCCGACCTGATCCGGCCTGTGCTGGCGCCAGTAGGCGTGTCGCTGTTCACTTTTCGCTACCCAGAAGACCATCTTTCGAGGCTCTGGATTTCGAGGCTCTGGAACCCGCTTTCGATACCCTGAAACGCCGACGCCCGCTGTGATCAGCGGGCGTCGGCGTTTCAGAACCGGGCTTTTCAGCTTTCGGGCGCGAGTCGCGCCTTGAGCGCCGGCGCGAGCTGCTCGGCCATCTGGGTCAGGCTGCGCTCGGTGGTGGGCCAGTCGATGCAGGCATCGGTGATCGACACGCCATACTCGAGCTGGCTGCGGTCGGCGGGAATCTTCTGCGCCCCCCAGCCGATGTTGGATTCGATCATCAGGCCGATGATCGAGCGATTGCCATCGAGGATCTGGTGGGTCACGTTCTCCATCACCAGCGGCTGCAGTGCCGGGTCCTTGTTGGAGTTGGCGTGGGAGCAGTCGACCATCAGGTTGGCCTTGAGGCCGGCCTTGGCCAGCTCCTGTTCCGCCAGGGTGACGCTGACGCTGTCGTAGTTGGGTTTGCCGTTGCCGCCGCGCAGCACCACATGGCCGTAGGCGTTGCCGCGGGTACGGATCACCGCGACCTTGCCGGCCTGATCGATCCCCAGGAAGTTGTGCGGACTGGCCACCGACTGCAGCGCGTTGACCGCCACATCCAGGCTGCCGTCGGTGCCGTTCTTGAAACCGACCGGGCCGGAGAGCCCTGAGGCCATCTCGCGATGGGTCTGGGACTCGGTGGTGCGGGCGCCGATCGCCGACCAGCTGATGCAGTCCTGCAGATACTGGGGCGAGATCGGGTCGAGCGCTTCCGTGGCCAGTGGCAGGCCGATCTCGGCTAGATCCACCAGCAGGCGGCGGGCAATATGTAGCCCCTCTTCGATCTCGAACGAGTCGTTGAGATGGGGGTCGTTGATCAGGCCCTTCCAGCCCACCGTGGTGCGCGGCTTCTCGAAGTAGACGCGCATCACGATATAGAGGCTGTCGCTCACCGCGTCGGCGAGCTTACGCAGGCGCCGGGCATAGTCGCGAGCGGCCTCGGGGTCGTGGATCGAGCAGGGGCCGATCACCACCAGCAGGCGCGGATCCTCGCGATCGAGGATGCGCTGGATGGTCTGGCGACCCTCGATGACCGTGCGCTCGGCGGCGTCGCTGAGCGGGATGTGCTGCTTGAGCACTTCGGGAGATATCAGAACGTCCTGTGCCAGGACGTTGAGATTGTTGACCTGCTGTTCCGACATGCTGGGCCCGTTGCAATCTGCGATGGTGCGCGCGTGGGAGTACGGCTCGCGCGGGTGGAAAAAGAAGGCGCCATCGAAGGGCGCGCGTCCAAGTGTGGAGCGCGTACTATGGCGGCTGGGACGGGCAGAAATCAACTTTCCGCACGCCACAGATGGCCGCTTTGCGCTGGCTGATGACTTGATGGCGGGCGCCAAAACGGCAAGACTGGCAGGCTTTCGCTGCGTGTCGCCTCCGGCTTTCTGTTAAAAACCGGGGTTCTGTTATAAGTTGCACGCCTGTCAATGAATCGCGAGTCCCACGGCTCCAGGTTGAATCATGAGCGTATTGTCACCGTCATACCCCGATCGTCACCCGCTTGTTCTTCGATGCGCCGCGCCCATGAACCGGTGGAGTGCCTGAATGGGTGCCAGAGAGACCGATCAGCAGTTGGTCGAGCGAGCCCAGAAAGGAGATACCCGAGCCTTCGATCTTCTGGTCAAGAAGTATCAGCACAAGATTCTGGGGCTCATCGGCCGCTACGTACAGGACCACGCCGAGGTCCAGGACGTGGCCCAGGAGGCTTTCATAAAGGCCTACCGGGCCCTCGGCAGCTTCCGTGCCGAAAGTGCCTTCTATACCTGGATGTACCGCATTGCCATCAATACCGCCAAGAACTATCTGGTCTCCCGCGGGCGGCGCCCGCCGGGGAGTGATCTCGATATCGCCGACGCCGAGGTGATCGATCAGAGCGGGCGGCTCTCCGACATCGAGTCCCCCGAGGCCTCGATCGCCCGCGATCAGCTCGAGTCGGCGGTGTTCGCGGCGATCGACAATCTGCCCGACGATCTGCGCACGGCGATCACGCTGCGCGAGTTCGATGGCCTCTCCTATGAGGATATCGCCACCATCATGGAGTGCCCGGTGGGTACCGTGCGCTCGCGCATTTTTCGCGCGCGAGAGGCGGTCGACAAGCATATCCAGCCGCTGCTGGAGCGGGGTAATAGCGACGTCGCCAACGATGGCTGAGGCATGGGCGGCGAATGAGGCACCCGGGTCGCAAATAAACATGAATCGAAAATGAACTGTCGCGCGGCTATGGCGTCATAGAGTGTGAAAGAGACACTGATGTCGTTGCCTGGCGACGCTGCCAGCAGCGATCACGGGCAAGGCACTGGCCGAGTGTGAGGGTGTGACTATGAAGCAGGTACGTGAGTCGTTTTCCGCGTTGATGGACGACGAGGGCGACGAGTTCGATCTCCGACGCGTCTTCAAGCAGATGGAGACGGCTTCCGGCGAGGCGGACACCTGGCGGCGCTACCATCTGGCGCGCAGCATGATGCAGCGCGAACGCTATGCGGTGGTGGATATCGATATCTCCGCTGACGTGATGGCGGCGATCGCCGATGAGCCGGCCCCCGGGGTCGCCGAGACGCCAGCGGCGTCCCGCCGCCACTCGTTCTCCTTCATGGGCGGCGCGGCGGTGGCCGCGGCGGTCTCGCTGATGGTGATCACCGGCGTGCAGGTCTACAACGGCTTCGGCGGCGACGCCGCAGTACCGTCCGACATCGCTTCCAGCGGTGAGTCGCTCGCGCCGGCGGCGAGCGCGCAGCCCGCTTTCGCGCTGCCCACCGGCGGCGGTGAAAGCGGCGTGATTCCAGCGTCGATGCGCGCGCCGGCCTCCAGCGGCATGCCGATCTTCTCGATGGCAGGCGCCAGCGCCGGCGGTGAACAGCATGGGCTGATGACCATCGGTGATGAGGTCATGCTGCCGCTGTTCAGCGCCAGCGGCGACGCCGGTCTGGATCAGGAGCAGAGCGCTTCGCTGCAGTCCTACCTGGCGCGACGCACCCTAGGTAACGGTGACCTGGGGTTGCTGCACGGCTCCGGCAACTACGCCAGCCAGCTCCACGCGATCGACGCCTCCGCCACGCGCTAAGGCGAGGCGCTGGGCATCAACGGGGCGCGGCCGTCGCAAGACGGCCGCGCCCCGCGCGTTTCTGAGCTTCTGGCACCAGTTCTTCTCGCCGCTGAGTCTTCGTCCGTCCAGAAAGGCACCCGGTGCGCTTCCCCGGCGGTAAAGAATCTTTACATCTCGTTGAACTCTTCGGCTTTTTCCGCATCAATTAAGAGGGTGGCAGCATGCGGCCGCCGGCGCCGAGCCCTGGGCGGGGTTCATTGTGATCGCGTTATCTCTCGCCCGGGCCGGCCATCGCAAACGTATGGCTCGCGACGAGTCTTCATGGTGTTAGGAGTGTTTAATGGAACGTATGACAAGATGGTTCGCTCCCTGGCTGGTGCTGATGATGGCGCTGCTGTCGACACAGGCAGCTCGCGCCAGCGATCTGCCGGACTTCACCGCGCTGGTCAAGCAGGCGGCGCCGGGGGTGGTCAACATCTCCACGACCAGCACGGTCAGTGCCTCCGATGATCCCTTCGGGCAGCAGGACGTTCCCGATATCTTCCGCCGCTTCTTCGGCGACCAGATGCCACCGATGCCCGGCGCGCCGGGGGCAGAAGAGGAGCGCAAGTCGCTCGGCTCGGGCTTCATCATTCGCTCCGATGGCTACATCCTGACCAATGCCCATGTGGTCAAGAACGCCGACGAGATCATGGTGCGCCTGAACGATCGGCGCGAACTGCCGGCCAAGCTGGTGGGCTCCGATCCACGTACCGATGTGGCGCTGCTCAAGGTCGATGCCAAGGACCTGCCGACGCTCAAGATCGGCAACTCCGATGATCTTCAGGTCGGCGAGTGGGTGGCGGCGATCGGCTCGCCGTTCGGTTTCGACCACTCGGTCACCGCGGGTATCGTCAGTGCCATCAACCGTACCCTGCCCAGCGACACCTATGTGCCGTTCATCCAGACCGACGTCGCCATCAACCCGGGCAACTCCGGCGGTCCGCTGTTCAACCTGGATGGCCAGGTGGTGGGCATCAACTCCCAGATCTATACCCGCAGTGGTGGCTTCATGGGGCTCTCCTTCGCTATCCCGATCAGCGTGGCGATGAACGTCGCCGATCAGCTGCGCACCGAAGGCCATGTCAGCCGCGGCTGGTTGGGCGTGGTGATCCAGCCGGTGTCGAAGGATCTGGCCGAGTCGTTCGGGCTCGACGATACCAAGGGCGCGCTGGTCTCCGACGTCAGCGACGACAGCCCGGCCAAGAAAGCCGGACTCAAGGCTGGCGACGTGATCTTGAGCGTCAATGGGGATGCCGTCGACGACTCCACCACGCTGCCGCGTATCATCGGCAAGTTCGCCCCGGGCGCGGAGATCAAGCTCAAGGTCCTGCGTGACGGCGACACCCGCAACATCGACGTCACCGTGGGCGACTGGCCCGACTCGCTGAGCGCCGATGGCTCGTCCGGCGGTCAGTCGACCAACGACCAGACCAAGCTGGGTATCGCCATCAGCGATCTGAGCGCCCAGGAGAAGCAGCAGCTCGAGGTCGACAGCGGTGTCCTGGTGCGTCGAGTCGATCCGCGCGGTGCGGCGGCCGCCGCCGGTATCCAGCCGGGCGACGTCATCGTCAGCTTCGATCAGAAGCCGGTGGATAGCGCGGATGCGCTGATCAAGGCGGTCAAGCAGGTCAAGGGTGACCGCGCCGTACCGGTGCGCATCTCACGCGACGGCAACTCGCTGTTCGTCGCCCTGCGGCTCAAGGCTCACGACAGCAAAGAGTGACGCCCCAGCCGCGCATGTGCCCGACGAGCCCCGCCCCCGGCGGGGCTCGTCGCGTGTGGCGCGGCACCGGTGCACGCGGTCGCTGTCCTTGGCACAGCCATGTCGGTACAATGCCGCCATTTCGTCATCAACCGCGTAATGCGTAACCCTTCGGGGCGCGACCTTCTGCGCGTACAACGACTGGTAAGGACTCAATGGCAGACGCCGCAAGCAACGAACAGCTCAAGTACATCCGCAACTTCTCGATCATCGCCCATATCGACACCTAACCTCCCCGTACAGACCCCCGCTGAATCTCTCAAGCCCGCGCCGTTACTACCCTCTCGCCCGTTTCTAGCACTAACTGACACGTACTAAATCGGACTGATACTAGCAGCCACGCGGTAGAAATCTGTACGCAGTTGTGTACATACTCGACGCCTCAGCATCGCCACTGCCAGGAGTATGTACACATGCCGCTCACCGATGCCTGGCTGAAGGCCGCGCACCGCAAGCCGCGCGAGACGCCGGTCGAGAAAGCCGATCGGGATGGTCTGGGCGCGCGGGTGACGCGCGCGGGCAAGGTGGTCTTCCAGATGCGCTTTCGCTACGGCGGCAAGCCGGCACGGATGGACCTTGGCAGTTACCCCGCGATGAGCCTCAAGCAGGCCCGCGAAGAGGCCCTGAGGCGCCGTTCGCAGTTGGAGCAGGGGTACGACCCACGAGTCGCCCGGAAGCTCGAGCAGGCGTCGATTTCGGAAGCGTTCACCAACGAGGCGCTGGTGCGCGAGTGGTACCGGCGCTACTGCGAGCCCCAGAAAGCCGGTGCGCGCGAAATTCTGCGTAGCTTCGAGCTGCACGTGTTCCCGCTGATCGGCTCGCTGCCCGCCGATCAGACCACCCTACGCACCTGGATGGAGCTGCTGGAGACCCTGGCGGCGGAAAAACCGCGCATCGCCGAGCGAGTGCTCGCCAATGCCAAGCAGGCGCTCAAGTGGGGCGCCAGGCGAGGCATTACCGAGCAGCAGCCGCTGGCCTCGATCTCGGCCGCTGAAGATCTCCAGGTCAATCGCAAGCGAGTGGCTGGCCGCGCGCTGACGGATCGCGATCTGTGGCTGCTGTGGAAGGCCCTCGAGCGGTCGCGGATGCCACTGCGCTCCAAGCTGTTCGTGAAGCTGGTGCTGCTCTACGGATGCCGACCGGGCGAGCTGGTTGGCGCGCAGCGCTCGGAGTTCGACTTCGACGCCGGGGTGTGGGAGATACCGCCGGAGCGGCACAAGACGGGGCGTAAGACGGGCAGGGCGCTCAGGCGGCCCATTATCTCCGAGGTGGCGCCTTTGCTACGAGAGGCGATGTCGCTATCGCTGTTGCCTGATCGGCTGTTCAGCGGCGAATCCAGGGCGGTGCCGCTGAGCGATCGCTCAGTGCTCAGCTTTCCCTATGCGGTGATGGGGGTGGCGAGCAAACAGATGGGCGAAGAGATGGCCCACTGGTCGATGTACGACCTGCGCAAGACGGCCCGGACACGGTGGTCCCAGCTTGCCGAGCCGCACATCTGCGAGATCATGCTGGGCCATGTGTTGCCGGGCGTCTGGCAGGTGTATGACCGCTACGACTACCTCGATGAGCAGGCAACGGCCTACCGGCTGTGGCATGACCAGGTCATGCGACTTGTGTCTGGCGATCCTCCCACGCCTTGATATCGCTGCGGCGCCATCGGGATTGCGCGCCGTGGCCGCCCTGGACGACCGGGCGCGGGAAGCCGCGAGAGGTCTGCCAGCGCTTTAGGGTTTCCGAGCTGCGGCCGTAACGGTCGCAGAGGTCGCTGGTGGTGTACATCTCTGGATGATTCATGCGGCACCTCCATTAGCGCCATTCAGTGCGTTATGCAGGGCACGCGCCCAGGGCTGCTGCCAAGTCATCCGGCCCGCCAATACCGCTTGGCAAGGCGTGCCGGTTTCATCCGTGTGGCTTGAGTGGTCGACAAGCTGCTCGTCGGCAAGTGCCTGTGCCCGGGTGATCTTGGCGGCCTGCTCCTGCGCCAGCCGGAATGCCGCGCGTGCCGCTTGCTCGGCGTCCTGAAACGAGACCCGCCAGGCTTCGTAGGTCATGATCATGCGGCACCGCCTTCGCGCTGCTCGGCGCGGGCGAGGCGTTCCATCTCGGCGAGGGTCAGCGCGCCGGCTTTCTCGAGGTCGCGGGTGGCGCTCGCGCTGGGCTTCCACCAGGTGTCGTCCCACGGCCACCATGCCGGTGAACGGTGACTCTCTTCGTGTGCATGTAGGGCGTAGCACCCGGCGGCTTCGGCCATGCTGCCATCGCCGTGCTGGTCATCGTGCTCGGCTGTCCAGCCCTCGGCCTCGACCTGTCGGCGGCGTTCGCGTGCGAGGGCGGCCAGGGCTTCGCCGGTCTCCTCTTGCGACAGCAACAACTCAGCTAGCGCCGTCAGCGGCTTGAGTGCGAGCAGGACGATGGCGTCTTCATTCTCGTACCGGCCGACTTCGACGAAGCCATCCGGCGGGGCGAAGGCGAGGCTATCGATGTAGCTTTCCTGGTCGCGCCAGTAGTGGTCGAACGCCGCCTGGTCGATGTCTTCGGGGTCGATGGGTGGCTCATGGGTTTCGATGTGCATCTCGAAACCGAGCGGTTGGTAGATTTCGCCGACGGGTAGCTCGGTGTCGAGCAGCGGGTGCTGGGTCAGTAGGTCGATCAGTCGCATTGGTTTGCTCTCATGTCTGGTGGTGGCGCCCGCCGCCGGTGGTGGCGGCGGCGGGCGGTCAGTCGTCAAGGAATCCTTGACCGCTGGGCCTTAGCTCTTGGCGAAGGTGCCCAGCAGCAGGGTGGCGCTGGCGTCCAGGTGCTGGCCGAGCACGTGCTTGAACTCCTGGGCGATCAGCTCCTGGTCTGCACCGAGCCCGCTGACGCGCAGCTTGAGCCGGGGCTTGGTGTCGTCGGTCAGGATCGAGACGCGCAGCGTGAACGTGCGCTGGCTGAGGGCTTCGTAGGGCGTGCAGCTGAAGCGGATGATCGCTGGGCTGGCGTCGTGCATGCGGGCGTCGAGCTGGTCGAGGCCGGACCGGGTGCTGTTCCAGTCGCCTTCCTCGTGGGTGCGCTCACTGCTGGCCTTGATCTCGATCCTGCGCACGGCTGCGGCGAGCTGCATCGGGCTCAGCGAGTTGCCGTTACTGTCCTCGCCTTCGATGTTGGCGTGCCAGTCCTCGATCCAGTGGGCCAGGTCTTTCTGGGCGAAAGCCTTGCCATCGGCGTCGAGCATCGCGGCATAGGCGGCGGTCTTTTCGAGAGCGAGGGTTGCGGTGTGGTCGCCGTGGCCGGGATCGAGATGCGTGCCGAGATCGAAGAACGCCTTGGCCTTCATCTTCTCGATATCCACGAACACCCGGGAGCTGCTCTCGTGATTGACGTAGTCGGCATAGTCTTCGATGGATGACGTCGTGAAGTTGCCCCGGAAGCGCCCCGGGTTCTCCATGTACTTTTCGAGTGAAACGAGATCGTAGCCCCGCGGCACCAGCATGGTCGGCACGTGGGTGCCGGGGTGGCCGATGGTGGCGGCTTGGGTCAAGTCTTGCAGTTTGTCGAGAGCTTCAGCGTCGAACATTGTGTAGTCCTTCGTCATTGGTTTGCTGTGGTGATTGCCACGGTCTGGGTTTGGCGCCGGGTGTGGCCCGCCCGGCGCCGGTGCTGCTGGTCAGTGCCCGGTCAGGCGTTGGTGCGCTGGCCGCTCTTCTCGTCGAATTCGAACTTGGTCTGGTTCTCGGGGAACAGCGTCAGCTTGCCGTTCTTGCCGACGTAGAGGGGCGTCGAGGTGGTGTTCTCCTCGCTGCGTTTGCCCTTGGCGGTGGGCTCGGTGAAGGTCAGCTTGTGGCTGACGTCCACCTGCCGGCTGGTCGCGATCTGCTTCACGTCCAGCGTGATGGTGACCTTGCCCGCCTTGCCGTTCTGGACGACGCCGAGGGCGACAGCTGACAGGGCGTGGCCCAGTTTCTGGTGGAACACGCCGCCGTCGAGGTCGTCGAGCAGCTCGGCGAAATTGGTATCGGAACCGTGGATATCGCTCATGGGGTGCCTCATTGGTTTGCTGTGGTGGTTGTCGCCGGGGTGGTGCCCGGGCCGGTGCTCCCCGCCGCCTGGGCGGCTGGGGTGAGCTCGGTGGTTGGCACGGCGCGGCGGAACTCGCTCCAATGCCGGGGTGGTAGCTGGCGCACGCTGTCGTGGGCCTGGCGCTCGATCAGCACCGCCAGGTGATAGATCGAGACGAACGGCTGTGCCTTCTGGCTGGCATCCAGCGTGATGATCGGGAGATCGATGCGGCCATCGCGGATTGCTGCGCGCAGCACGCGCTCGGAGAGGTTGCGGAAGTAGCGCTCGCGCACGGTCTCGAGCGGGATCAACACGTCGCCGAACTGCTCGAACAGCAGCGCGACCGTGCTGGTGCCGTGCTCGCCATCGGTCCACGCAGGTTGCTCAAGCATCGTTGGCGGCCTCGCGGGTGACGGTGACGCCGAGCTGATCCGCAAGCCATGTCAGGCCGCGCTCAGTCACCAGCGTCTTGCCGTAGGCGCGCTCGCGGCCCAGCCCCGGCACCGCGACCGCCTTGGCTTCGACGACGAAGCGGCCGGCGCGCACGTGTTCGCGGGCGGGCAGGTTGTGGGCGTCGAGGATGTGCCGCTCGCGCAGTTGCTGGCACAGCGTGGTGCGGCCGGTGCCGAGCAGGGTGGCGGTGGTTCGCAGATCGAATCGCATGGCAGCCTCCGTCAGTCGGTGTAGCGCTGGACCAGCTTGCCCAGCGCCCAGGTGGCGTCCGCCGGCAGGGCGTTGTGCAGCGTGAGCACCGCCGCGCCTTCGCGGTTGCTCAGTTGCACGGAGAGGCCCGCGCCGGTGTCTTCGATAGTGCCTCGCGCCAGCACCTCGCCGTCGCGCTCGACGGTCAGCGGGTACTGGGTGCGCGGCAGCAGGTTGCCGGTGAGGCTCGCGGCGAGCAGTTGCGGCGGCATCAGGCCAACGATCAGGCAGCGGGGCGGGGCCTCCCGCGGCGGTAGTGCGTGGGCGTTCATGAGCTGACCTCCGTAACTGATTCGACGCGATAGACGTCAAATCGGAAGAGGATGCCTTCTCTGCTCACTTCTCTGTGCAAGCTCAGGACTATCGGGTTGTTGCAGCCATCCAGCTCGACATCGCAATACGTCAGTGGTTGGAAGCGGTCGTTTTCCACGTTGGCGTTTTGCACTGTTCCGCAATAGGGGCACTCGAACGGCAGGGCGGGTACGTTAACGCTCATGCTGCCTCTCCCGGCTGCGTCAGCAGCGCTTCCAGGGTCTGGATTGCCTGCGCCAGCTCGCTGCGTACGGTCTCGGGCTTGGAGCTCAGCGCAATCTCGATCTGCTGCATCTCGCCGCCGGTGGCGGGCTGCCACCAGACATGCACGCGGCGGGCAAAGCCCATGTAAGCCGCGTTGGCGACCAGCTTGCCCTGGTTGGTGATGTCGACTGCCAGATCGGTCAGCCGCGCGAGCAGAATGCGGTCGGCGCTGGTCAGCGTGACCGGTGCCGGTGGGGTGAGGTCGGTCAAGCTCATGACTGGATCTCCGGCGCATCGTCGGCATCGGACAGCACCTGGTACTGGTCCTCGATGCGCTCTGCCAGGTCGGCATATAGCTCACGGGGCGACCAGTCATTGAGCTTCAGGAAGCTCGTCGGGCTCTCCGAGATCTTGGCATCGGCGCGGTCGGGATGGTTGGTGCGTTGCCTGAGCGTGACCTCAATGGTCAGAGGGCCATCGGTCGTCGGCAGGGTAAGCTTGCCGCCTTGGCGGCAGATCTTACGCAGCGCGCGATCCTGGTTGCGGTCCATCATGCCATCACCGCCCGGCTGCCGGCGGCAGCGATGGGGATCAGGCGGGCGCAGCGTGCGCCGAGGACAACGAGCATGCCGGTTTCGCGCTGAATGTGCTTGATGCTCTCGGGGGTGGTGCCCGCGGCCGGGTGCAGATACACCCGGCCCGGGTTGCGGCCATTGGTTTGCATAGTGGTGGTGACTCCGTACCTGTGGTGAGCAGTACGGATTCACTATGAAACAGGGCGTCTTATCGTGTCAACACCTATCGTGTCATTTCTTCACAATTCTCCTCCCCGCCAGATGATGCGGCCAAGGATGGGGAGGTAGGCTAGCTGGTCTTCGTTGATGCTCTCATTGGGGAAGTAGGTCTTGTGCGGGTTGTCGGCTTGAAGTAGGTATGCCCCCGCGACAAGCGATACCAGACGGCGGGTGACCAAGTCGCCGTTGCCACGGCGTATCAGATAAATGCCACGGTCTACCGGCTGCGTACGACGAATGTCTAGGATGCAGGCGTCACCAGGTTGGATGGTCGGCTCCATGCCTTGGTCAGGAGCGTAGATCAGTCGCAGGAAGCGCGGGTCGTAGCGCCCTGAGTTCAGCCACTGGCGTGGCAGCGGGTAGGTGGATGGTGCGCTGCTGGCTTCTCGCACCTCGAACTTACCGATCAATTCGGGTTCAGCGGCCGCAATGCTGAGGTGGTCGAGCGTGTTGAGCGGTTGCGCTGTACCATCGCCGTCTTCGCCAATCACCTCCATAAGCGAGACGCCAAGCACCCGGGCCATCTTGCGAAGATCGTCCAGGCTGGGCTCTCGGGTGTCGCGCTCATAGTTGCCGACCCGAGATATCGATTCCCAGCCACAAGCCTCGGCGAACTTGGCTTGGGTAAGGTTGTTGCGCTTGCGAAGGCGCTGAATTCGCTGGCCTAAGGTTTCCATGAGCGAAGGATGCCACACGAAACGACAATGTGATGCTACTTTTCGTGTTTACAGGGTCTGCGATTCGTGACTAAAATGCCCGCAACGTTATGAAGAGAACCGACATGAACAGGATTCAAGAGCATCGAAAGTTGGCGGGAGTCTCCGCCCGACGCCTTGCAGCCGAACTGGATTGGACGACTTCTCGTGTGGGCAACTACGAGCAGGGATTGCGCTCGCCGTCTTTGGACGACAGCCGCGAGATCGTTTACGCGCTGAATCGTCTGGGCGTGCGTTGCACGCTAGACACTGTATTTCCGCCCAGGTTTGAAAACGAAGTCGCCTAACCAGCGACTTGAGGTGCCAGCGCTGGCGTCACCACCACAGATCGGCCAGCGCTGGGCTTGGTGTCGAGCGGGTCTCGAGCCCCGTTCGACGGTGCCAGCATCGGGTTCTCCACCACAGATAGACCGATGCTGGGCTTTCTCGCAACGCAGACGGGCAAACCAATGCAAATCCGCCTGCGCCACGGTCTCGATGATACACCACCTCGAGCCCGCGGCGCATGGCACAGTGACAGGAGTAATGCCATGGGCAAGCAATGGCCGACGTCGCGCGACCGCGCGGCGACCGAGGTGCTTCCTCTCTCGCTCTCTCTCTACCACGCCGCGCGGGACTACCCGGGCGGTATCAAGGCTGTCGCGGCTGTGCACGGCCTCAACCCGACCACGCTGCAGCACAAGCTGAGCCCCACCCACGAACCACACCGGCCCAACCTGGACGACCTCGAGGCGGTGCTCTCGGTGACGCTGGATGATCGCATTCTGGATAGCCTGGGAGAGATCGCGGGCGGTGCGATCTGGGTCCGCCCGCAGGAAGCCACGCAGCAGGTGCCCGAGCTGGGCATGCTGGGGGCGCTCAAGCAACTGCACCGAGAGGTCGCCGAGACTGTCGAGACGCTGAGTGACAGCCTGGACGATCAGGTGATCGATATCGTCGAGGCCAAAAAGCTCGATCTGCGGATTCGTCGGTTGCTAGGAGCGGTGCTCGCGGTCGAGAAGGCGGCGGAGCAGTACGAGGGGGACGAGTGATGGCTGACCGTGCAGATATCGCCAACGACCTGATCGACGAGCGCATGGCGCAGGCCCTGGCCGCCCGGCAGGGGCCTCGCCGACACACGGTGCCGGTGAGCGACGAGTGTGCCGACTGCGGCGAGACGATACCGGCGGCCCGCCGTGAGCGGATGCCGTACGCGACCCGCTGCGTGGCGTGCCAGACACGCCGGGAGGGGCGGCGGTGAGTAGTGCTCAGGTGACGAGAAGCAGTTGGGCGCGTCGCTATGTCGAGAAGCTGGGGATGTCACTGGTGGCGATTCCGCCGGGGCAGAAGGCGCCGCGGACGCCGGGCTGGCAGCAGCCCGAGAATCAGTTGGCCAAGCCCGATATGGCCCAGGCGTTCTGGGAGCAGTATAGCGACCACAATATCGGCGTGGTGCTGGGTACATCCGGGCTGTGTTCGCTGGATGTCGATGACGTGCCCGCCACGCGCCAGGTGCTGGCCGAGCTGCTGGGGCTGGATCTGGATGAGATGATCGCCGCCTATCCGACGGTGGTGGGTAACCCCGAGCGCTGCCGGCTGTTGTTCCGGGTGCCGCCCGGCGTCGAGCTGTCCCGGCACGCGCTGTCATGGCCCAACCGGGAGGAGGCTGGTAACTTCACGGTGGTCGAGTTTCGTGCGGGGGCGGTGCAGGACGTGTTGCCGCCGTCGATCCATCCGGGGACCGGCAATCCCTATGTATGGCGCACGCCGCCGCAGGAGGGGTGGGTACCGCTGCTGCCGGATGAGATCCTGGCGGCGTGGGTCAACTGGGACGTCTTCAAGCGGGACGCCCTGAGCGTTTGCCCTTGGGCGAAGCCGGAAGCCTCCCCCAGGCCCCACCGCCCTGAGCGCCCGGCGTCCGACGGTGAGTCGGTCATCGATGCGTTCAACCGCGCTCACGATATTGAGCAGCTTCTGGCCGCGCATGGGTACGTGAAGCGTGGCCGGCGCTGGATGTATCCCCATAGCAGCACCAAGTTGCCGGGTATCTCGATCATCGACGGCGCGGCGTTCTCGCATCACGCCTCGGACCCGCTGAACAACGGCCATATGGTCGACCCCTTCGACGCGTTCTGCCTGCTGCAGCACGGCGGCGATCAGCGCCAGGCAGTGCGCGATGCCGCGCGGATGCTGGGCATGGAGCATCGCAAGCGTGAGTTGCCGCCGTTGCCTGAAGAAGCGCCACCGCCCGCGGCTCCTGACAATGGGGGCGAAGGGGGCGGCGACCCTGAGTGGTCGGCAGAGATGATCCATCGGCGGTTCGCGCTGCTGGATGGCGAGAAGAAGGTCTTCGATCTGCATCGCCGGCGCATCCTGAAGTGGGCGGCCTTCGAAGCGTTGGTGACGCGTGCGCTGGCCAAGGCGTGGCTGGATACCACCGAGAAGAAGGTGATCGACGCTGAGCAGGCCAAGCGCCAGACCGACGATGCCAAGCTCGCTGCCAAGCTGAAGGGTGAGGCGGGCAAGGTCGGTATGGTGCCGATGGAGCGCTACGTGTTCCTCGATGGCACCCAGGATATCTGGGACTGCCAGTTGCGCATGCGCTTGCCCAAGGGCGCGGTGCAGTTGGCGCTGGGCGATGCGTTCTCGCTCTGGGTGAACTCGCCGGATCGCAAGCAGATTCCCCACGATAGGCTGGTGTTCGACCCACGGATGACCAAGGACCCGGCCGAGTACATCAACACCTTCGAGGGGCTGCCGCTGACCCCCGTGGACGCCCCGGAAAGCTGCCGGTCGATCGTCTACTTGATCCATTGGCTGTGCAACGGGGACAAGGCCGCAATGCACTGGCTGACCTGCTGGCTGGCGTACCCGCTGCAGAACGTGGGGGCCAAGCTGGATACCGCGGTGCTGGCGCACTCGACCATGGAGGGGTCGGGCAAGAGCCTGTTGATGTCCGATATCATGGGCGAGATCTACGGTAAGTACGGGGCCACGGTAGGGCAGGTGCAGCTTGAGTCGAGCTGGAGCCAGTGGCAGGAGAACAAGCTCTACGGCGTGTTCGAGGAGGTGGTGAGCCGCGACCAGCGCTATAACCAGGTCGGCAAGATCAAGCACATGATCACCGGCAAAACGATGCGCATCGAGGCGAAGTTCGTCAGCGGCTGGGAGCAGACCAACTACATGAACGCGGCGTTCCTCTCGAACGAGGTGATGCCGTGGCCGATCAGTGAGAACGACCGCCGCATGCTGGTGATCTGGCCCAACGAGACCCTGCCGAAAGATGCCACCCAGGCGCTGAAGCGGGAGCTCGATGGTGAGGGCGTCTCGGCGTTTTATCACTACCTGCTGAATTACGATGTTGGCGACTTCGATGAGCGCACGCGCCCGCCAATGACACGGGCACGGCAAAGACTGGTCGAGATGTCGCGCGCGGCATGGCAGAATTTCCTGGCGGCCTGGCGTAGTGGCTTGCTCGGTGTGCCCTACGGCGTGGCCCGGACGCAGGACGTGCATGATCTATTCCTCGAGTGGTGCAGCAAGAACCGCGAGCACACGATGAGCGAGACCAAGTTCTCGTTGCTGATGAGCAGCGAGATCCCCAAGAGCGATCAGCAGATGGGCTGGTACGACATGGATGAGCGACGTGTGAGGTCAATGTTCTACCTCCCCGACCCTCCGGTGGATGTGGATCTCGGCGATGGGCGCAAGCTGGGAGCGCTGGTGAAGAGTTTCCGCGATGCCGCGCTGGATGCAGGGTGGAATCCGCTCGGCTGGGACAAATGCCGGGGCTGGGTGAAGCCTTACGGCGGCAATGCCGCCAACGACGCCGCGTAGCGCTCAGCCTGTCTAGGGTGTCTAGGCACTGTCTAGGGTCTGTTGCTAGGGTATAGACAATGCAAAACACTGATTTATATGGATTTATGAGCCCCTGTCTAGGGTGTCTAGGGTTTATCCCGCGTGCGCGCACGTGTGCAATGCTATAAGCAGTTATTCACAGGCGGTTATAAATTTCCCTATACGCGCGAGTACCCCTAGACACCCTAGTAACCCTAGGCAATTGATATTAATAATCTGATTTATAAGGTTTTTACTTGTCTAGGGTTCTGTCTAGGGTTGGGTGATTTCTGTCTAGGGTTGGAATTGGAGAGCTGAGATGGCCGATTACGAGGCGGGAACAGTGAATCACTCGGATCTGGTGGCATGTGGCGTTCGCCTATCTAGCCGGCATGGGCTGGCGTGGGAAATGCGTGACTTACTGGCGTTTGCCGTGGCACTGAAGGAGCGAGGCGTCGAGCACCTGGTCGAGTCTGCGTGGTACGACAGTAATTCAAGCTGCTGCTACATCGAGATTGCTGAGCGCTGGAAAGACGACGAGGGGGTATGGGCGGTTAAGGAGGCTGCGAAGGTAGGGCTCACGCAGTACGAATGGAATGGCGTCATCCAGCACGGCGCGCAGCTAGGCCGCGACGTCAGCAACGAGATCTAGCAGCGTTGGGCACCTGCCACCACCAGATGCCCGGCGATCACCACAGGAGCAAACCGATGATCTACGAGATGGACCGACTGCTGCAGCACTGGGCCGATGAGTTCGACCGGCCAGCCTATACACGCCAACCAGCGTCGATGCTTGCCCAGGCTATTGAGTTCGGCGGCCTGCCTCCTCGCACTAATGGGCCCAAGTTCTCAAGCACACCTTGGAATGACGACCTCTCCGATCTGGCTTGGGACACCGATGTTGCATTAAGTGAGCTGGGCGGCCGGCACCGGCAGATGGCGTTCGAGCACTACCGCGACGGAGGGTATAGCGAAGCCAAGTGCGAGCGCTTGGAGATCGGCAAGCGTGCCTACTACAAGCGCATCGACTCACTCCACGTGGCGCTGCAGCGTCATCTGGCCGAGAAGGCCAAGCGTCGCCGCTCTGCGTGACTTGTACATATTGAGCCGCGACCCTGCAACATTCACTACATATTGCGGCGCTGGCATTACCGAGGCGTTGATGCCAGGGCACTCGGCATATACAAATAGGCCAACGTCAAATTTTACTGCCCGCAGCGTCTTCAGCATTCCACCCGGCCCCGGCCGGGTTTTTTATTTGCGCGCTCGGGTCATCAGTTGCTCCTGTCTGTGGTGGACAGCCCCGCCCGGCTCCGGCCGGGCACCCTATCGAGGCCAGATGATGACGATGACGCTCAAGCAACGGCTGATCGCCGAGGTGATCGACCGTGAGGGCGGCTATGTCAATCATCCGGCCGACCGTGGCGGCCCAACCCGCTATGGGATCACCGAGGCGGTGGCGCGCGCCGATGGCTACACCGGCGACATGCGCGACTTCCCGCTGGCCTGGGCGATTCGCATCTACGAGCGGCGCTACTGGGATTCCCTGGCGCTCGAGAGCATCCAGCCGGTGAGCGAGACCCTGGCCAGCTACCTGTTCGACTACGGGGTGAACAGCGGGCCGGGCCGCTCTGGGCTTGAGCTGCAGATGACGCTCAACGCGCTCAACGATCAGCAGCGGCTCTATCCCGATGTCGCCGAGGATGGCGCCGTCGGCAGCAAGACACTGGCCGCCCTGGATGGGTACCGGCGCGCACGTGGCGCTGAGGGCGTCACCGTGCTGGCCGCGGCGATCAACGGCTGCCGCATCGCGTTCTGCCGCGAGCTGACACGAAAACGCCCGACACAAGAGGCGTTCGCCTACGGCTGGTTCCGCCGAGTCGTGGGTCTGACAACACAAATCGCAGGGCCGCTATCAACCCAGCGCGCCGTCAACCTCTACACCGAGGCCGCGCAATGAGTGAGGAACAGGAGATGCCTGTCCGTTCGCGCCCGATCATGGAACGTCACATCCAGACGGTTCTGCTGTCCGTCATTGTTGCTGCATTGCTCTGGTTCGGCAGCAGCGTCGTCGAGGTGCGCGAGGGATTCGCGCGGCAGGACGAGAAGATGATCGGCGTGCAGAGTCAACTGGCACAGATCCAAGCTGATCTGCGTAGCCAGTCTGACAAGTATTACCCGAGGGCGGATGCCGAGCGCGAGATGACCTCGTTCCGCAGCGACATTCGCACGCTGCGAGAGCGCGTGACCGTACTCGAGGGGAAGGATCAATGAGCATCATCGACAAGGCGCTGGGCGCCGTGGTCTCGCCCATCTTGGATATCGTCGACAAGGCAGTGACGGACAAAGATCAGGCCGCGGCGATCAAAGCCGAGCTGACCAAGGCGCTGATCACCGAACGCTCGTCGTCTCTCGATGCCCGCATGCAAGTCGTGCTGGCCGAGGCGACTGGCGAGAGCTGGTTGCAGCGCAACTGGCGCCCGATCTTGATGCTCACTATCGTGGCGATCGTGGCCAACAACTACCTGGTGGCGCCGTACCTCGGCGCCATGTTCGGCGTCGGTCTTACGCTGCCGC
Source organism: Gammaproteobacteria bacterium MFB021 (assembly GCA_000737985.1). Taxonomy (GTDB): domain Bacteria; phylum Pseudomonadota; class Gammaproteobacteria; order Pseudomonadales; family Halomonadaceae; genus Salinicola. The sequence goes on along the minus strand of JNVT01000022.1, from coordinate 53,696 downwards.
TGCCCCAGTCGCTGTGGGATCTCATGACTCTCGGCGTCGGTGGCTACATCGCCGGCCAGACCGCCGAGCGTGGCATCGCTACTTGGCAGCAGGGGCAGGTGGCCAAGGAGCAGGCGAAGGCAGGGCGGCTGGCAAGTGAGATCGATGCGCGATGAGAGGCGCGGTAACGCCAACGCTCGGGGCTACGGCCACAAGTGGCGCAAGGCGCGCGAGCAGTTCCTGCAGGAGCATCCGCTCTGCGTGTTCTGCCAGCGCCGCGGGCGAGTCACTGCGGCCTCGGTCGTCGACCACATCGTGCCGCATCGCGGTGACCTCAAGCTGTTCTGGCGGCGCTCTAACTGGCAGTCGCTGTGCAAGCCGTGCCACGACATCGAGAAGGCGCGGATCGAGAACGGTGGCTCGCTACCGGGCTGCGACACCGATGGCATGCCGGTCGACCCGGGTCACCACTGGGCCTGATCGCGCCGGGGCGGGGGTGGGTCAAAAGTCTACAGCCTGGCCGCCATAGACCGCCCGCCTACCTCTCTTTGTCAGAGCGGGAAAAATGGGAGGGGGGTATCTAGGCTCCCGGGTATCACCACGAGGATTTCACATGGCTGGCAACCGGAACTCCGGCCGGCGTTCGTTGCCGGCCAACGTCCACGCGCTGCGTGGGAACCCGTCGAAGAAGGCGTCGCAAGACCTGCACGATAACTCGGCGCCGAAGCTGAACGCCGAGGCGCCGCCGTGCCCGAGCTTTCTGACCAAGGACGCCAAGGCGGAGTGGAAGCGGATCGTGCAGGACCTGGTCACGCTGGGCCTGATGACCAAGATCGACCGCGGCGAGCTGGCCGTCTACTGCCAGGCCTGGGCCGACTGGAAGCAGGCGCGCGAGAAGATGGCCCAGGCCGAGGGCGAGAGTGGACACCTGATGACCACACCCAGCGGCTACAAGCAGATGTCCGGCTGGATGCAGATCGCCAACCGCGCCGAGGACCGCATGCGCGCGGCGGGAAACTCTTTCGGCTTGAACCCCAGCGCGCGCGCCAAGCTCGGCACCGGCACGGTCAGGCAAGGAGACCTCTTCCCCAATGAGCAAGCGGAGACAGCCGCCAAGTACGGTCTCTGAAGACCGGGCGACCGCATACGCTCAGGCGGTAGTCGCGGGCGATATCATCGCCGGGCCGCAGGTTCGGCATGCCTGCCAGCGCCATCTCAATGACCTTGAGACCGGCGGCGAGCGCGGCCTGACGTGGAGCCTAGAGCACGCCCAGCATGCTATCGGCTTCTTCGAGGATGTGCTGCGCCTCAACGGTGGCCGTTTTGAGGGCGAGCCGTTCACCGTGTTGCCGTGGCAGGCGTTCATCATCGGGTCGCTGTTTGGCTGGATGGGGGCGGACGGGTGGCGTCGCTTCCGCGTCGCCTACGTCGAGACCGCCAAGGGCTCGGGCAAAAGCCCGCTGGCCGGCGGCATCGGCCTTTATGGACTGGTCGCAGACGGCGAGAACCGCGCCGAGGTCTATGCCGCGGCGACGAAGAAGGACCAGGCGCAGATCCTGTTCCGCGATGCCGTGGCGATGGTCGATCAGTCGCCGCTGCTGGCCGCCCGAGTGGTGAAGTCCGGGGCCGCGGGGAAGGAGTACAACCTCGCCTTCCACCGCACGTCGAGCTTCTTCCGCACGGTGGCGGCGGACGACGGCCAGTCAGGCCCGCGCCCGCACGTTGCGCTGCTGGACGAGATCCACGAGCACAAGACGGCGCTGGTCGTCGAGATGATGCGCGCCGGCACCAAGAGCCGCGACCAGGCGCTGATCTTCATGATCACCAACAGCGGCACGGACAAGCTCACCGTCTGTGGCGACTACCACGAATACGCGAACAAGGTCGCCAGCGGCGCGCTCGAGGACGATGCGTTCTTCGGCTTCGTTTGCGGTCTCGACGAGACCGATGACCCGTTCGACGACGAGCAGTGCTGGTACAAGGCGAACCCCTCGCTGGCCTATGGCATCCCCGGGCTCAAGTACCTGCGGGAGCAGGTGACCCAGGCGCGCGGCATGCCCTCGAAAGAGGCCACCGTGCGGCGCCTCAACTTCTGCCAGTGGGTGCAGGCCGACAACCCGGCGATCAGCCGGGACGCCTGGCTATCGACCCAAGACAAGGACTTCGACGAGACGCTGCTCGAAGGCCGCCGCTGCGTCGCCGGGCTCGACCTGTCGAGCACGCAGGATCTCACTGCGCTGGTGCTGCTCTTCGAGCCGACCGACGCCGACCCGGTGTGGCGGATGAAGCCGTGGTTCTGGCTGCCCGACGAAGGGCTGGCCAAGAAGGCCGAGCAGGACCGGGTGCCGTACCTGGTGTGGCGCAAGGATGGTCACCTTGACACGACGCCAGGTCGGGCGATCAACAAGCGCTTCGTTCTGCACCAGCTCTCTGAAGTGGCCGCGCGCTATGACCTGCAAGGCATCGGCTACGACCGCTGGCGCATCGAAGACCTGCAGGCACTGATCGCCGATGAAGGCGTGACGCTGCCGCCGCTGGTGCCGGTCGGCCAGGGCTTCAAGGATATGTCGCCCGCCGTCGACGAGTTCGAGCGGCGCCTGATCAATGGCGAGTTGCGCCACACTGGCCACCCGGTGCTGACCTGGTGCGCCGCCAACGCCGTTTATCAGGAAGATCCAGCCGGCAATCGCAAGATCAACAAGGCCAAGTCCACCGGCCGCGTCGACGGGATTGTCGGTGCCGTCATGGCGACCGCGCTGACACTGACCGAGCTCGAGGGTTCTGCTCCCGAGCCTGACTTCATACTGCTATGACGACGGAGACGCCGTGTTCGAGCTACTCAACCGACTGACCGGCGGCCGATCTGCCGCGGCGACGCGTGAAGAGCCGACGGTCACCCCTGATCCCGGTCTCCAGAACACCGCCGATGGGGCCCCAACCGTCAGCAGCAGCGACAGTCAGGGCATGATGGAGCTGTTCCAGCTCAACCCCAGTGCCGCTGGGCCGGTGGTCAACGCCAACACCGCGATGCGTGTCACGGCGGTTTACTCCTGCGTGCGGCTGCTGGCCGGCGCGGTGGCCACCATGCCGGTGCACATCTACGAGCGCACGGCGACCGGGCGGACCCGTGTCGATCACGACGCGTGGTGGCACCTGAACCAGCAGGCCTCAGACCTGTTTACCGCCTCGGCGATGTGGGAGCACGGCATTGCCGAGATGCTGCTGCGTGGCGACGGTCTTGCCTGGCTCCAACGCAATCGCCGAGGCGAGCTGACCGGCATCGAGCCGCTGCCGCGCACTCGGACGATCATCGAGAAGAAGAACGGCCGCCTGCGATATCACGCCTCGCTGGACGAGGGATATGTGGGGCTGGACCAGGATGACGTCCTGCATATTCCCAACATCGGCTTCGATGGCATCTCTAGCCCCTCGGTGATCGGCTTGGCCGCCAAGCAGGGTATTGGCCTGGCCATGGCTGCCGAGGAATACGGCGCTCGCTTCTTCAGCAACGGGGCGCGGCCGGATCACGTGATCACCATGGATGGCTCGCCGACCCAGGATCAGGTCGATCGTATCCGCGATAACTGGCTCAAGCGGCACACCGGCGTCGCCAACGCCCACCTGCCGGGCATGCTGGTCGGGGGCGCCAAGTTGCAGCAAGTGACGATGAGCGCCGAAGACGCCCAGATCATGCAGGTGCGACAGTTCCAGGTGGTCGATATTGCCCGCGCTTTTGGCGTACCGACATGGATGATCGGTGCCATGGACAAGACGACGAGCTGGGGCAGTGGGCTCGAGCAGATGGGGCTGGGCTTCATCATCTACACCCTGCAGCAGCACCTGAACCGAGCCGCCCAGGAGATCAATCGCAAGATCCTGCGCGATCGCCGGCTCTTCGCCGAGTTCAACGTCAACGCGCTGCTGCGCGGCGATGCCAAGACGCGCTCCGACTACTACAAGTCGGCGCTTGGCGGCACCCAGAACCCCGGATTCATGACCCCCAACGAGGTGCGCGCCAAGGAGAACCTGCCACCGATCGAGGGCGGCGACACGCTCTACACTCCCAAGGGACAGACCAATGCCGATGCCGAAGCTACTCCAGCTTTTCCTGGACAACCAAAACCGACCCCGTGACTTCCACGTCAAGGCTGAGGGCAACGAGGCGGAGATCTACCTCTACGATGCCATCGGCGCGTGGTTCGGTGTCGCCGCCGAGGACTTCGTGCGCGAGCTGCGCAACCTGGACGGCGTCGAGACCATCCATCTACGCATGAACAGCCCTGGTGGTGATGTGTTCGAAGGTCGCGCGATGGCGACGGCGCTGTCACAGGTCAAGGCCCGGACGGTCTGCCACATCGAGGGCCTGTCGGCATCGGCCGCAACCTACGTCGCGGCGGCCTGTGACGAAGTGGAGATCGCCGATGGCGGCTTCTACATGATCCACGAGGCCTGGACGCTGACGCTGGGCAACAAGCGCGATCACGAACACCAGATCGGACTGCTGAGTAAGGTCGATGACAGCATCATCGGCGACTACGCCAAGCGTACCGGGGTAGACCGGCAGCAGCTGATCGACTGGATGGCAGCCGAGACCTGGTTCAATGCCGCCGAGGCGGTCGAGCACGGTTTCGCTGACCGGATGCTGGAGACCGATCGCTCACAGAACCGCAAGCGCGCCCAGTGGAATCTGGCCGCCTACCAGAACGTGCCGGCGGCACTCACGGATCAGCCGCCGCCGGAACAGCTCTTTGATCGTGTCCAGGCTGAACGCCGCCTGGCGCTACTCGAACGGCGATAGCGGGCTCCCGCACGCCTCACCACGACCGCCCCCGGGGCGGTTTTTTTGTGCCCGAAAGGAGAGAAGACATGCCCAAGAGCATTCAGGATCTGCGGGAGCAGCGCAGCAAGGCCGCCAAGAGCGCCCGCGAGTTGCTCGATGCCAATCCCGGCGACAAGTGGGGCCAGGAGCAGCAGACCCAGTATGACAACCTGGTCGGTGAGATCGACCGCTGCGATGGCGAGATCGAGCGGCACCAGAAGCTCATGGACCGCGAGTCCGAAGAGACGCACCGCACCCAGAACCGCGCAGCCCGTGAGGGCATTTCGGAAGACGAGGCGCACCACCTGCAGGACAAGGAGCGCCAGATCTTCACCGCCTGGATGCGCGGCGGTGCCGACAACCTGAACGAGGAGCAGCGCCAGCACGTGCACCAGCAGCGCCAGCGGATGCTGCAGAACTCGATGAGCACGGGCACCGGCAGCGAAGGTGGCTATCTGGCGCCGGATCAGTTCAGCGGTGAGCTGCTGCAGGCGCTCAAGGCCTTCGGCGGCATGCGCGAAGTGTCACAGGTCATCCAGACCAACAGCGGTGTCGTGATCAACTGGCCGACCACGGATGCGACCAGCGAAGAAGGCGAGATCGTTGGCGAGAACCAGCAGGTAACCTCGGCTGACACCAGCTTTGGCACGCTGCCCCATGCGACCTACAAGTTCAGCTCCAAGTCGATCGCTATCCCGTTCGAGCTGCTGCAGGACTCCGAGATCGACCTCGAGGCCTACATCCGCGGCCTGCTACAGCAGCGCCTGGGGCGTGTCACCAACCGCATGTTCACGGTCGGTACCGGCACGGGGCAGCCGCATGGCATCGTCACCGGAGCTTCGGCGGGCAAGATCGCCCTGACCGGGCAGGTCGATACCGCCGGGTACGATGATCTGGTGGACCTGGAGCACAGTGTCGACCCCGCCTATCGGATGGGCACCTGCCGCTGGATGTTCCACGACCAGACCCTGCGCGACCTGAAAAAGCTCAAGGACGCCGACGGTCGCCCGATCTGGGTGCCCGGCGTGGCAACCAAAGAGCCCGACACGCTGGCCGGCTATGCCTATGCCATCAACCAGCACATGCCCAAGCTCGGCGCCGGCAACAAGCCGATTCTCTTCGGCGATTTCAACAAGTACATCATCCGTGACGTCATGCAGTTGCAGTTCTTCCGCATGACCGACTCCAAGTACACCGAAAAGGGTCAGGTCGGCTTCCTGGCGTTCATGCGCTCCGGCGGGCGTCTGATGGACGTCGGTGGTGCGGTGAAGGCCTTCCAGAACGCGGCCAGCTAACGTCACCCAGCGTGGGGCCGTTTGGCCTCGCGCTCACGGAGGTAGGAGAGCGACCATGGCTCGAAGCAAGTCACAACCGGCGCAGGAGGCGAAAGCCGATGATTCCGCAGCCGAACAAGACGCCCGTGACCAGGAAGCGACCGCCGGGCAACCTGACCAATCAGAGCAACCCTCAGCCACCGATGGTGGCGCCACCGATGCGCAATCCGAGGTCTCGACACCTGCCGACGGGGAGCAGTCGCAGCTGACGGGGATATCCGAGGTGTCGCTGCCCCAAGCCGATAGCGAGCAAAGCAGCGAACACGGGGACGGCGAGCGGAGTGGAGACGAGGGTTCCGATGATGATGCGGGCCTGGACCCCGAGCGCCTCATCGAGGTGCTGATCCTGCGCGATGAGACGGTAGACGGCGTCGATTATCGACCGGGTGCGACACCCACGCTACCGGCCCGCATCGCAGAGCGGCTGCTCGAACGGCGGGTCGCTGATGCCAACCCCGCGGCGATTCGCGCAGCCAGAAGCACGCACGGTGGCGTACGTGAATCCGAGCAGGTGATCGAATGATTCGCAGCCGCCTGATTGCGCCGCCGGCCGTCGAGCCGGTCACGCTGGGCGAAGCCAAGGCCCAGGCACGTGTCGAGCACGACGATGATGACGAGCTGATCCTGCGGCTGATCGCCTCTGCCCGCAGCTCCGCCGAGCAGCGTACCGGACGCGCGCTGATCACCCAGACCTGGGAGCAGCGCGGGCGCCCGCAGGGCGGCATGATCGAATTGCGGCGCTGGCCAGCCGTTGAGGTGCTCTCCGTGAGCGTCGGCTCGGGTCCGCTGGATACCGAAGCCTGGCGCGCTGAGCTGGGTGAGTTTCCCGAGGTCGAGGTACTCGCCGACCAGAATGCCGAAGTGACAGTGACCTATGTCGCCGGCTACGGAGGCACCGCCGAGGACGTGCCAGTGCCGATTCGGCAATGGATTCTCATCGCCGTCGACACCATGTACGAGCTGCGCGAGGCGGAAGTGACCGGAACCATCGTTAGTCGAGTCGGCTACGTCGATGGATTGCTCAACGACTACAGGGTGCCCGTGGGATGAGAGCCGGACGACTACGCCACCGCGTCACCCTCATGCGCCAGGGCGAAGGGCGCGACCCGCTGGGCGCGCCCACCACCGACTGGGCTGAGGTCGCCACCGTCTGGGCGGAGGTCACCGGCATCTCGGCGCGCGAATTCGTCGCCTCGGGCGGCGAGCAGAATCAGGCGACCTACCAGATCCTGATGCGCTATCGCCGCGGGGTCGACGACACCATGCGCGTCGAGCATCGGCCGCCGACGGGTAACGGCGAGGTCTACGAGATCGTATCCGCGCTGCCGGACGCTCGCCGCACCCAGCTCATGCTCATGTGCAAAACGGTGAATCCATGAACACCACCCACATGGACTGGTCGACGCTGCCCGATCTCGAAGCCGAGCTGCAGCTGCTGAGCAAGGCCGAAGGCGAGCGGGTGCTGCGCCAAGGTGCGCGGGCCGGGGCCGTCGTGTTCCGCGACGAGGCGCGGCGCCGCGCCAAGAAGCGCACTGGCAAGCTGGCAAAGAACATTGTCAGCGATACCGCCAAGGTCACCAACCGGACGAAGGCCACGGCCGGCGTGAAGGTGCGCAAAGAGGGCAAGGCGAGCAACCCGCGTAACGCCTTCTACTGGCGCTTCATCGAATACGGCACCTCGACGATTCCGGCGGCGCCGTTCATCCGGCCCTCGTTCGACGCCAAGCAGGAAGAAGCCGCGCGCGCTGCGTTCGCCAAGTTCAACGAATCCATCGACCGGGTGCTCACACGATGATCGAGACGCAGATCTACGCCCAGCTCAAGGATCTGCAGGGCGGCCGCGTCTACCCGCAGATCGCGCCACAGGGCACCGCCAGGCCCTATCTGGTCTACGTGGTGGCCAGTGACATCACCGAGCGGCTGCTGCAGGCACACGGCGCCCAGCGCGTCGCGGTGCAGGTCGATGCCTACGCCGAGACGCCCTCTGCGGCAATCACCGCACGGGATGAAGTGATCGATGCGCTGCTGCCGCTTGAACCCGGCGACATCGAGCGCACCCCCGGCTACGAACAGGACACCGGGCTCTATCGACAGACGATCGAGACCGTGATCTGGCTGTAATCCCAACCCGCCGCCGGCGGGTTTTTCATGCCCAGGAGGCACGACATGGCAGGAAAGGCTAAGTACCAACTCACCGCCGGCACCAGCATCGGCATCACCGACGCGGCTATCGAGACGCTCGAAGACATGGCCACTGCGACGCTGCTGGAGATTGGCACCACGCAGAAAGAGGTCACCTACACCGGCGGCCAAAAGCAGGACGTCGAGGTGACCGTGCTGCTTAGCGACGAGCAGGAAATGGATAACGGCCTCGAGTCGCCCGGGGAGCTTTCCCTGTCCGGCAACTGGCTGCCGAGCGACACCGGTCAAATGTCGCTCCGTGCCGCCGATGCCGACAACAGTAAGCGCGGCATCGTGCTGACGTTCCCCAGCGGCAACAAGTCGACGATGCTCGTGCAGGTGCGCCAGGAGACCTGGAGCGTCGGCGTCAACGGTGTCGCCAGTGGCGGCTTCACCCTGCGCGTGAAAGGCAAACCGCAGTACACCGAAGTCAGCGCGGGGGCGTAATCCATGGTTAAGCAGAAACCCGATCTTCGCGGCCTGGCGCTGTCACCCCTCGCGGGCTTCCGGCATGAGACGGTCAAGGTCGACGAGTGGGGCGGTGTCTCGGTCGTCGTGCGTGAGCCTTCGGCATCCGACTGGGTGGCCTGGCAGCAGAAGCTGGCCGAGCTGACCGGCCAAGACGTCACCCATGAGAACGCCTCGACGCTGGCCGCGAACGCCGAGAGCGACAGCAACTACCTCGATGCGACGTTCCTGGTCCGCCTGCTCTACGACGGCACCGGCGCACGGATCTTCGACGACGCTGACGCGGACGAGCTGGCCAGCATCTTCGGGCCTGTGCATGGGCGCTTGCTTCATCGCGCCATGGCGCTCGGCGGGCTGACCGACGCGCCGCTGGAAGGCGCGGAAAAAAACTGAGCGAGAGCCCCTGGCTGACCTTCCTTATGACGCTGGCACTACGACTCGGGCGGACGCTCGACGAGCTGGGCCAGTGCATGACTGCCAGGGAGCTCATGCTCTGGATCGCCTTCGACCGGCAATCGCCGATCGGGGATCAGCGCGGTGACATCCTGCATGCCAACAGCGCCGCGGCGATCTGTCAGGCGCTGGGGTCCGAGGTCAAGCTCGGCGACCTACAGGTGAAGTGGGGTGTCGGCGGCGGCGAGGAGGGCGCCACCGGCGACGACGCTGCGCTGGAGTCACTGTTCTTCAGCTTGTCTCAATAATGGAGAGTGGTAATGGCCTCAGCCCTGCGTGAGCTGATCGTTCGAATCAGCGCCGATTCGAGCCAGTACCAGCGCGAGATGAGTCGCGCCGCGCGGATGGGCAGCGACTACTACAAGTCCATCGAAACCGGCGCACGGCGGGCGGACGCCGCCATGCGCCGCAACCAGCAGCAGCTCGAAGCGGTGCGCGCGTCCATGGGCGCGGCGCGGCAGCAGGCGGTGGCGTTCTTTGCCGCCTACGCCGGGATCGAGAGTGCCCGCGGCATCATCCAGCAGGCCGATGCCTGGAAGAACACCAACGCACGCATCCAGTTGGCCACCAAGAGCCAGCGGGATTTCGAGCAGGCGCAGACAGGGCTGCTCGAACTCTCAAACCAGACCCGCACCTCGTTCGAGGCCAACGCCAATCTGTTCTCGCGCTCGGCACAGTCGGTGCGCGATTACGGTGGCTCGGTGCAGGATGCGCTGGACCTGACCGAGTCTATCTCGCTCGGGCTACGGCTCTCCGGCGCCACTGCCGAAGAGACCAGCTCGGTCATCACGCAGCTCTCCCAGGCGCTGGCGTCCGGGGTGCTGCGCGGCGAAGAGTTCAACGCGATCAACGAAAGCGGCGGGCGCGCCGCCCAGGCGCTGGCCGATGGTCTGGGGGTGGCCCGCGGTGAGCTGAAGGCGATGGCCGACGCTGGCCAGCTCACAACTGGCCGCGTGTTGGCCGCCCTGACTGGCCAGCTCGGCCGTCTACGTGCCGAGGCGGAGACGCTGCCCGATACCGTGGGCTCCAGCCTGCAGGTGCTCAGCAACCAGTGGACCGCCTACGTCGGCCGTCAGGATGCCGCAACCGGATCGACTCAGGTCATCTCGACCGCCATTCTCGGCCTGGCCGACAACCTCGATACGGCGGCCAATGCTGCCGTCGCGCTGGCTGCCGGTGGTCTGGCCGGGTACTTCGCCAAGCTCTCGCTGTCAGCTGGCTCGGCAACGCTCGAGGTGCTCAAGGGCGCGCGCGCTCAGATCTCACATGCGGCCGCCCAGCGCGAGGCGGCGGCGAGCACCCTGCAGCAGGTGCAGGCAGAGAAAGCCAACGCCCTGGCGGCCCAGCAATCGCTGCTGTCGCAGCTGAAGCTGGCCCAGACCGAGCAGCAGCGCGTGCGCACTCGTCGCCAGCTCTCGGCGAACAGCCAGCTCCTGGCCGACACCCTGCGCCAGGAGACGGCCAACACTGCAGCGTTGGCCACCGCCACCAGCCGCCTGAACACCGTCACCTCGGTGACCCGCCGGCTCGGCTCTGGTCTGCTGGGCATTCTCGGCGGACCCGCGGGGCTGGTCGGCATCGTCGCATCGGTCGCCGCTGGCTGGCTGCTCTATCGGGACAACACACAGGAAGCCGCCGGCGCCAACGTCGACATGGCGGCGACGCTGGACGACCTGCGCACGAAGTTCCGCGCGCTAAATGATGACCAGCAGCGTGCCGAGCTGGTCGCCTGGGGGCAGAGGCAGCGCGAAGAGGCCGCCAAGGCCCAGGCGGCCTACGCCGAGCTGCGCGAGTCGATCACCAGCACCTTTGGTGGCCAGTTCGGCCAGCGGGTCGCCAAGGAGTTCGACGCCGCGCGGCAGAGCGGCGAGTCTCTCTCGGCGGTCATCCTCCGGATAAAGGAGAGATATAGCCTCAGCGACGAGCAGACCGACCCGATGCTGACTCTCGCCGGCAACATCGCCGACGCCGACGCCGCTGCCCGCAAGGCCGAAGGCCGCCAAGAGGCATTGAAGAGCGCCTTCGTGCGGGTCAGCGATGCGGCGATTCAGGCGTCCCGGGCGATCAACGGGCTCAATGCCGCGGCTGAGGATGGCCCCAGCGCCGCGGCGCTGGACAAATGGCGCACGCTCAATGATCGGCTGCGTGAGCAGGCGGCCGCGCTGCGCGACCCCTCGCAGATCGGAGCGGCCGGACGCGAGCTGGATAGCCAGGGCATCAACAATCCCGTCCTGCGCGGCTATACCCTGTTCCAGGCTGCGCAGCTCGAGGCCGAGCAGGATCTGCGGGAAGCCCGCAAGGCCGCCGCGGCGGAGGCGAAGCGGCTCAATGACGAGGCAATCCGTGAGGCCAAGCGGCGGAAAGAGGAAGTTGCCCGCGCCCTGGAGGAAGAGAAGAACCAATACACCAGCCTGCTGGATACGCTCTACCCGGTACAGGCGGCGCAGAAGCAGTACGCGCGCGACAAGGAGCTGCTGGTCGCCTGGATGCTGCGCGAGGGCAAGACAGCCGATGAGCTTGCCGAGGCGCAGCGCCGGCTCAAGGACAGCTACCGCACGGACGCCGACTTCCAGAAGGTCTACGGCTTCGACCCCAAGGACACCAACAAGCTCGAAAAAACCACTGACGTGGCCAAGAGCCTGGGGCTCACCTTTACCTCGGCATTCGAGGATGCCGTCATCGGCGGCAACAAGTTCCGTGACGTGCTCTCGGGGATCGGCGATGACATCCAGCGCATCCTGATTCGCAAGAGTGTCACCGAGCCCGCGGCCAACTTCCTCGGCAAGTTCGACTGGGGCAGCCTGTTCTCGTCTCAGGGAAGCGGCTCGTCGAGCTGGCTCAGCAACGTCAAGACCGGCTACAGCGACGGTGGCTACACCGGTCCCGGTGGTGTCAACCAGCCGGCTGGCGTCGTGCATGCGGGCGAGTTCGTGGTGAAGCAGTCGGTCGTCAACCAACCGGGCATGCTCGAGCTGCTCACCGGCATCAACCGGGGCTATGCCGCCGGCGGTTACGTCGGCAGCAGCGCGCCCGCGGTGGCCCAGGTGGCGCCGGCCAGGGGAGACATGGCGATCGTGCTACACAACGAAGGCGAGCCCACCCAGGTCAGCCGCGCTGAGCAGCGCACCGGTGCAGATGGCCGGCGCGAGATGCACCTATGGCTGCGCCAGGGCGTGAAGCGGATGTTCGAGGATGGATCGATGGACAAGCTCATGGGTGCGCGATTCGGCACCGCCAGGAGGCCGACCTGATGGCGCAATGGCCTGAGTCTCTACCTAACTTCCTGCGTGAGGGATACAGCGAAGCGCCGGTGACGCAGACCATCGAGTCCAGCGTCGACGGCGGTGAGCCCAAGAGCCGGCGACGCTTCACCCGCGGCTATCGCAACATCGCCTGTCGCGTGGTGGTGACGGCCGACCAGCTCGCCACGTTCGAGGGATTCTTCGCCGACGAATCCCCGGACGCCGTGCCGTTCTCGATCCCTCACCCGCGCACTGGCCAGGTGGTGCAGTGCCGGATCACCGGCGACCCGCCGTACACCATCGAGCCCTCGGGTTCGGTGGCGCGGCCCTGGCGGGTCTCTCTGACCATTCGCACCACAGTCTGAGCGAGGGCACCATGGCAGTTCGATCGATCTCGGCGGAGGGGCTGCGCGACATCTTCGCCCAGCACACCGCCTCGGCCATCTTCGCGCTGGTCACGTTCTACTCGGACGACACCAGTCGATACATCGGTGTCGTGAACAACAACGGCCCCATCGTGCACAACGGGGTCGAGTACATCGGCCTGCCGTTCCAGTTCGAGCTGCCATCGAACGACGACGAGCAGGTGCCGCAGCTCACCATGACGATCGACAACGTCGACCGGACGCTGGTCGATCTACTGCGCGGGATCACCGAGGCGCCGCCGGTGACCGTCGAAGTGATCCGCGTGACCCAGGCCGGCGAGACCGCCACCGAGCTGGGGCCGATGGACTTCTCGCTGCTCAGCGCCGATACCGACGCCGCGGTGGTCGTGCTGCAGATCGGCTACACCAACGACATCCTCAACAGTCCCGCTACGGGTGAGATCTTCAACCCGGGCACAGCGCCGGCCCTGTTCTCCTCATGATCGACGTCAGCGAGTACATCGGGCTGCCCTACCGCGTGGAAGGGCGCGGGCCGGACGCCTACGACTGCTGGGGGCTGGTGCGGCTTGTCTACGCCGAGCGGCTGGGCATCGCGCTGCCGTCGCACGTCGGCTACGATGCAACGCTCAGCGCCCACACCGCGTCGCTGATCGAGCAGGGCCGGCCTGGGTGGCGCGCCGTGGCAGACCCCGAGCCTTACGACGTGGTGCTGCTCAACGTGGCGGGCGTGCCCAACCACATCGGGCTGGTGGTGGCGCCAGGATGGATGCTCCACACCACGCAGCAGAAAAGCGCATGTATTGAGAACTATCAAAGGGTTACGTGGCGCAATCGTGTGGAAGGGTTCTACATGTATGAGAAATCGAATCGCAAAGTTCTGAGTTGACGGCACAACGTCTAGGTTAGCTTCAAACGATTCCAGCCGCTATACTCAAGAATTTAGCCAGACGATTTTGGATGCCCTATGCATCAGACCAAGACCATAAGCGAGTTCGTTGGCGAGCGCTTCCGTGCGCTGATCGATCGCGGCGAGCAGATCGGTGAGTTTGAGCTGCGCCGCCTGGAGGTTGATGTGCGTAAGCTTCCAGATGAGTTCGAGAAAAGTATGGATATGGCCTACCTGATGGCTCTGTGGGGGCGGTATGACGAGGCCACTAATTGGCTGAGAAGCACAGGAGGGTTTGGTCCTTCAACTGCCCTATGGTACGCGGGTGCGGCTCAGGCTTCATTACAATTCCATGAGGCTCGTAAGGCGCTACGGTGTGCTATCGATGCCCACTTTTTAGACACAGCCGAACGCCGAAGGCAAGCATTGGTAGTGGCTGCTTTTTCATGCTCCTTTAATGTTTGTAGAGAAATATTAAGTTTAATGGAGTCTGAAGATGAGGCGTTTGATATTGGCGCTTCTAATGAAGCAATGCAGATTTGTGATTCTCTTGGGCTGAAAGACGAATATGTCCAAGAGTATGTTATGCGTTCCTTGAAAGCTGTCGATAAGTGGCTATACGATAAGCGGCGGCCGATGGTGATAGGTCACGCGACTTCCGATCAGATGCCCGATAAGATCCTGATTAACCTAAACATACCCGCTGAAGCAGAAGAGTTCGGGGACATAATGTGGGCTGCTAGCGATATTGATAGAGCGGGCATTCCTGATAATGTTTGCGATAGCGTTATAATTGTCACGGAGCCCGCCGGTTCGGCTGTTTTCGGTGAGCTAAATGATGAAGCCTGAAGATGTTTTAGACTTTGCCTACAAGATATATACCGAAAATCAAACTGAGGTGGCGTATCGAGCATCAATAGGGCGTAGTTACTATTCCGTGTTTTATCCCGCGACCAGTGTTATTAATCAACTTGGTCTTCGTGGTAGTGGTAATACGCATGATAAGGTAGTAAGCGCTTTTAGTGGTAAGCATCACGCTCTCCATAATGCAATTAATGACCTTTTAAGCATGCGGGTAGAGGCAGACTACCACCTCAATGCTAAGGTGACTGCTCAAAAGGCTAGGGTCGCGTTGGCTAAGGCAAAGAAGCTTCAGGAGAAGCTTCAAGAATTACAATCCTCGTGAACAAGCAGAATCTTTGATCTCTGTGTCATCTGGCTTAGGACGGCGCTTTTCATTTCGGGGGATCCATGAAGCATCTGGCGATAGTCGCAGCACTCGTCGCGCTTGGGCTGGCAGGTTGTGCCAACCAGCCCTCGACACCTGAAACAGCAACGTCGGCGCCCGCTGATCGCGTTTATCTCTCTCGGCCCCCGGCGCCGGGAACCGGCACCATCCAGATATTGCGCGATAAGGGTATGACCGGCTCAGGGTGCGCGATCGATGTCTTCATCAATCACCAGCGCGCAGCAACGCTTGAGCCAGGCGAATCGGTGACTTTTGCAGTGTCGCCTGGGCGGACATTGATCGAAGCGGCAACGAGTGGGCTGATGTGCAGCGGTCGCGACAGTGAGGTCACGGCCATATCCCCGGACCAAACCTACTACTTCCGCACCGCGGCAGACGGCGCATTTTCGGTGACGCTCTCTCCAACACTCTTCTGATTCTCAACCCTCTATTCTTGAGCCCGGCCATGTGTCGGGCTTTTTCGTTTCCGAGGTATGCATGACGACTCTGATCGCTCGGCCACACCCGCTGCGAAGTGACCTGTATGAGGTCGACATGGGCGACAACGCTAAGTTGTCCGACTTCGTGCCTTGTCTCCAAGGATTCAATGCGCAGGTAAATGGCACGCCCTGGCCCCGGGAGCGGTGGGCGGAAGTCTTGCCGGCAGGGGTGGTGCATGTGGTAGTTGTGCCCGGGGACGATGACATCCTCGGTTCGGTATTGCAGGTGGCTGTCGCGGTTGCCGCAGCATATGTGGGCTTCACGATTGGCGGCCCCTGGGGTGCCGTAGCCGCGGCAGGTATCAACGTGGCAGGTAGTGCGGCGATCAACATGCTGATACCGCCGAAAATTCCCAGCGCGCCTGAATCGCAATCCGGCAGCACCGTGCGCAGCTCGCTGACGGGCAGCCAGAACCGCGCCAATCCGTACGGCGTCATTCCGCGTGTTTACGGCAACCCGCGCTGGTTTCCGCCGCTGGCCGGTAACTCGGTGACCGAGTCCGCTGGCGACGACCAGTATCTGCGCATGCTGCTGTGTCTGGGCTATGGCCCGCTCGAGATCGCTGGCCACCGCGTTGGACCGGGTCTGCCGGTGCTGGCCAATGCCGACGTCGGCGGGGCGATCCGCATCGGCGAAACCAGCCTGGGCGAGTATGAGGGTGTCGAATGGGAGATCGGCACGCGCGACCAACTGACGCTCTACACCCAGGACATCGTCGAAGAGGTGCCGGGCATCGCGCTGGACCTGCAGGACAAGACCACCGGCGGCGGCCACCTTGACTCCCAGGACCAGGTGGGCGGGGTGCGTACCACAGCGGTCGACACCACCGAGATCAGCGTCGATATCGTCTGGCCCGCGGGCCTGTATGCCCTGGACTCCAAGGGCAAGCTCTCGACCGTCAACGTCGAGATCCTGATCGAGCATCGGCTGGTCGGCGATACCGCCTGGACGCCCAAGCGGTCGGTCATCGTCTCCTCGCGCTCGAAGACCACGCTGCGCCGCAACTGGCGCTGGGGCGTGCCGAAAGGGCAGTACGACGTGCGTGTGACCCGCGTGCGCACCAGTGGTGGAAACCGCGAGGCGGTGGTCGCCGACGCCCAGTGGTCGGCGCTGCGCTCGATCCAGGGCGACAACCCGGCTTACGGCAATGACCGCCACCTGCTGATGGCGCTGCGCATCCGCGCGACCGATCAGCTCAACGGTGTCGTCGATCAGCTCTCGATCCGCACTCAGGCCGTGCTGCGCGTGTGGAATGGCTCATCGTTCAGCCTGCAGGCCACCAGCAGCCCGGCCTGGGCGTACCTCGACGCGCTGACTGGGGAGCAGGTGGCGCGGCCGATCACCGACGCTCAGATCAACCTGCCCGAAATCCAGTCTTGGGCGACCTTCTGCGCAAGCGCCGGGCTCGGCTACTCATGGGTGCACGACAGCAACGAGACGCTGTTCCAGCGCTGCCGCACCATCGCGGCGACGGGCCAGGGCTCGTTCAGTCTGCAGGACGGCCTCTATGGCATCGTGCGCGATGACCCCAACGAGCCGGTCACCCAGATGATCACGCCGCGCAACGCCTCGCGCCTGCGCGCGAGCCGGCAGTTCCGCAAGCTGCCGCACGCTCTGCGCGTGAAGTACGTGGACTACGACACCGGTGCCGCCAATGGCACAGACGCGGAGCTGATCGTCTATCGCGACGGGTACAACGCGCAGAATGCCACCATCTTCGAGGACTTCGAGACCCAGGGGGTAGGGAGTGCCACCGAGGCGGCGTTCCACGGCAACTACCACTTCCGGCAGGCGATACTGCGCCCCGAAACCTTCACCGCGGACATGGACTGGGAGAACCTCGCGGCCGTGCGCGGCAACCGCTGCTCGCTCGCCTCGGACGTGCTGAAGGTTGGGCTGGCCAGCGCCCGTATCGAATCCGTCGACGATGTGAACAACCGCATCACGCTCGATAGCCGGGTCGAATACACCACCGAGCGCAGCTATGGCATCCGCGCGCGCCAGCAGGACGGCGAGCAGGTGTTGATCCCGGTCACGGCTGACGAGATCGGCATGGTGCGCACGCTCTCGATCGGTGCCGAGGCCTACGACCTGCACCCCGGTGACCTGGTCACCTACGGTGAGCTCGGGCGCGAGACGATCGACACGAAGATCACCCGGATCGACCCGGGCCCGGACTTCACCGCGACCCTGACCCTGGTGCCGGCGGCGGTGGACATCTACGACTTCGCCAACGATCCGATCTATGACCCGGGCATCACCAATCCGATCGACCCGCGTCAGGTGGCGCCGCCGGCGCCGGTGATCACCAGCGCGCGCGGCGACTCCACGGCGGCGACCCGCAACGCCGACGGCAGCTATCGCACGCTGATCCGCGTCTCGTACATCTTCCCGGTGCGGGTCGGTTCGCCGACGGTCCAGGTGGAAGCTCGCTATCGGCAACTCGCCATCACCCAGTGGGACTACGCCGGCCCGTTCCCGGCCACCGGCACGCTGGCGATCGCGGACATCGAAGACCACACCGAGTACGTGGTGCAGTTGCGCGCGCGCAACCGCGACCGCGTATCGCCCTGGTCGGCCGAGGTCTCGCTCGACGTGACCGGCCAGGCCGCGGTCACACCCAGCGCGGTCGATGTGGAGGTCGGCACCTTCTCGGTGACCCTGCGCCCGCAGTCGATCTACGTCGGCAGCCAGTACCGATTCTACCGCTCAGCGATCGAGCTGCAGCCGAGCGAAGTCGCCGCCGGCGCCGTCGACCTTGGCGTCAGCACCGTCATGGTAGACGCCGACCTGCAGCCCGGCACCGACTACTGGTACTACGTGCAGGCGTACACGGTCTACTCGGTCTCGGAGTTCTACGCGCTCAAGGTCACCACGCGGCAGGACTTCGACGCGATCCTGGATGCAGTAGACGACAACCTGCGCAAGCCTGGCGGCATCGTTGATCAGCTGGAAAACGACATCGACGGACTGGCAGGCACAATCGACGGCATCACGGAGAGCATTACCCAGGCCCAGCAGAACGCTACGTCAGCGCTTGAAAAGGCCCAGCAGGCAGTCGACAACGGCGATTTTCTGGCCATCGAGGAGGACATCCGGCATGCCGTGTTGCAGGCGCAGACCGCGCTGGGCAATGCGGTGCTGGACGTCGAGCACGTCGTCAGGGTCGGCGAAGAGCAGGCGCTGGCGCAGCAGATCACGACGCTGAGCACGTCATTTGGTTCATCGATCGCCGGCCTCACTCAGCAACTTTCGGCGCTCTCAACAACTACCGAAGCCACTGCCGATCTGCTTACTCAACTGCGCAGCGAGTACGACGACAGCTCAGCTGATTTCGAGCAGCGCATCACGACGCTCACTACCAGCACACAGGCGCTCACGCAGTCGGTGAGCAACCTGCAGTCGAGCCTGAACGGCGTCAATGCATCGATCAGCACGCTCGAGCAGACTATCGCGCTCGACGAGCTAGCCCAGGCGATCCAGCAGGCGACGCTGCAGACCCAGAACGCCCTCGGCAACGCCGTCGTCGACGTCGAGAACTTGGTGCGCGTCGATGCCGAAACCGCCCTGGCGCAGCAGATCACGACCGTGAGCGTCGAGAAGGATCAGCAGGTCGCGCAGGTGCGCCAGGAGTTGGCTGCGGTCTATGACCCGTCGACAGGGGCTGTCGCACAGGCAGTCACCACCGTCGACGTGAATGGCGTCAAGGGCGTCGTTGGCATCCAAGTCGCCGGCGGTACGGCCCAGATCGTTGGCATCGCTGATCAGTTTGCGATCCTGAATCCGATCAGTGGCGAGTTGGTGACCGCATTCGTAGTGACAGATGGCCGGGTAATCATCCCCGAGGCGCTGATTGGCACGGTGAAGTTCAGCAAGCTGGTCAGCGATAGCGGCGAGGTTCTGATCCAGAACGGAAAAATAAAGGCCAAGTTCTTGACGGTCGAGAATGCGCGCTCGCCGAACTATCAGAGTGGCACCGCTGGCTGGTCGATCAACGCTGACGGCTCTGCAGAGCTCAACAATGCAGTGATTCGGGGGCGGCTGGAAGGCGCGACTGGGACGTTTGCCGGCAAGCTATCGGCGCAGAGTGTAAATGCCGTGGACAGCGTAAACATACGAGATGGTGCGGTATCTGTCTCGTCTTCTAACGTCAACCAAGATGAAAAATCCATGCCGCATGGCAACAATGGAACTAACGCTTGGAGCAGCGTTATATCTGCGTCGATTGACCCTGTGGGTAAAGGGGTCTCTGTCAAAACAGCTTTTATGTACCGCTTAGTGGCATCGGATGATTCATACGCACGCGCCAGTATGCTGTTGCGCATCACAGTCAATGGACAGGAAGTCTACCGCTGGGCGCGGGTGTATGGGCGCTTATATGACTATAGAGCCTACGGTGACGGTAACGGCGCTACCGTCGATGTCACCGACTATGCACACCTACCGATGGTTATATCCGGTTGGAATGGAAGCCGAACGGTCGCCATAGAAGCGGCCGGAGATTTTAACGCCGGTGATTTCAACACCAGCCGTGATTTCACGGTATCCGAACGCTTTATCGAATTGACGACGCTGAAAAAGTGAGGGCAACATGGCAGCACCGACGAATTACGATCAGACAAACGAATGGCTGGCGCAGGTATCCCAGGGGGCCGCCGACCTTGTGGCTGTTTTGAAGGGAGGCGTCAAAGTTGGGCAAAGCGGCGAGTTTGGCGACCTGTCGCTTATCGACACGCTGTCCGCGGCGCCGGTTGGTAATCCTGCTACTTTGCGCGCGAATCTCGGCTTCGTCGCTGCGGCGCTTGTTGAGATGCAGAAATATGGAATAGGAAACACCGGATCAAATTCATTTTCCGACGACGTTCTGACGTCTGCTACCGGTATTTATGCTGCAAACAGCGGTAAACCGGAGGGCTATCCTAATGGCGCTCAGTACTCTTCGATACTAAAATTAAAGCGAAGCAGTGATTCCCGGATGATTTATATCGGGAGCTCTGGTTCCCCGGATGGCTCTAATTTTCGCCCTAGGGCGTGGATTGAGTCAACATATGCCGCGACTCGCTACGCTGCCGGAGCAGCTGAGTTGCTTAGTACGGCAATTACGACTATTGACAGTAATGGGTTTATAAAATCGGCATCTCCGATTTTTCGCTTGGCCAATGTCGCTGAATATGCCAGTGGCGAGGGTTTTACGCTCGACGGATGTGGCGCGTATAACGGAGAGGCCAAGGGCGTGACAGCCTCCCATGATGATGTGGGTGTCTACACAGTCACCGGCTCGCTGGGCTTTGCAACTGACGGCTGGACAATCGAAATCCCCCAGGACGTCAACGGCAACCGGCTGTGCTTCGTCGAGACAGAGACGGCTGAGGACGGCACGATCACAGTCCGCACGTTCGGCCGGCGGTTTGATTACGAGACCGCTATGATCGTTGCCGGGAATCCGATCAATATCCCTGATGGGCGTTGGATTGACCTGCGCCTTGCGATGCCGAAGTCTGACCAGCCCTAGCTTGAATCTAGCTCTGCAAAATAAGTGCGGTGCTAGGTAAGTTTGGCAACATATATTGGGAGAATATAGCAATGGGTGGCTGGCGTATACGCACTATCCGGCACGCCAGCCCTCATGCCATCGCCAAGTCTATTTAATATTAAAATAGGCGATGATTAATGCCGAGGCGACCGCAATAGCTATTCCGATTGGGATCTTGTATAGCTCTAATAACACCCTGTGAGACGTCTTTTCTCTCTTTTTTCCCCTTGTGTTTTTGGTTATTTTTTTAAATTCTGTTTCTTCATCGCTCTTGACCATTGTTCCCGAGTCGGTATGGTTCTGACTCAAGTTGTTGACTTTAGATCTCTTAAAGTCAAACATGGGTTCATTTTTTTCATCATCCATACAATACACGCCTGATTGCTAGTGTTATGGGGTTTAATGGTGCTGCCTCTTTGTTTCGATGCAACTCCTGCTGAATATTGTTAGATGAAAGCATTTTGGACTTTTGGGGGCCTTTGACCTCTCCTTCCGATGTCGATAGGCGATTGTTGTCAATGGCCTCGATATTGTTTGTGTCATTTGCTCTATAAAAAACGCCTGAGCCTATGAAAGTGTTCCCGATCAATCTTGTTCTTTGTCCTCCTGTCTGCTCTATCCCGCAGTCCACCCTTTCAAAGGTGCCTCCAGAAATTGTGACATGCATGTCACCCTCTAGCCTTATCCCTGCCATACTCCATCCCCAGCTTGAACGGTTTGGTGTGAGAGTAGCATGTGTGGACGATTCGCTTTCCATTCACTCGATCTTTCAGCGCTCGCTGAGGCCGTGGCCCAGCCCGACCTGCTCGCCGACGCTGAGCCCCGCTACAACGTCCCACCCGGTACGCTGATCAGTGTTGCGCGTCGTGCCGACGCTGAGGCGCCGGTGATGATCGAACAGCTCTGGTGGGGCTATCGGCCTGCTTGGGCTGACACTAAAGCGCCCCAACCGATTAATGCCAAGGCCGAGACCGTCGCGACCAGCCGCTACTTCGCGCTATCCTTCAAGCGTCACCGTTGCCTCATTCCCGCAGACGGCTGGTACGAGTGGCTATCCGTCGATGGTCGCAAGCAGCCGCACTACATCACCCGTTCCGACGACCAGACGCTGTACCTCGCTGGCATCTGGACCGACCGGGGCGATGACCGGGCGCCTGGGGTGGCGATCATCACCGAGCCGGCGCGGGGGAGTGCGAAAGAGGTGCACGACCGAATGCCGCTGGCGCTCTCCGATGACTCGCTCGAGCCGTGGCTCGATCCGCATTTCACTGAGCGTGACGCCATCCGTGGCGTCACTCGGCACATTGCCGCGGACCTGATTCAACATTGGCCTGTCAGCACCGCCGTTAACCGACCTGGCGATGATGGTAACGCGGCGCTCATCAATCCGCTGTAGTCCCGCGACTACGGCCTCGTGCGAGATGTCGCACATCATCGCAGCCACGCTACTGGCAGCTCGTCCCATCGTGTGGTGTACCGGCTGGTCAGCAGCTCGGCTTTCAGCTTCCAGTCAGCCTTTCCTTTCGTTCCGCCCAATCGTACCGTGCCGCGGCCCATCTTCCGATTCAGCTCGTCCATGACTGCGCTGGCCTTGACCGATCGCTCGCGTTCCGCATCGCTTTCCGGGGAATCGAAGATGTCGTGCTGCTGGGTAGCCTGGTCGACGAGATCTAGCATCATCACGCCGGCTTTCATGTAGTGATAGCCGTCGCGCCAGATACGCGCCAGCGCGGCCTGGGCCGCGCCAACGATCACCCGCGTATCGTTTGAAGGGTGGGGAAGCTGCACAACGAGCGCGGGGTGATACTGCGCCAGGTCCTCGCGATGCCGATTGGTCTTCAGGTGTACCTGGATCGCCCGGGCAACGCTACTTTGCTTGCGCAGCTTCTCCGCGCCGCGGGAAGCGTGGGCGCGGATTGCAGCGCGCACTTCGTGCGGATCTGACGTAAGCCGCCCGAACGACCGACTGGTCATGATGTTCTTTTTCGGCTCGCCCAGGTCGTCGGTGTCGATACAATCGATGCCGCGCAGTTCGTAGACGAGCCGCTCCTGCACGACGCTGAATCTCGCGCGGACCCGCTTCGGTTCCTCCTCCCGCAGCTGCCAAGCGGTGACAATACCCATCTGCGCCAGCCGCTGGCCGAGACGGCCCGAGACACCCCACAGGTCGGTGACGGGCATGTCTTCGAGTATCTGGCGCGTGACATCGCTATCCGGCTGTAGCAGGCACACGCCTTCGTAAACGGCCACCTTCTTCGCCAGCTTGTTGGCGACCTTGGCCAGCGTCCGGCTGGTCGACAGCCCAACGCTGACTGGAATGCCGGTGTTCCGACGCACGACGTAGCGCAGGCGCTGGCAATGGTCCTCGAGCTGGTCGAGCGGGAATCCATTGAACCCGAGAAACGACTCGTCGATGCTGTAGATCTCCACGTCCGGTGTGAATTCGCGCAGCGTCGCGGTTACCCGTCGGCTCATGTCGCCATATAACGTGTAGTTGCTCGATACCAGGATCAGCTCACGCCGCGCATCCGGCGGGATTTTGAATGCCGGCGCCCCCATCTCGACCAGCTCATTCGCTTCGGTGCTCCTGGCGATCACGCAGCCGTCGTTGTTACTCAGCACGGCGACCGGACGGCCCTCCCAATCCGGGCGGAATACCCGTTCGCAACTGGCGTAGAAGTTGTTGCAGTCGACCAGGCCAATCATCATCGCCCCCGGCGTAGCGAGTGCACGTTGTGGGTTACCACACCCCAGACGTGGCAGTCGGTACCGATCAGAGGGATAGGGCGATAGGACTCGTTGCCGGCGAGCAGGTAGGGTCGGGATCCAATCTTGCCTAGGCGCTTGCAGGTGATCTCGCCATCCACCGCGATGATGAGCGTATCGCCATCTATTGGCTCCAGTGAACGGTCCACCACCAGGATGTCGCCATCGAAGATGCCGTGCCGCTCCATGCTGTCGCCCGCGGCGCGGACATAGAACGTCGAGCTCGGCCGTTGCACGATGTGCGCGACTAGATCGAGCTCGGTCTCCATGTAGTCGTCGGCGGGTGAGGGGAAGCCGGCGCGAGCCTCGCTTGCGGCAATCGGGATCAGCACCGGCTGCGTACTCTGCTGCTGACTGCCCAGATACTCCACGGGGATGGTCATGATGCTGCCTCAGCTTCGGTGGGGTCCCAGGCGATCAGTGCCTCAGCGGGGCCGCCGCGGGTGACTGTGACGTAATCGAGCTCGTCGAACTCGCCGAGAATGCGCTCCCACGCGCTGGGGTCGTCATCATCCATTCTGAAGATCGTCACCTCGCACTGCTCACGGTCACGAGCGCGGGCGATCTGCTGCTGGATGCGGCGGGTAAGGCTCTGGTACGACTGCTGGCGTTTGGTCGAAGCGGACATGACAGCGTGCTCCTAAGAATACTGTATGCGTGTACAGTATCTATCAGAATGTGCGGCACTGTCGAATGGTGGAGTGTTCCTATCATCCGCGTCTGTGTAGGAAAAGCCCTATCACCGTCGCTCTGACGACATCCGGCCCCGGCCACGCTACAATGCCCGCCATCTTTTCCTAGCCAGCCCGGCGGTAAAAAAATTCCATGTACAGGGCTGCGTACACACTTCAGGTTCCACTTGATGTCAAAAGACGAAAACTCCACTGATCTCAAATACATACGGAATTTTTCGATCATCGCCCATATCGACCACGGCAAGTCCACGCTGGCCGACCGCATCATCCAGGTGTGCGGCGGGTTGAGCGAGCGCGAATTGAAAGAGCAGGTGCTCGACTCGATGGATCTGGAGCGCGAGCGCGGCATCACCATCAAGGCGCAGTCGGTGACCCTCGACTACCAAGCCGAGGATGGCCACACCTACCAGCTCAACTTCATCGACACCCCGGGCCACGTCGACTTCTCCTACGAAGTGTCGCGTTCGCTCTACGCCTGCGAGGGTGCGCTGCTGGTGGTCGATGCCGCGCAGGGGGTCGAGGCGCAGTCGGTGGCCAACTGCTACACCGCGATCGAGCAGAACCTGGAGGTGCTGCCGGTCCTCAACAAGATGGACCTGCCCCAGGCCGATCCGGACAAGGTGGCCCACGAGATCGAGGAGATCATCGGTCTCGACGCCCACGATGCGGTGCAGGTGTCGGCCAAGAGCGGGCTCAACATCGACAAGCTGCTGGAGCGCCTGGTGCGCGACATCCCGCCGCCCAAGGGCGACCGCGAGGGCCAGCTGCAGGCGTTGATCATCGACTCCTGGTTCGACAACTACCAGGGCGTGGTGTCGCTGGTGCGGCTGTTCGATGGCACCCTCAAGAAGGGTGACAAGATCCACATGAAGTCGACCGGGCGCGATTGGGAAGTGACCGATATCGGCTTCTTCACGCCCAAGCAGCACTCCACTGGCATCCTGCGCGCCGGCGAGGTGGGCTTCGTGATTGCCGGTATCAAGGATATCCACGGCGCGCCGGTGGGTGACACCATCACCCACGCCAAGACCAAGGACGTCCCGCGGCTGCCCGGCTTCCAGAAGGTCAAGCCGCAGGTCTACGCCGGCATGTTCCCGGTCAGCTCCGACGACTACGAGGACTTCCGCGACGCCCTCGAGAAGCTCGCGCTCAACGACGCCTCGCTCGACTACGTGCCCGAGAACTCTGACGCGCTGGGCTTCGGCTTCCGCGTCGGTTTCCTCGGTACGCTGCACATGGAGATCATCCAGGAGCGGCTGGAGCGCGAGTACGACCTCGACCTGCTGACCACGGCACCGACGGTCATCTACGAGCTGCTGATGGACGACGGCGAGCTGGTCTATATCTCCAACCCGTCGAAGCTGCCCGACCTGGGTAACGTCGACGAGATGCGCGAGCCGATCGTGCGCGCCAACATCCTGGTGCCGCAGGAGTTCGTCGGCAACGTCATCAGCGAGTGCGTCAATCGGCGCGGCGTGCAGCTCGACATGCAGGTACTGGGCAACCAGATGCAACTGGTCTACGAGCTGCCGATGGCGGAAGTGGTGATGGACTTCTTCGATCGCCTCAAGTCGATCTCCAAAGGCTACGCCTCGCTCGATTACAGCTTCGAGCGCTTCGAGCCGGCCAAGCTGGTGCGTCTGGACATTCTCATCAACGGCGATCGCGTCGATGCCCTGGCGCTGATCATCCATCGTGACCACGCCCATACCCGTGGCCGCGTGCTGGTCGAAAAGATGAAAGAGCTGATCCCGCGTCAGATGTTCGACGTCGCGGTGCAGGCGGCGATCGGCGGGCACGTGGTGGCGCGCTCCACGGTCAAGGCGCTGCGCAAGAACGTCACCGCCAAGTGTTATGGAGGCGATGTCACGCGCAAGAAGAAACTGCTGGAGAAGCAGAAAGCCGGCAAGAAACGCATGAAGCAGGTGGGGCGTGTGGAGATCCCCCAGGATGCGTTCCTCGCCGTTCTCAAAGTGAATGAGTAGGAAGCGGTCTCATGGATTTTTCGTTGTTACTGGTGGTGGCGGTCGCCATCACGGGGCTGGTGTGGTTACTCGATAGTCTTTTCTGGCGCCGTGCCCGCCGTCAGCGTCAGCGCGCCGCCGCCGAAGAGAAGGGCAGTAGCGAGGCGGTGACCTACAAGGATCCGTGGCCGATCGACTACGCGCGCTCGTTCTTCCCAGTGCTTTTGATCGTGCTGGTGCTGCGCAGCTTCGTCGTCGAGCCGTTCCAGATCCCCTCGGGTTCGATGCGCCCGACCCTCAAGGTCGGTGACTTCATCCTGGTCAACAAGTTCGCCTACGGTCTGCGCCTGCCGGTGATCAACACTGAGATCGCCGATCTCGGCGAGCCCCAGCGCGGCGACGTCATGGTGTTCCGCTTCCCGGAAGACCCCTCGGTCAACTTCATCAAGCGGGTGATCGGGCTGCCGGGCGATCACATTCGCTACGAGAACAAGCAGCTCTACGTCAATGGCAAGCCGGTGCCCAAGACCCTGGTCGACGCCGACCCGGCGCAGGCCCCCGGCGAAGAGCTGCTGCGCGAGCAACTGGGGCAGGTCGAGCACGAGATCTACAACAACCCGAGCATGCCGGGGCCGCAGATGCGCGAGATCGTGGTGCCCGACCATGAGTACTTCATGATGGGCGACAACCGCGACCACTCCAACGACAGCCGCTACTGGGGCTTCGTGCCGGAGGCCAATATCGTGGGCAAGGCGTTCGCAGTGTGGATGCACTGGGACGGCGGTCTGCCTAGCTTCAGCACGGTGCGCCAGATACACTGAATCGCATAGCGCGAACCGCCCGCGGTGGCTTTTAGAGTTCACTGCAGTTGCGGTGTCGCCACGGCGGGTCGACCAACGACCCGACCACGATGCACTCGCAAAGCGGGCGACGGGGCTACCCGCGCCCGCTTTGCGTCGGACAATGAAAATGGGAATGACGTGAGTGATCCTCTGCAAGGCTTCCGGCGACGTATCGGTCACGAGTTTCGTGACCCGTCGCTGCTGGAGCTGGCTCTGACGCACCGCAGTGTCGGCGGTGCCAACAACGAACGGCTCGAGTTCCTGGGTGACTCGATCGTCAATTTCGTGATCGGCGAGGCGCTGTTCAAGCGCTTCCCGGCGGCACGTGAGGGGCAGCTCTCGCGCCTGCGCGCCGGTCTGGTCAAGGGCCAGACGCTGGCCGAAGTGGCGCGCGAGTTCGATCTCGGCGCCTGCCTGCGGCTGGGTTCCGGGGAGATGAAGAGCGGCGGCCACCGGCGCGACTCGATCCTTGCGGATGCGCTCGAAGCGGTGATCGGTGCGATTTATCTCGACGCCGGCATGGATGTGGCGCGCAGCCGCGTGCTGGCGTGGTTCGGCACTCGGCTCGAGTCGATCGATCTGCACAACACCCAGAAGGACCCCAAGACCCGGCTGCAGGAGTTTCTGCAGTCGCGCCAGCAGGCGCTGCCCCGCTACGAGGTGACCTCGGTGGAGGGCGAGGCGCATGCCCAGACCTTCAGCGTCGAGTGCCATATCGCCATGCTCGGCGAATCGCCGACCCTCGGTGAAGGCACCAGCCGGCGTCTCGCCGAGCAGCAGGCGGCTGAGCTGGCGCTGGCCAAACTCGAACCTACCAAGAGCAAGCGCGGATGACTGAGACCTGCGGCTTCGTGGCCATCGTCGGGCGCCCCAACGTGGGCAAGTCGACCCTGATGAACCGGATTCTGGGACAGAAGGTCTCGATCACCTCACGGCGGCCGCAGACCACGCGGCACCAGATCATGGGGATCAAGACCGTCGACACGGCGCAGTTCATCTACGTCGATACCCCCGGCATGCATCTCCAGACCCGGGATCGCAACAAGGCGATCAACCGCTTCATGAACCAGGCGGCGTCGCAGGCGCTGCGCGACGTCGACTGCGTGGTGTTCCTGGTCGACCGCACCCGCTGGACCGACGAGGACCAGGTGGTGCTCGACAAGCTGGTCCACGTCGAGGCGCCGGTGATCCTGGCGGTCAACAAGGTCGACTGGCTCGAGGACAAGGCCTCGCTGCTGCCGTGGCTGGAGTCGCTGGCGGCGCGTCGCGACTTCGCCGCGATCCTGCCGCTGTCGGCCAAGCACGGCACCAACGTGCCGGAGCTTGAGGCCGAGGTGGCCAAGCGCCTGCCGGAAGGCATGCACTACTTCCCCGATGACCAGATCACCGACAAGAGCCAGCGCTTCCTGGCCGCCGAGCTGGTGCGCGAGAAGGTCATGCGCCAGCTCGGCGACGAGTTGCCCTACCAGATGACGGTGGAGATCGAGGAGTTTCGCGACGAAGGCCGGGTGGTGCATATCAGCGCCTTGATCCTGGTCGAGCGTCAGGGCCAGAAGAAGATCCTGATCGGCGACAAGGGCGAGCGGATCAAGAAGATCGGCACCGAGGCGCGCCAGGAGATGGAGCGCGCTTTCGATGCCAAGGTCATGCTCAACCTGTGGGTCAAGGTCAAGCGCGGCTGGTCCGACGACGACCGCGCGCTGAAGAGTCTCGGCTACGACCTCGACTAGGGTAGGCGCATGCAACCCCAGCCGGCCTATCTGCTGCACAAGCGCGCCTATCGCGAGACCAGCGCGCTGGTCGACGTGCTCACCCTGGAACATGGCCACATCCGCGCCGTGGCTCAGGGCGTGCAGCGTGCCGGCAGCAAGTCCCGCGCCAAGCTGCAGCCGTTCGCGCCGCTGCATCTCACCTGGATCGGCGAGGGCGACCTCAAGCGCCTGCGCATGATGGAGACCACCCAGAGTGCCGTGCTGCTGGCCGGCGAGGGGCTGCTGTGCGGGCTCTACGCCAACGAACTGCTGACCCGTTCGCTGCCGGTGGGGCTGCCGGTGGGCGAGGTCTTCGCCATCTACGCCTGGACTCTGGAGCGCCTGACCCGGCCCGCCGAGCGCGCCACCGCGCTGCGCCGTCTGGAGATCACGCTGCTCGAGACGCTCGACGCCGAGCCGGTGTTCGCCGATATCGACGAGCGCGCGCTCGATCCCGCCACGCGCTACACCTACAGCCCGTCGAGCCGGCGTTTCTCGCCGGTGGCGGCGGACGCGCCCGGCTGGGACGGGCGTACGCTCAAGCTGCTCGCCCGCGGCGACTGGGATGCCCCGGGTCTGGCCGGGCTCAGCAAGGCGCTGACCCGGGCGGCGCTGGCGCCCCTGCTGGGGCCGCAGCCGCTACGCTCACGCGAGCTGATGCAGCGCCTGAGCCAGCGCCGACGCGGACCCTCCTGAGCCAGCGCCGACGCGGACTCTCCTGAGCCTGCGTCGGCTCGCCGGATCACGCCTGGCGTTGGGCGAACGCGCCGTTCGCCGCATCCGTTACTGTGCCCCCCATGCTTTCATCACAGGAGTTCCTCCATGCTCACCACCCGGATCCAACTGGGCGTCAATATCGATCATATCGCTACCCTGCGTCAGGCCCGTGGTACCCGTTACCCGGATCCGGTGCAGGCGGCGCTCCTGGCTGAGGAGGCCGGTGCCGACGGTATCACGCTGCATCTGCGCGAGGATCGCCGGCATATTCAGGAGCGCGATGTCGAGCTGATCGCGGCGGTACTCAATACCCGCATGAACCTCGAGATGGCGGTCACCGAAGAGATGATCTCGCTGGCCGAGCGCCTGCGCCCGGCGGATGTGTGCCTGGTGCCGGAGAAGCGCGAGGAGCTGACCACCGAGGGCGGCCTCGACGTGATCGGCGGGCGCGACGCGATCGCAGACGCCTGCCGCCGGCTCGCCGCCGCGGGGTGCCGTGTGTCGCTGTTCATCGACCCAGAACCGGATCAGATCGCCGCCGCCCAGGCGGTGGGGGCGCCGGTGATCGAGCTGCACACCGGTGCCTACGCCGAAGCCCAGGGTGATGCCCGCGGCGTCGAGTATGCGCGTCTCGCCGCGGCGGCGGAGCTGGCCAGCGAACTGGGGCTAGTGGTCAACGCCGGCCACGGTCTGCACTATCACAATGTCGAGGCGATCGCGGCGATTCCCGGCATCCACGAGCTCAATATCGGCCACAGCATCATCGCCCGCGCGCTGTTCGTGGGACTCAAGGAGGCCGTGGCGGAGATGAAGCGGCTGATGGTCGCCGGCCAGGAGGCCGGTCTGGTGGCACAGCTCGAGTCCTATGATGAGGACCACGACCACGACCACGACCACGACCACGCTCACTGAGGCAGGCGTTCCCGCCCGATAAGGGCCGTTTGGTGAGCAGGGCGCCGACCGCGCGCGTCAGCGCGGCGTGGAATGTCGCTCGGCCCAGGCGGCAAGCTGGTCGCAGGCGTGGGTGAGCTGCATCCACTCGCGCCGGCAGTCGGCCAGTGGCGCCTGCTCTAGACGTGTCTCCAGCGCGCTGCAGGCGGCGCTCAGTGCGGGTACGCCGCAGTAGCGGCAGCCGCCGCCGAGCTGATGCACGGCCTCCCTGAGGGCGTCGGTATCCGCGGCCTGCCACGCCTGCGCCAGCGTCAGGCGGTGCTTCGGCAGTTCGCTCAGCAGCAGGGTCAGCAGCTCGTCGGCCAGCGCTTCGCGGCCGCCGCTCAGCTGCAGAGCGAGGTCGGGGTCGACCACCGCCATTGTCGGCTCGCCGGCCGGCTCACTGACGCCGGGCAAATAGCGCATCAGCAGTGCCCGCAACTGACGCTCGTCGATCGGTTTGGTCAACAGCTGCTGATACCCGTCCGGCCCCTGCTCGGGTAGCTCGGCGCCGGGGCTGGCGCTCATGGCGATGATCGGTAGATGGGACCAGCGGCCGCCGAGGGCACGCAGACGGGCAGTGGTCGCGGCGCCGGAAGCGTCGGGCAGGCGCAGGTCCATCAGCACTAGGTCGATGGCGTGGCCGGCGGCCAGCGCCAGCGCCGCCTCGGCGCTGCCCGCCACCAGTGAGCTGGCGCCGACGATCGGGAGCAGCGCATCCAGGTAGTGCTGGCTCAGCTCGTCGTCGTCGACCACCAGAATGCGCGGCTGGTCGCTGTTCGCCTGGCGCCCGGCGGCATCGAGCATGCCCGCCAGGGTGCGCCCCAGTAGATAGCGTGAGATCGGCAGCCGCAGCACGCTGCTGCCGACCGGCAGGCGCCACGGCAGCGGTTGGGTCGGCTCGGCGTTGACCACCAGCAGGCAGGGCCTGGCCATGGCGTCGAAGCGGCGCTGCCAGGCGTCGCTCGCCGCCGGCTCGAGATCCTGCTGATCGAGTCCGATGAGCATCAGTGCGGGCGGTTCGTCGCCCTGGATCAGAGCGTCGGCGTGGGTGATCGGCTGTACTCGGGCCGACCAGCGCTTGAGTGCGTAGGCGAGCAGATGATCGAGCCGTGTATGGCGCTGATAGAGGCCGATCCGCGCCTGGCCGAGGTCGAACTCGGCGGGCCTGACGAACGGCTCGCAGGCGCCCAGCGTAACGCTGGCGATCACGCTGTTGCCGTGGCTGCCAGCGTTGCCGAGACGCAGCTCGCCGCCCATCTCCCGCGTCAGCCGCCGGCATACGGCGAGACCGCTGCCGCGCCCCGCGGTCTCCATGGGCGCGACCAGGGCACGACGCAGCTGCTCGCGGTCGCTACCCTCGGCACAGCCGGCATCCTTGACGCTGAGCGTCAGTCGTACGCGCTCGCCGTCGCGGCTCGCCAGCGTGACACGTGTCACCACATCACCTGCGGCGCCGTACTTGACCGCGTTGCTGATCAGATTGGTCAACAGCTGACGCAGGGCCACCGGCTGGCCTACCAGGCGCGGTGGCACGTCGTCGTAGACCATGCCCAGCAGGGTGATGCCGCGGGCCTGCGCCAGCGGCGTCTGCAGGCAGTTCACCTCCCACAGCAGATCGGCGATATCGAAGGTGGTCTCCGCCTGCCGGCGGCGCTCGTCACCCAGCACGTGGTCGACGGTATCCAGCAGACCATTGGAAGCCAGATGGATATGCCGCAGCCATTCGCGCTGACGCGCGTCGAGGGGGCTGTTCTCGAGTAGCCTGCAGAGTCCGAGCACGCCGGAGAGCGGGGCACGCAGTTCGTGACTGACGTAGGCCAGATCGCTGATCTCCTTGGCCGAGTCGGGCCAAGTAGGGGATGAGGCGGCGTCGGGCCAGCGAGCAGGTGGGGTATTTGTTGCAATAGGCGCGGCGGCGATCGTGCCCAGGGCCGTCTCTTCGGGAGCGCGCCCGCCAGCGCTCGGGTCGCCAGTTGCCCCAGCGCGCCGGCCCGCGGCGTGGTGAAGCGAAGCCCCGTGGGCTTGCCGGGCCGCGCCCGCGCGGCGCAGCAGCAGCAGACACAGACCCGAGAGTGACAGGGTCAGAATGTGGTAGCGCGACCGCTCGCCGGCGTCGAGCGCGCTGGGGGCGAGCTCAATGTCCAGCCACAGTCGCTGCGGCAGCTGTGCCGGTGTAAGCCAGTCGATCGGCAGCAGCCAGCGCCGGGCGGAAGCCGCATGCCAGCCGCGGGCATCGGCGTCCAATGGGCGAGGCGGCGGGCCGGGGGCCTCGCCGCTGCAGTCGGCTTCGCTGCCATCTTCGTTGCGCAAGGTGACATTGCGGATGTCGGGATCGTCCGAGAGCTGCCTCAGCAGCCGGTGGATCGTGGCGTGGTCCTCCCTATGCAGCGCCTCGGTGAGCGTCGGGACCAGCACGCGACTCATCGTTCCCAGGTGTTCTGGCACCCGTTGGCCGCGCGCCTGCTCGAGCTGCCACAGATGGCGCCCGCTCAGGATCAGGACCCCGATCACCAGGATCAGCGCAAGACGTGTCAGCCAGCGTGAGAGCATCGGCGGCAACGAACCCCATGATGTCGATTAGGTTGCATCTATCGGCCGATACGGCGCGATCCGTAGCGCGCGCAGGCGAAATGCCCGCCTGACGCTCGCCGTCAGGCGACGAACGGGTCGCCCGACCGAGCGGTACACGGCTGCCTATTGAACCATCACTACGCGGCGTTGCGAATTCGTTTTGCGTTTTCCAGCGCGTCGCGGCAGGCTAGCGCTGCCCGCCAGGCGCGTGTCCTGCGACCTTCGGGGCAGCGCTGGCCGGTGGTGTGGCGACCCCGGCTGCTGGCGTGCGACGTCGCGACCCAGGCGGCGCGTCGTGTTCGATATACGCTGCGTTCGATATACTGGGGCGATGTTTTTCGCGTTCACCGCCACCGGCGGTGACGGCGCGTCATCTATACCGACTGCTAGGACACCTGCCATGGCATTTCCCACGCTCGCGCAAACCGTCGGCAATACGCCGCTGGTGAGGCTCGCTCGCATCAACGCCGGCCGCGATAACACGCTGCTGGCCAAGCTCGAGGGCAACAACCCGGCGGGCTCGGTGAAGGATCGGCCAGCGCTGTCGATGCTGCGGGAGGCGCAGGCGCGCGGCGATATCGCCCCCGGCGATACGCTGATCGAAGCCACCTCCGGCAATACCGGCATCGCGCTGGCCATGGCGGCGGCGGTGATGGGCTACCGCATGGTCCTGATCATGCCGGAGAACGCCTCCAGCGAGCGCAAGCAGGCGATGGCCGCCTACGGCGCCGAGCTGATCGGCGTGAGCAAGGAGCAGGGCATGGAGGGCGCGCGCGATCTCGCCAATGCGATGATCGCCCGGGGTGAGGGCAAGTCTCTCGACCAGTTCGCCAACGGCGACAACCCACTGGCGCACTATCGCTCCACCGGCCCCGAGCTATGGGAGCAGACTGCCGGGCGCATCACCCACTTCGTCAGCTCCATGGGCACCACCGGCACGATCATGGGCACTTCGCGCTATCTCAAGGAGCGCAACCCGTCGATCGAGATCGTCGGCCTGCAGCCGGCGGACGGCGCCAGCATCGCCGGCATCCGGCGCTGGCCCGAGGCTTACCGCCCGAGCATCTTCGAGCCTGCCCGGGTCGACCGCATCCTCGATATCGAGCAGCACGAGGCGGAGCATCACATGCGCCGGCTGGCGCGCGAGGAGGGCATCCTGGCCGGCGTCTCCTCCGGCGGAGCCCTGGCCGGGGCGCTGCGCATCGCCGAGGAGGTCGACAACGCGGTGATCGTGTTCATCGTGTGTGACCGTGGCGATCGCTATCTCTCCACCGGCCTTTACGCCCCGGACGCCTGAGATGGCGATGCTGGGGAAACGCCGCACGCCGGTGCGCAAACGGGAAAGCATGGCCGCCGCCAGCGGGAAAACCGCAGCGCCGGGGTTGTATATCGAGCGCCTGGCCCACGACGGTCGCGGCGTGGCGCGCGCGGCCAGTGGCAAGACGGTGTTCGTCAGCGGCGCGCTGCCCGGCGAACGGGTCGAGGTGGCGGTGCACCGCGAGCGACGGCGCTTCGACGAGGCCCACGTGCGCCAGCGCCTGGTCAGCGCGCCCGAGCGGGTCACCCCGCCCTGCGTCTATTTCGACCGCTGTGGCGGCTGTGATCTGCAGCACATGGAGATCGCCGCCCAGCGCGAGCACAAGCGCCGGGTGGTGAGTGAGCTGCTCGTCCGGCAGGGCATCGAGGCCCCCAGCGAGTTGGGACTGATCGCCGGCGCCGATGTCGGCTATCGCCGGCGCGCCCGGCTCGGCGTCAAGCGTGACGGCGAGGGACGTGTGCATCTCGGTTTCCGCGCCCGCGGCAGCGATCAACTGGTCGATATCGTCGGCTGCATGGTATTGGCACCGGCACTCGCTGCGCTGCTGGCACCGCTGCGCGAGCTGCTTGCGACGCTGGACGTACCGCGCCATGTCGGCCATCTGGAGCTGCTGCTGGATGATCACGCCACGCCGGTGGTGGTGGTGCGTCAACTGCGCGAGGTGAGCGAGGACAGTGAGCGCTGGCGCCGCTTCGGCGAGCGCCATGACGTCGCGGTGGCCCAGCTGCAGGGCCGCGAGCAGCCTCAGCTGCACTGGCTGGGTGCGGCGCCCACGCTGGCGGTGAGGGTGCAGGGTGCCGCCCGCGCGGTGACGTTGGCACTGGCGCCGGGGGATTTCGTCCAGGTCAACGCCGAGATCAATCAGCGTCTGATCGATACCGCCCGCGCCTGGCTGACACCGACACCGCGCATGCGGCTGCTCGATCTGTTTGCCGGCATCGGCAACTTCTCGCTGGCGCTGGCCGATGAGGTGGCGGCGGTGACCGCCGTCGAGGGCAGCCAGGCGATGGTCGAGCGCCTGCGTGCCAACGCCGACGCCAATGCCCTTCCCGCGGTGACGGCGATGCAGGCGGACTTGAGTGCGCCGGACTCGGCTCTGGAGGCACTGCTGGCGGAGCACGACACCTTGATTCTCGACCCGCCGCGGGATGGCGCCGATGCGCTCTGCCGGCGGGTGGCGCAGAGCGAGGTGGCGCAGGTGCTCTACGTCTCGTGTGACCCGGCCTCGTTGGCGCGTGATGCGGCGCATCTCGTTGCCGGTGGTCTGGTGCTGCGACGGCTGGCGGTCGCCGACATGTTCCCGCACACCGCGCATCTGGAGTCGCTGGCGCTGTTCACGCGCCCGGAGGTGGCGCTCGGGGCCGGCGGTACCGATCACGATTGACTTGAATCAACGCGCAAGCGACTAGACAGCTATTATCACGAACAACGAAAGCCCGGTGTCGCGGGGCCTGCCGTTCAGCGGCAGGCGGCGGCATCAAGGGGCTCCAGGAGGCGAGGACAGGCATGGTCAAGGTGCGTGAGGATCAGCCGTCGGTCGGCCCCGGCGGTATCGATCTCGAGGGATGGCTCGAGCGGTTGAACGACGAAGTGACGCTGCGTGACCCGCAGCGCATGCGTCAGGCGTGCGAGCTGGCGCGCGCCGTGGGGGAGAACCCGCAGGCGACGGCTCAGGAGAGTGTACCCGGGCTGAGCCTGCTCACCGGTCTGGAGATGGCCGATATCCTCAGCCAGCTACGGCTCGATCAGCCGACGCTGGAGGCGGCGGTACTCTATCGCAGCGTGCGCCGGGGCCTGATCAGCGTCGAGGGCGTGGCCAAGCGTCAGGGGCGGGAGGTTGCGCAACTGATCGAAGGCGTGCTCAGCATGGCTGCGATCAGCCAACTGCAGGCGCCCAAGCAGGGACTCTCCCAGCACAATCAGCAGGAGAACCTGCGCAAGATGCTGGTGACCATGGTCGACGACGTGCGCGTGGCGCTGATCAAGATCGCCGAGCGCACCTGTGCCCTGCGTCAGGTCAAGGATGCCTCGCGCGAGAAGCGCCTGCGGGTGGCGCGCGAGGTATTCGATATCTACGCGCCGCTGGCACACCGGCTCGGCGTCGGCCAGGTGAAGTGGGAGCTCGAGGACCTGGCCTTCCGCTATCTCCACGAGAGCGAGTACAAGTCGATCGCCAAGCAGCTGGCGGAGAAGCGCCTCGACCGCGATCGCTACATCAAGGAGGTGGTCGCCACCCTCGAGACGCTGCTCGAGCGTCAGGGAATCAGCCACTATCAGGTCGACGGCCGCGCCAAGCACATCTATTCGATCTGGCGCAAGATGCAGCGCAAGCACATCGACTTCTCCCAGGTCTACGACGTGCGTGCGGTGCGCATTCTGGTGCCCGAGATCGCCGACTGCTACACCACGCTGGGGGTGGTGCACTCGCGCTGGCACCATGTGCCCAACGAGTTCGACGACTATATCGCCAACCCCAAGAAGAACGGCTACCAGTCGCTGCACACCGCGGTCTTCGGCCCCGAGAACAAGGTGCTGGAGATCCAGGTGCGCACCTTCGCCATGCACGAGGAGGCCGAACTCGGGGTCTGCGCCCACTGGCGCTACAAGGGCACCGATCTCGATCCCAAGAGCCGCAGCTACGAAGAGAAGATCGCCTGGCTGCGCCAGGTTCTGGAGTGGCAGGAGGAGGTCGGCGACGTCGGCGACTTCCGTGAAGGGCTCTCCAGCGACGTGGCCCCGGATCGCATCTATGTGTTCACGCCCGATGGTCACGTCATCGACATGCCGCAGGTGGCGACGCCGATCGACTTCGCCTACCGCGTGCACACCGAGATCGGCCATCGCTGCCGCGGGGCCAAGGTCGACGGGCGCATCGTGCCGTTGACCTACCTGCTCCGGACCGGCCAGCAGGTGGAGATCCTCACCGCGACCAAGAGTGCCCCCAGCCGTGACTGGCTCAACCCCAATCTGGGCTACGTGCGCACCTCGCGGGCGCGGGCCAAGATCCAGGCGTGGTTCAAGCAGCAGGCGCGCGAGCAGAACCTGGAAGAGGGCAAGGCGATCTTCGACCGCGAGTTCCGGCGTCTGGATATCGAAGGCATCGATCTCACCCGGCTCGCCGAGACGGTCAACTACACCAGCGCCGAGGACATGTACGCGGCGATCGGCGCCGGCGACCTGCGCATCGGCCAAGTGCTGCACCAGGCGCAGCAGAAGTTCGGCGAGAGCGACGACCAGGAGCAGCTCGACCGTCTGCTGACCAAGCCCAAGCGCCAGCCGTCGCGGGAGGCCGGCGACGGCATCACCGTCCTCGGGGTGGGCAACCTCAAGACGCTGATGGCCAACTGCTGCCACCCGGTGCCCGGCGATCAGATCATCGGCTATATCACCCAGGGACGTGGGGTCACCATCCACCGCCAGGACTGCGCCAACGTGCTGCAGCTGCGCAGCGAAGAGCCGCGGCGCATCGTTGACGTCGAGTGGGGCGACCGCGCGCGAACCCAGTATCCGGTGGATATCGAGATCGAGGCCTGGGACCGCTCGGGACTGCTGCGCGATGTCACCCACGTGCTCTCCAGCGATCGGATCAACGTCACCTCGGTGAATACCGCCACCGACAAGCACGACAACATCGCGCGTATGCGCATCACCCTCGAGGTCGATGGGCTCGAGGCGCTGGAGCGCATCTTCTCGCGTATCCAGCAGTTGCCCAACGTGATCGACGTCAAACGCCTGCGCCAGGGACAGATCCAGTGAGCCTGACCGACGAGAACACCGCGACCCAACGCTACACCCTCGACGATCTGCTGACGCTGATGGCGGTGCTGCGCGACCCCCGTGACGGCTGCCCGTGGGATCTCAAGCAGGACTGGGACTCGATCGTGCCGCACACCCTGGAGGAGGCCTACGAGGTGGCCGACGCGATCGAGCGCCGCGCCTTCGACGAACTGCCCGGCGAGCTCGGCGACCTGCTGTTCCAGGTGGTCTACTACAGCCAGTTCGCGCGCGAGGCGGGGCGCTTCGAATTTGCCGATATCGTCCACGCCCTGACCGCCAAGATGCTGCGTCGCCATCCGCATGTGTTTCCCGACGGCACCCTGACCTCGCGGCGCAGCGATGGCGCCGTCGCCGAGTCCGAGGTCAAGGCGCGCTGGGAGGCGCTCAAGGCCGAGGAGCGCGAGGCGCGTAGCGCCCAGGGCACGCAACGCCCCTCGGCGCTGGATGACATCCCCGCCGGGCTGCCGGCGCTGACCCGCGCGGCCAAGCTGAGCAAGCGCGCCGCCGGCCAGGGCTTCGACTGGCCCGACGAGCACGGCGTCATCGACAAGATTCGGGAAGAGCTGGCGGAGGTCGAATCGGCCCTCGCCGACGGCGATCGCCAGCACGCCCAGACCGAGGTGGGCGATCTGCTGTTCGCGGTGGTCAATCTGGCACGGCGGCTGAAGTGCGACCCCGAGCAGATGCTGCGGCGCACCAACCACAAGTTCGAGCACCGCTTCCGCCACGTCGAGGATGGCCTGGCACAAGAGGGTGTCACCCCCGGTGATGCCGCGCTGGCACAGATGGAGCGCCACTGGCAGGCGGCCAAGACGCGGGAGCGCCAGCAGGAATAGATGCTGGAGTGCCAGCAGGACTAGCCGCGGGAGCACCAGCAGGAATGGGCGTGCGCTAGCCGAACGCGACCGCGGCGCTTGCCCCCGGCAGGAGAATCAGTGGGCGAGAGCGCTTGCCAGGTGTGCCTCGCTTGTGGCTATTCTGGATCATACTGTCTGCGTCACCCGGCTTGTTGCCGGCGCATCTGTCGTCGTCAGGCCGGGCGTCGCCATCGCCCATCGCCGCCCGCAGAGGAACTTTCATGAGTTCAGAGCAAGACACCAGGACGTCGGACCACGACACTTCGCTGCACGAATCGCTCAGGGAAAACGTCAGGCTGCTGGGTGATAGCCTGGGCAGAACCATCGCCAACGACATGGGCGCCGATTTCGTCGATCGCATCGAGGCGATCCGCGCGCTGGCCAAGCAGGGGCGCCAGCGTGCCGAGGCGTCCGATCGCCACGCGCTGATCGACTATCTGCGCGCGCTGCCCGATGACGAGCTGCTGCCGGTGACCCGCGCCTTCAACCAGTTTCTGAACTTCTCCAACATCGCCGAGCAGCACTATCGAGCGCGCTTTCGTCGGGTCGAGGACTACCGCCCCGGCACCCAGCCCGATCTGGGCGAGCTGATCGGACGTATCGCTTCTGCCGGCAAGTCGCCCCGCGAGATCGTCGATGCGCTGGCCGGGATGCGTGTCGATCTGGTGCTGACCGCGCACCCGACCGAGGTCATCCGGCGCACGCTGATCCAGAAGTACGATGCCATCGACGAGTGCCTGAGTCGGATCGAGACCAGCGCTGAACACCCCGAGGTGCTGCAGCGCGCCCAGG
Organism: Gammaproteobacteria bacterium MFB021; assembly: GCA_000737985.1. Taxonomy (GTDB): domain Bacteria; phylum Pseudomonadota; class Gammaproteobacteria; order Pseudomonadales; family Halomonadaceae; genus Salinicola. Next base: position 13,703 of record JNVT01000022.1, on the reverse strand, counting down.
GACGGCTCGAGGAGCTGATCGCCCAGTCCTGGCATACCGACGAGATTCGTCATGAGCGGCCGACACCGGTGGACGAGGCCAAGTGGGGCTTCGCGGTGATCGAGAACGCGCTGTGGCAGGCGGTGCCGACTTTCCATCGTGATCTCGATGCGCTGCTGCTCGACGCCACCGGCGAGCGCCTGCCGCTGGACGCCTCGCCGATCCGTTTCGCCTCGTGGATGGGCGGTGACCGCGACGGCAACCCCAACGTCACTGCGGCGGTCACCCAGGAAGTGTTGCTGCTGGGCCGCTGGATGGCCGCGGATCTCTACCTGCGCGATCTCGAGCAGCTGCGTGCCGAGCTGTCGATGTGGCAGGCCAGCGACGCCCTGCGCGCCGAGGTGGGCGACGATCCCGAACCCTACCGCGCCCTGCTCAAGCAGCTCACCACCCGGCTGGAGGCGACTCGCGCCTGGGCCCGCGCCCGGCTCGATGGCGAACCGGTGGCAGACGCCCCGATCATCGAGACCCGCGCGCAGCTGCATGCGCCACTCTTGGCCTGCTACCGCTCGCTGTGTGACGTCGGTCTGGAGACCATCGCCAACGGTGTGCTGCTCGATACCCTGCGCCGGGTCGGGGTGTTCGGGGTGACCCTGGCCAAGCTCGACGTGCGCCAGGATGGCTCGCGCCACGCCCAGTGCCTCGACGAGCTGACCCGTCATCTCGAACTCGGCAGCTATCTGGAATGGCCGGAAGCGCAGCGCCAGCAGTTCCTGCTCGACGAGCTGGCCTCGCCGCGGCCGCTGGTGCCGCCGCGCTGGGCCTGCTCCGCCGAGGCGCGCGAGGTGCTCGACACCTTCCGCGTGATCGGTCGCGAGCAGCGCGAGGCGCTGGGCACCTACATCATCTCGATGGCCCAGCAGCCCTCCGACGTGCTGGCGGTGGCGCTGCTGATGAAGGAGGCCGGCGAGGGCCTGAATCTGCCCATCGCGCCGCTGTTCGAGACCCTCGACGACCTCGACCGCGCCGGCGCGGTGATCGAGCGGCTGCTGGCGCTGCCGGGGTATCGGGCGATCGCCGGTGACTATCAGGAAGTGATGATCGGCTACTCCGACTCGGCCAAGGACGCCGGCCAGCTAGCGGCGGCCTGGGCCCAGTACCGCGCCCAGGAGCGGCTGGTCGAGGTGTGCCGCGAGGGCGGCGTGGCGCTGACCCTGTTCCACGGCCGTGGCGGTACCGTGGGGCGCGGCGGCGGCCCGGCCCATGCCGCCATCCTGTCGCAGCCGCCGGGTTCGGTGAACGGCAGTCTTCGGGTCACCGAGCAGGGCGAAATGATCCGCTTCAAGTTCGGTCAGCCGGATATCGCGCTGCGCTCGATGGAGATCTACACCTGCGCGGTGCTGGAGGCGACCCTGCTGCCGCCGCCGGCGCCGCAGCCGGCCTGGCGCGAGGAGATGGACCGCCTGGCCGATGTGGCCCACGCCGCCTATGTCGGCGTGGTGCGCGAGAACCCGGACTTCGTCGATTACTTCCGCGCGGTGACCCCGGAGAGCGCCCTGGGCCGCTTGCCACTGGGCTCGCGCCCGGCCAAGCGGCGTCAGCAGGGGGGCATCGAGACGCTGCGCGCGATTCCGTGGATCTTCGCCTGGACACAGATCCGACTGATGCTGCCGGCCTGGCTGGGCAGTGGCGAAGCCTTCGCCACGCGGGTGGCCGAGGAGGGCGGCCTGGCCCGGCTGCGCGAGATGCGCCAGCAGTGGCCGTTCTTCCGCACCTACCTGGACATGCTGGAAATGCTGCTGGCCAAATCCGATGGTCAGATCGCCGCCTACTATGAGGAGCGGCTGGTCGATGCCCCGGCGCTGCGCGAGCTGGGCGGGGCGCTGCGCCAGCGTCTGGTCGACCTGGAAGCGGTGCTGCTGCAGATCCTGGATCAGCGCACGCTGCTCGAGGATACGCCCCTGATCCGTCAGGCGATCGAGGTGCGTAACCCCTATATCGACCCGCTGCACGGGCTGCAGGCGGAGCTGTTGCAGCGTAACCGCGATGCCGACGGCGACATCAGCCCGGCGCTCTCGCGGGCGTTGATGGTCACCATGGCCGGTATCGCCGCCGGACTGCGCAATACCGGCTGAGGCGTGGCGTCGGATCGGGGCGAGGTGATCGCCCCGTGGGCTGGGCAAAGGGAGATCGCCGATGGAGTTCAAGGACTACTATGCGGTACTCGGCGTCGAGCGCGACGCCACCCAAGAGGAGATCAAGCGCGCCTATCGCAAGCTGGCGCGCAAGTATCATCCCGATGTCAGCCACGAGGCCGACGCCGAGGCGCGCTTCAAGGCGCTGGGCGAAGCCTACGAGGTGCTCAAGGATCCGGAGAAGCGCGCCGCCTATGACCGTCTCGGCGGGCGCGAGGGCGAACGCTTCGAGGCGCCGCCCGACTGGGATGCCGGCTTCGAGTTCAGCGGCGGCGGCTATACCCATGGTGAGAGTGCCGATTTCAGCGATTTCTTCGAGACGCTGTTCGGCCGCCGTGGCGCCAGGGGCGGCTTCTCCGGGTTCGACGCCGCGGGCGGTTTCGAGGGCGCTGGTCGGACCCGTAATCAGGCGCTGCACGGCGAGGACCACCACGCCAAGGTGTTGATCGAACTGGAGGATGCCTATCAGGGGGCCACGCGCACATTGTCGCTGCAGCGCGCCGAGTTCGACCCGCAGGGGCATCTGCGCCCGCGGGAGCGCACGCTCAAGGTGCGTATCCCCAAGGGCGTCAAGGCCGGGCAGCGCATCCGCCTCGCCGGGCAGGGTGGTCCTGGCGCCAACGGCGCCGCCGCCGGGGATCTCTATCTGGAGGTGGAGTTCCGCCCGCATTCGCGCTATCGGGTCGAGGGACGTGACGTCGCCATGACGCTACCGGTGGCGCCCTGGGAGGCGGCGCTGGGTACCACGCTTGCGTTGACGACACCGGGTGGCGAGGTGACCCTCAAGGTGCCTGCCGGCTCCGGTAGCGGGCGCCGTCTACGCCTCAAGGGGCGCGGCATCCCCGGCACGCCGCCCGGCGATCTCTACGTCGAGCTAACGCTGGTGACACCGCCGGCCGACAGCGAGGCGGTGGCGGCCGCCTATCGCCAACTGGCCGAGGCCAGCGCTTTCGATCCCCGTGCCGAACTGGGAGGTAACGGATCATGACGCGACATCTTTCATCTGCCGATGCCGACTCGGTGCTCGAAGGGGATAACCTCGACGAGCGTCCGCTGCTGACCCTGGGCGATCTTTGCCGCAGCTGCACCGTGCACGCCGAGTGGGTGATCGAGCTGGTCGACGAGGGCATTCTCACTCCGGCAGGACGCCAGCGTGAGCAGTGGCGCTTCTACGGCAGCAGCCTGGCGCGGGTGCGCACGGTCCGACGCCTGCAGCGCGACCTGGGGGTCAATCTGGCGGGCGCCGCGCTCGCTCTGGAGCTGATGGAGGAGCTAGAGACGCTGCGCCGGCGCCTCGATGGCGGTCCGGGCTGAGCCCCCGCTCAGGGTCAGGGCCACTCGACGTGTACGGCCGCCGCGCCCCGGGGGCCCCGGCGGTCAGCCTGGGGTGGCGTGATAGCAGGCGCGCAGCCCGGGTACCGCGAGGGAGTGGGTGTCGGCGAGCGCGAGCAGTGGCGCGAGAATGGCGTCGCGCTCGGTGCGACGCCCGGCCAGCACGTCCTGGAGCATCGACGAGCGGTTGCCCGCGGTGGCCTCGATCACCGCGCTGACCCAACCCTGCCAGCCCGCGGCCGGGGGTGATACCTTCGCCACCGCCATCAGCTGCGCGATCTCCGCGCACAGCGCTGCGACCTCGGCGCGGAGCGGCGGCTCGGCGAGGGCACCATTGAGTACCCGATGGCGTGCCGTCAGCGTATTGATCACGGCGTTGACCGCCAGCTTGTGCCACAGCCGCTCATCGATGTCGTCGCAGGCGCTGGCCGCCAGGCCGGCGCGGGTGAGTGTCGCGGCGACCGCGGCCGCCATGGCGCGATGCTCTCCGGCCAGATCGCCGAGCCAGGTGTGGCCGGCTGCTGCGTGGACCACCCCGGTTGCCGGCAGCGGCCGGCGATAGGCCGCTTCGGTGGTCGCCGCGCACAGCACCGGGCCCGGCCACTCTCTGCTCAGGCGCGGCTGCACACTGAAGCCGTTCTGCAGCAGCAGCAGCGGAGTATCCGGTGCCAGTTGCGCCTGTTTCAGCGCCTGCTCGGCATCGAACGCCTTGGTGGCGACGATCACCAGCGCTGGCGGCACCGCCAATGACGCCAGTGCCAGAGCATGCCAGCGACCGTCGATCTCCTGCAGTCGCACCTGATTCACCGCACCGTGACGCCCGCGCAGCATGATCTGCCCGCTATTGCTCGCCGCGGCGAGTCGCGCCGCGAACAGCTGCCCCAGCGCCCCCGCGCCGAGTACCAGCCAGGGCCCCGAGGTCATGATCCAGACCCCTGGGTGCGGCTGCCGCGACGGCTACGCGGCTTGCGGGTGGTACCCGTGCCGCTCTTTGTATCGGTACTGCTCTGGGTGTCAGCACTGCGCTTGGTGCCAGTACCGCTCTTGCTGCCGCTACGCCGGCGCGACTGCCCGCCGCTGCCGCGCTTGGCCGTGTGGCGTTTGCCGCGAGCCGGTTTGGCGGCCTCCGGCGCGGCGCTCTGGCGTGCGGCCTTGAGCGCCTGGTCCAGCTTGCCCGCACTGGCCTGGCCGAGCAGCTGGCGCAGGTCCGTGAGCAGGGCGTCGACGAAGGGCTGCGCCTCGGCATTGCCCTCGGCGATGCGGGTCAGACGCTGCTCCCATAGAGCGGTGCGTTCCGGCTGCGAGGCCGCCGGCGGCAGCGAATCGATCAAGGCGTGGCCGGTTCGCGAAGCGCGCAGCGCCTTGGCCTCGCGCACCAAGTAGCCGCGGGTGAGCAGGGTCTCGATGATGCCGGCCCGGGTCGCCTCGGTACCCAGGCCGTCGGTCTCGCGCAGGGTGCGCTTGACCTCGGGGTCATCCACATAGCGTGCGATGTTCATCATCGCCTTGATCAGACTGGCATCGGTGAACGGCTCAGGGGGGCGCGTCTCGCGGCTCTCGACCTCGGCGCCCAGCACGCGGGCCGTCTCGCCCTGGTGCAGCGCGGGCAGCGTAGGTACGTCGTCGCGGGTGGTGAACAGCGGCTTCCAGCCAGGCTCGAGGATCTCGCGCCCCTTGGCCTGGAAGCGCTCGTCGAGGATCTCGAACAGCGCTCGGGTTTCGAAGGTCTCCAGCGGCGGGTAGAACTGCGCCACCACGTTACGCGCGATGAGCCGGAACAGATTGGCTTCGTCGCGGGTCAGGCGCTCGATATCCGCCGGACGTCCGCTCGGCGCCAGGGCATGGTGGGCGCCGACCTTGGCGTCGTCCCAGGCTTTGGAGCGCCGGGTGAAGTCGGCCCCCCGCACCCACTGCGTCAGCGTCGCATCGTGCTGGCAGGCGCTCGCCAGGGTGCGTGCCGCCTCGCCGTGGTGGGCCGCCGGCAGATAGCGGCAGTCCGAGCGCGGGTAGGTGATCAGCTGGTGCCGCTCGTAGAGCGCCTGACACACGTCCAGCACCCGCTTGGCGGAGAGCCCGAAACGCCGTGCGGCGTCCACCTGCAGCGCCGAGAGCGAGTAGGGCAGGGGCGCCGCCTGGCGCTGTCGGCGCTGCTCCAGCGTCGCCAATCGACCCTCACTGCCGGGCAGGCGCGCGGCCAGCGCCTGGGCCGGACGTGGGTCGAGCAGGCGCCCCTGGGCATCCAGCGGCTGGTTCTCGCCGGGCAGCCACCAGGCGCGCAGCTCGCCGGCGGCGACCGCCAGATCGGCCCATAGCGGATAGAACGGATAGGGTTCGAAAGCGGCGATCTCACGGTCGCGGCGCACCACCAGCCCGAGTACCGGGGTCTGTACCCGGCCCACCGAGAGCAGGCCGTCGTAACCCGCCTGGCGGCCGATCAGCGTCCACGCCCGGGTCAGGTTGATGCCATACAGCCAGTCCGCCCGCGAGCGCGCCTCGGCGGCGGCGAACAGCGGCTGATAGCGCTGGTTGTCCTCGAGCCGGGCCAGCGCCTTGGCCACCGCCGGGCGGTTGAGATCCTGTACCAGCAGGCGCTGCAGCGGGCCGCGCCAGCCCAGATGGTCGAGCGCCTCCTGCACCAGCAGCTGGCCCTCGCGGTCGGGGTCGCCGGCGTGGACCACGCTGGTGGCGCGCTTGAGCAGCTTGCGCAGCACCGCGAGCTGGCCACGGGCCTGGGGGCGCGGTACCAGCTGCCAGCGGCCCGGCACGATGGGCAGATCGTCGAGCCGCCACTGCTGGTAGCGGGGGTCGTAGGCCTCCGGCGGGGCCTGTTCCAGCAGATGGCCTAGACACCAGCTGACGCAGGTATCCCCGGCTTCCAGATAGCCTTCGCGGCGTACCGCCGGGGCGGGCAGGGCCGCGGCGATGGCCCGGGCCAGGCTGGGCTTTTCGGCGACGATCAGACGCATGCGCGGTTCACTTCTCCAGGTGCCGTCGGGCGCGCACCAGGGCGCGGTACCACTGGCGGTGCGGCGTGCCTACCGCTGGTGGCGCCATACTCAGATAGCTGACGTTGGGCGTTTCGCTACGCTCCAGATTGACGTTGGTGAGCATCGTCAGGGTGGCTTCACGGGCACCATACTGGCGCTGCAGAAAAGCCATCGCCTCCGGTTCCAGCGCCACCCGATAGTGACGCACCAGCGCTAAGGCCAGGGACTCGGCGGTGCGCGACAGGTCGGTCTCGATCTCGCGTACCATCGCCGAGCCCATGGCCGCCTTGGCCGCGGCCGAGAGGTTGGGTTCGAGCTGACCGAAGTCCGCTGCGTTGGAGCTGTTGATGGCGCGCTGTACCGCCGGGCGCGATAGCTGCACGTGGGGCTCCAGGGCGAGGAAGATCTCCACTGCCACACGCTTGGCGGTATCGACGCCAACGCTCAGCTGGGTGTCGCGTTCGGCCTGGCGCAGGCGGTCGCGGAAGGTGCCGATGTTGGCCTTCTCCATATAGCGGCCGAGCAGCTTGCACACCTCCGCCTTGGCCTCGTCGTCGAGGGCGATCTTGCTTTCGCGAATGCGCAGACCGCGCCGCCCCGGCCCCAGGCGCAGGCGGGTGGTGCTGTCGGAGAGGTTGGCGCTGAGCGCTTCCCAGCGCTCGGCCATGCGCAGACGGTGAGCGTGGCTGCGCCCGACCGACTCGTAGGCGCTGGAGACGCTCTTGTAGAGCTTGATCGCGTTGGTCAGCACCTCGGCGTTGTCGCGCAGCGTCTGGCGCTCCTCCTTACGCCCGTTCTGGATCGCCCGCACCTGGGCGTCGATGCGCGCGCTGAGGTCGTCGATCGCCGCCACGCTGTGGGCGAGCAGGGCGTCGGCGCGCTGGCCGGAGACGCTCTCGGCCAGCGGCGTGGCGGAGCGTTCGGTGAGATAGGTGTTGAGCGCCTTGAGTCGTGAGAGCCCGGTGGCCTGGGCGATGCGGTGGCGCGCGCGGGCCTCCTCGAGGTTGTCGAAGGCGCGCGCCAGCTTCCAGCGTCCGCGGTACTCGAACGAGAGCACCGGGATCTGGCGGCCGCTGATCAGTTCGAAGGCCAGAATCACCATCTCTTCGACGTCCTGCAGCGTCATCAGCAGGTCGTTGTCGTTCTCGATCGCCGCCATCACGCGTTCGATGAAGTTCTCGTCCCGCGCGACGCCATAGCGCGGGTCGGGGGCGTGCCCCTCGAAGCGCTCGCGCAGCAGGGTGATGGCCTGGGGCGCGAGGTCGAACAGCTCGCCGAACTGCGGTTCGATACGCTCGCGGTAGGTCGTGAAGAGATCGCTGATACGGGCGTGCAGGCCGACCCGGCGGTAGACCTCGATCTGGCCGATCAGGCGCGCGCTTTCGGGGTCGTCGAGCAGCTCCAGCGCGGCCAGCTCGACGCCCGCCGGCGACAGGTCCTGCTTGCGCAGCAGCATGGCCGCGGCCTCGCGGCGTCGGGCATCACCGTCGAGGCTCTCGACGATCAGGTTGCGCGTCGCCAGCAGCAGCTCCGGCAGGGTCTTGATCACCCGCTCGATGCGCTGCGAGGTGCGCTCGACGCGTCGCCCGCGGGTCAGGTGATGGGTCAGGTTGGCGAGTACGCCGAAGATGCCGGTGATGACCGTGAACGAGATGAAGAAGATGTAGTTTTCGATCGTCGGCGCCTTGCCGTAGCCGAGCAGATAGCCGCCCCAGGCGCCGAGCAGGGTCACCGGACCGGCGGTCCAGAGGATCTGCAGCAGGCTCACGGTCCACGGCACTTTTTCCACCGCGGCGGTGATACGGCGGATCTCGTCGCGCCCTTCACGCTCCAGGCGCACCTGGGGGGTGTCGCTGGCGGTGGCGTGGGATCGGCGGCGAAGCGTGGGGGGAATCAACGAGAGCAAGCTTGCTCCTTGCAAACAGCGGCGGACACAGCGGGCGGCGGCTAACTTAGCACCCCAGGTCGAGCCTCGCCAGCGCTGTTGCCGAGCATGCTAGGATGGGGCCAACCGGACGGAGGAACGCCATGCTGACTGCTTGGGTCGAACAGCTGCTGGGCTACGCCAGCGGCGCCCTCGAGACAATTCGCGACAACGAACACTACCCGGCACTGATGGCATGGGCGCGCACGCAGGGCGCCGAGCATTGCGGCGGCAGTCTGGACATGGCCCAGGCGCTGGCGCCGATCATCTGGAACCAGACGCCGCTGGTACGGCGCCAATTCGACTGCGAACCGCTGGCCGAGCCGCGGCCCGATGAACCCTGCTGGTGCGATTCGGGGCGCGCCTACCGCGACTGCTGCCGGCGGGTGAGCCTGCCGAGTGGGGTGCCGGCGCATCTGATGTGGATGTTGTCGCTGCGTGAATGGCGCGGCGAGACGCTGAAGGCCGCGCTGGAGAGCCGCAAGGCGCCGGCACAGGCGCTGCTCGAAGCGGGTATCGTCTCCGCCGAAAGCGGCAACAACGGCCGCGCCCAGCAGATTCTCGAGTCGCTGTTCGCCGGCGAGCGTGACTGGCAGGCGCTGGCCGAGCAGATCGAGCCGGCCTTCGAGATCCTGATCGACCTCTATCAGGAGCGCGGCTTCCTGCGCAAGCGCACGACGCTGATCGAACGCGTCATCGCCAGTGGCCCCGATTTCCTGCGCGCCGCGGCCTACGAGCGACTGTGTCTGATGCATCTCGACAGCGGTGACCTGGCCAGTGCCCGCGAGGCGTTCCAGAGCGCCCAGCGCACGCTGCCGGACTCACCGTCGCTGGCCTATATCGAAGCCATGGTGCTGCTGCATGAGGGCAACGTGGGCAAGGCGCGCCAGCGCGCGGCGTTCTGGTGGCGACGGCTGGCACGCCAGCACCAGGCCGACCCCGACCAGCTCGACTTCATCGCCGAGCTGGCCGACGATCCCGAGTCGACCCTCGCCGAACAGGTGATCAACTCCGAGGAGGCGCTGGCCGGGCCGCTGACCGCGCTGCAGGCGCTGCTGCACACTCAGCAGCGGCCGCCGCGGCTGGTGCTGTCGCGTTCGCCGGAGGGGGCGCTGCTCTACGAGCCCAGCCGGCGCGAGGCATCACTCTACGCTGGCTGGATCGAAGCCTGTGAGATCGAGATCGACGAGGACGCCGCACTCGGATTCCTCGGTGACCCCTGGGTCACTGCGCCGCAGTGGCTTCAAGGGCTGTGTGCCAACCCCGAGTGGCTCGACGCGCCCAAGGTGATGCAGGCATTGACCCTGGCGCTGGCGAGCCGCTTCGGCAGCCTGCCATGGATGGTCGATACCTTCTTCACCCCTTTGGCCGAGCGCTACGGCGCTTGGCTGACCCAGCTCGAGGATGCCGGCGGCACCTTCTCCTGGCACGACGCCGACAATGCCACGCTGCTGCGCACCGGCCTGGCGCTGGTGATCGGTATGGAGCGCGGTGCCGGGCCCCAGGCGCGGGCGCTGGCGCAGCGGCTTTTAGCGCTGGACGCCGAGGATAGCCTGGGCCTGCGCGAGCTGGTGATCGACCAACTGCTGCGTGAGGGCAACGACGACCAGGCACTGGCGGTGAGCGAGGCCGGACCGGAAGGCGCCGACATGCTGGGTGTGCAGATGGGGCGGGTGCTGGCGCTCTACCGTCTGGCGCGGCATGACGATGCGCGTGCGGTACTCGGTGAGGTATGCGCCGCCAACCCCTATATCGTGCGCGTACTGTGCGAGGATCGCCCGCGCCCGGCGCGCTTGAGCGTCGATATGCCTGAGCCCGGCACCCGCGCCGAGGCGTGGCAATACCGCCAACTGATGCGCGATCAATGGGCCGCCTCGGACGGCGCGCTGGAGTGGCTCTCGCGTCAGCCCTGCGCGCGCGCCGGCGAGGGCCGCCGCAGCCAGTGACCGCCGAGGAGGCCGGCCGCCGCTTCAGCGCGCCGGCGTGTCGCGTGCCGCGCCGAGTGCCGGCAGGCGCCGGCCCAGCCACCAGGCCAGGGCGATCGCCGGGACTCCGAGCAGCCCGCTCAGGACGAAAAAGGGGGCGAAGCCCAGATTGGCCACGGCGACCCCCGAAAAGCCGCCGATGAACTTGCCCGGCAGCGTCATCAGCGACGAGAACAGTGCGTACTGGGTCGCGGTGTAGGCGCGTGAGGTGAGGCTCGACAGGAAGGCGATGAACACCGTGCTGGCGAGGCCGTTGGCGAGGTTGTCGCCGGTGATGGTGAGTACCAGCAGCGGCAGGCTCTTTCCGCCCAGAGCCAGCACCGCGAACGCCATGTTGGTCAGCGCCACCGCGATGCCGCCGATCACCAGCATGCGTGCCAGGCCGTAGCGCACCACCAGCAGCCCGCCGAGCACGCCACCGCCAATGGTCATGGCGACGCCGAACACCTTGGTCACGCTGGCGATCTCGCTCTTGGTGAAGCCCAGACTCAGGTAGAGCGGGTTGGCCATCGCCGCCATCACGATATCGCCGATGCGGTAGATTGCCACGAACAGCAGCAGGGCCAAGGCCAGGCGCGCGTAGCGCTGGAAGAAATCCGCCACGGGGCAGGCCACCGCGGCGATCAGCCATACCCCGGCGCGGCGCTGCCACTCGGGGCGCGAAGCGCCGGCGCGCAGGAAGCGCTTGACCCGCGGATGGAACAGTACCCGGCCCAGGCCCTGCTGGCGCGGCGGCTCGGGACGCAACAGCACCGTGAGCATGCCGATGCCGACCAGTGCCGCCATGCTCAGATAGGCCGCCGACCAGGAGGCGGCGTCGGCGATATATAGCGCCCCGGCGCCGGCGACCACGATGCCGATGCGGTAGCCGATGATATAGGTCGAGGCCATCGCCGCCTGGATCTCGGCCTCCCCCGATTCGATGCGGTAGGCGTCGATGACGATATCCTGGGTCGCCGCGCCGAAGGCGGTGAGCAGGGCGAAGGCGGCCACCAGCGGCAGATGCCCCAGCGGATCGACGCCGGAGAGCCCGAACAGACCGGCGGCGATCAGCGCCTGCCCCAGCAGCATCCAGCTGCGCCGCTGGCCCAGTGCACGCCCCAGCAGCGGCAGGCGCACGCGGTCGACGATCGGCGCCCAGAACAGCTTGATCGAATAGAGCATGCCGATCCAGCTGAAGAAGCCGATGGCGGCGACGTCGACGCCGCTGTCCTCGAGCCAGGCGGTCAGGGTGGAGAACACCAGGAGATAGGGCAGGCCCGCGGAAAACCCCAGAAACAGCAGGGTGATGACCGGGGCGCGCAGATACACCCGGCACGATGTCAGCCAGTCGCGTGGCTCGCGTTGCATGCAACCTCCAGACAGGGTCCGCCGCGTCGCGGGCGGACGTGGTGACGCGAAAAATGCTACTCTAGCCGATCGTGTCGCGTCTGGCGCGGGGGATCTGATGACCACGCTTCCCTACCCGGGCACGCCACGGGATTATGATCGCGATCAGGAAGACGAGCATGACCACGGAGTCGACGAACGACGGTGACGCGCTGCCTCGCTGGTATGTGATCCAGTGCAAGGGCGGTGAGTCGTTTCGCGCCAGCGAACATCTGGACAACCAGGGCTACGAGGTGTTCCACCCGGTGCTGGAAGTCCAGAAGCGCCGCCGCGGCAAGCTGGTCTGGGTAGCCGAGCCGCTGTTTCCCCACTATCTGTTCATTCGCCTCGACCGCCTCGCCAGCAACTGGCGCCCGATTCGCTCCACCCGCGGCGTGCTGCGGCTGGTCGGCTTCGGCCATGAGCCGGTGGCGGTACAGGATGCGCTGATCGCGACCCTGCGCGACCGTGTCGCGGCGGATACCAGCCGCGAGCGCGCCAATGTCTACTACCGGCGTGGCGACCTGGTGGAGATCACCGACGGGCCGTTTCGCGCCCTGCAGGCGATATTCGACGCGCAGAAGGGCGAAGAGCGCGCCATCGTGCTGCTCAACCTGCTGCAGCAGACCCAGCGGCTGGAGTTGCCAGTGGAGGCGCTGCGCAAGCCGGTTTCCTAGGTTTTGTGCGAAAAGCCGCCGCGATCACTTCTTTCCAAGCACGACCTTCAGGAACGATCCATGACGCCAATCACCATCACGCCGGGGCGTGTCGCCACGCTGCACTACCGTTTGTGCGATGCCGATGGGCGCATCCTCGATGACTCCCGCGCGCGCCAGCAGCCGCTGAGCTATCTGCACGGCCACGGCAACCTGTTCGCGGCGCTCGAAGCGCACTTGGCGGATGCGGCACCCGGCGCGCAGATGCGTGTGACGCTGAGCCCGGCGCAGAGCTATGGCGAGCGCGACGAAGCGCTGGTCAGCGAGACCGCGCGTAGCGCCTTTCCCGCCGACCAGCCGCTGCAGGCGGGCGCGCGCTTCCAGGCCCAGGGGCCGGAGGGGCCGCACACGGTGACGGTGATCGCCGCCGGGGCCGACAGCGTCACCGTGGATGCCAACCACCCGCTGGCGGGGCAGACGCTGAGCTACGAGATCGAGATCCTCGAAGTGCGCGAGGCCACCCGTGCCGAGCGGGTCAAGGGGCATCCGCTGCCGCCGGGCACTTCGCACACCGAAGTCGAGGACCGCAAGCAGGTCTGATCCGACGCCGCGCGCGCGGCACTCAGAGGGTGTTTACAAATTCGACGAGCGAAGGCGAGACAAGGCGAAATCGGCCGAAAAGACGGAGTTTACGCGGTGTAAATGAGTACTTTGAGGTCGTTTTCAACGCCGTATCGTCGAGCGCAGGCATTTTGTAAACACCCTCTCAGCGCGCCACCCACCAGCGCTGGTACCACGCCGCCATCACGCGCTCTGGATAGGTGGTGCGCCCCAGGCTGCCGTTGTAGCGGGCCAGGGCGCGGGTCCAGTCACCGTTCTCCCGGGCCAGATAGTGGGCGAGGATGGTACAGCCGTAGCGCAGATTGGTGGCGGCATCCTCCAGATCGTCCTGTGGACGGCCGATCTCGGCCTTCCAGAACGGCATCACCTGCATCAGCCCGCGCGCCCCGGCACTCGAGCGGGCCGCGGGATGGAAGCGACTCTCGACATCGATCAGTGCCAGCACCAGTGCCGGTGGCAGGGCGACGCGACGCGCTTCGACGTAAACGCGCTGCAGTAGGCGCAAGCGCGCCTGGCGATCGGGATAGGCAGTGGGATGACGCCGGGCCAGGCGCGACTGCATGTCGAGCAGCCACACCTGGGCATCGAAGTGATCGCCGCTGTCGGGTTCGGCGGCCATTGCCCGTGCCAGCGCCTGGATCAGCGCCGGATCGGGC
>JNVT01000021.1 GCA_000737985.1 Gammaproteobacteria bacterium MFB021 | reverse complement strand
ACTAGTACTGGATGCATCTGCAGGATATCGCGGCCGCCATCTGCCCTACGTTTGAGGGTTATAAGCTGGGTAGTATTACTCCTACTAACGGGCTGCATACCTCCATCTTCTAGCAGGTGTGGTCAGCTTCTCAGTGTAATCGGAAGGGACCTGTGAAAAAAAGGTTCAAAAGCACTGATGGGCAAGTGTTCTCCAGACGGTCTTAGAACGGACATTAGC
>JNVT01000020.1 GCA_000737985.1 Gammaproteobacteria bacterium MFB021 | reverse complement strand
CGCGACGGCCGCCAGGTACAGATTGCGGCCAATGTCGGTTCGGCGGCGGAGGCGCAGGCCGCTGCGCGCGCGGGAGCCGACGGCGTGGGCCTGTTGCGCAGCGAATTTCTGTTCCTGGGGCGTGCCACGGCGCCGACCCGCGAGGCCCAGCGCCAAGAGTATGCCGCCGCGCTGGCCGCGCTCGATGGCAAGCCGGTGATCGTGCGCCTGCTCGATATCGGCGCCGACAAGCAGCTCGACTATCTGACCCTGCCGGCGGCGCCCAATCCGGCCCTGGGCGAGCGCGGCATCCGCCTGTGGCAGGCCTTCCCCGAGCTGTTCGAGACTCAGCTCGATGCGCTGCTGCTGGCGGGCAACGAGACGCCGGCGGCGGGCGCGGCGACGCCGCTGCACCTGATGCTGCCGATGGTCAGCGATGTCGGCGAGCTGCGCTGGGTGCGTCAGCGCCTGGCGGCGCGTGCCGCCGCACTCGGGGTCGACCGGCTGCCGGCCCTCGGGGTGATGATCGAGGTGCCGTCGGCGGCGCTGTGCGCCGCGAGTCTGGCCCGGGAGGCCGACTTCTTCTCCCTCGGCACCAACGATCTGACCCAGTACGCCTTGGCCATGGATCGCGAGGTGGCGGCGCTGGCGGCGCACTGCGACGTGCTCCATCCCGGCGTGCTGCGGCTGATCCAGGCCACCCTCGAGGGGGCCCGAGGGCGCTGCCCGGTCGGGGTATGCGGGGCTGCCGCCGGTGACCCGCTGGCGGCGGCGCTGCTGGTGGCGATGGGGGTCGACGAGCTGTCGCTGGAAGCCGCCGGCATCGCTGGTCTCAAGGCCTGGCTGCGCGAACTCGACGCCGCGGCTCTGGCCGCCCGGGTGCCGGAGCTGCTGGCGCTGGACGACGGTGCGGCGGTGCGCGCGGCGCTGGCGGCGTGGCTCGATGCATCGGCAACCGACGCACCGGCGTGAGCGAGCCCCGAAGCCATATTCACACGCACCAACACTAGTACAAGCACAATAGCCAGGAGAGGGTCATGCTCCAGACGATGGGTATCCGGCTGATGGCCGGACTGCAGAAACTCGGGCGCTCGTTGATGCTGCCGATTGCCGTGCTGCCGGTGGCGGGGCTGCTGCTGCGCCTGGGCCAGCCCGACCTGCTCGATATCGGGTTCATCGCCAATGCCGGCAACGCGGTCTTCTCCCACCTGGCGCTGATCTTCGCCATCGGCGTGGCGGTGGGGTTCGCCGATGACGACAACGGTGCCGCCGGGCTGGCCGGGGTGATCGGTTACCTGGTGCTGGAGGCGGTGCTCGAGACGCTCAACCCCGAGATCAACATGGGCGTGCTCGGCGGGATCATCATCGGCAGCGTGGCCGGGCTGCTCTACAACCGCTACAAGGCGATCAAGTTGCCGGACTATCTGGCGTTCTTCGGCGGGCGACGCTTCATCCCCATCGTCACCGGGCTCTCCGCGGTGGCGCTTGGCGGGCTTTTCGGGGTGATCTGGCCGCCGATCCAGCACGCCATCGACCAGCTCGGCCAGTGGCTGATCGACGCCGGCGATCTGGGCCTGTTCGTCTATGGCGTGCTCAACCGCATCCTGATCGTTACCGGTCTCCACCATGTGCTCAACAGCTTCGTGTGGTTCGTGTTCGGCAGCTACGACGGTGCGACCGGCGACCTCAACCGCTTCTTCGCCGGCGACCCCAGTGCCGGCGGCTTCATGGCGGGCTTCTTCCCGGTGATGATGTTCGGGCTACCGGCCGCGGCGCTGGCGATGTACCACGCCGCGCCGCGGGGCCGCCGCGCTCAGGTCGGTGGGCTGCTGCTGTCGCTGGCGCTGACCGCCTTCCTTACCGGGGTGACCGAGCCGATCGAGTTCTCGTTCATGTTCCTGGCGCCGCTGCTCTACGCCTTCCATGCGCTGATGACCGGCCTGTCGATGGCGCTGATGGATCTGCTCGGGGTCAAGCTCGGTTTCACCTTCTCCGCCGGCGCCTTCGACTACGCGCTCTCCTACGGGCTCTCGACCCACGGCTGGATGATGATCCCGGTGGGGCTGGCCTACTTCGCGCTCTACTATCTGGTGTTCCGCTGGGCCATCGCGCGCTTCGATCTGCCCACGCCGGGGCGTGAGCCCGAGGCGGCGAGCGCGACCGTGGCGACCCAGGCCGGTCCGCGCGGACCCGCGTTCGTCGAGGCCCTGGGCGGGGCGGCCAATCTGCTTAGCGTGGGCGCCTGCACCACGCGGTTGCGGCTGGTGACCAAAGAGGCGGAGGCCATTGACGAGGCGGCGCTCAAGGCGCTGGGCGCGCGTGGCATTTTGCGGCTGCGCGGTGGCGGGCTGCAGGTGATCCTGGGGCCGATCGCCGACGCCGTGGCCGACGATATCCGCAGCGCGCTGCGCCAGCAGGGTGCGGCTGTCGATGCCGCGCCGGTGCCGGCAACGGGGGAAGCGGAGCACGCCGCGCTGGCCACCGCCGAGCTCGATGCCGACTCCCGGGCGGCGTGGCTGGCGGTCGTGGGCGGGCACGACAATCTGCGCCAGGTGAGCGTCGTCGCCACCACCCGGCTGCGCCTCGAACTGGCCGACCGCCGGCAGCTTGACGAGGCCACGCTGCGCGGACTGGGGGCCGCTGGGGTGCAGCGCTTCGCCGACGGTACCCTGCATGTGGTGATGGGGCCACAGGCGGCGGCCGTGGCCAGGAGTCTGGCTGACTGAGCCTCACGCGCGGCGCGACAGTGGTATCTTGGGGCGCGGACGATGCCTGCATCGCCCGCCTCGGTGCGGCGCTTTGTTCTCGCGTCGTGAGAGGCCGGCGAGCGCAGGCTGCGCTCGCATTCAGTCCCATTCGCCCGAGTCCCATCCGCCCGAGTCCCATTTGCCAGAGCCACAGGAGCGCTCATGCCCCCCTACCTGATTGCCAGCGATCTCGACAGTACCCTGCTCGACGCCGAGCACCGTGTCGCCGCGTTGACCCGCGAGACCCTGGCGCAACTGGTCGCGCGCGGCCACACCCTGGCGCTGGCCTCCGGGCGTCACCACCTCGATATCGCCGCGATCCGGCGCCAGCTCGAACTCCCCGCCTGGATCATCAGCAGCAACGGCGCCTGCGTATTCGATGCCGACGACTGCGTGGTCAGTGAACGCCCGGTACCGCCGGCGCTGGTAGAGGCGCTGGTGGCGCTGCCGCGGCCGGCGGCGGTGCGGCTCAATCTGTATACCCGCGAGCGCTGGCTGATCGACGCCGAGGCGCCGGAGCTGTTACCGCTGCATGCGATGACCGGTTTCACCTACCAGGTCGATGCGCTGCGTGACCTGAGTCAGGAGACGGTGAGCAAGGTGCTCTATATCGGCGATCCGGCGCTGCTCGCGCCGCTCGAGCGCACGCTGCGCGAGCGCTACGGTGAGGCCCTGCACATCACCTATTCGGCGGCCAATTCGCTGGAGGTGATGCAGCGCGGGGTCGACAAGGGCAGCGCGCTGGCGCAGACGCTGGCGGCGCTGGCGATGCCCGCTTCCCAGGCGCTGGCCTTCGGCGACAACTTCAACGACATCGAGATGCTGACGCTGGCCGGCAACGCCTTCGTGGTCGCCAATGCCCATCCCGAGGTGATCGCGCGGCTGCCCCGGGCGGAGCGCATCGGTGCCCATCACGAGGCGGCGGTGGCGCATACCCTGCGGCGTTTCTTCGCGCTCGACTAAGAGGGCGCTTACAACATGCCTGCGTTCTACGTCGGTGATCAGCTCGGTTGGCGGCCGCTCTGGGCCGAGTCGTCCAGCCGGCGCAGCTGCTGCCATACCTCGCGGCGGAGATCGGCCAGGCGCGGGCGCTCGTCGGCGGTGAAGGCGATCGGGCGGGTGGTGGCGATGGCACGCAGGCCGAGCCTCGCGGTCAGCAGGCCGGCGCCCAGCCCCTGACCGGCGCGGGTGGAGAGCTTGGCAGCAAGATTCATCGAGAGTAGATCCATGCCGGCATCGGTGACCATCTCGCTGGCGCCGGCGAAGGCCATGTTGCGCAGCACCTCGCGGAACAGGCGCAGGCGGCTGGCGTAGCCGAGCTGCAAGCCATAGAGCGCGGCGATACGATCGAGCATGGCGATGTTGCGCCAGGCCATCAGCGCCATGTCGACCAGGGTCAGCGGGCTCACCGCGACCATCACTGCGGTCTCTCCCGACATTCGTGTGATCAGCCGGCGCGCGGCCTGATCCCGCGGGCGCAGTAGGTGCCAGGCGAGCAGTTCACGGGTCTCGGCGGCGCTGTGATGCGCCTCGTGCGCGGCGATGAAGGATTGCCAGTGCGGATGCCCCTGCGCGATTCCCATCTGGGTGCGCAGCGCCTCGGCCAGCGCCAGCGGTTCGACATTCTCCTGGGCACCTTCGCCGCTGGCCGGCCAGGTGTCGTCGAGACGCTCGCGCAGGCGGGCGTGGCGGCGTAGCTTGCGCAGTCGCCATAGCTCACCCAGCAGCGCCTTGCCGCCGAGGCCGATGGCCAGCAGTCCCAGCGCGCTCCAGGCGCCGGCCAGCCAGTCGCCGCCGAGGGTGGCGTGGTAGAGGGTCTGGCCCGCCTCCAGCGTGCCCAGTCCCAGGCTGGCGGTGAGCAGTACCAGCAGCCCCCAGCGACGCTTGCGCGGCGGCGCCAGGGCGGCGTCCAGCGCCGGCGAGGGCATCTCCTCCTCGGGCGCCGGGGTCGAGGCCTGCTCGGGCAGGTAGGCGTGCGCGCCGCGCAGCGTCGCGTCGTCGTCGGTGCGCTCGTCGCTGGCGGTGGGCTGGTCGAAGCGGCGGCCGGGGCGGGGATCGCTCATCGCAGTTTATCTCCCAGGAGCCAGTCGAGCGCTGCGTCCATACGGATGTGCGGCAGCGCGCCGCCATCGGCCCGCGGCGGGCGAAAGGCGGTGAAGGTGAAACCCTGACGCTGCCAGAAGCCGGCATCGGGCAGCCGCGCGGGGACATCGCCGGGATAGAGCAGCAGTGGGGCGTCGTCGAGGCCGTGGCCGCGCAGCGCCGGCTGGCGCTGGCCGTCGCTCTCCACCTCGCGATTCTCGGTGGCGCGGATCGCCGCGAGCGAGAAAGCGCGCACTGGAACGTCGGCGTAGCGCAGATCCTTGAGCGGTTCGGCCAGCAGCGACTCGATCAGCGCAACCAGATGGGGGTGCTGATCCGGGGTGACGTGATCGGCCTTGGTGGCGGCGATCGCCAGCCGGTCGATACGCGGCGCGAACAGCCGGTTGATCAGGCCGCGCTTGCCATAGTCGAAGCTCTGCATCAGCGTGGTCAGGGCGGCGGCGAGATCCTCGAAGCGTTCGGGGCCGGCGTTGAGCGCACCGAGCACGTCGACCAGCACGATCTGACGATCGAAGCGGCGAAAGTGCTCGCGGTAGAACGGCTTGACCACGTGCTGCTGGTAGTGGCGAAAGCGCCGCGTCAGGGTCTTGTAGAGGCTCTCGGCGGGCAGCGCTTCGAGCTGGCGACGGTCCGCCTCGGCGATGCCGGGCAGCGGAAAGAACTGCAGCACCGGCGCGCCCTCGAGCTCGCCGGGAAGCAGGAAGCGCCCCGGCTGCAGATGCGAGAAGCCGGCCTCACGGGCCTGCCGGAGGGTGTCGGCGTAAAGCCCTGCAAGCTCGGCCAGGCGGGTCTCGTCGAGCGTCTCGTCGGGGCGATGGGCGGTGACCGCGCGGCGCCACGGCTCGGCGAAGCGCTGGCGCTCGGGGCCCATGGCCGCGAGCTGGGTCTCGCTCCAGCCGAGGAAGTCGTGGCCGAGCAGCGGCAGGTCGAGCAGCCACTCGCCGGGATAGTCGATCAGATCCAGGGTCAGATTGGCGGTATCGCCCAGCAGGCCGCGGGCGCGCCGGGTCTTGAAGCGCAGCTTGAGGCGCAGCTCGCTGATCCCGCGGGTCGGCTCGGGCCAGCGCGGCGGCTCGCCGGAGAGGCTGGCGAGCGCCTCGTCATAGGGGAAGCGGGGAATGCCTAGGTCGGGCTGCGACATCCTCTGGGCGCCCAGCAGACGGCCTTCGCGGGCCGGCTTGAGCAGGTCCAGCCGGGCATCGATACCGGCATGACGCAGCTGGTTGACCAGCGAGGTCAGGAACGCGGTCTTGCCGGCGCGGGAGAGCCCGGTCACCGCCAGACGCAGTTGGCGATCGCGGCCGCGCTCGATCAGGTTGTGAATCTCTTGGGTCAGGTCTCGGGGCATCGCCTCGGTTTCCGCACGCATTCGCCGTCAGGGTAGCTGAAATGTGTGGGTAAACCGCTGTTCAGGCAAGGGCTCCGCGGAAAAAGGACGCCCGGATACGCGAACGCCCCGCCTAGGGCGGGGCGTTCTGGATGAGTCCGGGTCGTCGCCGGGCGCTGAATGCGGCCGGCCTCGACGCACTCAGTTGGCGAAGGTGAGGTAGATCGCGAACACCAGCACCAGCAGCAGGATGCCCACCGGCACCGCGCCTTTCCACGGGGTCAGGTCGACTGCCTTGACGTCTTCCTGGATCCAGGCTTCACGCCGCGGCGCAATCTTGCCGATCAGCAGCATGCCGAGGATCAGCAGCACGAACACCCCGGCGACGAAATGATACTGGTTGGTCAGGTCGAGGATGGCGTTGAACGGCGGCACGAAGTAGCCCAGCGCGATCAGCACGATACCGCCGATCAGACCGAAGATGGCGGCGCTCTCGGGAACGCGCTTGGTCAGCAGGCCGACGATCACCACCGCCAGGATGGGGATGAAGTAGATCGCGTTCATCGTCTGCAGATAGTCGAACAGGCTCTCCTGGCCGGCCAACAGCGGCGCGATCGCCATCGATGCCACCGCCATGATCCAGCCGAACACCTTGCCCGACTTGACCACCTCGGCTTCGCTGGCGTCCTTGCGGAACACACCCTTGTAGAGGCCCAGGCTGAACAGCGTGGTGGTGCTATTGAGCGCCGAGTTGAACGAGGAGAGGATGGCGCCGACCATCACCGCGGCAAAGAAGCCGGTCAGCCACGGCGGCAGCAGGTGGAACACCAGATGGCCGTAGGCCTGATCCGGGGCGATACCGTCGCCGGCGTAGAGCTGGAAGGCGATGATCCCCGGCAGCACCAGGTAGAGCGGGCCGAGCAGCTTGAGGAAACCGGTCAGCAGCACACCTTTCTGGCCTTCGGCGAGGCTGCGCGCGGCGAAGGTACGCTGGATGATCTGCTGGTTGGTGGACCAATAGAACAGGTTGATCAGGAACACCCCGGTGAACAGCGTCGGCCACGGGACCTGCTGGTCCGGCCCGCCGAGGGAGTTCAGACGCTCCGGCTGAGCTTCTTGGATCGCGTGCCAGCCGGCGGCGATGCCATTGCCACCACCCACCGCGTCGAGCCCCAGGTAGACGATCAGCAGGCCGCCCACCAGCAGGCCGATGGCGTTGATGGTGTCGGACACCGCGACCGTGCGCAGCCCGCCGAACAGCGCATAGACCGCGCCGATCAGGCCTACGCCCCAGACTGTCAGCCACAGCAGAGTGGTGCTCGAGTCGATGCCGGTCAGCACCGGCAGGTCGAGCATTCCCTGCAGGCCCACGGCGCCGGAGTAGAGAATGATCGGCAGCAGGATCACCGCGTAGGCGATCAGGAAGATCACGTTGCAGATCAACTGGGTGGTCGGGCCGAAGCGCTCCAGCAGTAGCTGCGGCACGGTGGTGATGCCGCTGCGCAGGAAGCGCGGCAGGAAGAACAGCGCCAGCAGCACCAGTGCGACCACGGCGACCACTTCCCACGCCATCACGCTCAGGCCGTCGGCGAAGGCGGCGCCGTTGAGTCCGACCATCTGCTCGGTGGAGAGGTTGGTCATCAGCAGCGAACCCGCGATCAGCGGGAAGGTCAGGCTGCGTCCGGCGAGAAAGTAGCCGCGGGTGTTGCTGAGGTCGTCACGGTGGGTGATGCGCCATGTGATCAAGGCGACCAGCCCCGTGAAAAAGAGAAACGAGATCAGAGTCCATGCATGCATTGGGGCAGTTCCTGGTTGAATGCATCCCGGCGGCGCCGTCTCGGGCTTACCGCATTACGCTGCGGAGTGTCGGGTAAGTGGGCGCAAAGCGCTATTCGCCATTTGTCTGACATAGCCTGTGCAATGTCTAGGCATGGTGTCGGGCTTGTCCAGATCGGTGCCCGGGCGCGGAGCTGTGCGGGGTGGAAGGAGGGAGTCGAGCGACGCGATGAGCGCGTAAAAGCCATTGAGAAGGGCGGTGGCTAGCGGTCCGCGCCCCCGACGGGATGGCCCCGGGGGTAGCTGAAAAGGGTCAGATGCGCCATTATGCCCAGCCAGCGGCATCGCCGGGATGGCGGCATGACCCCGGGCGCCGGTTTTCATCCGTACCATAGCCGGGGCTGGCGGCAGTCACTGCGCCGCGTGCCCGAGGCGGCGCGCTCGAGACGCCAGCACGGCTTGGCGGCGGCGCCTATGCTAGACTGCGGCAGTCATAGAAGCACGGATGCTTCGCTATCCCGTCGTTTTTCGTCGCAAGTTATCATCGCATTGTCCTTGCCATGGCAAGGCGAGGTGTTGTCGGCGCGCTTCGTTGCCGCCTGCCGCGGCAGGCACGGCCCGGTGTCAGTGGTGGCGCC
This sequence comes from Gammaproteobacteria bacterium MFB021, assembly GCA_000737985.1. Taxonomy (GTDB): domain Bacteria; phylum Pseudomonadota; class Gammaproteobacteria; order Pseudomonadales; family Halomonadaceae; genus Salinicola. The sequence continues at coordinate 3,864 of JNVT01000020.1, read as the reverse complement.
GGACGAGCGTGTTGTTACCGGACAAGATAGTTTTGAAAGGAGTGTGAGTGTGAGTGCATCGATCCGGCAAGGTAACCTTGAACGACGCAAGGGGCTGATACCCGCGGCGGCCCTGGCTGGGCTGCTGCTCAGCGGCATTGCCCAGAACGTGCTGGCCTTCGGCTTCGACGATGTCGCCAAGCAGGCCGAAGAACTCTCCCAGCAGGGTTACAGCGAACCGGAACGCAATCTGCCCGACGAGCTGCGCAACCTGAACTTCGCCCAGTACGAGCAGATCCAGTTCAAGCGCGACCGCGATGTCTGGAGTGGGGACGGGATGCCGTTCACGCTGAGCTTCTTCCACGAAGGCATGCATTACGACAGCGCGATCAAGCTGCACAGCGTCGACGATCAGGGTGAGGTGCACGACTTCGCTTACAAGCCCGACGATTTCACCTACGGCGACCTGAAACTCTCGGACAATGTCAAGAACAGCACCGATCTGGGCATCGCCGGCTTCAAGGTGAACTACGCGCTCAACGACAACCCGCGCAAGGACGAGACCATGGTCTTCCTCGGCGCGAGCTACTTCCGTGTGGTCGGCAAGGATCAGGTCTATGGCGTCTCCGGGCGCGGCCTGGCGGTCGATACCGGTCTCTCCTCGGGTGAAGAGTTTCCGCGCTTCAAGGAGTTCTGGGTCGTCAAGCCGAGCAAGAGCAGCCAGTATCTGACCATCTTCGCGCTGCTCGACTCGGCGAGCGTCACCGGCGCCTACCGTTTCGTGCTGCGCCCCGGCGCCGATACCGTGGTCGACGTCAAGTCGCGGCTCTATCTGCGCCGTCCGATCGAGAAGCTGGGCATCGCGCCGCTCACCAGCATGTATCTCTATGGCCCGGCGCAGCCCTCTTCCGAGCTCAACTATCGCCCCGCCATCCATGACTCCAACGGTCTTTTGATCAGCGACTCGCAGAACGGCTGGACCTGGCGCGCCCTGGCCAACCCGGCCAAGCTGATGATCAACGAGCAGGCGACCCCGCGGCTGCGTGGCTACGGCTTGATGCAGCGTAACCATGACTTTTCCGCCTACCAGGATATCGCCAACCGCTACGATCTGCGTCCCAGTGCCTGGGTCGAGCCGCAGAACGAGTGGGGCGCGGGCAAGATCGAACTGATCCAGATTCCGACCCCCAACGAGACCAACGACAACATCGTCTCGATGTGGCTGCCGGAGACCGCGCCCGAGCCGGGCACACCGCTGGACTACGACTACCGTTTCACCGTGACCAAGAACGAGAGCCGCTACGCCGATCCGTCGCTGGCCTGGGTCGAGCAGACCCGCCGCTCGCGCGGTGAGGTGCTCAAGGACAATCTGGTGCGTGAGTCCGACGGCTCGCTGGCCTTCGTGATCGATTTCGACGGTGCCGCGCTTTCCGGTCTCGGTGCCGACGCCAATATCAGCGTCCAGGCCAGCGTGGGTGACAACGGCGAGCTGGTCGGCAGCCGTGCCGAGCCCAACCCCGCCACCGGTGGCTGGCGCGTATTCGTCAAGGTCAAGCGCAGCGACAACAGCAAGCCGCTGGATATCCGCGCCTATCTCAACAAGGGTGACCAGCGTCTCTCCGAAACCTGGTACTACAGGCTGCCCGCCAATGGCTGATGCGACTCCCTCTCAGCGGATCGCGTCGGCTGATCAGTACCTCGAGCGCTTGGCGCTCGAGGCCCAGGACCGCGACGCGCGCCGGCGCCTGCTGGCGAGCGATCTGGATACCCACGACATGGCGGCGCTGCATGCCGCCCTGGGCGGGCACGAGCCGGACCCTGAGGACCCTGCGGCGCAATCGGTAGGACGGCGACTGGCGCTGGCCTATGCCGAACCGCCGTTGGCACCACCGGACGTGCTAACCACCGACGCGGCAGGGATTACCCGCCTGGAGACCGCACCGCCGATGCAGCGCACGCCGCTGGCACCGGAGGCGTGGTCGACCAATCCGTTCGTGCGTTTCGGGCAGCGCTTTCGCAACTGGGTGGGGCGCGGTTTCCGCCGTCGGGTGCGCCCGGCCAAGCCCAAGCCGCGCTGGCAGTGGGTCGCCACCGGGCGTCGCTGGGTGCTGCTGGTACTCATTTTCGGCCAGAGCGTGATCGCCGCCAACCAGATGCGTACGGTGCTGCCGGGGCAGGGCGCCCAGTGGCTGGAGATGGCCATTCTGGGGCTGTTCGTGCTGCTGTTCGCCTGGGTGTCGGCGGGTTTCTGGACCGCGCTGATGGGCTTTTTCCAGCTTTTGCGCGGGCGCGACCGCTACGCCATCGATTCGGAAGTGGGCGATGAGCCGATCGACCCGAGTGCGCGTACCGCACTGCTGGTGCCGATCTGCAACGAGGACGTGCCGCGGGTGTTCGCCGGGGTGCGCGCGACCCTGGAGTCGCTGCGCCAGAGCGGCAACGACCGTCACTTCGATCTGTTCATCCTGAGCGACACTTTCGATCCCGACACGGCGATCGCCGAGACCCACGCCTGGCTGGCGCTGTGTCGCGATCTCGATGCCTTCGGCCAGGTCTTCTATCGCCGGCGCCAGCGCCGGGTCAAGCGCAAGAGCGGTAACCTCGACGACTTCTGCCGTCGCTGGGGCGCGCTCTATCGCTACATGCTGGTGCTCGATGCCGATAGCGTGATGAGCGGTGCCTGCCTGACGCGTCTGGTGCAGATGATGGAGGCACACCCGGATGCCGGCATCGTGCAGACCGCGCCGCGCGCCTCGGGGCGTCTCAATCTCTATGCGCGCATGCAGCAGTTCGCGACCCGTGTCTACGGCCCGCTGTTCACTGCCGGGCTGCACTTCTGGCAGCTGGGCGAATCGCACTACTGGGGCCACAACGCGATCATCCGCATGGCGCCGTTCATGCGTCACTGCATGCTTGCGCCGCTGCCCGGCAAGGGCTCGATGTCGGGTGAGATCCTCTCCCACGACTTCGTCGAGGCGGCGCTGATGCGGCGTGCCGGCTGGGGTGTCTGGATCGCCTACGAGCTCGAGGGCAGCTACGAGGAGATGCCGCCCAACCTGCTCGACGAACTCAACCGCGACCGCCGCTGGTGTCACGGCAACCTGATGAACTTCCGGCTGTTCCTCTCCAAGGGGATTCACCCGGTCCATCGCGCGGTCTTTTTGACCGGCCTGATGTCCTACATCTCGGCGCCGCTGTGGTGCCTGTTCCTGGTGCTGTCGACGGCGCTGCTGGCCGTGCACACCCTGAGCACGCCGAACTACTTCCCCGAGCCGGGGATGATGTTCCCGGTCTGGCCGCAGTGGAACCCTACCCTGGCCGTGGGCCTGTTCGGCGCCACCGCGACGCTTTTGTTCCTGCCCAAGGTGCTGAGCGTGGTGCTGGTGTGGATCCAGGGCAGCCGACAGTTCGGTGGGCCGCTCAAGGTCTTCGTCAGCATGGTGCTGGAGTCGCTGTTCTCGATGGCACTGGCCCCGGTACGGATGCTGTTCCATACCCGCTTCGTGCTCACCTCGCTGATGGGCTGGGCGATCCAGTGGCGCTCGCCTTCGCGCGAGAACAGCGACACCACCTGGGGGGATGCGATTCGCAACCACTGGAGTCAGACCCTGATCGGTGCGGTGTGGGCGACCGGCGTCTACTTCATGGAGCCGACCTTCCTGTGGTGGTTGTCGCCGATCGTCGGCGCGATGATGCTGTCGATCCCGGTCTCGGCGCTGTCGAGCCGCGTGGGCCTGGGCAGCGCCTGCTTCCGCGCGCGGCTGTTCCGCATTCCCGAGGAGACCCATCCGCCACGCGTGCTGCGGCGGATGGTGCGCCATCTGGGGCGGATGAATGCGGCGGCGGCCACTCCGCACTTCGTGCAGGTGGTGGTCGACCCGGTCG
>JNVT01000019.1 GCA_000737985.1 Gammaproteobacteria bacterium MFB021 | reverse complement strand
CCGGGTCGCCGACGTGCGCCGCCACCAGCGCATCGACCCGATTGAACGCCTTGCGCTCGATGGCGTCGAACAGCGCCCGCTCCACGTCTTCGGTACACGCCGCCGCCTGGGTCAGCGCGCGATAGATGGCGATGTGACTGAGCGCCAGATGGACCTCGCCAGCGCCCGCCGCCTCGAGACTGGAGAGCGCCAGGCGCAACACTTCGATGTCGGCCTCGAGACCGGCGTGGCCGAACAGCTCGACCCCCACCTGCATCGGGCTGCGGCCGCCCTGATGCTTGTCCGCCTGGGCGCGCAGCACGGTGGTGCAGTAGCACAATCGCACCGGGCCCTGGCGCTTGAGCGAGTGAGCGTCCATCCGCGCCACCTGCGGGGTGACGTCGGCGCTGGCGCCCATCATGCGCCCGGTGAGCTGGTCGGTGAGTTTGAACGTCTGCAGATCGAGATCGGTGCCGGTGCCGGTCAGCAGCGAATCGAGGAACTCGACCGGGGGCGGCATGACCAGGTCATAGCCCCAGCGGTCGTACAGGTCGAGCAGCGTCCGACGCAGCTCCTCCATACGGGTTGCCTGCGGCGGCAGGATCTCGTCCATGCCGTCGGGAAGCAGCCAGCGGTCAGCGATCGTCATGAGCCTGTCCTGCCAAGCGGTAAGTCGTGAGAACCGGGGGCGCCGGCGCGCGGCGCCGCCCGACAACGTCATCTGGATGCGGCAGTGTCCACGCCTCGCACACCTCTTGCGGCGCGCGGCGGCACGAACCTCTCGCACAAAAAAGCCGGGCAAGACCCGGCGACGAAAATGGTACCACGAAACGCCCGCGGAGAAATCCCGCGGGCTCGGGTTTCTCATGCGCTCACTGCGCCGCCCCCGGCTGCGGGTTCTTCAGGTAGCGGAAGAACTGGCTGTTTTCCGGGCTCAGCACCAGCAGATCCTTGCCTTCGCCGTTGAAGCTGTCGCGATAAGCCTGCATCGAGCGGTAGAAGGCGTAGAAGTCCGGGTCCTTCTGGTAGGCGCTGGCGTAGATCTTGGCCGCCTGGGCATCGCCCTCACCGCGGGTGGTCTCGGACTCCTGACGCCCACTGGCGAGGATCTCCTGCCGCTGGCGGTCGGCGTCGGCGCGAATCGCTTCGGCCTGCTGCAGACCCTCGGCGCGGTAGGTGCGCGCAGCCTGCTCACGCTCGGAGTTCATGCGCTCGTAGACCGCCTGGGTCACCTCGGTGGGCAGTTCGATGCGCTTCACCCGGATATCCAGGATATGCACGCCGAGCTCCTTGCGCATGGCTGCGTCGAGCTGTTGAACCGGCTCGACCATCAGCTCTTCGCGGGCGCCCTCGACCGTATCCGGACCTTTACTCTTGCCGGCCAGGTCCTCTTTCTTGCTCTCGGCGGCGATGCGCTCCTGGATGATGTCGGACATCTGGGTCTGGCCGAACTTGTTGCGCAACGCTTCGTCGGTCCGCGGCGCGATCAGGTTCTCGGCGACCTGGATGTTACCCCGGGTCGCTTCGTAGAACTGCTTCGGATCGGCGATCTTCCACTTGACGAAGGAGTCGACGATCACCGCCTTGGAGTCGGCGGTCAGGTAGCGCGTGGCGCCGGAGTCGACCGTCTGCACGCGCACGTCGAAGATGCGCACGGTGTTGAGCACCGGCAGCTTGAAGTGCAGCCCAGGGCCGATGTTGTTCTCCACCACCTCGCCGAAGCGCAGTTTGATGGCACGCTGGGTCTCGTTGACGACGTAGAAACTCGCGCTGGCGAACCACGCCAGCAGCGCCAGCACGATGACGCCGATCAGGGCACGGTTGTTAAACATTAACGGCCCTCCCGCAGGCTGGAACTACGCGTCTGCTGCTGCGAGTTGCTGCTGCTGTTCATGTGATCGACCACCTCACGCGAAATCTGTTCGAGTTGCTGCATGCTCATCTTGGTCGCGTTGCCGTCGCTGCTGGCATTGCCGCCGGCCTGCATCTGGTTGAGCGGCAGCACGGTGACCGCACTGCTGTCACCGAGATCGACCAGCGCCTTGGGCGTCTGGCTCAGCACCTGGCTGATCGTCTCCAGATAGAGGCGTTCACGGGTGACCTTGGGCGCCTGCCGGTACTCGCCCAGCAGCGAATTGAAGCGGTTGGTCTGACCGGTGGCATCGGCCACGGCGGCGGCCTTGTAGCCCTGGGCTTCTTCGACCAGACGCTGCTTCTGCCCTCGCGCCTCGAGCACCACCGCCTGACTGTAGGCATTGGCCTGGTTGATCGAGCGCTGACGCTCTTCGCGCGCACGGATGACATCGTCGAAGGCGTCCTGGACGCGATCCGGCGGCGAGGTCGACTCGACGTTGACGGTCTGCAGACGCAGGCCGGTGCCGTAGGCATCCATATAGGCGCTGAGACGATCGAAGACGCGCTGCCCCAGGCGATCACGCCCGGTGGTCAGGATCTGCTGCAGCTTCATGTTGCCGACTTCCTGGCGCAGAGCCGAGTCCATCGCGTTCTGCAGCGTCATCTCCGGCTCGTTGACGTTGACCAGGAAGGCATGCGCATCGCTGACCACGTACTGAGCGGAGACGCTGACGCGAACGATGTTCTCGTCGCTGGTGAGCATCGAGTCGGTCTGGTTGGCCGAGCGAATGCTGGTCACGTTGACGTTCTCGACCTGATCCACGATCGGCGGGTTCCAGTGCAACCCGGGATTGAGGGTGGTGGTGTACTTGCCGAAGCGGAACACCACGCCACGCTCGGACTGGTCGATCAGGTGGAAGCCGGAGCCGGCCCACACCACTGCGGCGACAATCACCACCAGCAGCGGCAGCACGAACGGGTTGCGCTTGCCGCCACCACTGCCGTCGCCGCCACCGCTGCCGCCGCGCTTGCCGCGACCACCGAGCAGGCGGTTGATCTTGTCCTGAAACTTCTTCAGCGCTTCATCCAGATCCGGCGGTCCCTGATTGTTGCCGCCGCCGCGATTGTTGCCATCGCCATTGTCGCCACCATTCCCACTCGGGCGGCGGCCCCCCCCGCCGCTCCAAGGGTCCTGCTGGTTGTTGCCACCACCAGGCTCGTTCCAAGCCATACCTAAGTCTCCACTCGATGCGATCAAAGCGTTGCGTCAGGCGTGGGGAGTACGAGCCGCCGAGGCGGTTGGCGTCGGCGCGCTGGGCTGTTCGGCCTGATATCGAATCGTCTCGCCCTGTGCGAATCGGGCCCGCGGGCCACGAAGCTCCCCTGCGTATTCGGTTCCCGCGTCAGACCCGTTCCCAGTCGTCGATCGGGGTCTGCTCGTGTACGGGCAAGTAGTCGTCGGCGCTTTCGCCCAAGCGAGCCATCATCTGCATAAACTCCCGTCGGGGCAAGCGAATCTGGAGAATCGTCCGGCCATCCTCGGCGAACGACTCCTCGCGTACCGCCTGCAGTTCATGCAGTGCTGCCCGTAGTCGACCTTGCTCCGGCGTCAGCGTCAAGCGGGTGTCGAGAATGTCCTCCGCCAGCCACTCGCCGATCGCCTCGCGCAGCAGCTCGAGCCCCTGGCCGTCACGCGCCGAGAGCCACACCACCTGCGGGCGCCCCTGACCGTCGCGCTCGATGCGCGGCGCGGTGTCCATCAGGTCGATCTTGTTCATCACCAGCAGGCGCGGTACGTCGTCGGCATCGATCTCGGCCAGCACGCTGTCGACCTGGGCCACGTTGAGCTCACGGTCGGGATCGGCGGCATCGATCACATGCACCAGCAGGCTCGCCTCGGTGGCCTCCTGCAGGGTGGCCTGGAACGCCTCGACCAGCTTGTGCGGCAGGTGACGGATGAAGCCCACGGTATCCGCCAGCACCACCTCGCCCACGTCGGGCACGTCGAGACGCCTGAGGGTCGGGTCGAGGGTCGCGAAGAGCTGATCGGCGGCGTAGACCTCGGCTGCGGTGATGGCGTTGAACAGCGTCGACTTGCCGGCGTTGGTATAGCCCACCAGCGAGACGCTGGGCACCTCGGCCCGGGCCCGTGCGCGGCGGTTCTGATCGCGCTGTTTGCGCACTTTCTCGAGGCGCTTGTGGATCGACTTGATGCGTGCGCGCAGCAGTCGGCGGTCGGTCTCGAGCTGGGTCTCGCCGGGACCGCGCAGACCGATACCGCCCTTCTGCCGCTCCAGGTGGGTCCAGCCGCGTACCAGGCGGGTCGACATGTACTCGAGCTGAGCCAGCTCGACCTGCAGCTTGCCTTCGTGGGTTCGCGCGCGCTGCGCGAAGATATCCAGGATCAGCCCCGTACGATCGAGCACACGGCAGTTGAGGCTGCGCTCGAGATTGCGCTCCTGGGAGGGAGACAGGGCGTGGTTGAAGATGACCAGTTCGGCGTGGTGCGCGGTGAGGGCGTGCTTGACCTCGTCGAGCTTGCCACTGCCGATGAAGGAACGAGGGTCGGGACGGCGCCGGCTGCCCTGGATCAGGGTCGCCGGCACCGCACCAGCGGATCGCACCAGCTCCAGGAGTTCACCTGGATCCTCACGATCCTGCTCGTCCTGAAAGTCCACATGGACCAGAATCGCCGTTTCGCCGGCGTCGGGACGTTCGAAAAACAATCACTACCTCTCGATCAATTATCGAGCCCGGGCGCTGCATTGGGGTCCTGCGGCGGCAACCGGACGTTACGGGAGGGCACGACCGTGGAGATGGCGTGCTTGTAGACCATCTGGCTCACGGTGTTGCGCAGCAGGATGACGAACTGATCGAAGGACTCGATCTGACCCTGCAGCTTGATGCCGTTGACGAGGAAGATGGAAACCGGGATGCGCTCCTTGCGCAGGATGTTCAGGTACGGGTCCTGAAGGGACTGCCCTTTGGACATGTTGCTCTCCCATAATGTGAAAACTCATCGCTCTGGCGAGATGAGCCATACTGTTTTTGACTTGCTGTTCTGTTGTCGGCGACGCCGCACTCGGTTCCGGCAGTGTGGCACGGCAGCGATCGCCGCTCGCCATCGTCGTGACGAAGCTTTCATTTTACGCTAAGTCCCGTGGGCACGCACGATTTTCACGACCTGCGCGAGGGCATCGGGCGCGCTGCTGTCGACCCACACCAGCCCGGGCCAACGCCGCAACCAGGTCAGCTGGCGCTTGGCCAATTGACGGGTGGCGGCCACCCCTCGGGCACGCAGGCCATCGCGGTCGTAAGCGCCATCGAGATGCTCCCACGCCTGACGATAACCGACGCTGCGCATGGAAGGCAGATCGAGGTGCAGGCCATCCCGCTGTTTCAAGGTAGCCACTTCCTCGATGAATCCGCCATCCAGCATCGCCTCGAATCGCACCGCAATGCGCCGGTGGAGTTCGGCGCGATCGGCGGGTGCGAGAGCAATGGACAACAGGCGCCACGGAAAGTTTTCCCGCTGCTGCCGACGCCAGTGCTCGCTCAGCGCGATGCCGCTCACCCGCTGCACCTCCAGCGCCCGGATCAGACGCTGGCGGTTGTGCGGATGGATCGCCGCCGCGGCCTCGGGGTCGACCGCCGCCAGCTCGGCGTGCAGCGCCGCGTAGCCGTGCGTCTCACCGCGCTGGCGCAGCGTCTCGCGCAGTTCGGGGTCCGCTGCCGGCATCTCGGCCACGCCCTCCACCAGGCGCTTGGCGTACATCATGGTCCCACCGACCAGCAGCGGCGTCTTGCCGCCGGCAGAGATCGCCTGCATGGCGCTCAAGGCATCCTCACGGAAATCCGCCGCCGAATAGCGCTCGGCCGGATCACGGATATCGATCAGCCGGTGGGGCGCGCGTGCCAGCTCCTCGGCACTGGGCTTGGCGGTACCGATATCCATGCCGCGATAGACCATCGCCGAGTCGACGCTGATCAGCTCGCAGCCGCAGCGCTCGTGGAGCGCAATCGCGGTGTCGGTCTTGCCGGCGGCGGTCGGCCCCAGCAGCAGGATCGCCGTCGGGCGGTCATCTCGGGTCACGTATGATCTCTAAAGAACGGTTCACTGGCCGCGCAAGAACAGCTTGTCCAACTGCGCCATCGACATCTCGGTCCAGGTCGGGCGGCCATGGTTGCACTGGCCGCTGCGCTCGGTGCGCTCCATGTCACGCAGCAGCGCATTCATCTCCGGCAGCGTCAGCGCGCGGTTGGCGCGCACACTGCCATGACAGGCCATGGTGCCGAGCAGCTGGTTGATGTGCGTCTCGAAACGGTCGGAGCGCCCGTAGCGCTCGAGATCGCCGAGCATGTCGCGGATCAGCGGTTCGATATCGGCATCGGCGAGCAGCGCCGGCACCTGACGCACCAGCAAGGTCTCGGGGCCGGCAGCATCGAGCTCGACACCCAGCCGCGAGAACGCCTCGCGCTCGCGTTCGGCGGTCTCCGCCTCGGCCGCACCGACCGCGATCGAGACCGGGACCAGCAGCGGCTGGGCATCCAGGGCGCCGGCGTGGATCTGCTGTTTCATGCGCTCGTAGACGATGCGCTCGTGGGCCGCGTGCATGTCGACGATGACCATGCCGCGCTCGCTCTGGGCCAGGATATAGACGCCGTGCAGCTGCGCGACCGCATAACCCAGCGGCGGCGCCTGGGTATCATCGTGCGCCGCCAGCGTGGCGACATCCGGCGCCGGGCGCTCGCGACTGGCGAGCGCGGCGGCACTGCCACCGGGGCCCTCTGCCGCCGCCTCGCCCGCGCTCTCGTCTTCCGCCTGCCGCGGCGTGAGCAGGGTCGACTCATGATCCGGGTGCAGGGCGTGGTAGCCGGCCATGAATTCGCGGATACGCTGGGCCGGCGGCCGCGGACTGCCGTCCTGGCGCGGGGCGTAGCCGCTACCCGCACCGCTGCGCTCGTGCTGGCCGGAGAGCGGCATACGCTGCTGCTGCCATGCCGGCAGCGCCGCGTCATCGCCCCCCGGGGGCGCGCCTCCCGGTTGCCGTGCCTCCCCGCTATCCACGCCTGCGGGCGCTTGCGCATCGGCATCGGCCACGCCCTGAGGGTTGGGTCGCACTTCGGCCAGCGCGCGATGCAGGCTCGAGAACAGAAAGTCGTGGACCAGACGCCCATCGCGGAAGCGCACCTCGTGCTTGGTCGGGTGCACATTGACATCGACCACCCGGGGGTCGAGTTCGAGATAGAGCACGAACACCGGATGGCGACCGTTGAACAGCACGTCGCGGTAGGCCTGGCGGATGGCGTGGGCGACCAGGCGGTCGCGCACCACGCGCCCGTTGACGAAGAAGTACTGCTGGTCGGCCTGGGCCCGCGAATGGGTGGGCAGCCCCACCCAGCCCCACAGACGCAAACCGGACGCCTCGAGGTCGAGATGCAGCGACTCGTCGATGAAGCGCTTGCCCAGCAGCGCGGCGATGCGGCGCTCGTGACCGCGCTGATCGTCGGCCGCCGCCGGCAGCTGATGGACCACCTTCTGGTTGTGGCGCAGCAGCCAGGCAATATCGAAGCGCGACAGCGCCAGGCGGCGGAAGGCCTCCTCGACGTGGCCGAACTCGGTCTTCTCGGTGCGCAGGAACTTGCGCCGCGCCGGCGTGTTGAAGAACAGATCACGCACCAGCACCGAGGTGCCGCGGGGGTGCGGTGCTGGTGTCACCCTTGGAGCCATCTCACGACCCTCGGCGACCACTCGCCATCCCCCGGTGGGGTCGTCGGCGGCGTTGGAGATCAGCTCCAGCCGCGATACCGCACTGATCGAGGCCAGCGCCTCGCCGCGGAAGCCGAGGCTGGCGACATCCTCGAGATCATCGAGCGAGGCGATCTTGCTGGTGGCGTGGCGCGACAGCGCCAGCGGCAGATCCTCTTCGCCGATGCCGCTGCCGTCGTCACGCACCCGGATCAGGCGCGTGCCGCCGGACTCCAGCTCGATCTCGATACGCCGCCCACCGGCGTCGATGGCGTTCTCGACGATCTCCTTGACCACCGAGGCCGGCCGTTCGACCACCTCACCTGCCGCGATCTGGTTGGCCAGGCGCGGGTCGAGAACGCGGATACGTGACGCCTCGTTCATCTATCAGCTCTCCTCGTCCGATATCGCCTGTTCACGGAATCGTCAGCACCTGACCCACGCGCAGGATGTCGCTGTCGAGGCCATTGGCCTGCTTCAGCGCGCGCATGCTGATGCCGTGGCCCGCCGCCACCTGCGACAGAGTATCGCCGGCGCGCACCCGGTATTCGTTGCTGGCGCTGCCGCGGCCCTGATCGCGCTGCCACGCCAGCAGGCTGGCGGGCGGCGGATGCTGACGGAAGTGCGCCACAATCCCGGCATAGATCGCCTGGGCGAGCTCGGCCTGATGCTTCGAGGAACGCAGCTCCGCCTCCTCTCTGGGGTTGGAGATGAAACCGGTCTCCACCAGCAGCGAGGGGATATCCGGCGACTTCAGTACCACGAAGCCCGCCTGCTCCACCTTGGACTTGTGCAGCTTATTGATCCGCCCCAGCTTGTCGAGCACCTGACCACCGGTGGCCAGCGAGTCGTTCATGGTCGCGGTCATGGTCAGATCGAGCAGCACGCCGCGCAGCACCTCGTCCTTGTCATCGAGGCTCAGATTGCCGTCGACGCCGCCGATCAGGTCCGACTGGTTCTCGCTCGCCGCCAGCCAGCGCGCGGTCTCGGAGGTCGCCCCGCCCTGGGAGAGCGCATACACCGAGCTGCCCGAGGGCTGCCGGCTGCGCACCGCATCGGCGTGGATCGAGACGAAGAAGTCCGCCTTCTGCTGGCGCGCCAGCAGGGTGCGCTGGCGCAGGCCGACATAGTAGTCGCTGTCACGGGTCATGAAGGCCTTGAACCCCGGGGTCTGGTCGAAGCGCTGCTTGAGCTTGCGCGCGATCCCCAGCACCACGTCCTTCTCGCGCGTGCCGTTGGGGCCGATCGCCCCCGGATCCTCGCCACCGTGCCCGGGGTCGACGGCGATGATGATGTCGCGCTTGGGATGCGGCTGCGCCTCCACCGTAGCGGCGACCGCATCGGCCTGCTCCGGATTGCCCTCGGCCACCGCCTCCTTCTGCGCCCGCTGCGCGGCGATCTCCTGATCGCGGATCATCGCTTCGATGGGATCGATCGGATCGGCCACGGCGCTGGCGCCGGGGTAGTCGAGATCGACCACCAGACGGTCGCTGTACTGCTTGTTGGGCGGCAGGGTGAAGCTCTTGGGCACCACCGCACGATTGACGTCGAGCACCACGCGCAGCCCGCCGCTTTCGCGCACGCCGGTGCGCACCTTGTCGATGGCACTGGCGTCGAGGTCGAGCTTGGCGATGTCGACGTCTAGCTGGGTGCTGTCGAGATCGATCACCACCCGGCGCGGATTGTCCAGGGTGAAGACGTTGGCCTGCACCGGCCCCGAGAGATCGAACACCAAGCGCACGTGGTCGGGCGCCGACCACAGCCGCAGATTATTGACCTTGGCCGCCTGCGCCGCCGAGGCCGGCAGCAGACAGCCGAGTGCCAGCAGCAGACAGCCGAGCGCCAGCAGCGCCAGCCCGCCACTGCGGTGCCACCAGCCGCGCGCTACCGCGCCCGCTGACGCTGTGTCCCTGTGTGCCACATCCTTCAGCATGCCTCTTCCTTGTCGCTCAACGCCGCCGGCAGCGAGGCCAGCACGTCACGTCCATGTTGAGTGTGCGCTACCGCCGCGACCCGGCGCCCGCTCTCGGCCAGGTTCAGGTGCAGTTCGAGATCGGGTCGCGGCAGCCATCCTGCGCCGCGACTGGGCCACTCGATCACGCTGAGAACGCTGTCGTCCAGCATGTCGCGTGCGCCCATGAACTCGAGCTCCTCGGGATCACCGAGGCGGTAGAGGTCGAAATGGTAGACCCGGTAGCGGCCCAGTTCGTAGGGCTCGACCAGGGTATAGGTAGGGCTCTTGACCGCCCCCGCATGACCATGGGCGCGCAGGATGCCGCGCGTCAGCGTGGTCTTGCCGGCGCCCAGCTCACCGATCAGATGAATCTGGCCGCGCCCGGCGAGGGCGTGTCCCAGGGATTCGCCGAAGGCCACCTGGGCGGCTTCGTCTTGCAGTAGGATCGGCATGGTTGCACTAGCTTCGTCAAAGTTCGGGCCGCATCACGGATCGGCCTCGAGTCAAGAAACGGCCGCGGCAGAGCGGCGGCAGCAGCGTGGCTGCGGCATAGCCGCCGGGGCTCACGCTGCCGGCCGTCAGGGGTTGGCCAAGCGTCGCGCATAGGATGCCAGATCGCTCGCCAGCAGACCACGCTGACCGCCAGCGGCGCTTGCCGCGTCCGCGGCCAGGGCATGGATCAGCACCCCCAGCCGCGCCGCCCTTGCCGGCTCGCCGAGCTGCCCCAGCAGGCCGGCGATGATCCCGGTCAACGCATCCCCCATCCCGCCGCTGGCCATTCCTGGGTTGCCGTAGGGGCACAGGTCGAGTCGCTCGCCGTCGTACACCAGCGTCCCGGGGCCCTTGAGCACCACGCAGCCACCCCAGCGCTGCTGCAGCGCGATCACCGCGCCACGCCGGTCACGCTGCACCGCCGCCGTGCTCCAGCCGAGCAGGCGTGCGGCCTCGCCGGGATGCGGCGTCAGCACCCAGGCGTCGCGCCGAGTCGGTGACTCGCGGGCGGCGAGCAGATTGAGACCATCGGCATCGACCACGCACGGCTTGTCGGCGGTCAGCGCTTGCTGCAGCGCGGCCTGGCCCCAGGCGCCGGTGCCGATACCCGGCCCCACCGCGATGACGTCTGCCGCTGCCACCAGCGCGGTGAGATCGGCGCCCCCGCGAACGCCGTGGGCCATGATCTCGGGAAAGCGGGTGAGACTCGCGGCGACGTGGGCGGCATCGGTTGCCAGGCTCACCTTGCCGGCGCCGACCCGCGCCACCATCTCGCTGGTCATCAGTGCTGCCCCGCCCATGCCCGGCGCGCCCGCGATCACCAGCACATGGCCGTGGGTGCCCTTGTGGTCGCTAGGGCATCGACGCGGCAGGGCCGTGGCCAGCCACTGCGCGTCCTGGCACCACGCCACCGGCGCCAGATCTGTGAAGGCGCGCGCGTCCACCCCCAGAGCGGCCAGGGTCAGATCGCCGACATGATCCAGCGCGACGCCGGTGTGCAGGCCGAACTTGTCGGCGATAAAGGTGAGCGTGAGCGTGGCATGTACCGCCGCGCCCTCGACATGGCCGCTGTCGACATCGACCCCGGAGGGGACGTCCAGCGCCATCACCGGCCTGCCGGCGGCATCGAGCTGGGCGATCGCGGTCGCGACGTCGCCGCGTGGCGCGCCCCGGGCGCCGGTGCCGAGCATGGCGTCGACAATCACCTCGCCATCCAGGGTCAGCTCATCACGCCAGCCGAGCGCATCGAGTCCGGCTTCCGCGGCCAGTTCGAAGGCCCGTCGCGCATCGCCCGCGAGTTTATCCGGCGGAGTCAGCGCAATCAGCTGTACGGTCAGGCCGTCGGCGGCGGCCAGCGCCGCCAGCACATAGCCGTCGCCGCCGTTGTTGCCACCACCGCAGAGCACGCACAGTCGCCGCGCCCTGGGCCAGCGTGCACGTAGCAGCGCATAGGCAGCCTCCCCCGCCTGGCGCATCAGCCAGAAACCCTCGCCCCCCTCGGCGATGACGCGGCGGTCCATCTCGCGTACCTGGGCCGCGAGATAGAGCGGCCTCGCCTCGATCCGTGTCTGCATGTCGCCTCCTGAAGAGCCCATGGCGGCGCGCGCGGCCTGCCGTTGCGGTTGGATCTGGTGTAGGGTAGCGCACCCGAGCACCGCTCGCGGCCCGAGCCACCCGAGACGAGCAGGAAGACGCATGAGCGAGCAGCGCCCGTGCTCCGCGCGCACCCCGTCCGCCGAGATCGACACCACCGCCCTCGCTGCCCAGATCAAGCAGTGGGGACGCGAACTCGGCTTCCAGGCGGTGGGGATCACCGATACCGATCTCGCCACCCACGAGCGCTATCTGGCACGCTGGCTGGAGGTCGGCCACCACGGCGAGATGGCCTATATGGCCAAGCACGGCACCAAGCGTACGCGCCCGGCCGAGCTGGTCCCCGGCACCCTGCGCGTGATCAGCGCGCGCATGGACTACCTGCCGCCGGAGGTGGAGACCACCCGCGTGCTGGGGCAGCCGCAGCGCGCCTATATCTCGCGCTACGCCCTCGGCCGCGATTACCACAAGCTGATCCGCAAGCGCCTCGACCAACTGGCGCGGCAGATCCAAACGGCTGTAGGGCCCTTCGGCTACCGCGCCTTCGTCGACTCGGCGCCGGTGATGGAGCGCGCCCTGGCGCACAAGGCCGGCATCGGCTGGTTCGGCAAGAACGCCATGCTGCTCGACCCCAAGGCCGGCTCGCTGTTCTTCCTCGGCGAGCTCTACACCGACCTGCCGCTACCGGTGGATGCGCCCTTCGCCCGCGAGCACTGCGGCTCCTGCTCGAGCTGCCGGAGCGCCTGCCCCACCGGCGCCATCGTCGAGGACAAGGTGGTCGACGCCCGGCGCTGCATCTCATATCTGACCATCGAGCTGCATGGCGCCATTCCTGTCGAATACCGCCGCGCCATGGGCAATCGCGTCTACGGCTGCGACGACTGCCAGCTGTTCTGCCCCTTCACCCGCTTCACCCGCGCCAGCGACGAGCCCGACTTCGCTCCGCGCCACGACCTCGACCGAGCCGAGCTGGTGGCGCTGTTCGCCTGGAGCGAAACGGAGTTTCTCAAGCGCACCGAAGGCAGCCCGATCCGGCGCATCGGCTACGAGCGCTGGCTGCGCAATCTCGCCGTGGGACTGGGCAATGCGCCCTGGAGCGAGCGTGTCGAAGGCGCCCTGCGCGCGCGGCTGGCCTACCCTTCGGATCTGGTGCGCGAGCACGTGCGCTGGGCGCTCGCCGAGCAGCGCCACAAGCGCCAGGCGCGGATCGTCAGCGCCTAGGAACTGTTTGAAAAGTCGACGAGCGGCGCTGGCTCATTCGGCCAGCTTGAGGAAAGTCTGGCGATAGTGCTTGAGCTCGGCCAGGGATTCACGGATGTCATCCAGGGCCTGGTGGGTGTTGCGCTTGCTGAAGCTACTGGCCGCCGCCGGGTTCCAGCGCTTGGCCAGCTCCTTGAGCGTCGACACGTCGAGGTTGCGGTAATGGAAGAAGTCGTTGAGCGCCGGCATCTCGCGCTCGAGGAAACGGCGGTCCTGATGGATGCTGTTGCCACACACCGGCGATGTGCCCGGCGCCACGTAGCGGCGCAGGAAATCGAGCGTGCGCCGTTCGGCCTCGGCGGTATCGATCTCGCTGCGCTTCACTCGCTCGATCAGCCCGGAGTCACCGTGGGTCTTCTGATTCCAGGCGTCCATGCCGTCGAGCAGTGCCTCGGGCTGGTGCACCGCGAGTACGGGGCCCTCGGCGATCAGCTCGAGGTCGCCATCGGTGATCAGCGTTGCCACCTCGATGATACGCTCGCGGTTGGGGTCGAGTCCGGTCATCTCGAGATCGATCCAGACCAGCAGGTCGCTGCGCGGGGAGGCTTCGGGGGTCGCCGACATGACTATCTCCAGTGGGGTCCGCCCTGGTGCCGACCGAGATGGGCGGACACGACGGACAGGGATGGCTACAATGCCCGCCATTGTAAGCCCGCGCCGCCCGAGCGGCCATGACCCGAGGACCAACGCCACCGATGAGCCGACGCAAACTGACCCGACAGCAACGCTGGCGCGTGGAAAAGGTCCAGGCCGAACGCGCCGCCCGTGCCGATCGCCGCGCGGCGCGCGACGAGCGCACCCTCGAGGGCGGTGAGTACGGCGCCGAGCGCCCGGGGCGTGTGGCCGCCCACTTCGGTCGCACGCTGGAGGTCGAAGCCATCGACGGTGAACAGGCCTCGCGCCACCGCTGCCATCTGCGCGCCAATCTCGAGGGGCTGGTCACCGGCGACCGCGTGGTCTGGCGCGAAGCCCAGGATGGCAGCGGCGTGGTGGTCGCCCGCGGCGAACGCGACAGCGTACTCGAACGCCCCGACGCCCACGGCCAGCTACGCCCGGTGGCCGCCAACATCGATCAGATCCTGGTGGTGATCGCCGCCGAGCCCACGCCCTACGCCAATCTCGTCGACCGCTATCTGGTCGCCGCGGAGAGCACCGGCATCGCCCCGGTGCTGGTACTCAACAAGAGCGACCTGCTGCCGGCGCAGGCGGGCGCCGTACGCGCCCTGGTGGCGCGCTATCTCGAGCGTGGCTATCCGCTGATCGAAGCCTCGGCCAAGCGCGACCACGGGCTCGACGCCCTGCACGCACGGCTCAAGGGGTGCACCTCGGTGTTCGTCGGCCAGAGCGGGGTGGGCAAGTCGTCGCTGATCGATCGTCTGCTGCCGGACGAGAGCCTGCGCATCGGCGCCCTCTCGGAAGAGACGCGCAAGGGCAAGCACACCACCACCACCGCACGCCTCTATCCGCTGCCGGAAAACGGCGAGAGTGGCCGGCCACGCGAGGGCGACCTGATCGACTCGCCGGGTATCCGCGAATTCGGCCTCTGGCACCTCGACGAGCGCGAGCTGGCCGAGGGCTTCATCGAATTCCGCCCCCTGCTCGGCCGCTGCCGCTTCCGCGACTGTCGCCATCGTGAGGAGCCGGGCTGCGCCCTGCTCGAAGCGGTCGAACGCGGTGAGATCCACCCCGAGCGCTTCGCCAGTTTCCAGCGTATCCGCGACGACATCGCCAACAGTTGAGTCTATGGGCCAACGGCTAGGTCTATGGGCCGACAGCTAGGTCTATGGACAGTATCGTCGCGTCGATACGCGACGATCTTCTCCCGCAATGACGGCGACCGGCCCGGATCAGCCCTCGAACAGCATCAGAATCGAAAGCAGGAACAGCACCCACATCGCCGGGCGCACTTCGTTCGCCTTACCCACGCCGACCTTGACCACCACGTAGGTCAGGAAGCCGAACACCACCCCGTGGGTGATCGAGTAGGTGAGCGGAATCAGCATCATCGCCACGAACGCCGGGATGGCATCGTCGTACTGCTGCCAGTCGATGGTGCGGATCGGCGAGAGCATGAACACCCCGACTATGATCAGCGCCGGCGCGGTGGCGATCGCCGGCACCAGTGCCAACAGCGGTGACAGGAACAGAAACGGCAGAAACAGCAGCCCCGAGACCACCGCCACCAGCCCCGAGCGGCCGCCCTGGCTGATGCCGGCAGCGGACTCGACGTAGGCGTTGGCCGGGCTGGTGCCCAGCGGCGCCGAGATCAGCGCCGAGAAGGCATCGACCATCATCGAACGGCGGATATTGCGCGGCTCACCGTTTTCGTCGAGCAGATTGCCCGCCTGGCACACGCCGATGAAGGTCGACATGGCATCGAAGAAGGTGGTGAAAAGGATGACGAAGATGAACGGCCAGTAGGCCACCGCCAGCGCACCGCTGAAGTCGACCTGCCCCAGCGCGCTGAAGTCGGGCCAGGCGAAGATGCCCTGGAAGTTGACCAGTGTCGGGGTGGCGATCGCCTCGGGGAAATAGACGCTGCCGTCGCCCCACAGCCGCCCGATCGGCACCGCCGCCAGGGTGGTGAAGACGATACCCAGGATCAGCGCGCCCTGGATGCGTCGTGCCACCAGAACCGCGGTCACCCCGAGGCCGATCAGAAAGGTCACTAGCGCCGGCGTCATCTCGCCCAGGCCGACCACGGTGGCCGGGTTGGAAACCAGCAGCCGCGCATTGACCAGCCCGATCACGGTGATGAACAGCCCGATACCGCAGGCGATGGCGTGGCGCAGTGTCGCCGGAATGGCGTCGACCACGTAGCGGCGCACGTTGAACAGCGCCAGCACCGCGAACAGCACCCCGGACCAGAACACGCAGCCCAGCGCGGTCTGCCACGGAATGCCCGCGCCCATCACCATGGTGTAGGTGAACAGCGCATTGATACCCATCCCCGGCGCGACCAGAATCGGGTTGCGCGCATAGAGGCCCATCATCACGCTGCCGAAGAAGCTGATCAGCACGGTGGCGGTCAACGCCCCGGCGAAAGGCACGCCGGCCGCAGAGAGAATCGACGGGTTGACCACGATGATGTACATCGCCGCCAGGAAGGTGGCCACGCCCGCCAGCACCTCGGTCTTGAGGCTGGTTCCCAGCGAGCGCAGAGAGAAGTATTTGTCGAGCACGCAGCAATCTCCTGGCTGAGTCGATTATTGTTGGCACGCGAACGCATCGCGTCTGACAACTTGTATACACAAAGCGGGGGCTTGGAAAGCCGTGAAGGGCTCGGGCGGCGGCCGAGCGGGGCGCAGTATATCGAATCCACCGCACAGCGCCATCCGCCCACGCCAGGGCCGGCAGCTATGCCAGTGGCCGAGGGCTATGCCATGATGAGAGCAACCCGGCGACCCCCTCGCCTCTCGACCCGGGCGCTGTTCTGCCAGAGACAGGCCCCCTCTCAGCCAGGAGCCCCCATGAGCTCGGAAAAGCCGCAGCTACCGCTGATTCTGGAACCGGACGCCCTCGCCGCCCACCTCGGCGAGGCGCACCTGCTGATCGTCGACGTACCGCTCAAGGCCGAGAGCTATCGCGATGGCCACGTTCCCGGCGCCTGCTTTCTCGATCATCGCCGGCTGCTCGCCGGCAGCGGCGACGTCCCCAATGACGTGCCCTCCCCCGAGGCTCTCAGCGCGCTCTTCTCGGATCTGGGGCTGACCCCGGAAACCCATGTGGTGGCCTACGACGACGAGGGCGGCGGCTGGGCCGGGCGCCTGCTGTGGACTCTGGAGCTGATCGGCCACCCGCGCTACTCCTATCTCAACGGTGGTATCCACGCCTGGCGCGCCGACGGCCACCCGATAGATACCACGCCCAGCGCCCCGACACCCAGTGACTACCAGGCCGAGTATCTCAACCCCGGGGTACAGATACGCCGTGAGGAGCTGCTCGAACGTCTGGGCTCCCGCGATCTGGCGATCTGGGACGCTCGCTCCGATGCCGAGTATCGCGGCCTAAAGGGCGACAACCGCAAGCTCGGCCACCTGCCGGGGGCGGTCAATTTCGACTGGCTGGAGGTCATGGACAGCCAGCGCGACCTGCGCCTGCGCGACTATGCCGAGCTAGTAGCGGAGCTCGAAGCCCGCGGCATCACGCCGGACAAGGAGATCGTCACCCACTGCCAGAGCCATCACCGCAGCGGACTGACCTGGCTCGCCGCGCGCGCACTGGGCTATACGAGCGTGCGCGCCTATCCCGGTTCGTGGAAGGAGTGGGGCAATCGGGACGATACGCCGGTCGAGCGCTAGGCTCACCTGAACGCGGCCGTGCGGTCAATGCTGCGGGCTATTGCGCCCGCGCGGTACGGCCGCTACCTTGTGCGCCTTTCCGACTCGAGGGGCAGTCATACCGTGGATCGCCAGGAACTCTTCGCCAAAATTCAGTATCCGCTGCCCCAGCACGCGATCTCGCGCCTGATCGGCAAGCTCGCCGAGAGCCGCGTCGGCTGGATCAAGGATCCCTTCATCCGCCACTTCATCAAGCACTACGGTGTCGACATGAGCCAGGCCCGGGAGCCCGACCCCGGCGCTTACGCCTGCTTCAACGACTTCTTCACCCGCGCGCTCAAGCCCGACGCCCGCCCTATCGGCGAGGGGCTGATCTCCCCCGCCGACGGCACGCTATCGCGCTTCGGCCGCATCAACCACGGCACGCTGATCCAGGCCAAGGGCCAGGCCTACTCGCTCAATGCCCTGCTCGGAGGCGACAGCGCCCGCGCGGCACCGTTCCGTCAGGGAAGTTTCGCCACCGTTTACCTCTCCCCCAAGGACTACCACCGCGTGCACATGCCGCTCACCGGTACCCTGCGCGAGATGACCTATGTGCCGGGCCGGCTGTTCTCGGTCAACCAGGCGACCGCCAACCACGTGCCGGGGCTGTTCGCGCGCAACGAGCGGCTGGTCTGTATATTCGATACCGAGCGCGGGCCGTTGGCGATGGTGCTGGTGGGCGCGATGATCGTCGCCGCCATCGAGACCGTGTGGGCGGGTCAGATCACGCCGCTCAGCGGTCGCGTGCAGACCACCTGTTTCGATACCCCAGTGGTAATCGAGAAAGGCGCCGAGATGGGCCGTTTCAAGCTCGGCTCCACGGTAGTGATGTGCCTGGGCCGCGAAGCCGAATTCCACGACTTCGACCCCACCGGCACGCCGGTCAGCATGGGCCAGAGCCTCGGCGCCTGATTCTCGGCGTCTCGCTTTCAGCACCTGGCCCAAGACGACGAACGCCGCGGTCGGCCGACCGCGGCGTTCGTCGTCTATCTCTTGGTTCTCACCGCCTACTTATCGCTCACCGCCCACTTCTAGGCTCTCGACAACTGGCGATGGGCCCTCGCCATCCACAAGCGCTCTCGCGGCGCTCGCCTTAGTTGGCTCAGCGCCCCCCTTCGACGAGATAGGGGCCGAGCACGCGCATCACCACGGTTTCGACGAAGTCACGATCGATCTCGCTGAACGACACCGAAAGCCGGTAATAGATCGCCCCGTAGATCAGATCCATGCTCAGCCCGGGGTCGATCTCGGCAGCCAGCTCCCCGCGCGCCACCGCGTGCTCGATCGCCTCGCGCCCCATCTGCCGGCGCGGGCCGATCCAGCGCTCGACGAAGGCACGGCTGAGTTCGGGGTCCGACTGGGCCGCCCCCAGCAAATGCTGCAGCAGGCGTCCGTGAGGCCCGTTGAGCACCTCGGAGAGTCCGGCCACGCTGCGCCGAAAGTTGGCCAGGATCGGCAAGCTGTCGTCATAGGCAATAGCCGGGCCGACGACATCGAGGAAGGCGTCCATGAGGATGGCGCCCGCGTTGGGCCAACGCCGATAGATGGTCGACTTGGCGACCCCGGAGACGCTGGCGATACGCTCGATGGTGGCATAGGGCAACCCGCCTTCCAGCGCCAGCTCGAGGGCGGCACGCGTCACCTTGGCCGAGGCCGTGGCGCTGCGCGGTCGACCGGGACGAGCAGGTGAATCGGTAGATGTAGACATAGATGATGTAGATGCGGACATAGACGATGTAGACGCAGACATGGGAGACATCCTTGTCAAAAACAGCTCCTGGGAAATACGATACTATCTGATACGCAGCGGCTCGTATCACTTTTTGGTCAGGAATTGTAAAACACTACCATGAAACGGTGTACGCCACCCTCAATGAAGCGGCACTCTACACGAGGTGTCGACTCTTTCCATCTTTCGCCACCGTGCGACTGGAGGCTCCAGTGACAGATTACGACAGCGTCATTGTCGGCGCAGGCCCTGCCGGACTCGCCGCCGCCAGTCGTCTTGCACATCGCGGGTTGCGCGTACTGTTGGTCGACCAGGGCCACGCGATAGACCGCCGTGACCACCAGACCGAGGCCGAGCTGACCCAAGGCCACGGCGGTGCCGGCCTATACTCCGACGGCAAGTTCTCGTTCTACCCCTCAGCCACCGAACTGTGGCGCCTGCCCCGCCGTGCGCCGCTGCATCAGGCCTATGCCTGGACCCGCGAGCTGCTGAATAGTAACGGGATGAAGACCCCGCCGTTTCCGGACCGCGCCGATGTCTACACGCCGTGCCATGACGCCTGGTCGCTCAAGCACTACCCCTCCTACTATCTGCCGCTGGCCCAGCGCGAGGCGATGATCGCCGAGCTGATCGCCGCACTCGATGTCGATATCGTCAGCGACACTCAGGTGATCAGCCAGCGCTACGACGAAGACGAGACGTGCCACCATCTCGAACTGCGCGCCGCCGACGGCACGCCGAGCGCGCTCACCGCGACCACCCTGATCTGGGCCGCCGGGCGCTTCGGGCCGCTGGCGCTGGGCGACGGCCTCGCCACGCGCTTCCGCCGGCTGGAAGTGGGCTTTCGTATCGAACAGCCGAGCGAGCGCGCCTTCTTTCAGGATTTCGTCGACCTCGACCCCAAGCTGACCCTGCACGCCGCCGACAAGGCGACCGAATGGCGCACCTTCTGCGCCTGTCGCCACGGACGCACCGTATTGACCCGAACCCAGGGGCTGTGGACGGTCTCCGGGCACTCGGACGGCCCGCCCACCGAGCGCTCCAACGTCGGCTTCAACACGCGCATTCTCGATGAGGCGCTGGCCCGCGAGACCATCACTGCGCTGACCCGCACGCTGGGCCGCGCGGATTCGCATTTCAATCTCCCGCTCAGCGCCTGGCTCGCCGACGATCCCGACGCCACGGCGACCATGGAGCGGGTCTATGGGGCGCCGCTGGCACAGGCGATGCAGCGCGGGCTACGCCAACTGGTCGACAACTTCCCAAGGCTAGAGGACGACACCACACGCCTGATCGGCCCGACGCTGGAAGGCGTCGGCTGGTATCCGGAGGTCGATGAGAGCCTGCGGCTGGTCGACCGGCCCACCTGGGTGGTGGGTGACGCCTGCGGGCTATTCCGCGGCATCGTCGCCGCCTTCGTCAGCGGCCACTACGCCGCCAGCGCCGTGGCCGAGGCACTGACCCAGCCGGCACGCCTCCAGGAGCGCGCCTGATGCCGGCCCCTGCATCGAGAATCGGCGTCGGCCTGATACTCACCCGCGGCGCGGGTGAGATCCTGCTGGGCTACCGTATCAAGGCGGGCGAGACGCCCTGCTGGTGCATGCCCGGCGGCCATGTCGAACCCAACGAGACCTTTGCCGCGGCGGCGCGGCGGGAGCTGCACGAGGAGACCGGCATCCTCACCGAAGCAAACATCGAGATCGGCGCCTTCCTGCATCAGTTGAATCCCGACTGCACCGCCATCACCGTCGCCGCGCACCTGCATCTGCAAGATCCCCCCACGCCGCGGGTCACCGAACCCGAGGTCTTCGACCAGTGGCGCTGGTTCCCTCAAGATGCCCTGCCCCGGCCGCTGTTCCCCGCCAGCGCGGCACTGCTGGCGCAGGCTGCGGGCCAGCCCCTGCCGGATGGCTGGCATGCCTATGGCCTGAGATAATGTGGGGAAAATCAGGCAGTCATGGTATTCCATGCCTCCCAGAATAATAAGATCGCCATCATAACGATCAATAGGCCACCGCCCCTATTGATCCATTGAATGGTGGCACCTTTGAGAAAAGCGCTGCGGCTTATCATGTGTGCTGCCATCACCCAAGTCAGATCAATCACGACACCCAGGGCAATTGGAATGAGAGAGTAGAGCATCAACACGGCAACAGGGCTTTCCGAGCCTTTCGCCAAGAAGCTAGGAACCAAAACGCCAAACATGATCAAGGCTTTGGGATTAGTCACGCCCACTATTGCCCCAGACAGAAACGAGCCGGCTTGATGCTCGACAGTCTGGCCATTGGCTACCCCTCTCGACTTATCCACTCTAAGATACTTAAGACCTATCATGAGCAGAACCAAAGCGCCTATCAAGCGGAGCACGACTAGTACGCCATCACTGTGAGTGATGAGTCGCCCCAACCCAAAGGATAGGACCATCGCCACCAGCGCCATACCCAGAGCATTACCCAAGACGCCACGTACAGCATGAGCTCTTCCGGCAGCCATGACCTGTCCAATGAAGAACATGACACTGGGCCCAGGCACAGCAATGAGAACGGCACTGGTCAGCATCAACCCCAATATTCCATTCAACAGAACATCGAAAGACATTTTTAGCCCCCACCTTGCTAAAAACCCGACGATAGACGCACAATGTTTCTAAAAGAAAGAGAAAGGCTCATCTGCTCCTAAGCGCAGCGGGAATCGGCTGAATAGACAATGCCTCTTCCACTTCTGAATCTGTCATTAACGGATAACATTCATCAATAAATGCTGCGTATACCGGAAGTGTGCTCCGTCTCTCCGACAACCCCAAACTGGCAGCGCATGCATGGTAAGCAACATTTCAATACTGGTCGACATTAGGTGCTAGACGTTGGTCTCAATGACATAAAACCGAAACCTTTTCGACACGCGGCGTGTGTCAGGCTTGATGTTTTGCGTGTCGGAGAACGTTCATATGCCCCGCACTACCGCTCTCGCCGTGCGTCTACTGCCCCTGGTCATGGCACTGGCCAGCTTCGATAGCGCACTAGCCGATATCACGGGCGCGACTTCCGCCGCCATCGGGACCGGCAGCGCCACCCTGGACACGCCGTTGGCCGAAGTGGTCTTTCCCGGGGGCAGGCAGCTCCCCCTGACCCTCGGCTACGCAAGCAGTGCCACCCATCGCCCGGGAGATCCCGCCAATCTCGTCTATACGCTGACCGATCGCGGACCCAACATCCACTGCGATGCCAGCGGTCAGCTCGTTGGCGTAGCGGAATTCTGTCGTGATGCTCAGGGCGTCGACGATGCCGGCAAGATCTTTCCCCTGCCCCAGTTCACGCCGCAAATCGCGTTCATCCGGCTGGGCGCCGACGCCGACGGCCAGCTCACCACCAAGACCGAGCGGCGCATCGACCTCAAGGACGCCAACGGCAATCCCCTCTCGGGCATCAGCAACCCGCTCACCGTGACCGATACCGAGAACGCCTATGATGCCAAGGGCCGGCAGCTACCCTTGGATCCCGATGGGCTCGACCCCGAGGGACTGGTGCGCCTGGCCGATGGCAGCTTCTGGCTGGGCGAGGAGTACGGCCCCAGCCTGGTCCACGTCGCCGCCGACGGACGCGTGCTGCAGCGTCTGGTACCGGCCAATGAAGTCGCGGATCTGAAGGCCGCCACCTATCCGATCAGCGGCGAGCTGCCCAGCATCCTTTCATGGCGCAAGCTCAACCGGGGTATCGAATCGCTGGCCTTGTCACCGGATGGCCGCACGCTCTATTTCGCACTGCAGAGCCCGTTGGCCAATCCAGACAAGGCGGCCTACAAGACTTCGCGCAACCTTCGCCTGTTCGCGGCCCATCTAAACGTCCAGGGAGACTTCGCCGGTATCGCCCACGAATACCTCTACCGCCTGGACACACCGGAGACCTTTTTCGATACCGCCAGCGGGCGCGGCGACGCCGGCGCCAGGCAGAGCGACGTCAAGGTGAGCGAGATGAGCATGCTGCCCGACGGCCAACTGATCGTGCTCGAGCGTATCGACAAGACCACCAAGCTCTATCGAATCGATGCGAGTGCCGCGAGCGACCTGCTGGGCGGCCGGTACGACGCCCTCGACACGCGCCCGACGCTGGCCCAGCTGGACAACCCCGCCAGTGCCGGTGTCGTGCCGGTGACGAAGCAGCGAATATTCGACTCGCTGACCGATGCCCCCGAGCTGGTCAGCAAGGTCGAGGGCGTCGCCATCATCGATGACCGGCATCTGCTGCTCGCCAACGACAACGACTTCGGTATCGCCGGCGCCGACAGCGTCTTCACGGTGCTACCGCTGCCTCGCGCGAGCCAGTAGGGAGCGGCGCTCGGCAGCACGGTGTGGTGACGAGCGAGGCCAGGTCGCCATCGCCTCGTCTATTGCACTCAGCGGGTGGCGCCGCTACCTTGTCTCGCCCCGCTTCCCAGGGGCGAGATCATCATGGTGCACCAGCGCCGCTTCGCCAGACACCCGTCCCCGCTGCCACGCCGTGCGATCTCGCCCCCTGTTATCATTTCCCGCGACACGTGAGGTCCCGTGAATGGCACTAGAGATTTCGCGCAACGTCTCGATCCCCGACCACGAGATCGAACTCATCGCCGTGCGCGCCCAGGGTGCCGGCGGCCAGAACGTCAACAAGGTCTCCTCGGCGATTCATCTGCGCTTCGATATCCGCGCCTCCAGCCTGCATCCCGGGTTCAAGGAGAAGCTGCTGGCCCTGAGTGACAAACGCATCACTCGCGACGGCATCATCGTGATCAAGTCGCAGGAGCATCGGACTCAGGAGCTCAACCGGGAGGCGGCACGCGTCCGGCTGAAACAGCTGATCAAACCCGTGCTCTACGGCGACAAACCGCGCCAAGCGACCAAGCCGAGCCGCAGCGCCAAACGCAAGCGAGTCGATCAAAAGACCAAACATGGCCAGAAGAAACGTCTGCGCGGGCGAGTCGATGATTGAAGCGCTGTGCATCTCGGAAGGTACTGACGCGTCGCGCCGATCGCCTCGCCAGCGCAGGCGCCGCTACCGACGGGGTGGTGATAGCGCCATGGCCGGTCAGCAGCGGGGCGTCGGGAACGCCATGACTTCGGCAATCGACGCCTTGCCCAGCGCCAGCTGAATCAGACGGTCGATCCCCAGCGCCACCCCGCTGCCCGCGGGCATGCCGTGGGCCAGAGCAGCGACGAGCCGGCAGTCGACATCCACGACCGGCTTGTGAAGCGCCGCGCGTTGACGGTTGTCATCCGCGAAGCGGGCGGCCTGCTCCTGGGCATCGGTCAGCTCGTCATAGCCGTTGGCGAGTTCGATACCCTGCAGGTAGATCTCGAAGCGAGACGCAACCTCGGTGCCCTCCTCATCGACCCGCTTGCGCGCCAGCGCCGCCTGACTGGCGGGATAGTCGACCACCACATCGATACCCTCGCGCCCCAGTGTCGGCTCGATGACCAGACTCATCAGCAGATCCAGACAGCCGTCGCGGTCGCTGTCTGACATGTCGAGCCCGCCACGCTCGCCCGCCACCCGCTGCAGCTCGGCCAACGGCGAGGTGAAGGGGTCGAGCGCCAGCGCCCCGCGGAACAACTCGCGATAGCGCCGCCGGCGAGCAGGGCCGGCCGCCGGCATCAGCGCGCGGATCAGCGCCTCGCACTCGTCGATCAGCGCCCCCAGCGAGAAACCGGGGCGGTACCACTCGAGCATGGTGAACTCGATATTGTGGCGCCGCCCCACTTCGCCATCGCGAAAGCTGCGGGCGAGCTGGAAGATCGGGCCGCTGCCCGCCGCCAGCAGGCGCTTCATGTGGAACTCCGGCGAGGTCTGCAGCCACAGCGTCTCGCGCCCGGCGGGGGTGGTCGCGCTCAGTGAGAGCGAATCGAGATGCGGGTCGGTACTCCCGGCATGGCCGAGGATCGGGGTCTCCACCTCGAGCACGTCGCGGGCGGCGAAGAAGGCGCGCACCGCCTCCAGCAGCCGCGCTCGCTGGCGCAGCGTCTCGCGCGTTGCCGAGGGCTGCCAGTCGTCCGGGCTGGGGGTCATCGTCACGTGTGATAGACCTGGCTGCGGCCACCGTCGATCAGGATATCGGTGGCATTGATGAAACGCGCCTCGTCGCTGGCCAGGAACAGGGCGGTGTTGGCCACCTCCTCCGCTTCGCCGATGCGCTGGCACGGCAGCAGCGCAATCTGGCGCTGGCGCTCGCTGTCGTCGAGGCCATCCAGCCACGCCTGGGCCGAGGGGGTACGGATCAGCCCCGGCGAAATCGAGTTGAAGCGCAGCCCGCGGGCGGCGTACTCGATGCCGAGCGCGCGGGTCAGCCCGATCAGACCATGCTTGGCCACCGGGTAGGGAAAGGCGCCGGGAATGATCTTGTGGCCGTGCACCGAAGCGATGTTGACCACATGGCCATAGCCGCGTGCCAGCATCTCCGGCAGCAGCGCCTGGATCACATGCCAGGCACCTTCCAGATTGATCGCCAGACAGCGCCGCCAGCTCGCCTCGTCGGTGGTCAGCGGGTCGCTGAAGACATTGACCCCGGCGGCATTGACCAGCAGTTCGAGCGGCCCGAGCGCCGCTGCGGCCTCGGCCACCGCACGGCCGACGTCATCGGCCTCGGCGACGTCGGCCTCGACGCCCACCACACGGCGGCCGCTCTCCCGTTCGACACGCTCGCAGACGCGCGTCAGCGCCGCCCGGTCGCGATCGAGCAGGGCCAGTGCCGCGCCCTCGGCGGCAAAGCGCAACGCCGTGGCCAGGCCGATGCCGCTGGCCGCGCCGGTGATCAGAGCGGTCCGCCCCGTCAGTCTGCCCATCCCGATCTCCTCCCACGGCGCCGCCGCGATCAACGGCTCGAGCACGCAGGCCATTCCACCCCGCGGCCGCTGCCGGCAGAAAACGCAGAAGGCCACGCCGAAGCGTGGCCAATCTGGCTGATACCTCGCTTGCACCGGTGCGATCTCAGCGCCGGTGCGGCGCCAGGATCAGGCGCGGGAGACGTACTCACCGCTGCGCGTATCGATCCGGAGCACTTCGCCCTGGTTGATGAACAGCGGGACACGAACCACCGCACCGGAGGAGAGCGTCGCCGGCTTGGAACCGCCCTGGGCGGTGTCACCCTTGAGACCCGGGTCGGTCTCGACCACTTCGAGCTCGAGGAAGTTGGGCGGGCTGACGGCGATGGCGTTGTCGTTCCACAGGGTGACGGTGTAGACCGCCTGCTCCTTGAGCCACTTCTCGACGTCGCCGATGGCTTTCTTGTCCACCGCGTACTGCTCGAACGAGCCGTCGGTTTTCATGAAGTGCCACATGTCACCGTCGGTGTAGAGGTACTCCATGTCGAGGTCCATGACGTCGGCGCCCTCGAGCGACTCGCCCGACTTGAAGGTACGCTCCCAGACCCGACCGGTGATCAGGTTGCGCAGCTTGACGCGGTTGAACGCCTGGCCCTTGCCGGGCTTGACGAATTCGTTCTCGAGAATGTTACACGGGTCGCCATCCAGCATGACTTTCAGGCCGCCCTTGAATTCGTTGGTAGAATAGTTCGCCATGTTTCCTCACTAATGAACGATCGCGGGGCGTCCGCGACGAGAATTCCGTAACAGCGCTGCCAGGGCGCGTTCTAACTCAGGTGGTCCGCATGATAACCCGAACCCCGATCGCCGTGCATCGTGAAGCCGAATCGCGCGCTCCCGCGGCTTGGCAGCACCAGCTGCGCGAGGTGATCCGCGACCCGCGGGTACTGTGCCAGCGCCTCGGCCTCGACCCGGCGCTGCTGCCCGGCGCCAGTACGGGTCACACGCTGTTCCCGGTACGGGTGCCCGAAGCCTACCTGGCGCGCATCCGCCACGCCGATCCCGACGACCCGCTGCTGCGTCAGGTGCTGCCGCTGGCAGCGGAGCAGGATGCCGTCGGCGGCTTCGTCGCCGACCCGCTGGCCGAGCGCGAGCATACCCCGCGCCCCGGGCTGATCCACAAATATGCCGGGCGCGTGCTGCTGATCGCCAGCCCGACCTGCGCGATCAACTGCCGCTACTGCTTCCGGCGCCACTTCCCCTATGCCGAGCATGCCCCCTCGATGCGCGAGTGGGACGCCAGCCTCGACTATCTGCGCGGCGACGCCTCGATCCGTGAGGTGATCCTCTCCGGCGGCGATCCGCTGGCCTCGCCGGACCGGCGCCTTGCCGAACTGGTCGCACGGCTGGAGGCGATCCCCCATCTTCAGCGCCTGCGCATCCACTCCCGCCTGCCGGTGGTGATCCCCGACCGGGTCGACACCGCGCTGCTCGACTGGCTCGGCGGTACACGCCTGCAGAAGGTGATGGTACTGCACATCAATCACGCCCAGGAGATCGACGCCGCGGTGGTCGACGCCTGCCGACGCCTGGCGGCCGCCGGCGTCACCCTGCTCAACCAGAGCGTGCTGCTGCGCGGGATCAACGACCGGGTGGACACCCTGGCCGAGCTGTCAGAACGGCTGTTCGCCGCCGGCGTGCTGCCCTACTACCTGCACGTGCTCGATCCGGTCAGCGGCGCGGCCCACTTCGATGTCGACGACGACAGCGCCAGGGCCCTGGTGGCAGCGCTGCGCGAGCGCCTGCCGGGCTTTCTGATGCCACGGCTGGTGCGCGAGATTCCCGGCGAGACGAGCAAGACCCCGCTATGAGCGCGTGCGCCGCTGCGGGGCTCGCCAGTCACGCCATCCGCGCAGGGTCAGATAGGCCAGCGGCCCGGCCGAACCGAAGCAGAAGGTGATCACGTAGAACACCAGCAGATAGCCCATCCCGTGCCCCCGGCGCTGGGCATCGAAGAACATCCACACCGCCAGCATCAGCAGTGCCAGGTAGACATCGAACACCACCAGCGCGGTGGTCGGCTTGCGCATCAGCTCGCCGGCGAAGGCACTCAGGCTCTGGTCACTGGTGGCAATGGCATAGGCGGTATAGGCCGAAAAGGCGATCAGTGCCGTCAGCGGCACCCAGAAACGCAGCATCTCTCATCTCCCGTTCACGGGTGCGGTGGCCGGGCCGCACCACCCCGACGGGTAGCGCCGCGAGCGCTCGCGGCGCTACCGCTCACGTTCAGGATAGCGGTAGATAGACATGAACGCTGAGACCGCTGGCCGCCGGCAGCGAGGTGTCGTCGAGGCGAATCTCGCCCTCCAGACGCTCGACCAGCTCCTTGACGATCGACAGCCCCAGGCCCGAGCCGCTGGTCTTCTGCCCCGCCAGACGCACGAAGCGCTCGAACACCCGCTGGCGATCCTGCGGCGGGATACCGGGGCCGGTGTCGGCGATCTCGATATGCAGCCGCGTCGCTTCGGCGGCCATGCGCAGATGCACCTGGCCACCGCTGGGGGTGTAGCGCATGGCGTTGTCGAGCAGATTGCGCAGCAGCACATAGAGGCCATTCTCGTAGCTCTGCACGCTGAGCCCCTCGGGGAGCTGCTGGGTCAGATGAATATCGCGCTGCGCGGCCAGCGGCTGGGTGTCGCGGGCCAGCTCGCTGCCCAGCCGCGCCAGGCGCACGGTCTGGCGGGTGATCGCCTGGCCACTCTCCAGCCGCGACAGCGTGAGCAGCTGCTCGACCACCCGGGTCATGCGGTCGACCCCATTGATGATCGACTGCGCCGCGCGCCGCGCGCTTTCGGTGTCGGTCTCGCTGAGCAGATTCTGGGCATGGACCTTGACCGCCGCCAGCGGCGTGCGCAGTTCATGGGCGGCGTTGGCGGTGAAGCGGCGCTCCTTCTCCAGGGTCTCGGCCAGACGTGCGAACAGGCCATTGAGCGCATCGACCATGCCGCGAATCTCCTCCGGCACTTGGCTTGCATCCAGCGGTTCGAGGAAGTTGGGCTGGCGCGCGGTGATCTGGCGGCTGACGCGTAACAGCGGCGAGAAGCCGCGGGCAATGGCGAACGGGATCAGCAGTGCGATCAGCAGCACCCCGATGACCGGCGGCATCAGGTTACGCAGCGCGATCTGCCAGGTCAGCTCGTCGCGCACGTCGTCGCGCTGGGCGGCGCTGGCCCACACACCGCGGGTTTCGTCGTGCAGGGTGAAGGTGCGCCAGTCGTGACCGCCGCTGCGCGCATGGGAGTAGCCGGGGCGCCGTTCGAGCGCCGGCAGCGCCCCGGTCGGCTGCATGCCGAACAGCGCGCGGCCCTGCTCGTCCCATACCTGGAACCCCAGCTTCTTCTCATAGGGATGGCCCAGGGCGGTCGGCGCATCGGTGGCGTTGTCCGGCACCAGCGGCGCCTCAAGCTGAATGTCCACCGGCGCGGCCTGGTCGTTTTCAGAGCCGGCGCGATAGGCGAAGTAGAGCGCTACCATGGTGCGCGTGGTCTGAGCCAGCTCGGCATCGAACAGCTCGTCGATCTGGTCGCGGGTGTCGTAGTAGCTCCACAACGCCGCCACCGCGGTGATCGACGTCACCGAGATCAGCAGCACGCGCCGTAGATAGCGTCTGATCGAAATCAACCGGTCTCCCCCATGCGATAGCCGACATGCCGCACGGTGGCGACGACGCGACTGCCGAACTTGCGTCGCAGATGGTGGACATGCACCTCGATGACGTTGCTTTCGACCTCGGCATCCCAGCCGTAGAGCACCTCCACCAGCTGGTCGCGGGAAAACACCTGGCCCGGATGGGTCATCAGATAGGCCAGCAGATCGTGCTCGCGCCGCCCCAGCGGGATCAGCTCTCCCGCCAGACGCACCTCGTGGGCGGCCGGATCGAGACTGAGCAGACCATGAGTCACCTGCGGCGAAGCGCGCCCGGCGCTGCGCCGGACCAGCGCGCGCAGACGCGCCAGCAGCTCGCCACTATCGAACGGCTTGACCAGATAGTCGTCGCAGCCACCGTCGAGCCCGCGGATGCGGTCTTCGACCCCGTCCCGGGCGGTGAGCATCAGCACCGGTATCTGACACTGGGCCTCGCGCAACCGCTTGAGCACCTCGAATCCGTCGATATCGGGCAGGCCGACATCCAGGATCAGCGCATCGAAGGCCGAGTGCGTCAGCGCTTCGCACACGCCCTGCCCTTCGCTCAGCCACTCCGGCGTCATGTTCTCGCGCCGCAGCACCTCGACCACCCCTTCGCCGAGCAGGGGGTCGTCTTCCACCAGCATTACCCGCATAGCTCTCTCTCTCGTCTTGCCCCGACTCGGCTCGAGCCGGTATCTCACGTCTGCTGTTTCGCCCGACGGCGGTGCTCGGCGCGGCGTCGCAGGCACGGCTTCAGCATACAACGTCGTATGCTCGCGTGTCCGGCGCTGTCATCACCGAGTCATCGGCAGCGCGCAGCCTGGCGCCGCGGAGGTAGACGAGCACATCCAAGGCCGGTTTCTAAGCCTGAGTTAAGGAAACCCTGTCACAGTCGATCCCGACCATGGCCAGGTCCGTCAAACGACCCGCTGCGCAAGCCACCCATGCCCTGGGAGACCACGATGCTCGCACTGCCCAAGCTCTCGTTGATCGTCTTCGCCACTGCCCCCGCGGCCCGGGTAGCGGCGCTGATCGAAGAGGCTTCGCACGCGCTGGTGCACGCCCGGGCGCTGGAATTCCTGATCCTCGACGGCGGGCGGGATACCGGTCTCGCACAGACGCTCGACGCGCTATCACTCGACGCCGCCCAGGTCAGAGTGCTGCCGTGGACAGGCGATATCGACGCCGCTCTGAACCAGGCAGCACACCAGGCCCGGGGCGACTGGCTGGTGACTCTGGACAGCAGCGGCCGCACCGACCCCCACGACCTTCCCGAGCTGCTCTGCATGGCGCGACATCAGGGGTTGGCACTGGTGCAGGGGCGAGCGCACCACGCTTCAAGGGCGGGGCGCTGGCTGGCACGGCTGGCGGCGCCGCTCACCGCCGTCGACGCACAATTCCAAGGGCTTTATCTGATCGAGCGCGAGGCCATGTGCGCTCTGCCGCCGCTAAAAGGCCTGATGCGTTTTCTGCCGCTGCTGATCCGCCGCGGTGGCGGTCGCGTGGGTCAGCACCCGATCCACTGGCGCACGCCGGGAAACGCCATCGCGACATCCGCACCGCGACCTTCGTTCGCGACACTCGGCGAGACCCTGATGCAGTGGCGTCAGGCCCGCCGCTGGCGTCCGCGCCAAGTCTCTCGCCGCCCGGCGTCAACTTCCTAGGTTCTGTACGAAAAGTCAGCGAGCGAAGACAAGACAAGGCAAAAATCGGCGAAAAAGCGGAGTTTACGGGGTGTAAATGAGCATTTTGAGCCGATTTTTAACGCCGTATTGCCGAGCGCAGGTAGTTTTCGTACAAAACCTAGCGGTAACGCCGCCCACGCCACTCGATCCATCCCCCCGGCCGTTCACCGCGCGGGTCGCGGTGGGTCCAGTGCACCACGCCCCCGCGGGCATTCCAGACATACTCGCCGCGGAAGCGCACCGCGTCCCCACGCGCCAGCCCGTCGAGCCGTGGAGCCAGATCGATATTGTGGGCGATCAGCAGCGTCTGGCCATCGCCGAGGGCGAGGATGAAGCGCTGATGCCGGCTACCTTCGTCGTCATCGCGCAGCAGGCGCTGCACGTACCCTTCACCCTCGACCCAGACGGCTTCACGTTGCGCCTCGAAGGCCGCCCGCGGCGTCATCGTCGAAGATATCGGCGCCTGCCAGTGAGCCAGCGTCGGCACCAGCAGTGCCGCCAACAGCAGCGCGATCACGGCACCGCCGATTCTTCGTCTCATCATCCGGGTCATGGCCCCTTTTCTTGCCAGAGAGCCACTGTGACACCGGGCCGCTGTGCGATAAAGCCTGGGCGGTGATCCGCAGCGCAAGCTGCAGATCCGCGCACGCGCCGGAGGCATACCACGTGCGCGCCGGACGCAAAAAAAGAGGCCGAACCCCAAAATCCGGGCTCGGCCTACGCTGTGTGCCCGTCCTGGGCTACTCAATCAGAGTACGATATACCGCTAGAGTTCCTGAAAAAAAGAAATAGGTGAGCGTGGCTCAGGTTTCCGGTTCGTCCAGCGCCCCGGGGCCGTGCTGCCACAGCCCCACCACGCCGCGCGGCGCCTGCGCCTCGTCGAGCGCGCACTGCCAGCATTCGGCTTCCGGCTGCTCGAGAGACAGCCGGAAGACACGCCGGTCGGCGCCCGCTGCGGGTTCGGCCGACGCCTGACTGTCGATCTCGTCCAGCAGCTGCTGAAGCCGTTCGCGTTGGCGCTGGCTGAGCTTGCCGCACTCGATCCGCCGCGGGCGCTCCAGCCCCGGTATGGCAGCGAAGCCTCCTTCACGCACCACCGCCAGCACCGCCGCGGGTGCCAGCCGCGGCACACCGCGCGCGCTCACCGCAGGACCCCCACGTCGATCCAGGCTTGGCGCACGGCATCCATCACCGGGCTGTCCGCGCCGAAACGCTGCTGCGCGCAGCGCACGGTGATCTCAGCGAAGGTGGCAAAATTGGCATCCCGTGCCAGGCGCGAATCCCGCAGCGCATCGAACCATACCGGCCCGGCGGCCTCCCAGGAGAAGCCGCCGAGACGTGTCGCGGCGAGATAGAAGGCGCGATTGGGAATGCCGGAGTTGATGTGCACCCCGCCGTTGTCGGAGGCCGTATTGACGAAGGCGTCCATATGCCCCGGCTGCGGGTCCTTGCCCAGCACCGGGTCGTCGTAGGCGCTGCCAGGGTTGGCCATGGAGCGCAGCGCCCGACCATTGACGCGGTCGGTGAGCAGACCCTCGCCGATCAGCCAGTCGGCCTCCTCGGCCGCCTGCTCGAAGTGGTGCTGCTTGACCATGACGCCGAATACATCGGCCAGGGATTCGTTGAGCGCACCGGACTGATCGGCATAGATCAGCCCCGCCTCACGCTCGATCACCCCGTGGGTCAATTCGTGGGCGACCACGTCGAGGGCCGCGGTAAAGCGATTGAACAGCTCGCCATCACCATCGCCGAAGACCATCTGCGCCCCGTTCCAGAAGGCGTTGTCGTAGTCTTCACCGTAGTGAACGGTACCCAACAGCGCCATGCCCTGGGCGTCGATGGAGTCGCGAGCAAAGACCTCCCAGTAGAAGCGATAGGTGGCACCCAGCCAGCGATACGCCTCGTCGACAGCGACATCGCCGCTTTCCGGATCGCCCTCACTGCGTACCCGCTCCCCCGGCAGGATCTCCTGCTGAGCGGCGGAATAGATATAGCGGGCGGGCTCGCCGCCACGTCTTCCATCGGCGGGGCGTGCCGCAGGCTGCGTCGCGTTGCGCAGACGAAACTGGGCATCGGCCTTGAGCGTGGCCTGAGCGCAGCGTTGCAAGCGTGCGTTGCCGTGGGAAAGAAGACGTTCCAATACATGGGGCGGCATGAAGCCGTAGGCTTGACACGGGCGCGTCGTCGCTGGCATCGGACACCTCCTGTGATGAGATCAAGGTCACAGTCAGTGTGGTTCAGGCTCGGCAGGCATGCCGTTATGACCCTGTTGCGTTTTGTCACTGCCCCGAGGTGACATGCACTCAGCTCAACGACAGTCCATAACTCGCTTCGGACACCACGCCCTCGAATTTGCCGAGCTGGGCGATATCATTGTCATTGAGCATCTGATCGAGGCGCCGGCGTGGGCTCTTGGCATTGAGCACCAGGTGCACCTGGGCCGGCAGCCCGCGATCGTCGATACGCTGCACCCAGGCCAGCGCACCGCTGGAGAAACGCGCCAGCGAACCCACCGGCGCAGTGCCGAAGCGGCGCACGTAGCGCTGCGCCCAGGTGGCATCGAACAGCGCCGGATGGCCCAGCACACGGCGGTAACGCTCGAGCAATGGCCAAGCATCACGATCCGCGCGGGGTTGGCCCAGCGCGTCGATCACGTCGACCACCGCCATCATGCGCCCCAGCGCGCTCAACTGGGTGTCGTCCAGGCCCGCCGGATAGCCGCTGCCGTCGAGGCGCTCGTTGGCCTCACCGACGATGGCACGCGCGATCTCCGGGGATAACCAGCGGCATGTCTCGAGCTGTGTGAGCAGCCCCGGCACGTGCTCGGCCAGACGCGCGCGCGCCTCGGCATCGAGTGGCTCACGGCTCTCCAGAATCGACGCCGGCAGCCAGCACTTGCCCAGATCATGCACCAGCGCACTGGCCGCCACCGCCTTGATCACGTCCTCGGGATGGCCCTGCCAGCGAACCAGGTCGGTGGCGCGTATCGCAACGCCGAGCGAGTGGCGTACCAGCGGCGTTTCCCCATGCAGATAGCCGAGCGCATAGAGCAGCGCCTGGTCTCCCTGGCTACTCAGCGTGACCAGGGTATCGGCGTGACGCGACAGCAGCGACGACGCGATCGAGCCGCCGTTCTGCAGCGTCAGGATCTGTGCACTGAGATAATCGGCAATCTTCTTGAGCCGCCGCGCGGTGGCGTTGCCGACCGGCAGCGAGGCCGTCTCGGGCTGCCGCGGCGCTGGACGCTTGCCGTCCGGCCCCCGAAACAACGGCGAGGGCGAGAGCGCCTTGTCACGCGTCGTCACGCTGCGCGCACTCTCGCGCTCGGCCTCCTTGACGCAGTACCACAGCAGCCGTTCGGTATCGATGCCGGGGTCGTCGAACTCACAGCCGACCAGCGCCTCGCGCCACTCCTCATCGCTGCGCACGTGGCGAATACAGCCACTGAGGCGCAGCGACTGGCGGCTGGGAAAGTGCAGCTCGAGCGGCGCGAAACGCTGATTTTCCAAGAGCGAGACGGCATGCGTCAGCGGCATCGCCAAAAGGCAGCCACCCAGGGAGAGATTACGCAGCTCCGCGGTTACCGGTACGTCACGGCCTTCGAGCCTCAGACGCGCATCGACGCCCATCTCGGCGCGAATCGGCGCGCGGAAGCTATTGCGCCGATGCACCGTGCTCAGCCACTCGGGGTAACTGCAGCGCAGACGCTGCCGGCCACCCTCGCCCTCTTCGGGGTCGAGCCACTCGATCAGCGCCAGGGTCGAGGTGCGCACCATGGCACCATTGACATGCCCGAAGAGATGAAAGGCATCGCCCCGCTCCAGCTGCTCGGCCAGCGCGGGGACTGCGCTGATGTCGACGATCAGCGCGCGATCGCGCTCGATGTCATCGAGCAGCACCGGCCACGATGTGCCGCCCAGGTCGAACGCCAGATTGACGCTGCCCTGGATGCAGAGTGGATCGAGCCACTCCCACTTGGCCAAGGGGTTGACGATGTCGATCGAAGCGGAGGTGCTCATGCAGGTTCTCGATGCCGGCGGTAAGTCCTGGATACAATTTACAACATTCGGTTGCCATGTGCTGCTGTCCGGACAGGTGTGACGACTCTTTTTTTATCCGCGGCACCGCCCCAGCGCCCACGCTGAGACCGCGGGACAGGTCAGACATCACCCTCCGCCAGTGCCTGCTCGGCATAATCCAGCAGATAGAGCAGACCATCCAATCCCAGCGTCGAGACCGAGAGCGCGGCTTCGCGGCGCACCAGCGGCTTGGCATGGAAGGCGACACCCAGCCCCGCCCGGGCCAGCATCTGGAGATCGTTGGCGCCATCCCCCACGGCCACGGTCTGGGCCAGATCGAGCCCCTCGCGCTCGGCAATCTGCTCAAGCAGCTGTGCCTTGCGCGCGGCGTCGACGATCGGCTCGGCGACCTCACCGGTCACCTTGCCATCACGAATCACCAGCTCGTTGGCATGGATCTCGTCGAAGCCCAGCCGCTGCTGCAAGTAGCGTGCAAAGTAGGTGAACCCGCCGGAGAGAATCGCGGTGCGATACCCCAGCCGCTTGAGATGGTGCATCAGGCGCTCGGCCCCGGGCATCAGCGGCAGCGACTCGGCGATCTCGGCGAGTACCGACTCGTCCAGCCCCTCCAGCTTGCGCATGCGCTCACGGAAGCTCTGCTGAAAATCGAGCTCGCCGCGCATCGCGCGTGCGGTGATCGCCGACACCTCGTCGAACACGCCGTGGCGCCGAGCCAGCTCGTCGATCACCTCGGCCTGGATCAGGGTCGAGTCCATGTCGAAGCAGACCAGGCGGCGATGCCGCGACCACAGCTCGGCGGGCTGCAGGGTGACGTCGACCGCAAAACGCTCGCTCAGCGCCAGCATGCGCTCGCGCAGTGCCTGAGGATCGGCGGACTCCCCACGCAGCCGCCACTGCAGGCAGGCGCCATGCGCCAGCACCTCGGGCCCCGCGTCGAGGCTCGGCGGCGCCGAGAGCCGCTTGATGCGCTCGATGGTCAGCCCCTCGCTGGCGGTCAATGTCGCCACCTCGGCCACCACCTCGGCGCTGATGCACGGCCCCAGTACGCTAAGTATCCACCGCGGTGAGGCAGCTTCCTCTGCCCAGCCGAGGGTGACCTCAGGGGTGATCGCCTCAACCCGGCAGTCGAGCCCGCAGATGTCACCGGCACTCGGCAGCAGCGCGGCCACGTCGACCTCGTCGTCGGTCTCGACCAGCGCCTCCAGGCGGACCTCACCAAAAGCCACGTGCTGGTCCATGTCCAGTAGCCGCAGCCCCGCCGTTGCCAGCGCGGTACTCAGGGTCGCGGTCTGTCCCGGGCGCGCCGGGCCGGTGGCTCTTATCACGAAACGTCGTGCCATTGTCTCCCCACGGGGCGCCGTCGACGCCCCTTTCATCAGTGGTGCGGCCGGCAGCACCGGGCCGCACGCTTGTCAGTCGGTGTCGTCTTCACAGGGTGGCGCCTGGCGGCGCGCTCAGACTTCGACCTCGAGCCGGTCGACCTTCTGAAAGCCCCGCGCCAGCTTACTGCCACGCCGACCGCGCTCGCCGGCATAGTAGTCGAGATCGGCCGCCTTGAGCGTCTGCTTGCGCTTGCCGGCGTGCACCACCAGCGCCGCGCCTTCCGGCAGCAGCACCAGGTCGCGCACGAACTCCTCGCGGTTGGCGGCACGCTGACCGGGAATCGCGATCATCTTGTTGCCCTTGCCCTTGGCCATTTCGGGCAGATCGGTGAGCGCGAATACCAGCAGCCGGCCCTCGTTGGAGACCACCGCCACGCGCAGCGTGTCGCCCGCCGGAATCGGCTGCGGCGGCAGCACGTTGCAGCCTTGCGGCACCGAGAGCACCGCCTTGCCGGCCTTGTTCTTGCCGAGCAGGTCCTCGAGCTTGACCACGAAGCCGTAGCCGGCGTCGGTGGCGAGCAGATAGCGCGCCTCGGGCACATCGAGCATCAGCCCGATCATGCTCGCCCCCGCCGGCGGATTGATCCGGCCGGTGATCGGTTCGCCCTGCCCGCGCGCCGACGGCAAATTGTGGGCGCTAAGGGTGTAGCTGCGGCCGCCGTCGTCGAGCAGCACCAGTGGCTGGTTGGTCTTGCCGCGGGCAGCGAGATGGAATTTGTCACCCGCCTTGTAGGAGAGCCCCGCCGGGTCGATGTCGTGCCCCCGCGCGGCGCGGATCCAGCCCTTCTCGGAGAGCACCACGGTGACCGGATCGGCGCCGAGCAGCTCGACCTCGGATAGCGCCTTGGCCTCGCTGCGCTCGACCAGCGGCGAACGGCGCTCGTCGCCATAGGTCTTGGCGGCCTCGCGCAGCTCCTTCTCGATCAGCTTGGTCATCGCCGCCTGGCTGCCCAGCAGCTTCTGCAGCCGCTGACGCTCGGCCTCGAGTTCGTCCTGCTCGCCGCGGATCTTCATCTCCTCGAGCTTGGCCAGGTGGCGCAGGCGCAGTT
The DNA here is from genome assembly GCA_000737985.1 of Gammaproteobacteria bacterium MFB021. GTDB lineage: Bacteria > Pseudomonadota > Gammaproteobacteria > Pseudomonadales > Halomonadaceae > Salinicola. The sequence goes on along the minus strand of JNVT01000019.1, from coordinate 11,338 downwards.
CGAGGATCGCTTCGGCCTGGCGCTCGCTGAGCCCGAATGCCGCCATCAGCGCCGGCTTGGGTTCGTCCTCCTCGCGGATGATGCGGATCACTTCATCGATATTGAGATAGGCCGCCAGCAGACCCTCGAGGATGTGCAGGCGTTCCTCGACCTTGTCGAGACGATGCTGGCTGCGCCGACGCACCGTCTCGCGGCGGAAGCTGAGCCACTCGCCGAGCATATCGTTGAGCGGCATCACCCGCGGCCGGCCGTCGAGGGCGATCACGTTGAGATTGACGCGTACGTTCTTCTCGAGATCGGTGGTGGCGAACAGATGCGCCATCAGGCCTTCGACATCGATGCGGTTCGAGCGCGGCTCGATCACCAGCCGGGTCGGCGTCTCATGGGTCGACTCGTCGCGCAGATCGGCCACCATCGGCAATTTCTTGGCCTGCATCTGGGCGGCGATCTGCTCGAGCACCTTGGCCCCGCTGACCTGATACGGCAGCGCGGTGATGACGATGTTGCCATCCTCGCGCACATAGCGCCCGCGCAGTTTGACCGAGCCGCGGCCGCTCTCGTAGAGCTTGCGCAGGTCGGCGGCCGGCGAAATGATCTCGGCCTCGGTGGGGAAATCCGGCGCCGGCACATAGGCCATCAGATCGGCGACGCTGGCGCCGGGATGGCGCAGCAGATGACAGGTCGCCTCTACCACTTCGCGCACATTGTGCGGCGGGATGTCGGTCGCCATACCCACCGCAATGCCGGTGCCGCCGTTGAGCAGCACATGCGGCAGGCGCGAGGGCAGCACCGAGGGCTCGTTCAGGGTGCCATCGAAGTTGGGGGTCCAGTCGACCGTGCCCTGCCCCAGCTCGGCGAGCAGCGTTTCGCTGAACCTGGAGAGCCGCGCCTCGGTGTAGCGCATCGCGGCGAACGACTTGGGATCGTCGGGGCTACCCCAGTTGCCCTGGCCGTCGACCAGCGGATAGCGGTAGCTGAACGGCTGCGCCATCAGCACCATCGCTTCGTAGCAGGCGCTGTCGCCGTGGGGGTGGAACTTGCCGAGCACGTCGCCGACGGTACGCGCCGACTTCTTGTACTTGGCGTTGGCGGTAAGCGACAGCTCGCGCATGGCGTAGACGATACGCCGCTGCACCGGCTTCATGCCGTCACCGATGTGCGGCAGCGCGCGGTCGAGAATCACGTACATCGAGTAGTCGAGATACGCCTTCTCGGTGTACTCCTTGAGCGACAGGCGTTCGACGTCGCCCTCCGCCACCTGGATATCCATGGTCATACGCTAAGCCCTTGGTCAGGGTTCAAGAATCATTGTCTGCCCTATTCGCGGCTTACCCGGCGGCAGGTCATCGCGGAGGCGCTGTGAACCCCTCCCTGGGCGCTACATTTGCCATCCCTGGCAAATGACCTCCGCTGAGACCTGCCGCCGGCGCCGCGCGCCCTGGCACTACACTTCGATATCCGCCAGGTTGCCGTAGTCCTCGAGCCAACTCTTGCGATCGCTCGCCCGCTTGCGCGCCAGCAGCATATCCATCATCTCCAGCGTGCCGTCGTCGAGCTCGCGGGTGAGCTGCACCAGCCGCCGCGTGTCCACCGCCATGGTGGTCTCGCGCAGCTGCAACGGGCTCATCTCGCCCAGGCCCTTGAAGCGCTGGACATTGGGCGTGCCGCGCTTGCTCTCCAGGCGCTTGAGAATCGAGGCCTTCTCGCTCTCGTCGAGGGCGTAGTGGACCTCCTTGCCCAGGTCGATGCGGTAGAGCGGCGGCATGGCGACGAAGACGTGGCCGGCATCCACCAGCGCCGGGAAGTGGCGCACGAACAGCGCGCACAGCAGCGTGGCGATGTGCAGGCCGTCGGAGTCGGCGTCGGCGAGAATGCACACCTTGTGATAGCGCAGCTTGGAGAGATCGTCACTGCCGGGGTCGAGACCGATCGCCACGGCGATGTCATGGACCTCCTGGGAGCTGTAGATATCCCCCGACTCCACCTCCCAGGTGTTGAGGATCTTGCCGCGCAGCGGCAGGATCGCCTGGGTTTCACGATTGCGCGCCTGCTTGGCGCTGCCGCCGGCGGAGTCGCCCTCGACCAGGAACAGCTCGCTGGCCACCGGGTCCTGGCCCGAGCAGTCAGCCAGCTTGCCCGGCAGCGCAGGGCCGGAGGTGACCTTCTTGCGCGCCACCTTCTTGGCACTCTTCTGGCGCCGCTGGGCGGCGCTGATCACCAGCTCGGCCAGCGCTTCGGCCTGATCGGTATGGTGGTTGAGCCACAGCGAGAAGGCGTCCTTGACCACCCCGGAGACGAAACCGGCCACGGTCCGCGACGACAGCCGCTCCTTGGTCTGACCGGCGAACTGCGGGTCGAGCATCTTCACCGAAAGCACGAACGAGACCCGCTCCCACAGATCCTCGGGGCTCAGCTTGACCCCGCGCGGCAGCAGATTGCGGTACTCGCAGAACTCGCGCACGGCGTCGAGCAGGCCGCTGCGGAAGCCGTTGACGTGGGTGCCGCCGAGGGGGGTGGGGATCAGGTTGACGTAGGACTCGAGCAGCGGCTCACCGCCCTCCGGCAGCCACTGGATGGCCCAGTCGACCGCCTGCTCGTCATCCTCGAAATGGCCGGTGAAGGGGGCTGCCGGCAGCACCTCGAAGCCATCGGTGGCCTGGGCCAGATAGTCGCGCAGGCCGTCGGCGTACTGCCATACGCTCTCGTTGCCGTCACTCTCCTTGAGCGAGACCTTGAGCCCCGGACAGAGCACCGCCTTGGCCCGCAGCAGATGCTTCAGCCGCGGCAGCGACAGCTTGGGGCTGTCGAAGTAGCCGGCTTCCGGCCAGAACCGCACCACGGTACCGGTGGCGCGCTTGGCGCAGCTGCCGATCACCGCCAGCTCCTCGACCTTCTCACCCTTCTCGAAGGCAATCCGGTAGCGGCTGCCGTCGCGGCACACCTCGACCTCGAGCCGGGTCGACAGCGCGTTGACCACCGACACCCCGACCCCGTGCAGGCCGCCGGAGAAGCGGTAGCTCGACTGCGAGAACTTGCCGCCCGCATGCAGCCGGGTCAGGATCAGCTCCACCCCGGAGACCCCGTGTTCGGGGTGCAGATCGATCGGCATCCCACGGCCGTCGTCGGAGACCTCGATGCCGCCGTCGTCGAGCAGTACCACACGGATATCGTGGGCGTGTCCCGCCAGCGCCTCGTCGACGCTGTTGTCGATCACCTCTTGCGCCAGATGGTTGGGGCGGGAAGTGTCGGTGTACATGCCCGGCCGCTTGCGGACCGGATCGAGTCCCGAGAGGACCTCGATGGAGCTGGCACTGTATTGCGTCATGCAGTGTCTCGCCGTATTTGCAGAAACGAAGGGGTGATGCCGCAGCGGTCCCACGGCCTGGACGCCGCCGACAGCCATAGCGCCACTATCGGCGGAATCGGTCACCGCGGCGGACATCATACACCACTGTTCAAATCATCAGTACCGGGTCGCGCCCAGCGCTGACATCTCACGAGTCAGCGGCCGGGGTCAGACCACTGTGGGCAGCGTCCAGCCACCGTGCGCGAACAGCGCCGGCAGATAGCGCGCCAACTCGCTGAAGCCGTGATCACCACCGGGATGGATCAGCATGCGACAGCCGGCGTAGGCGCGTAGCGCATCGCGGCAGTCGAGCGTTTCGTCGGCGCTGCCCAGCAGCAGCAGATAGCGCTGGGGGTGTACCAGGCGCGACCACTGCAGCGCGAGCAGCTGCTCGTGGTGGGCAGTGCCGATGACGAAGGACTCGCCGGTGTAGGCGTTGACCAGGTGCTGCCCCTGATAATCGGCCACGAAGCGCGCCGGCTGAACCGCAGGGTTGATCAGCACCGCCGGCAAGCCGTGGCGTTCGGCCAGACAGGTGGCGAGAAAGCCGCCCATGGAGCTGCCCACCAGCAGCGTGGTACCGGGCAGCGCGCCCAGGCACGCCTCGGCGTGATCGAGGGCGGCCTGGGGATGGTGCGGCAGGTCAGGCGTGGCGCAGATCAACTCGCGTTCGCCCGACGCCGTCAGCGTCGCGCAGGCGGCGGCCACCAGCTGCGCCTTGGGCGAGGCGCCGGCACTGTTGAAGCCGTGCAGATAGAGCAGCGAATCCACCGGCGCCGACGCGCCGGCGAGCTCGCTCACCGGCGCGGCAGATGACGATGACATTCGCTCAGGCCTGCTGCTGGCCGCGCCAGATCGCCTCGATCAGGCCGCGGCTGGAGTCGTCGAGGGCATCGAGCCCGGTCTGGGTAGCGATGATCTCTTCGGTCTCGGTGGCGATCTTCTTGCCCAGCTCCACGCCCCACTGGTCGAAGGAGTCGATATCCCAGATCACCCCCTGGACGAACACCTTGTGCTCGTAGAGCGCGATCAGTGCCCCCAGGGTGGCCGGGTTGAGGCTGTCGAAGAGCATCGTGGTCGAGGGCTGGTTACCGCGGTAGCGCTTGTAGCTCGGCGGCGTGGTCTCGGACTTGATCGCGTCGTCACCCAGCATCAGCACCCGCGACTGGGCAAAGCAGTTGGCCAGCGCCAGGCGGTGCTGGGCCATCAGGTCGTCGCGGAAGCGCTCATCCTCGACGTCGTTGTAGCGATTGATCGGCGCCAGGAAGTCGCACGCCACCGGCTGGGTGCCCTGGTGCAACAGCTGATAGAAGGCGTGCTGACCGTTGGGGCCGATCTCGCCCCAGATCACCGGGCAGGTGGAATAGTCGACCACAGCATCGTCATTGGTTACCGACTTGCCGTTGGACTCCATCTCCAGCTGCTGGAAGTAGCCCGGCAGATGCTTGAGCCGGCCATCGTAGGGCAGCACCGCGTGGGAGCGGATATCCAGGAAGTTGACGTTCCAGATCCCGATCAGCGCCAGCTGCACCGGCAGATTCTCGGCCAGCGGCGCGGTGCGGAAGTGCTCGTCCATGGCGTGGGCGCCGGCGAGCAGACGCCGGAAGTTGTCCATGCCGACACGAATGGCGATCGGCAGGCCGATGGCACTCCACAGCGAGTAGCGCCCGCCGACCCAGTCCCAGAACAAAAGCTGGTTGGCCGGGTCGATACCCCACTCGCTCATCTTGTCCGGCTTGGTCGAGACGCCGACGAAGTGGAAGCGCTTGATCAGCTTCTCGTCACCGCCCAGGCGCGAAGCGATCCAGTCGAGTGCCGTGGAAGCGTTCGAGAGCGTATCGATGGTGCCGAAGGACTTCGACGACAGGATGAACAGCGTGGTTTCGGGATTGAGCCAGCTGAGAAAGTCAGCGAGCTGGGAGCCATCCATGGTCGAGGCGAAGTGGGTCGCCACCTCATGGGCGTGGTCCGGCTCGAAGTCGGCCAGTGCCGAGGTCACCATCAAGGGGCCGAGGTCGGAGCCGCCGACGCCGAGGTTGACCACATCGGTGATCGGCTTGCCGGTGGCACCGCGCCACTGCCCGTCGAGCAGCTTGCCGACCAGCGTCTCCATCTTGTCGAGGGTCGCATGCACCTCGCTGACGACATCGACGCCCTCGACCTCCAGCTTGGCCTCACGCGGCAGCCGCAGCGCGCTGTGCAGCGCCGGCCGATCCTCGGTCTGGTTGACCCGCTCACCGCTGAGCAGCCGCTGGATGGCCGCGGGGACCCGAGCCTCCTCTGCCAGCGCGATCAGCCGCTCGCGCACCGCCGGGGTCCAGCGCTGCTTGGACAGATCGAGATGAATGCCCGCCGCCTCGAGGGCGAAGGTCTCGAAACGCGACGGCTGCTGGAACAGGGTCTTGAGGTGGACATCGCGCATGCCATCCTCGAGCTGCTGCTCGAGCGCCTGCCATGCCTGGGTCTCACGGATCGACATCGATTGACTCTCCTTGTATCGGGAACGGGTGTCGCAGGCGCGGCGTCGGGGCACACTGGTGCCATATGGGTCGACGCCAATCAAGCAGGCCGGCGCGCCCTCCCGGCGTGTGCCGGCCACGTGCAGCCCGGGCGCGCAAAACGTACACTACGCCCAGCGCTCAGCGTCGTTCGCGACCCATCGCTCGCGTCACGCGCTCCCGATGAAAATGATCTTCCACGATGAAACGGATCTTCCACGTAGTCTTCCGACAATGACTGACGCATCTTACCGTGACGCCATCTTTTCGACACCCCTCGATCGTGTGGCCAGTTTTTCGTTCGACGAGCAGGTCGTGGCGTGTTTTCCCGACATGGTGCGCCGCTCGATTCCCGGCTACGGCCAGATCCTGGGCATGCTCGGCCTGCTCGCCGAGCGCCACTTGCGCCATGGCGCCCACGTCTACGATCTGGGCTGCTCGCTGGGCGCGGTAGGGCTGGCACTGGCCGGGCGCCTGGCGCCGGAGGCGTTCGCCCTGACCGGTGTCGACCTGTCACCGGCGATGCTCGCCCGCGCCCGCGCCACCGCGCAAAGCGAGGCCCCCAACCATCGGTTGGCGTTCATCGAAAGCGATATCCGCAAGCTCGACTACCGCCCCAGCGGGATGATCGTGCTCAACTTCACCCTGCAGTTCCTGCCACCGGCGGAGCGTGATGCGGTGATCGCGCGACTCTTCGCGGCGCTCGAACCCGGCGGCATCCTGGTGCTGTCGGAGAAGATCGTCGCCCCCGACGAGCAGGAGAACGCCTGGCTGGTGGAGCGCTATCACGACTTCAAGCGCGCCAACGGCTACAGCGACATGGAGATCAGCCAGAAGCGCACCGCGCTGGAGAACGTGCTGGTGCCCGACACCCTGGCGCAGCACCAGGCGCGGCTGCAAGCGGCCGGCTTCGGCCGTGTGACGACCTGGTTCCAGTATCTCAACTTCGCCTCCATGATCGCCTTCAAGGAGCGCGAGGCCAGCACCCGAGCCGAAACGAGCGACACCCACGCAGGCGATGAACCCGCATGAGCCAGCCTTCCACCCCGTCCGCCCCTATCCCCTCCACCGCCAGCCGCGACGCCGCCACCACCCTGGCCGAGGCCGAGCGCCGTCTCTATCTGGCCTTTCTCGACCAGGGTCTGACCCGCTGGCTGGCCGCCCTGCCCGAGCAGCTCGCCCGCGGGCTCGACCGCCAACGCCACGGCGATCTGCCCGCATGGGAAAAGGCGGTGGCCAAGCTGCCAGCGCTGCCCGCGGCGCGCCGGGTCGACCTCAACGCTGACACGGTCAGCGTTGAGGTCGATCTCGATGACGCCGATCGCCGCCGCTGCGAGAACCTGCTGCGCATTCTGATGCCGTGGCGCAAGGGGCCCTACCGGCTCGGCGACCTCACCATCGATACCGAGTGGCGCTCGGACTGGAAGTGGCAGCGCGTGGCCCCGCACCTCTCCCCACTGGCCGGACGACGGGTGCTCGACGTCGGCGGTGGCAGCGGCTATCACGCCTGGCGCATGGCCGGCGCCGGTGCCGCCTTCGTGCTGGTGATCGACCCCTCGCCGCGCTTCTACTATCAATTCCAGGCGCTGCGGCACTTCGTCGGCGATGCCGACGACCACCGCACCCACTTTCTGCCGGTGGGCATCGAAGACGTGCCGCCGCGCCTCGCCGCCTTCGATACCGTGTTCTCGATGGGCGTGCTCTACCACCGCGCTTCGCCGCTGGAACATCTGCAGCAGCTCAAGGATGCCCTCGCCCCCGGCGGCGAGCTGGTCCTGGAGACCTTGGTGGTCGAGGGTGACGAACAGACCGTGTTCATGCCCGGCGAGCGCTATGCGAGCATGCCCAACGTCTACTTCCTGCCATCGTCGCGGGCGCTGGCGCACTGGCTCGCGCGCTGCGGCTTCGAGGCGATCCGCTGCGTCGATGAGACCGTCACCAGCCTCGACGAGCAGCGCACCACCGACTGGATGAGGTTCCACTCGCTGGCCGACTTCCTCGACCCGCAGGACCGCACTCGAACGATCGAAGGCTACCCCGCACCGCGTAGGGCGACGCTGATCGCACGTAAGCCACAACGCTGATCCTGGGCCCGGACCGGGGGGCACCCAGCCCGCGCGAAGCCCACCACAGAAGCGCTCCCCAAAAGAGAACGCCCGCTGGTCAGCGGGCGTTCTCGGTCATGGCGGCCAGGTGCATTCAGTCAGTCTGGACAGCCATTGGGATCTAAAGCCTAGCGCTCTTCGAGCTTGTCCAGATCGCGCACCGCACCGCGGTCGGCCGAGGTCGCCAGCATGGCGTAGGCCTTGAGCGCCGCGGAGACCTTGCGCTCGCGCTGAATCGTCGGCTTCCACGCCTTGGCGCCGCGATCCTCCATGGCCTGGCGGCGATGCGCCAGCTCCTCAGTGGAGAGCAGCACCTCGATGGTGCGATTGGGGATGTCGATACGGATGGTGTCGCCGCTCTCGACCAGCCCGATGGCACCGCCGGCGGCAGCCTCCGGCGAGACGTGACCGATCGAGAGCCCCGAGGTACCGCCGGAGAAGCGGCCGTCGGTCATCAGCGCGCACGCCTTACCGAGCCCTTTCGACTTCAGATAAGAGGTCGGGTAGAGCATCTCCTGCATGCCCGGGCCGCCCTTGGGCCCCTCGTAGGTGATGACCACCACTTCGCCCGCCTTCACCTGACCACCGAGAATGCGCTCGACCGCCTGGTCCTGGGATTCGACCACGTGGGCCGCCCCCTCGAACACCAGGATGGAGTCGTCGACGCCGGCCGTTTTCACCACGCAACCGTTCTCGGCGATGTTGCCGTAGAGCACGGCCAGGCCGCCCTCACGCGAGAAGGCGTGCTCCAAGCTGCGGATACAGCCCTCGGCGCGGTCGCCGTCGAGCGACGGCCAGCGCGCCGCCTGCGAGAACGCCTGCTGGGTCGGCACGCCGCCGGGGCCGGCCTTGTAGAACTCGACCACGTCCGGGGTTGGGTTACGCATGATGTCCCACTCGTCGAGCGCCGCCGCCAGGGAGTCGCCATAGACGGTGGGCACCGAGGTATCCAGCACCCCGGCGCGATCCAGCTCGCCCAGAATCCCCATGATACCGCCGGCGCGGTGGCAATCCTCGATATGGTACTTCTGGGTGTTAGGTGCCAGCTTGCACAGCTGCGGCACCTCCCGCGACAGGCGGTCGATATCGGCCATGGTGAAGTCGACCTCCGCCTCCTGCGCCGCCGCCAGCAGGTGCAGGATGGTGTTGGTCGAGCCGCCCATGGCGATATCCAGCGTCATCGCATTGCGGAAAGCGGTCTTGGAGCCGATGGCCCGCGGCAGCAGATGCGCCTCGTTGCCCTCGTAGTAACGCTTGGCCAGCGAGACGATGCGCTCGCCCGCGGTCTCGAACAGCCGACGGCGGTCGGCGTGGGTCGCCAGCATGGTGCCATTGCCCGGCAGCGCCAGGCCCAGCGCCTCGGTCAGACAGTTCATCGAGTTGGCGGTGAACATGCCCGAGCAGCTGCCACAGGTGGGGCAAGCGCTGCGCTCGATCTCGGCGATCTCGTCGTCGCTGTACTTGTCGTCGGCGGCGGAGATCATGGCATCGATCAGGTCGAGGCCGTGGTCGAGCAGCTTGGTCTTGCCGGCTTCCATCGGCCCGCCGGAGACGAAGATGGTCGGCACGTTGAGACGCATGGCCGCCATCAGCATGCCGGGAGTGATCTTGTCGCAGTTGGAGATGCACACCAGCGCATCGGCACAGTGGGCGTTGACCATGTACTCGACGCTGTCGGCGATGATGTCGCGGCTCGGCAGCGAATAGAGCATGCCGTCGTGGCCCATGGCGATACCGTCGTCGACCGCGATGGTATTGAACTCCTTGGCCACCCCGCCGGCCTTTTCGATTTCACGCGCCACCAGCTGGCCCATATCCTTCAGGTGCACGTGGCCAGGGACGAACTGGGTGAAGGAGTTGGCGACGGCGATGATCGGCTTGTGGAAGTCGTCGTCCTTCATGCCGGTGGCGCGCCACAGGGCGCGGGCACCGGCCATGTTGCGGCCCTGGGTGGTGGTTCGCGAGCGATACTCGGGCATGCTGTCCTCATCTGTCTGGGGCGGGGCCGGCCTCGCCGGGCCCGGGTCGTGTCAGGGTCTCAGCGGCGGGCTTAGGGCACCCGCGCAGGACGACGCGGCGGCAGGGGTGCGCGTCGAATGGTGTCGCCCAAATTCAGGGACACGGACCACTCTGGATGTTTGCCTGAGTGATATTGCTGCCGGGTTCCACGCTGCAGGTGAGCCAGACGTTGCCCCCGATGATCGATCCGCGGCCGACGGTGATACGGCCGAGAATCGTGGCGCCGGCGTAGATCACCACGTCGTCCTCGACGATCGGGTGACGCGGCAGGCCCTTTTCCAGATGCCCCTTGTCGTCGGCCGGGAAGCGCTTGGCCCCGAGGGTCACCATCTGGTAGAGACGCACACGGTCGCCGATGATCGCGGTCTCGCCGATCACCACGCCGGTACCGTGATCGATGAAGAAGCCTTCACCGACCTGTGCGCCGGGATGAATGTCGATCCCGGTATCGGAGTGGGCCAGCTCGGCAATGATCCGTGCCACCAGGCCGGCGCCGGCGCGATAGAAGTAGTGCGCGATGCGGTGGTAGATCACCGCGTGCACGCCGGGATAGCAGAGCAGGACTTCGTCGACGCTGCGCGCGGCGGGGTCACCGTAGTAAGCCGCCATCACATCGCCATCGAGGCGCCGACGCAGCGCCGGCAGGCTGTCGGCGAAGCCCTGCACGATCTGATTGGCGCGCTCGGTGGGGTCGCTGTCGCGCTCACCGTCCAGACGCGCCATGTAGCGCAGCTCCAGGAGCACCTCTTCGTGCAGCGCGTTGAGCGCCCGGTCGAGGGTGTGACCGACGTAGAAGTCCTCGCTCTCCTTGCGCAGATCCGATGGTCCCAGGCGCATCGGGAAGAGCGCGCCGCTGAGGACATCCAGGGTATCGCGCAGGCGATGCCGCGACGGCAGCTCGCGGCAGCCACGCTCTTTCTCACGACCGTTCTGGGCGCGCCACTGTTCGCGGGTCGCGCGAAGCTGGGTGACGATGCCATCGAGCTGCCAGTTGACGTGTTGCATCAGCGTGTCCTTTGAATCTGCGCGCGGGCCGGAGCGATATCATACGACTCGAGGCCGCGTTGACCAACCACGGCGAGGGTCGCGCCCCCGGCGTGGCGGCTTCGCCCACCCGCGCAACGCAAAAAGGCGGCCCCGCTACCGGGGCCGCCATGGTGTACGACAGACGTCGCGTGGGCGCGTCTCAGCGCTTCAGCAGCTCGCGCACATCCTTGGCTTCCCAGTGCGGGAAGTGCTTGCGGATCAGCGCGTTGAACTCGATCTCGAAGGCCTGCCAGTCGACCTCGCCGCTCACCTCGCGGCCCGCCGACGCGCCGCGGATCAGCCCCGCGCCCACGGTGACGTTGCTCAGCCGGTCGATCACCACG
>JNVT01000018.1 GCA_000737985.1 Gammaproteobacteria bacterium MFB021 | reverse complement strand
GCGCGTCGAGATGCGCTTTCACCAGTCCGTGCTGCGTGAGTTCGCCCAAGGCATACCCTGCAACGTCGACACCGGTGAATGCCTCGACATGGACCACGGTTTTCGGCGCTTCCTGGATGTCGTCCCCCATCTCACCGGCCTCTGGCGAACCGCCCTCAAGAGCTACCGCCTGGACCACTCCCGCGGACTCATCGACAGCGCTTGGCAGCTCCTGCAGGAAGACGCCCGGTTCTACGATCACGAACCCCACTTCTTCTACAAGCGCGCCCGCAAGGCCCCTGGGCTGGGGAATGAACGCAACGTCGCCCTGGTCGTCGGCAACCTGATTTCGCTCTACGCACGCCAAGGCTTCACCACGCAGCAAGCCATGCACTACCTCACGCAGTGCGGCGCCTGGGACGATATCGCCAACTACTACCGGTCGAGAGGCGATTACTTGGGAAGGCTGCCTAGTGGCGATCAAGAAAACGGCCAGCGGCTGGCA
>JNVT01000017.1 GCA_000737985.1 Gammaproteobacteria bacterium MFB021 | reverse complement strand
CTCTCGGGCGGCGGCACTAATGCCAACGCGGTCAGCAAGTGCCAGCGCCTCGGCCTTATAGTCCTGAGTGTACTGCCTTAACGGGGTGTCCACTGCTGCTGGGCAAGATCACCTTGGCGGCAATTAGCGATTTGGACAACGCGACAGGCCGCAAAACACTTTCTTGCTGCGTGCAAAGGTTGGGATCAGCGAGGGCTCAGCAGTCGAATATCCCGCTCAATCACCCACCCCTCCGTTTGCTCACGAAAGCGTGCCATGTGGGGCGTTTCTAGGTGCTCATCCAGCGCCTGCCGGGAGTCCCAGGCCTCAATGATGGTGACGGTGTCGCGCCGAGGTGAGGTGTCGGCCGTCAGTCCCTCGGGGTGATCCTGGCTCGGTTGGTAGAGATGACAGCCCGCTTCCTGGCGCACGGTCGTCGCGACGTCCAGCAAGGCATTGAGCACGTCCCGGTCGCGTCCTGGGGCGGTGGTGATCGTGGCGATGACCCACAGCATGGCAGTTTCCTTTCTCGAAGGTAAGGGGTTACAGGGTAATGACGGTCTTGAGCGGGCGCACCCTGGCGTGCTTGAGTTCGCTCAGGCGCTG
>JNVT01000016.1 GCA_000737985.1 Gammaproteobacteria bacterium MFB021 | reverse complement strand
GTCAGCCCGGTCGATGCCTTGGGACCAATCACCGTCGACTTGAGCGCACCTGTCGCACCGACTATCTCACTGGCCAACGACACCGGCGCGGATATCGCCGACGGCATTACCAATGACGCCACGGTCAATATCGACGGTCTCGAAGCCAACGCCACCTGGGAGTACTCCACCGACGGCGGTACCACCTGGACCATTGGAACCGGCACCAGCTTCGAGTTGGCTGAGGCCACCTATGCCGATGGGGATGTGCAGGTTCGCCAGACTGACGTCGCTGGCAACGTCAGCCCTATCAATAGTCTGGTCCCGGTGGTCGTGGACCTCAGCGCACCCACCGCACCGACAATCTCGCTGGCCAACGACACCGGTGCGGATATCGCCGATGGCATCACCAATGACGCCACAGTCAATATCGACGGTCTCGAAGCCAACGCCACCTGGGAGTACTCCACCGACGGCGGTACCACCTGGACCACCGGAACCGGAACCGGCTTCGAATTGGCTGAAGGAACCTATGCCGATGGGGATGTGCAGGTTCGCCAGACTGATGTCGCGGGAAACATCAGCCCGGTCGATGCCTTGGGACCAATCACCGTCGACTTGAGCGCACCTGTCGCACCGACTATCTCACTGGCCAAC
>JNVT01000015.1 GCA_000737985.1 Gammaproteobacteria bacterium MFB021 | reverse complement strand
GACGCTCTTCCGATCTCTCGGACCGCGCTGGCGGAGCGCAGCAGATCGACCCCGGCCACGCGCAGGCCGACGGCATCGATCGACTCGCCGCGGCGCCACTGGCGTTCGAGATCGCGCACGCCACTGGTGAAGAGATCGCCGATATCGCTGACCAGGCGCTCGCTCTGCACCCGCGTCACCTCGCCGTCCGGCCCGATCACGAACTCGCGCAGCAGATCGTGCCCCTGCGCCGCCAGGGCCGCGATGGCCAGGCGGCCGCGCATCAGCGGCGTCAGCTCGGCGGGGTCGTCATCCTGGGCCTGGGCCTGCTCCTGGGGCGAGTGCCCGGTCTCGCCCTGAGTGTCGTTTCCAGCGCCGGCCTGGCGCTCGGCAGCCGCCGGCGTCTCGGCTCCCGCGCGCTCTTCGCCCCACCACTGGTTGAAGCGGCTGCTGGCCTCGCGGTAGCGCTCGCCCAGCCAGTGCTGCAGGCGCAGCGTGGCGATATCGTGCTCGCGGTAGTAGATCACCGGCAGCACGCTGTCGGCGCCATAGCGGGCGAGCACCTGCTGGAATGCCGGGTCGAGACCGTAGTCGACCAGGACATCCCGCGCCGCGTCGCCGTAGTGGCGGATCGCCAGCCGCGCGCTCATCCACAGCGAGGGGTCGTCGGCCATGGCCAGGAACACCGCGTTGAGCGCCGGCGACTCACGCGCCAGCATCTCCGCCTGAGAGGGCAGCGCCCGCTGCGCTTCCAGCGATACCAGGCGCTGATCGAACGCCTGGGGCGAGGCCACCAGCACGATCCCCACGGCGAACAGCAGCGCGATCAGCGCACTCTTGAGTATCCAGCGCATCGTTCTTCTCTCTCCTGGCTGCCGGTCGGGCTTGTGATGGCGGGCTGACGGCCACGCGATCTTTTTGATAAGCGTTCGTATTTGAATTAGGATTGCATCTTGTCACGCCCATCCCCTGCGTTGCGAGGTCGTTCCGGCATGTTCGAACTCCAGGCTGCGAGCTTCGAAATCGCGGGCCGCGAGCTGCTCTCCCCGATCGATTTTACCTTCGGCGAAGGACGCATCTACGGTCTGATCGGCCACAACGGCTCTGGCAAGTCGACCCTGCTCAAGCTGCTCGCCCAGCAGCAGCCGGTGAGCCGCGGAAACATCACCCTGGATGGCCGCCCGCTGACCCACTGGAAGCCGCGTGAGTTCGCCCGCCATGTCGCCTATCTGCCCCAGCATCTGCCCAGCGCGGAGAACCTCACCTGCCGCGAGCTGATCGGCTTCGGGCGCTACCCGTGGCATGGCCTGCTGGGCCGGCTCAACGCCCACGACCAGCAGCAGATCGAGCGCGCCATCGCGCTGACCCATACCGAGGCCTTCGCCGACCGCCTGGTCGATACCCTCTCCGGCGGCGAGCGCCAGCGCGTGTGGCTGGCCATGCTGCTGGCCCAGGGCAGCCGCTACCTGCTGCTCGACGAACCGCTGGCGGCGCTGGATATCGCCCATCAGGTCGAGGTATTGGCGCTGGTGCGCAAGCTCTGCCGCGAGCTGGGCCTGGGCGTGGTGATCGTACTGCATGACGTCAACATGGCGGCGCGCTACTGCGACCATCTGGTCGCCCTGCACAGCGGCCGCCTGCTCGCCGAGGGCGAGCCGGGCACGCTGATGTGCGATGCCACCCTGGAAGCGATCTACGGGATACCCATGCGGGTCATGCCGCATCCGGGGGATGAGTGCCCCATCGCGGTGCTGCCCTAGGCACGGTCTGCCCGCTCTCTAGGCACAGCCTGCCCCTCTCTGAATGCTGTCCGGGCACTGCACTCGGCGGCCTGCGCCTGGGCGAGACAATCGGCAATCGATGACCCAACGATAGCGAGACAACGCCTGCCAGCGGCAGCGTCCGCTGTTACAAACCGCGCCTTTCCCACTCGCCTATCCTGACACAGCGCGCCGACAGCGCCGCCCCCCGTCGGCGTTCATCGCCCTGCGCGGCCGGTTTCGTCACACGATCTCACCCTAACGAAGCACCTCGGTTTCAATGGATGCGTCATGTTACTCATTTACATATGCGAATCACTATCATTTTGATTTTGATTAGTGCTAGCATCCGGGACTCGATTCGACACAAGCGATAACGTTTCGTTACCGGCAAGGGAACATCCATGAAGAAGACAATGACGCTTGGCCTCGCGGTCGTCGCCGGCGCGTCCGCACTGCCGCTGCAGGCCCAGGAATCCAACGACACCGTGGTGGTGGTGGGCTCGCGCACCCCGACCCAGATCAGCCAGATCCCCGGAACGGTCTGGGTGATCGAGCACGAAGAGCTGCAGCAGCAGCTGGATACCGGCGCCGACCTCAAGAGCGCCCTGGGCAAGCTGGTACCGGGGCTCGATCTGGCGCCGCAGGGGCGCACCAACTACGGCCAGAACATGCGCGGGCGCAACGTGCAGGTGCTGATCGACGGCGTCTCGATGAACAGCTCGCGCGGGCTGTCGCGCCAGTTCGATGCCATCGATCCGTTCAACATCGACCACGTCGAGGTGATCTCCGGCGCCAACAGCCTCTACGGCGGCGGCGCCACCGGCGGCATCATCAATATCATCACCCGCAAGGGCAAGGCGGGCGCTCCCACCCTGCGCACCCAGGCGGGCGTGACCAGCGGACTCAACGACGGCGACGACCTCGACTACCATCTCGATCAGTCGGTCAGCGGCGGCAACGAGCACGTCCAGGGCTATCTGGGGGTCGCCTACCGCGACAACGGCCGCCAGTTCGACGGCAGCGGCAACGAGATATTCCCCGACATCACCCAGACCGATCTGCAGGACAACCGCAGCATCGATCTGATGGGCAACCTCAATATCGTGCTCACCCAGGAGCAGTCATTGAGCATCGGCGCCCAGCTCTACCGCTCCGGCTATGAAGGGCACCGCGGGGTCTACTTCCCCCATCTCGGCGACGCCTCGCCCAACCTCGACGACGCCGAGATCCGCGACGGCTACAGCTCGGACCGCGACCCGGCCACCGATCGCAAGATGATCAACGTGCAGTATCACCACGGCGATCTGCTGGGACAGGACTTCTATCTGCAGGCGTTCCACCGCGAGGAGGAGGCCAAGTTCAACGCCTTCCCCTATCCCTCGCCGAACTGGCGCAACCCTGACTACTACGAGTTCCGCGCCTCGCAGCAGAACACCAAGCTGAGCGGCATCAAGGGGCTGTTCGACGCCCAGCTGAGCGACAGCGTCGGCCTCACCTACGGGGTCGATCTGAGCCGCGAGAAGTTCGATGCCGACCAGATCTTCTTCGATCGTGACGTCACCGATGCCAGCGGCGCGCTGACCCAGCGCGAGGCGCGCATTGATGATCGCTACCCCGGCTACCAGGTCGACACCGTCGCCGCCTTCGCTCAGGCCGACTGGCAGGCGACCCGCGGGCTCAAGCTCTCGGCGGGTGCGCGCCAGCAGCGCATGAACGTCGACGTCGACGACTTCAAGGACGTCCCCGGCGGCAGCAACCACTACGATGCCACCCTGGTCAACGCCAGCGCCCTGTACGACTACGGTAACGGCCACCAGAACTGGCTGCGTTACAGCCAGGGCTTCGAGCTGCCCGACCCGGCCAAGTACTACGGCAAGAGCCCCGATATCAGCGTCTCGGCCAACCCGCTCAGCGCAATCAAGACCGATCAGGTCGAACTCGGATGGCGCTACCAGGGCGGCGGCTGGAGCACCCAGGCGGCGGTCTACTACGCCTGGTCCGACAAGGCGGTGGAGAACGCCGAGGATCTGAGCGTCGAAGTGGTCGACGAGAAGAAGCGCGACTACGGCCTCGAGGGCGCCGTGACCCGCTACTTCGACAACGGCTTCGAGGCCGGCAGCACGCTGAATCTGGTGCGCTCCGAGCAAAAAGACGCCGACGGCGACTGGAACAAGCGCGACGCCCGCTACGCATCGCTCTCCTCGGCGACCGCGTTCGTCGGCTGGTCCGACTTCGAGCGCTCGGTGCGCCTGCAGGCCAACCACGCCTTCGACCTCGAGGACGACAACGACCGCGAAATCGACGGCTACACCACCCTCGATCTGCTGCTGAGCCAGCAGACCGGCTTCGGCAAGTTCAGCCTGGGGGTGGAGAACCTCACCGACAAGCAGTACTCCACCGTGTGGGGCCAGCGCGCGACCATGTTCTACTCGCCCTACTACGGCCCCGAGTATCTCTACGACTACCAGGGCCGCGGCCGCACCTACAGCCTGACCTGGTCACACCAGTACTGACGACGCGGGGATCGCTTCCCGCCGAGCCGACGCCCACCCGAGTGGTGGGCGTCGGCCCATCATCCTTGCGTCCATCGTCATTCTTCCCGCGTGCATCGCCCAGACGCCCTGCGCCCTTCTCTCTGCAGGCGCCCCCTCCGCGCGCGACGAACCCTCCACGCGCGACGAGACCCGTCGCGACGATGCTTTGCGCAAAAACCCTCGGTACAAGTCTTCACGCAACGCTGCGTATCGCGCGTTGACACCTATCACTAATATGATAATAATTCTTATTCTCAAATTTTCAGCGAGCGTGGCATGTCCTTACCTCCCCTGTGGCGCCTCGGCGCCTGCGCTGCCCTGCTGGGCCTGGGTCAGAACGGCCTGCTGGTGATGCTGCCGCTGCTGGTGGCGCATTTCGGGCTGCCGCTGTCGCAGTGGGCGGGGTTGATTCTGCTCGGATCGATGCTGTTTCTCGTTGGCAGCCCCTTCTGGGGTGGCGTGGCCGACCGGCGCGGCGCGCGGCTGGTGGTGGTGCAGGCGCTGTTGGGCTACTTGCTCAGCTTTGCGCTGATCGCGGCCGCGCTGTGGGCCTCGGTGGCGGGCCTGCTCTCGCCTCTGGCCATGCTGGTGGTGCTGGCCGTGGCCCGGGTGCTCTATGGCCTGACGGTGTCGGGCATGGTGCCGGCCAGCCAGCAGTGGGCGCTGGCGTTGCACCCGGGTGGCGAACGTCTGCCGGCGCTGGCCGCGGTCAGCGCCGGCCTCAGCAGCGGCCGCCTGCTCGGCCCGCTGCTCGCCGCCGCCAGCCTGAGCCTGTCGGTGTATGCGCCGTTCGCGCTGATGCTGGTGGCCGGGCTGCTGGCACTGCTGCTGCTGCCCGGCGTGCCGCAGCCGGCACGCGACACGGATACTATCGATACCGCACATTCCGCCGCACACGACAGCGCCGCGCAGTCACCGCAGGGCATCGCCCGCCGTTTGCCCCCGCGCAGCAACCTGGCCTATCTGGCCATGGCGCTGCTGCTGGCGATGTCGGTCTCGCTGATGCAGCTGGGTCTACCGGCCTCGCTGCAGCAGGCGCTGGCGATCGATGCCACGCGTGCCGGCCACTGGATGGGCGTGCTGCTCTCGCTGGGGGCGGTGGGGGCTCTCGCCACCCAGATCGGGGTGGTCCGCGCCCGCCGCCTGGAGAGCCGCGCGCTGTTGGCACTGGGTGCCGCGGGGCTGGCGCTGGGCTATGCCCTGCTTGCCGCCACGGCCACCTTCACACTCACGCCGGGACTCCATATCGGCCTCGGCCTGCTGTTCGCGCTCGGCGTGGTACTGGCGAGCACCGGCGCTGCCCTTGCCGTCCCCGGCTATACCGAGGCGGCGACCCGCCACCAGGCCCAGGGCACCAGCGCCGGCCTGCTGAGCATGGCGCACACCCTGGGCTACGGCCTGGCGGCGCTCTGCGTCAGTCTGATCGACCCTGGCCGCCTGCTGCCCCTGGCGCTGATGGCCGCCGTGGCGCTGCTGCTGCTGATCCCGCTGGCACGCCGCGGGCGAAGCGGCGAACGCGCCGCCATGGCCCGGCACGGCGGCCATCCCTGAGGTCGGACGTCGCCAGCCAGAAACGCCACGAGCTAGAAACGCAACGACCCAGAAACACCAAGACCCGAGAACACCACACGCCGGAAATCCCACGCGATGACCCTGAATCAACACACTCAATTAACATGAATGATTTTTATTTGCCTTAGCATTCTCAAATGATTCTCGAAAAAGGAGTCGTCCCATGTCGAATACCACGCCCTCTGAGGCGGCCTCGCGCGTCGATCTCGCCGCGAGCTGTTTCTTCAATGCGCTGCTGCGCGAGTGCTCACACTGGCGGCTGGTCAGCGACGCGAGCGGTGAGCGAGCGGTGCTGCCGCTGAGCGACGGCGAGCTGCATCTACGCCTGCGCCACCGCAGTGCCAGCGGCGAGTGCCGCTTCGTGTGGCCGCCACACCAGGTGCGTCACGGCACCTCGCAGGCGCTCGACTTCGCCACGGCGCTGGATCGGGTGCTGGCGACGCCGGCACTGGTCGGCGAACTCGACGCCGAGTCCCGCGCCCGCTTCCGCGAGCGGGTGCTGGAGAGCCGCGCCAACACCCAGGAGAGCCTAGAGGCGCGGGACGATCTGACCCGGCTGCAGCAGGGGCCGCTCGATTTCGTCGCCGCCGAGCAGGGCCTGCTCGCCGGCCACGCCTTCCACCCCGCGCCCAAGTCGCGGGCACCCTTCACCGCGCAGGAGGCGCAGCGCTACTGCCCCGAGCACCGCGCCCGGGTCGGCCTGGCCTGGTGGG
>JNVT01000014.1 GCA_000737985.1 Gammaproteobacteria bacterium MFB021 | reverse complement strand
CGACGACCTCACTGGCTTCGCCGGCGGCGAGACCGGCGGCGTTCAGGAAAGGGTGGCGAAACAGGGTGTCGTACATGGGGGCGTTCTCCCGAAGCGCATCAGCTAGCGAACGAATGTTCGTGATACGCACTCATGCTAGGTCGGCGCGCGATGCCAGGGCAAGCGCGGTGCCGCAGTCACCCGCCGGCGCCGCCCAGCAACTGCTGGTGATAGTGGCGATAGAGCGCCGGGGTCTGGGCGTCGACCTCGGCCGTCCGTGCCGGTTCGCCCCAGAACAGCTTGAAGGCGTCGACGCCCTGGTACACGAACAGGCTGACACCGCTGATCACCGCGGCGCCGGCGGCCTCGGCCCAGGCGATGAACTCGGTGCGTGCGGGCACGTAGACGGCATCGAAGATCCACTGGTCAGCGCGGATCAGCGACCCGGGCAGGGAGCAGCCAGGGCTCTTCTCGTGGCCGATCGGGGTGCAGTTGACCAGCCCGTCGCACTCGCCGGCCAGCGCAGCGAGAGCCTCGGGCGCCACCGCGCGTGCCGCGAATCCGGCGGCTGTGAGCTGGTCCGCCAGAGCGTCGGCCTTGGCGCGGTCGAGGTCCAGCAGCAGAATCTCCTCGGCGCCGAGCTGCCCCAGGCCGAAGGCCACCGCCTTGCCCACCCCGCCACTGCCGAGCATCAGCACCCGCCCCGGTGCGCGCGCGCCCAGGGTGGCGCGATAGCCGGCCACGAAGCCGGTGAAGTCGGTATTCTCGGCGTGGACCCCGGTGGCGCCAAAGATCAGGGTGTTGGCGGCCCCCACCAGCCGGGCACCGTCACCGGCGCTATCGGCCAGCGTCAGCGCCTGCTCCTTGTAGGGATAGGTGACATTGACCCCGCGCAGGCCCTGAGCACGCAGCTCGGCCACCTGTGTCGGGATCGAGACCGGCGGCGCGATCAACGCATCGAACAGCGTGTAGTCGACCGACATGCCGAGCAGCCGGCCGAGACGTCGGTGCAGGTCGGGCGCGCTGGAGTGTTGGATCGCCTGGCCGATCAAGCCTAACTGCATGTAAGAGTCTCCTTCGCCGAGAAGTGGTAGACGAAGGATCATGATAACCCGGCCACCCGGAAGCCGTGGCTTTCAGGCATAATCGCCCCCCGGTGGGTCCATCGAGCACCGCCACTCGCTGCGTAAAAACCCTAACGAACCACCGTACGCTGACACACCCAAGACAATATCCAAAAGGCTTCTTGCATGCTCAAGCACACCCTCACGGCGCTGGCCCTGGCCACTGGACTGACGGCGACCTCGCTGGCCGCGGCGGACTACCCCGAGCACAACATCCAGGGCATCATCCAGTGGGGCGCCGGCGGCGCCACGGACAACGTGGCACGCAGCCTGACCCCGCACGTGGAGGAGGCGCTGGGCACCAAGATCATCCTCAACAACCGTCCCGGCGGCACCGGCGTGATCGGCATGAACGCGGTCATGCACAAACGCCCCGACGGCTACACCGTGCTCTACGGCGCCGAGAACCCGCAGCTCTATCCGATCATGGGCCTGGCCGATTTCACCTATGCCGACATGCAACCGATCAACGTCATCGCCCAGGGCCTGGTAGTGATCGCGGCTCCCGCCGACAGCCCGTTCGACAGTTTCCAGGACCTGCTCGACTACGCCCATCAGCATCCGGACGAGCTGCGCATGGGTGACACCGGAGCCGGCGGCCTGCCCAGCACGCTGCTGGCGATGATCAATGCGGTCGACAGCCTCGAGGTGCGCAGCGTCACCTTCGGCGGCGACGGCCCCGGCATCACCGCCATGCTCGGCGATCATATCGACTTCATGCCGCTGAGCCTCGCTGCGGCCAAGGAGCAGATCAAGGCCGGCCGGCTCAAGGGGCTGGCGGTGTTCACCCGCGAGCCGGTCGAGAGCCTGCCTAACATCCCGCCGATCACCCAGGCGCTGCCCGACATCGCCGCCTATCTGCCGTGGGGGCCGTTCTGGGCCGTGGCGGTGCGCAAGGATACGCCCGACGCGGTCGTCGATACCCTGAGCGACGCCTATGCCAAAGGGGTGGCCAACGAGCAGTTCCAGCGCTTCCTCTCCGACAACAGCGCCAAGTCGCTCAACCTGCGCGGTGAAGAGGCCGAGCAGTTCCTGAAGCGCTGGCAGTCGGTGACCGCCTGGGCGCTGGAGAAGGCCGGCTCGGCCAAGGTCTCGCCGGAGAGCGTGGGCATTCCCAAGCCCTGACACGCCGCGCGTTTCCATGCACCACGGCGCCGCGCCGTCCGGTCCGCCACCGGCACGGCGCGGCCTCCCGCTGATCCCCGGCGGCGCCAGGCGCCGCCGATCTGGAGTGTCGCATGCCACATCGCCCACCTTTGAAGGCCGGCGAGCGCGCCTTCAACCTGTTGCTGCTACTGCTCAGTGGCGGCGTGTTCTACGAGGCCTACCGCATCTCGGGCTTCGAGCTGCCTAACTCGGCGGGCGCTTTTCCGCTGCTGCTGGGGGCGATCATGATCGTCACCATGCTCTCGATCCTGCTCGGCCAGCGCCACCACTCGCGCCCCGCGGCGGGCGGTGCCCTCGGCGAGCTGCGCCAGTTCCTCGCCACTCACTTCCCGCTGCCGGTGGTGCTGTTTTCGCTGCTCGCCGTGGGCTATCTGCTGGCGCTGCCGGCGCTGGGTTTCATCGCCGCCACGGCGCTGTTCCTGCTCATCACCCAGCTCTGCCTGCGGCGCGGCCACTGGGTCAGCGCCGTGCTCGTCACCGTGCTGATCACCGCGGTGATCTATGCGCTGTTCACATTGCTATTCCAGGTCTATCTCCCCTGAGAGGGTGTTTACAAAATGCCTGCGCTCGACGATACGGCGTTGAAATCGACCTCAAAGTACTCATTTACACCACGTAAACTCCGTCTTTTTCGGCCGATTTCGCCTTGTCTCGCCTTCACTCGTCGAATTTGTAAACACCCTCTGAGCCGCCCGCGTTTCGTCAACGAGGTTTTCCATGGGTGACACCCTTTCCTTCTTTCTGATGTCCTGGCTCGACCCGTCGCTGCTGATGCTCACCGCGGCGGGCACCCTGGCCGGCATCTACGTCGGCGCCATTCCCGGTCTCTCGGTCACCATGGCGACGTCGATTCTGATCTCCTTCACCTTCTCCTGGGACGTCAACGACGCCCTGGCGCTGATCGTCGGCATCTACACCGGCGGCGTCTACGGCGGCTCGCGTACCGCGATCCTGCTCAACATTCCCGGGGCGCCCTCGTCGGTGGCCACCGCCTTCGACGGCTACCCGCTGGCCCAGCAGGGCGAAGCCGGGCGCGCCATCGGCCTGAGTACGGTGATGTCGGTGATCGGCGGCCTGCTCGGCACCCTGGTGCTGGCCAGCGTCGCCCCCTACCTCTCCGACATGGCCCTCGAGTTCGCCCCGCGCGACTACTTCCTGATCGCCGCGCTGGGCCTGCTGCTGGTCGGCAGCCTGGCCGCCGAGTCGCTCTCCCGGGGGATCTTCGCCGCCGCCCTGGGGGCGGTGATCGGCCTGGTCGGGCTCGACCCGGTGACCGCCGATCCGCGCTTCACCCTGGGCAGCATGCAGCTGATGGGCGGTATCCACTACGTGGTGGTGATGATCGGCATGTTCGGGGTCGCCGAGGCGTTCTTCCAGCTGCACCAGCTCGATGCCACGCCGGTGCGCCAGAAGGTGGACAAGATCCTGCCGTCGCTGAGTCTGGTGCTGAAGTTTCTGCCGCTGTCGATCCGCACCTCGCTGATCGGTGTGATCGTCGGCGCCCTGCCCGGCACCGGCGGCGATATCGCCTCGCTGTTCGCCTACGACCACGCCAAGCGCACGGTGAAGAAGCCGAGCAAGCCGTTCGGCGAGGGTGCCTACGAAGGGCTGGTGGCCCCGGAGACCGCCAACAATGCCGCCGTGGGCGGGGCCTATGTGCCGATGCTGACGCTGGGCATGCCCGGCGACGCGGTGACCGCGATCATCATCGGGGCGCTGACCATCCACGGTCTCAACCCCGGCCCGATGCTGATGATCGAGACGCCCTACATCTTCTGGTTCACCGTGGGCAATCTGGTGCTGGCCAATCTGTTCCTGCTGCTGTTCGGGCTCACCGGCATCAAGCTCTTCGCCAAGGTGGTGGAGCTGCCCAAGGCGATCCTGATCCCGCTGATCCTGGTGCTCTGCGTGGTCGGCACCTACTCGCTCAACGGCAGCATGACCGAGGTCTACTGGATGCTCGGCTTTGGCCTGCTGGGCTACTTCATGAAGGTGTACCGCTTCCAGATGGGGCCGGTGATCCTGGGCGTGATCCTGGGTCCGCTGATGGACACCTCCTATCGCCAGGCGATGGCCTCGGTGGGCAACGACAGCGCCGCCTTCGTCAGCGGGCTGTTCACCCACCCGCTGTCACTGGTGCTGACCCTGGCAGTGCTCTTTCTGCTGCTCGGCCACTCGCCGCTCAAGCGTCTGCTGCGCCGGGAGAAGGCCGCCTGACGCGCCCCGCTACGTCGCCAGCAGCGACGGCGGCGCTCATTCACGCCAGATAGGATTGCTCCAGGCCCGGCGGCCGGCGGCGTCGATCAGCGTCACCCGGATCCAGTCACGCTGGGCAAAACGCGCCAGCGGTAGGCGGGTCCGGGTCATCGAGTGGCCGTGAATCGCGCTGGCCGCCGTTCCCGAGGCCTGGACGATGACCGTGCACACCGCGGTGGAGGCGACCTCGACCGCCTCGCCGTCGACCACGATATCCTCGAAGCGCGGGCCCTGCGTCGCGTAGAAGTCACCGCGCTTGAGCGCTTCCAGCAGCAGTTCCGGGGTGTTCGCTTCGGCCTTCACCTCCACCCAGCCGCCGAAGTGATCCGGCTCGCTGAAGTGCGCATCGTCGGTGGCGATCAGGCTCAGCCGGCGCCCCTCGGTCAACAGCAGATCAGCGATCGCCATACCGTCGCCGCGATCGCAGCCCCTGGCGCAGCCATGGTTGTAGATCTCCACCGCGTGCGCCGCCTCGATGGTGCGCGCGTCGGCCAGCGTCAGGCCCGACCACTGCGGATGCGCGATGGCCACGAAGGCACCGGCCCGGCGCGCCCTGGCGGCGAGCTCGGGGCCGCTCTCCTGCCCGTCTACCGGCTGGAAGCTCGGCGTATGCGAGGGCGCGAAATCCAGCGGCAGCCCCACCGCCAGCAGATGCCAGAGTTCGCCATTGCCCATCGCACCGCTGTGCAGCTCGGCACCGAGCAGCGTGGTGAAGCCCTCGTCACGCATGGCGCGCGTATCCGTGACGGGATAGTCGTACATGCCGATGAAGTGATCGGTCAGGGCGATGAAATCGTAGCCCTCTGCGCGGTAACGTCGGCACACCTCGGCGGCTTCCAGAACACCGTCGGAGAACGTCGAGTGGGTATGCAGGTTGCCGCGGTAGAAGCGGCCGGGACGAGAGAAGGCTGCAGGTCTCACGGAAAAAATCTCCTGGTGGATGCGAACGAGCGTGGCTCAGTCATCGAGCAGCAGGACGTCACCGGCGGAAAAGTGCAGTTCGATGCGCTCTCCCGGGCGTGGTTCGAGCGTACCGGCCTGGTTGAAGATATCGCAGGCGATCCGCTGGCCCGCCACCTCGGCCTGGACGCGGATCACCGAGCCCAGAAAGCGGCAGTCGAGCACCTCGCCATCGAGCGCGACGTCGTCGGCACCGTGCGGCTGGATGCCGAAGGCTTCCGGACGCAGGGCCAGGGTGACACTGTCGCCCGCGGCAACCGCCGCGCGCTGCCCCAGGGCCGGCACGCAAAGACGCTGCCCGGCCATTTCGACGAGAGACTCGCCCGGGGCCACCACGCGCGCCTCGAAGGTGTTGAGGATGCCGACGAAACTGGCCACGAACCGCGTCGCCGGGCGGTTGTAGATCTGCGCCGGCGAGCCGATCTGGTCGGCGCGCCCCTGATGCATCACCACCACGCGATCGGAGATCGATAGCGCCTCCTCCTGGTCATGGGTGACGAAGACCGTGGTGATGCCCAGCTCACGCTGAATCCGACGAATGTCGTCGCGCAGCGCCACGCGGATACGGGCATCCAGCGCCGACAGCGGCTCGTCCAGCAGCAGCACCCGGGGGCGCGGTGCGAGCGCGCGAGCCAGGGCGACACGCTGCTGCTGACCGCCCGACATCTGATAGGCGTAACGCCCCGCCAGCGGCTCGAGATCGATCAGCGCCAGCATCTCGCGCACCCGGGCGTCGATCTCGCACTTGGCCATGCCGGCGATCTTCAGCCCGAAGGCGACGTTGTCGTAGACGCTCATGTTGGGAAACAGCGCATAGCTCTGGAAGACCATGCCGATATGCCGGCGATTGGCCGGCAGCCGGGTCATCTCCTCGTCACCGATACGGATCACGCCGGCGGAGGGCGTCTCGAAGCCGGCGATCATGCGCAGGACCGTGGTCTTGCCGCAGCCGGAGGGGCCGAGGAAGGCGATGAACTCCCCCTGCTCCACCTCGAGATCGAACCCGGCGACGGCGGTATGCTCGCCAAAGCGCTTGCCCAGGGCCTGCAATTGCAAAAAACTCATGAGACTTCCCGTTCCTTCTTGGTCGTGCGCTCTGCCCATAGCCGCGGCAGCACACGCTGCCCCGGCTTGCGCAGCGCAAAGAACTGCATCAGAGCCATGCACGCCCAGGTGATGACGAAAGCCAGGATCGCCAGCGCTGCCGGCTGGTAGGCGTAGTCCTGGCCCATCTGCACCAGATAGGGACCGAAGGCGGGGCGGCTCAACAGACTCGCCATGACGAACTCGCCCAGCGAGATCGACAGCGTCAGGAAGGCGCCGGCCACGATCGCCGAACGCACGTTGGGAAAGATCACGCTGACGACGATGCGCCAGCGCGAGGCGCCGAGACTCTCCGCCGCCTCGGTCAAAGTGACGATATCGATGGCCGCCATCCCGGTATCGACGGCACGGAACATGTAGGGCAGCGCGAGCACTACATAGCCGATCACCAGCAGCAGATCGAGGCGTCCGTCGCTGGTGGTCAGCGGTAGCCACGAGCCGTCGCCGTACAGGCGCATGTAGCCGAACACCACCACGATCGGCGGGATGATCAGCGGCAGCAGGCTGGCGAACTCGACGAAGCCACGCGCCTGCGGCAGCTTCAAGCGCACCCAGTAGACCGTCGGCACCACCAGCAGGGTCCCCGCCAGAATCGCCAGCAGCGAAGCCACCGCCGAATAGGAAAGGCTATCGAGGAAGCGATCGCTGCCGAACAGCCAGTGATAGGCGGCGAAACTGAGCTCGCCGCGCTGCATGCCCAGCGAGAACTGGAAGGTGGCATATAGCGGTAGCAGGAAGTAGCCCGCCGCCAGTAGCACGATGCTCCACGACAGCAGCGGCCAGCGCCTCATCCTCTCGACTTGGCGCCGTCTCATCGTATTGCCCCGCCTCATCGCTGCCACCGCTCGGCGCGGGCGCGCAGCACGAAGTAGAGCAGATTGGTCACCACCATGATCGCCACCATGCCCAGCGCCAGGGCGAAACCGAGATTGGGGTTGTAGAGCACGTTGCCGCGGATCTGCTGGAACAGCAGGATCGGCACCACCGGAAAATTGGCACCGGTCAACGCCACCACCGTCGCCAGCGTGCCGAAGGCGTTGGCGAACAGCAGCATGAAGCAGCTCAGCACCGATGGCGTCAGCACCGGCAGCGCGACCCGGCGCCAGTACTGGGCGCGGCTGGCGCCGAGGCTCTCGGCCGCCTCCTGCCACTCGCGCTTGAGCCCCTGCATCGCCGGGGTGATGATCAAAAGCATCAATGGCAGCTGAAAATAGAGATAGGTCAGCGCCAGCCCCCAGAACGAGAACAGACTGAAGCCGCTGGCGTAGAGATTGATCCCGAACAGCTCGCGCAGCAGCACGGTGACCAGACCTAGCCGGCCGAGCGTGGCGATGAACGCGAACGCCAGCGGCACGCCGGCGAAGTTGGAGGCCACGCCGGAGAAGGTAGTGAAGGCATGCCGCAGCCACGCCGGCAGACCGCCATGCACCAGCGCGTAGCAGACCAGCAGCCCACCGAGCGCGCCCAGCCCGGCGGAGACCAAGCTGAGCCGAATCGACAGCGAGTAGGCGCTGGCGATCGTCGGCGAGGCCAGCGCGCGCAGGTTGTCGAAGGTGAACTGACCCTGCGGTGTCTGAAAGGCCCCCTGGACCAGATAGAGCACCGGCAGAATCAGAAACAGCAGCACGAACAGCGCGAACGGCACCAGACCCAGCCAGCGCCACAGCGGCGAACCCATCAGGCTCGCCCCGTCTGCCCGCGCCCGGAGAAGGCGGTGCGCCATTACTGGACTCCCATCTCCCGCGCCCAGTTATCGGCCACGGCCGTCTTGGCTTCGGACTGCGCCTTCAGGGTGGGGAAAATCGCCTTGCGATAGTTCTCCGCCGGCGGCAGGCGCTCGAGCAGCGCCTGGGGCACGACATCGCGCTCGACCATGTCGTTGAAGCGGATCGGGTGGCAGTACCCCTTGAGCCAGCCGAGCTGACCTTCATCGGAGTAGAGATACTCCATCCACAGCTTGGCCGCGTTGGGGTGCGGCGCATAGGCGGAGATGCCCTGCACGTAGACCCCTGCCACCACCGCATCGCTGGGCACGACGACATCGATCGGCGGATTGCCGTCGAGCTTGTCGCGCATCGCCAGAAGGTTGTAGTCCCAGTCGAAGTAGACCGGCGTGGTGCCCTGGGCGATGTTCTGCGCCGTACCATTGACCGGCACCAGAATGCCCTTGTCCTTGAGCTGCTTGAAGTAGGCGATGCCGGCGTTGAGCGCATCGGCGCCCGCCTTGCCGCCTTTGGCGATCCCGGCGGCGTAGACGGTCATCATGACGCTGTTGCCGGTACGCGGGTCACCGGCCAGCGCCACGCCGTTGGTATACTCGCTGGCGTTCAGATCGGCGAAGCTCTGTGGCGACTCGGGGTAGATGTCGCGGTTCACGCCCATGGCGAGCACGCCGTAGTAGTCACCGTACCAGTAGCCCTCGGCGTCCTTGGCGTCATCGGGGATCGTGTCCCAGGTCGAGACCTTGTAGGGCTGCAGTAGGCCATCCTGCTTGGCCACCGGTCCGAAAGAGAGGCCCACGTCGATCACGTCCGGCGCCTGCGGGCCGGTATTGCCCTTGTTGGCCTTGATCGCCTGCAGCTCGTCGCCCGAGCCGGCGTTGGGGTTGAGCTCATTGACCTTGATGCCGTACTTCTTCTCGAAGCCGGCGATCACATCGCCATAGCCGCACCAGCTATGCGGCAGGGCAATGGTGGTCAGCATGCCCTCCTGCTTGGCCGCGTCGATCAGCTGCTGCGAGGGCGCCGCCTGAACGGGACTGGTGACCATGGCGGTCAACGACAGTGCCCCTGCCAGGCAGGCAAGCGGGTTCGGACGGCGGCGAGACAAGGCATTCATCGGCTGGCTCCAGGCGGATCGGGAAAGTCGAGGCAGCCGGGAAGGCCTGCTTTGACAGGCTCGGAATCCTGCGCCGTCATCGTGACGCCAGCATGACCAACACATGACGCCAGCATGGCGACCACATGACGCCGGCCAATAGCGTCCCTGGACGCCAGCGCGAGTTGAACGGATGTTCGCCAAGCGAACCTTGCGTAAGATGGGGGTGTGGACACCGCCTCACGCATGAAGGAAGAGATCGGCATGGAACCCAAGGACGAGACACTCACCCCTGAGGATCGCGACTTCGTGACCGCCCTGGCCAGCGGGCTCGAGGTGATTCTCGCCTTCGACCAGCGCACCCCGCGCATGACGCTGAGCGAGGTCGCCGCCAAGACCGGCATGAACCGCGCCCGCGCACGGCGCTTTCTGCTCACGCTGCATGCGCTGGGCTATGTGCGCAAGCAGCAGCGCACCTTCGAGCTGGCGCCCAAGGCGCTGCAGCTGGGCTACGCCTTTCTCTCCTCCAACGGCTATCGCACGGTGATCCAGCAGCATCTGGAGGCGATCACCGAGGCCACCGGCGAGTCGTCGTCGATGGGCGTGCTCGATGGTGACGACGTGACCTATGTGGCGCGCTCGGCGGCGCCGCACCGGCTGATGTCGATCTCACTGGCGGTGGGTACGCGGCTGCCGGCGGCCTACACCTCGATGGGGCGGGTGCTGCTGGCCCAGCTACCGGCGGCAGAGCGCGACGCCTTCCTGGCGCGGGTCGATCTCCAGCGCCATACCGAGCACAGCCTGATCGATAGCGCCGCGCTGCGCGATTGCCTGGCGCAGGTCCGCGAGCAGGGCTACTGCGTGGTCGACCAGGAGCTGGACTCCGGCCTGCGCTCGCTGGCGATCCCCGCCTTCGACGCCCACGGCGAGCTGATCGGCGCGCTCAACGTCAGCACCAACGCGGCGCGCGTCGAGCTCGCCACGCTCACCGAGCGCTTTCTGCCGCTGCTGCAGGAGAAGGCGGCGCAGATCGCATCGCAGGTCAACTGACCCCGGCGCCGATCACACTTGCCCCCGACGTCGCGCCGGATCATGCTATTAGACCTAAGTCTAAAATGTGATCCACTCTCCATGACCGAGTCCTCGCCTTGAGCACCATCTTCGGCGCCATCGTGCCCATCTTCATCCTGCTCGCGATCGGCTATCTGGCCGTGCTCAAGCGGGTCGTCGACAAGGCACATATCCAGGGCATGGGCCGCTACGTGATCAACATCGCGCTGCCCGCGCTGGTGATCCAGGCGCTGCTGCAGCGCCCGCTGGGCGAGGTCTTCAACGTTCCCTATCTGCTCGTCTACGGGCTGGGCTCGGGGCTCGCCTTTGCCCTCACCTTCGCTCTGGTGACACTGCGCGGCAACGCGCCGCTGGCGCGCCGGGCGATGTACGCGCTCGGCACCTCGGCCTCCAACAGCGGCTTCATCGGCTATCCGGTGGCGGTGCTGGTGGTCGGCCCCAGCGCGGGTATCGCCCTGGCGCTGAACATGCTGATCGAGAACCTGCTGGTGATTCCCACCGCGCTGGTGCTGGCGGAATTTGCGAGCCAGAATCGGGGCAGCCTGTGGGCGACCATCCGCCCGGTGGCCCTGCGCGTTCTGCGCCATCCGCTGATTCTGGCCATCGCCGCCGGCAGCCTGCTCGCGGCGCTCGATCTGCATCCGCCGGCGCCGCTGGCGCGGGTGCTGGAGATGCTCGCGGCGTCATCGTCGCCGGTGGCGCTATTCGTGATCGGTGGCACCCTGTGCGGGCTACGCGTACGCGGCATGGTCAAGCGGGTGACGCGTCTCGCCCTGGCCAAGCTGACCCTGCACCCGCTGTGCGTGGTGCTGATGGTGCTGCTGATACCGGGCCTCGATCCAGTGCTGGCCACCGCCGCGATCGTCTTCGCCTGCGCGCCGATGCTGTCGATGTATCCATTGCTGGGGCAGCGCTACGGTTTCGCCGAGATGGGCACCGCGGCGATGGTGATGGCCACGCTGCTCTCCGCCCTGACCCTGGCGCTGGGCATCTGGCTGTCGCATCAATGGCTACTCGGCACGGCCTGAAACGTAACGCTCGCGACGTCATGCAACCGACCGCACTCAGCCGGCGGCCCGCAGCGCGCGGTCGAGCCGCTCCCAGCCGGCCAGCGCGGTCATCCCGGTGGGCATCACCCCGAGCACGTCGCTGAACACCTCCAGCGAGATCGGCCCGGCATAGCCGGTGCGCGCCAGCGCGGCGATGAAACGCTCGACCTCGAGTTCGCCTTCCCCGGGGAAGGCGCGCCGGTGACGGCTCACCGTCTGCAGGTCCTCGCGCAGCGGCGCCGGCGCGTCGGCCAGCTGCACCAGCCCGATCCGCGATGCCGGCAGCTCGGCCAGGGTCTCCAGCGCCAGCCCCGGGGCCAGCACGTGGTAGCTGTCGAGCACCAGCGACAGCGCCGGATGATCGGCCAGTCTCACCACCTCCCACGCCTGGCGGTAGTCGTTGACATACCGCCCCCAGCACAGCGCCTCATAGGCGATGGTTATGCCGCGGGTGGCCGCCCGCTCGGCCAGCTCGCCCAGGCTGTCGGCCGCCGCCGTCAGCTCGGGGCGCGCCTCGGCCAGGGTGGTGCTGGCCGCCAGCAGCTGCGTGCCACCCAGGTCGGCAAGCGTGTCGAAGTGGCGCTCGGCGCGCTCGAGCATGCGTCGATGCGCCTCTCCGCTGAGCCCTTCGGCATCGCGGAACGGCTGCAAGGCGACCACCGTGAGCCCGAGATCGCGGCAGTGTTCGCCGATCCGCCGCGCGCTGTGGGTGTCGCGCTGCAGATCGTCGACGAAGATCTCGACGCCGCCGAAACCCGCCCGAGCGATCGCCTCCAGCCGATTCATCAGCTCGCCGCTCAGGCACAGCGTGGCCATGGCGCGCATGCACTCTTCTCCCGTGACAGCGATTTTCGGTGTTACGCAGGGCCTCCAACAGTGACACCGCCGGTACCCAGGCTATCAGCGTAGCCGCTAGCGCGGAGGTGGGCGCAAGAGTGGGCGCGGAAGTTGGCGTGGAGGTGGGCGCGGTTCATACGCTGGGGGCTGATATACTGCCCGCCGCCTCGTGTCCGTACTGCCCAGGAGCCCCGCATGTCCCCTGCTCGTCCGTCGCTGGCGTGGCGTCACGCCGTCGCCGCGCTCGCCGTTGTCGTCATCTTCGCGCTGCTGCTGGGCGCGGGGCTGGCGCCGCTGACCCGGGCAGCCATGGTGGTAGGCTTGGGTATCGGCCTGTGGGCCACCGGCTGGCTGCCGCAGTGGCTCACCGCGCTGGTGTTCTTCACCCTGTGCATGGCGGCCAAGGTCGCCCCCGCGGCGGTGGCCTTCTCCGGCTTCGAGTCGGCGGCGACCTGGCTGGTGTTCTCGGGCATGGTGATCGGTGCGGCGATCAATCACACCGGGCTGGGCGAGCGCGCGGCCCTCCGGCTCGGCCCCTATCTGGCTTCGGGCTATCCGCAGGCGGTGTTCGGTATCGGCCTCGCCGCACTGCTGGCGTCGTTCGTGATGCCCTCCTCGATGGGGCGCATCCTGCTGCTGACGCCGATCATGCTGACCCTGGTCGAGCGCCTGGGCTACGCGCCCGGTGATCCGGCACGCAGCGGCTTTCTGCTCAGCGGCATCATGTCGAGCTTTCTACCCGCCTTCGCCATCCTCCCGGCCAACGTGCCCAACAACGTGCTGATGGGCACCAGCGAGGCGGTACTCGGCTTCTCACCCAGCTACGGCCACTACTTCCTGCTCCACTTCCCGGTGCTGGGCCTGCTCAAGTGGCTACTGCTGATGGGGTTGATCCTGCGCCTGTTCCCCGCCGCCGCACCGGGTCCGCATCAGGCGTCATCGGCCCCCGCGACGGCCCCCGAGGGGCGCCCCAATCTGATCATGATGGGGCTGCTGGCGTTCGCCGTGGTGATGTGGATGACCGACGCCTGGCACGGTATCTCGCCGGCCTGGATCGGCATGCTGGTAGCGCTGGTCTGTCTCTACCCCGGTAGCGGCCTGCTGCCGCCCAAGCCGCTGGCGCAGATGAACCTGGAGCCGTTTCTGTATGTCGCCGGGATCGTCAGTCTCGGCGCCTTGGCCCACGCCAGCGGCGTCGGCGCCGCGCTCGCCGGCTACCTGCTGGACGTGCTGCCGCTGGCCCCCGGCGCGGATGCCGGCAACTTCGGCTGGCTTGCGGGTCTCGCCACGCTGCTGGGGATGCTGGCGACGCTGCCGGGCATTCCCGCGGTGATGACCCCGCTGACGCCGCAGCTGGCCGAGGTCACCGGCTGGCCGCCCCAGGCGGCGGTGATGATCCAGGTACTCGGCTTCTCGACCATCGTGCTGCCGTATCAGTCGCCGCCGCTGATCGTCGGCCTGCTCGCCGCCCGGGTGAATCTGCGCCACGCCATCCGCGTCACGCTGCCGCTGGCACTGATCACCGTCGTGCTGCTGTGGCCGCTGGACTATCTTTGGTGGCGGTGGCTGGGCGCTTTCTGACGGCACTGACCCAACTGCACGCGGCTGCATCCAGGCGCCGCCAGCCTGCGTAAGCGCTTTCGAGGCTCGGCGAACGGCCGGCCAGCGCGAGTGATGCGCCAGAACAGGGAGAACCCGCGATGCTGATAAAGATTACCCGCCCCGGCGACCTGCGCGAGTCGGACGTCACCCCCGAGTCGGTCTACCTGTCGCG
>JNVT01000013.1 GCA_000737985.1 Gammaproteobacteria bacterium MFB021 | reverse complement strand
CCGAGCGCCTGGATCTCCCCACCCTGACCACCATCAACGCCCGCGGCGTGCTGGGGCGCGCGCACCCGCTCGATCTCGGCGCCAATGCCACCTGGCCCGAGGTGCGCGCGCTGGTGGCGGAGGCCGACGTGGTGCTGGCGATCGGCACCGAGCTGGGCGAGACCGACTACGATGTCACCTTCGATGGCGGCTTCAGGCTCCCCGAGCGTTTGATTCGGATCGACATCGACCCGCGCCAGCTGTGCGGCAACCATCTGCCGGCGCTGGGTATCGTGGCCGAGGCCGGGACGGCGATGCGCGCGCTGCTGCCCCGGCTGGCATCGGGTTCGCACGACGCGGCCGCGCGCGTGGCTGAGCTCAAGGCGTCACTGGCGCTGGCCACCCGGGCTGATTTCGCCCCTTTCGTACCGCTGTTCGACGCCCTGGACCGCCACCGCCGCGATGCCGTGCTGGTCGGCGACTCCACCGCACCGGTCTACGCCGGCAACCATCTGGCCCAGCGCGACGCGCCGCGCGGCTGGTTCAACGCCTCCACCGGCTACGGCACGCTCGGCTACGGCCTGCCGGCGGCCATCGGCGCGGCGCTGGCCTGCCCCCAGCGCCCGGTGGTGGCACTGGTCGGCGACGGCGGCGTGATGTTCAGCCTCGCCGAACTGGCCACCGCGGTGGAGCTGGCGCTGCCGCTCACCCTGCTGCTGTGGCACAACGCCGGCTATGCGGAGATCCGCCAGGCCATGACCCATGCCGGCATCGCGCCACTCGGGGTCGACCCGGCGGCGCCGGCGTTCCAGCCGTTGGCTAGGGCCTTCGGCTGCGAATCCGAGCGCGTGTCGAGCCCGGCGGCACTGGCAGAGGCCCTGGCCGCACCCTGCACGGGACCACGGCTGATCGAGATCGATGCCACGGCCTGGGAGGCGGTCTGCGGCTGAGGCCGCGCTGGCCCGGACATACAAGCAAGGCAGGCAAGCAATAAAGGCAAGCAATAAAGGCAAGCAATAAAGGCAAGACCCAACGATACAACGACAAAGACAACGACCGAGGATCTCAACATGGCTTTCTTCGACCGCCTGCTCGGGCAGGACACCCTCGACGAGCATCAGCACAAGAGTCTCGGCGCCTTTGGCACCATCGCCCTGTGGCTGGGTGCCAACGTCGTCGTCACCACCATTCTCACCGGCATGCTGCTGGTGCCGGATCTCCCCTTCACCACCGCCATGGGCAGCGTGCTGGTGGGCTCGCTGATCGGCGCCGTGCCGCTGCTGCTGGTGGGGCTGATGGGCCAGCGCACCGGGCTGCCGTCGATGGCGCTGACCCGGCGCGCCTATGGGCCGCTGGGCAGCCGGCTGATCTCGCTGGTCAACATGGGCGTGCTGATCGCCTGGAGCTGGATCCAGGCGCTGCTCGCCGGGATGAGTCTGGACTACGCGATCCAGGCGACCACCGGCTACTCCAACCTGGCACTGATGACCATCCTGTGCGAGAGCGTGGTGGTACTGATCGTGCTGCGCGGCCATCTGGGCATCGAGCGGGTCGAACGCTGGGCGGCGGTGGCCATGGTCGGGCTGGCGGCGGTGGTGCTTTACCAACTCAACCGCCACTACGACGTCGGCGCGCTGCTGACGATGCCGGTCGAGGCGCGCAACGGCATCACCCTCGGCATCGCCTTCGATATCGTGATCGCCACCGCCTTCTCCTGGATCTCCTCCTCGGCGGACTACAACCGCAACTGCAAGAGCGGCGCCATTGCCGTGTGGGGCACCTATGTCGGCTACGTGCTGGCGGCGCTGCTGGCGATGGGGCTGGGTGCCGCGGTGTCCGGGCTCTCGGTGCTCAACGGCATGACCCAGACCTACGATCCGACGCGGCTGCTCTCCGGCTTCGGCTTCGGGCTGCCGGCGGCGCTGGTGATCTTCTTCTCGGTGATGACCACCAACGTCATGGCGGTCTACAGCGCCACACTCTCGTGCATGAACGTCGCCCCCGGCATGGCGTTCTGGAAGCCGGCGCTGGTGATCGGCGTGGTGACAGTGTTCGGCGCGCTGATTCCGGGCATTCTGGATCAGTTCCAGAACTTCCTGCTGCTGATCGGCGCGCTGTTCATCCCCGCCTTCTCGGTGATGATCGTCGACTACTACCTGGTCGGGCGCGACGGCTACGGCCGCGAGCTGCTCAGCGCCAAACACCAGCTGGGGCGGCCCACCGCGGCGGTGGCGATCGGCGCCTATCTGATCGGCGCCGCCCTCGCCGCCTACTGGTCGCTGGTCTCGCCGCTGGCGTTCGGCGCCTCGCTGCCGGTGTTCGTGATCACCGGCGCGCTCTACTGGCTGGGCGCGCAGCTGCTGACCCGGCCGCGCTCGCAGGCCGCCGTCGAGGAGTCCGCGCCATGAGCGGTTTCGCCCTGCCTCGCGGCGATGCCGCGAGCTGGTATCGGCTGCAGCCCCTCGCCGATGCCATCACGCTGATCGACGAGCCCGGCATCAAGCCGTTCTACCGCTGCAACATCTGGCACGTACGCGGTCGCGACCGCGATCTGGTGGTCGACTTCGGCCTCGGCGCGGTGCCGCTGCGCGAGCGGGTCGCGCTGCTCAGCGAGCGCGATATCGTCGCCGTGGCCAGCCACACCCATTTCGACCATATCGGCAGCGCCCACGAGTTCGACTGCTGCCACGTACACGCCGCCGAGGCCGATATCCTCGCCGACCCGGACAACGCGCGCACGCTGGCCGCGCGCTTCCTCGACGATGCCATGTTCGACACCCTGCCACCGCTGCCCTATGCCCATAGCGGCTACCGCATCCCGGCGCCGCCGGCGATCCAGGCCCTCGAGGATGGCGACGTGATCGATCTCGGCGACCGCCGCTTCGAAGTGATCCACACCCCCGGCCACTCGCCCGGGGGAATCGCGCTGTGGGAGGCGGCCAGCGCGACCCTGATCGCCGGCGACATCCTCTACGACGGCGAGCTGATCGAGGACGCCTACCACAGCGATCTCGACGACTACGCCGCCAGCCTGCGACGGCTGCGCGCGCTGCCGGTACGCAGCGTCCACGGCGGCCACTTTCCCAGCTTCTCGGGGCAGCGCTGCCACGCCCTGATCGATGCCTGGCTACGCGACCACGACCGTTGAGGATGACCATGCAACGACTCGACCATCAGTTCATCGACAACCGCTGGGTTGCCTCACGTGGCGAACGGCGCCTACCGGTCATCGATCCTTATCGCCAGACACGGCTCGCCGAGATCACCGCCGGGGACGCCGGCGACATCGACGCGGCGGTGGCCGCGGCACGCCGCGCGCTGCCCAACTGGCAGGCCCTCGGCGGTGAACGCCGCGCCGGCTATCTGGAGGCCTTCGCCGACGCTCTGGAAAGACGTCGCGAGACGCTGATACGCCTGTCCGCCACCAACAACGGCAAGGCCCTGGCGGAGACCGAGATCGACATGGACGACGCCATCGCCTGCTATCGCTACTACGCCGATCAGGCTCGCGCCCTGGAAAGCCGCCAGGGCCGACGCGTCGCGCACGCACTGGACGGCATCGAGGCGCGCATCTACGAAGACCCCGCCGGCGTGGTGGGCCTGATCACCCCCTGGAACTTCCCCCTGGTGACCAGCGCCTGGAAGATCGCGCCGGCGCTCGCCGCCGGCTGCACGCTGGTGTTCAAGCCCTCCGAAGTCGTGCCGCTGCCGGAGCTGGCACTGGCAGAGATCGCCGTCGAAATCGGCCTGCCCGCCGGGGTGTTCAATCTGTTGCTCGGCGACGGCGCGGGCATCGGCGCCCCGCTGAGCGCGCACCCCGGGGTCGACAAGCTCTCCTTCACCGGCAGCAACGCAGTGGGCGAAGCGGTGATGCGCGCCGCCGCCAGCGGCAGCCGCGGAGTCTCGCTGGAGCTCGGCGGCAAGTCACCGATCCTGGTGCTCGACGACGCCGATATCGGCAGCGCCGCCGACTGGGTGATGGCGGGGATCTTCTTCAACAGCGGCCAGATCTGCTCGGCGACCTCGCGCCTGCTGGTGCATCACAGCCTGGCCGAGGCGCTCTACGCCGCCCTTGCCCGGCGCATCGACGCCATCCGCCTGGGCGACCCACTGGCCGAGGACACCGACATGGGGCCGATGACCAGCGCCCGCCAGCGCGACGCCGTCGAGGGCTATCTCGCCATCGCCAAAGCGGAAGGGCTCGACGCGGTGCGTGACGCACGCCATCGCGAGCTGCCGGCCCAGGGCGAGTTCGTCGCCCCGACCCTGTATCGCGATGTGCCGCTGACCAGCCGGCTGTGGCGCGAGGAGATCTTCGGCCCGGTGCTGTGCGCACGCAGCGTGGCCGACGACGCCGAGGCGATTGCCCTGGCCAACGCCTGCGAGTTCGGTCTTGCCGCCACGGTGATCAGTGGCGACGCCGAGCGCGCCCGGCGGGTCGGCCGGGCGCTGCGCGCCGGCAGCGTGTGGTTCAACAGCGAGCAGCTGGTACTGCCCGAGGCCGGCTGGGGCGGCTTCGGGCGCAGCGGCATCGGCCGCGAGCTGGGGCCATGGGGGCTGGCCGGCTATCTGGAAATCAAGCATCTGATCGGCCCGGCGTGAGCGTCGGCCAGTGGGCATGCGACCTTTCTCTTACAGCCGCGGCGGCGGCACTGTGTCATAACGTAAACGCTCGTTTGAGGATCGCGCGCCGCCCGCTATCAGGGCTGGCACTCGGTACTAGGTGCTGTCTGAAAAGTCGACGAGCGAAGGCCAGACAAGGCAAAAATCGGCGAGAACGCGGAGTTTACGAGGTGTAAATGAGCATTTTGAGCCGATTTTTAACGCCGTATGGGCGAGCGCAGTCCTTTTCAGACAGTGCCCACAAGCCATGACAACAGCTCACAAGGGATCGACACCATGCCAATGCCGCGCTCTCGGCAACTGGCGCTGGGGGTGATCGTCGGGGCCAGCGCCCTGCCGCTCCCGGCGCTGGCCGTCTCCAGCTTCCATGACACCTTCGACGACACCGTATTCTTCGGCGATAGCCTGAGCGACAGCGGCTACTACCGTGGCGCCATCGGCAGCGCGCTCTCGCTGACGCCGAGCCAGCAAGCGTTCATCGGCCGCTTCACCACCAACCCCGGGCCGGTGTGGGCCGAGCGGGTCGCCGGCCACTACGCCAGCAACGCCCAGCCCAGCAATGTCGGCGGCAACGACTACGCCGTCGGCGGCGCCCGGGTGACCACACCCGCCGCGACCCCGTTCGGCGCCGCACCCGCCCTCAGCGAGCAGGTCGCGACCTATCTCGCCAGCACCGGCGGTGTGGCCGATGGCGATGCCCTCTACGCCGTCTGGGGCGGCGCCAACGATCTGTTCGCGGTGGCCGGCGGCGCCGACGCCCAGAGCACCATCACCACGGCGGTCACCGGCACCGCGGGCATTCTCGCCACGCTGGAAGGTGCCGGCGCGCGCTATGTGCTGCTGTTCAACATTCCCGACTTCGGCCTGACGCCGCGCTTCAACGGTGACCCCGTCACCAGCGCGACCGCCACCGCGCTGGCGAGCCAGTACAACAGCGCGCTCTACGCCGCGGTGGCCGCCAGCGGCGCCGAGGTGATCCCGGTGGATACCTTCGGCCTGCTGCAGGAGGTGGTCGCCGAGCCCGCCGCCTACGGCTTCACCAATGTCACCGACCGCGCCTGTGCCCAGACGCCCCCTCTACCGCTGTGTACGCCCAATACTCTGGTCGCCCCCGGCGCCGACGAAAGCTATGTGTTCGCCGACGACGTTCACCCCACCACTGCCACCCATCGGATCATCGGCGAGTACGTGATCTCGCTGCTCGAAGCCCCGCAGCAGCAGCAGTTGCTGACCCACTCGGCGGTGCTCAGCGGGCGCTCGCGGGCCAACCGGGTCGCCGAACATCTCGATGCGGTGCCGCTGGCCAACGGCCTGCGCTGGTGGGGCGATCTGCGCGCCGAGCATCAGCAGCTCGACTCCGGCGATCTGTATGACGCCAGCATGCCGGCGGGGCTATTCGGGGTGGACTGGTATCAAGACGGGCTGGTGCTGGGTGGATTCGTCGGCTACGGCGATCAGGACGCCGACTTCGGCGACGGCCGCGGCGACTTCCAGCGCAAGGACACCACCGTCGGCCTCTTCTCCGGCTGGTATGCCGAGAACGCCTGGGTCAACGCCCAGTTGAGCTACAGCTGGCTCGACTACGACATCGATCGCGAAGTGCAGCTGGGCAGCGCGACCCGCCACCACCGCGGCTCGCCGGACGGCAGCAACCTGAGTGCCGCGCTCAACGCCGGTTACGAGTTCCGCGCCTTCGCGATTCCCGAGGGCGACGTGCGCACCGGGCCGATCGCCGGGGTGACCTGGCAGCGGGTCAAGCTCGATGGCTATGACGAAGAGGGCCAGGCGTCGACCTCGCTGAGCTATCCCGATCAGGACATCGACTCGCTGGTGGGCCGGGTCGGCTGGCAGATCCGCCGTCACGGGCCGACGCTCAACCCCTACCTGCAGCTCACCTACAACCACGAGTTCGAAAAGAGCGAAGGGGTCGCGGCGAGCCTGCAGAGCCTGCCGCAGCTGGGCGAGTATCACGTGCCCAAGCTCACCTTCGATCGTGACTATGTCGAGGTCAACGTCGGTGCGCGTGCCACGCTCTGGGGCGTCGATACCCAGGTCGGTGCCAGCGTCGATCCGGACAATGCGCGCACCAGCACGCTGTTCGTGAATCTGGGCAAGCGTATCTGAGCGCCGGGGCGCCCTCTCAGGCGCCCCGTTTACGCACAGCGCAGGCCGCCCTTCAGCAGCCCAAGCCATAAACACGAGCTACAAACAAAGACACCCCGCCGGCGAAACCGGCGGGGTGTCTCTATTTCAGCAGCGCCTGACGCGCTGTGGGCGTGACGCCCGAGGCGTCAGACGCTCGCTTTCAACTGCTGGGCCAGGGCCTTGTAGAGGCGTGGGCCGGCAGCCATCAGGGTGCCGCCCACTTCCACGCTGGGCGAACCGTCGATGGCACCGGAGAGCGCACCGGCTTCCTTGAGCAGCAGCGAGCCGACCCAGTGATCCTGCTCCTCGAGACCGAGCACGAAGGCCGCATCGGTACGTCCGGCGGCGAACTCGAGCAGGTCGAGCAGCGCACAGCCACTGCCGATCAGCGTATCGATCTGCGGCCCGAGACGCTCGACTACGGTCAGATACTGCGGCAGCCAGCGCGAGCGGTACTCTTCACTGGGCCAGGAGAGCGCGAGACGCGCCCCAGGCACGCCGACCGTCTTGGAGACGCGCAGGCGCTTGCCGTTGCCCTGGGCACCGCGACCGCGGCTGATCAGGAACTCGTCATCGCTGAACGGCGCAACGATCACCGCATGCTCGGGGCGACCCTTGACCAGACACACCATCGAGATCGCGAACTGGCGGCTGCCCACGCCGAGATTGGACTCGCCGTGAAAGGGCTCGATGTGCCATACGGTGTCGCGCTCCTCGCCCTTGCCTTCGCGGTAAGGGGTGAAGCGTCCGGACACGCCGTGTTTGGGATAACCGCGGGAGAGCTGATGCACGATCAGCGTTTCGGCGTTACGCGCGGTGTCTTGCAGCAGACCGGAGGTGGCCTGCTCATCGTGGCTGACTTCGAGACGGTCGCGGATGCGAACGAACTGTTCAGCGGCGCTACGTGCGGCACGCAGCGCGAATTGAACCATCGGATGCATGGATCTGGCCTTGGTATCTATCGAGAACGGTATCGAGAGCGGGATCGAAAGCTGTTAAAGAGCGCGGCAGAGTCTAACAGAGCACGGGCATGATAGACTACGCGTTTTCCCGTTTTGCGCCCGATGGCCGACGCGCTCATGCTCGCCAGCCCTGGGCTCGGTCTCCCGCTACTCGACACCCCCAGGCTCGACAGACCCATGTCCGACACACCCATGTTCGACAAACCACCGTTCGACACCTCCAGCATGCTCGACCGTATTCGTATCGTTTTGATCGGCACCAGCCACCCCGGCAATATCGGCGGGGCCGCCCGCGCCATGCGCAACATGGGGCTCGACGACCTGGCGCTGGTGGCACCGCGCTGCGACCCCCAGGATCGCGAGGCCTACTCCCGCGCCTCCGGCGCCAACGCGCTGGTGGAAGGCGCCCGCGTCCACGACCAGCTCGAGGAAGCGGTCGCCGACTGCACCCTGGTGGTGGGTGCCAGCGCGCGTTCACGCCATCTCCCCTGGCCGCTGATCGGCCCGCGCGCCTTGGCGGAGAGCCTGCCCACGGCGCTGGCCCCGGGCCAGAGCCGGGTCGCGCTGGTGTTCGGCCGCGAGGATACCGGGCTCACCAATGCCGAACTGCAGCGCTGCCATCGCCATGTACACATCCCCACCAACCCTGACTTCAGCTCGCTCAACCTCGCCGCGGCGGTGCAGGTACTGGCCTACGAGTGCCGCCAGGCGTGGCTCGGCGCCAGCGAGTCGGCTCCGGCCGCCGATGACGATGCCGCCCAGCCGTTCGGCGTGGCCTGGGACAACCCGCCGGCCAGCCACGCCGACATGGAGCGTTTCTTCGCCCATCTGGAGCGCACCCTGACCACGCTGGAATTCCACGACCCGGACAACCCGCGCCAGCTTATGGCCCGTCTACGCCGGCTGTTCCTGCGCGCGCATCTCGACAGCATGGAGATGAACATCCTGCGCGGCATCCTCGGCACCATGGACAAGCGCCTGCGCGAGATCGCGCCATCTCCAAATCGCGACAGCGAATGAGCACGCCGGCGGGCTCACCACGACGGCTGCCAGGGCGACGCGACGCTGCGGGGAATGGTTGACCGTTCTACTCGGGTTTTCCATAATGCCGGCATCTTTGCAGCGACCGCCGACTCCGCCGATGCGTTTGACCACCAAGGGCCGCTACGCCGTCACCGCCATGCTCGATCTGGCACTCAACGCCGATCAGGGACCGGTATGTCTGGCCGACATCTCCAAGCGCCAGGGCATTTCTCTCTCCTATCTCGAGCAGCTGTTCGCACGCCTGCGCCGGGCGCAGCTGGTGACCAGCGTGCGCGGCCCGGGCGGCGGCTATCGGCTGGCGCGCGCCTCCGAGGCGATCTCGGTCGCCGGGGTGATCGACGCCGTCAACGAGTCGGTGGACGCCACCCGCTGCCACGGCCAGGCCGACTGCCAGCAGGGCAGCAAGTGCATCACCCACCATCTGTGGTGCGATCTCTCCGACGAGATCCAGCGCTTTCTCAGCGATATCACGCTGCAGGAGCTGGTGCGCCGCGAGGAAGTGCGGGTGATCGCCGAACGCCAGCGGCAGACGCCGGCCTCGCGCCAGGACGATCCGGCGACGATCACGGTATCGTCGCACTGAGCGGCTATGATGTTTTAGAGGCATCTTGCTTTAGGGAAGCGCTGAATAAATCGCCGAACGAGATGAAGGACAAGGCGCACGGAACGCAGAAGACGAGACATAACATGGGGTTAGGCGAGTCTTCGAGTACCGCGCAACGCAGTCATTCGCTCGTGCAGGCATTTATGCAGTGGTTCCTTAGAGGCACCTTGCTTTAGACAGGCGTTGATGTGAAAAGACGTCGCGCCCCTCGACCGACCCTAGAGATTCGCCGTGCCATGAGCGCTCCTATCTATCTCGACTATGCCGCCACCACCCCTGCCGACCCCCGCGTGGTCGAGCAGATGATGCGTCATCTGACGCTCGACGGTGTCTACGCCAACCCCGCTTCGCGCAGCCATATGCCCGGCTGGCTGGCGGAGCAGGCGGTGGAACAGGCCCGCCGTCAGGTCGCCGACCTGATCGGCGCCGACCCTCGCGAGATCGTCTGGACCTCCGGCGCCACCGAGGCCGACAACCTGGCCCTGACCGGTCTGATGCGCGCCAACCGCGCCCGCGGCCGCCATCTGGTCACCTCGACCATCGAGCACAAGGCGGTGGTCGACACGGCCAAGGCGCTGGAGGCCGAGGGTTTCGAGGTCACCTGGCTGACCCCGACCCGCGAGGGCCTGATCACCCCGCAGGCGCTGCGCGAGGCGATGCGCGACGACACCGTGCTGGTGTCACTGATGGCGGTCAACAACGAGCTCGGCAGCGTCAACGACATCGCCGCCCTGGCCGAAGTCGCCCATGCCCACGGCGCCTTCTTCCACAGCGATGCGGCCCAGGCCGCGGGGCGCCTGGCGCTCGACGTCACCGCCATGGGGGTCGACCTGATGTCGTTGTCGGCGCACAAGGCCTACGGCCCCAAGGGGATCGGCGCGCTCTACGTGCGCCGCGACCCAAATCTGCGCGTGGAGGCGCTGATCCACGGCGGCGGGCATGAGCGCGGCATGCGCTCCGGCACCCTGCCCACCCACCAGATCGTGGGCATGGGCAGTGCCTTTGCCCTGGCCCTGGACGAGCGCGAGCAGGACGACGCCCGCCTGCGCGAGC
This sequence comes from Gammaproteobacteria bacterium MFB021, assembly GCA_000737985.1. GTDB lineage: Bacteria > Pseudomonadota > Gammaproteobacteria > Pseudomonadales > Halomonadaceae > Salinicola. The sequence goes on along the minus strand of JNVT01000013.1, from coordinate 28,240 downwards.
TGCGCCAACGCTTTCTCGACGGGCTCGCGCCCTGTGCGGGCATCCACAACCATTCGCCGGCGGCGCACAGCGTGCCCAACATCGTCAATCTCGCCTTCGACGGGGTCGACGGCGAGTCGCTGCTGATGGCGCTGCGCGGGCTTGCGGTCTCCACCGGCTCGGCCTGCAACTCGGCCAGCGTCGATCCCTCCTATGTACTCAAGGGGATCGGCGTGCCCCACGCCCAGGCGCTGGCATCGATCCGCTTCAGTTTCGGCCGCTTCACCCGCGCCGACGACATAGACAACGCCGTGGCGGAGATCCGCCGCGCGCTAGACGGCCTGCGCCGACCGGCCAGTGCCGCCATGCATCAACGCGAGGCGAGCCATTGACTCGCCACGAGCAGGGAGAGACAGCCATGCAAAGCATCAGCATCAGTGAAGCCGCCGCCAACCAGATCCGCCACGTGCTCGCCGAGCGCGGCAGCGGCCTCGGGCTGCGGGTGGCGGTCAAGCCGAGCGGCTGCTCCGGCTACAGCTACGTCCTCGATATCGCCGACGAAGCGCGCGACGACGAGATCGCCTTCGAGGAGCGCGGGGTCAAGGTGCTGGTCGACCGCGAGGCGCTGGCGATCCTCGACGGCACCGAGGTCGACTACGTCAACGAAGGGCTCAACCGCTTCTTCCGCTTCAACAACCCCAACGTCACCGACGAGTGCGGTTGCGGCGAGAGCTTCAGCGTGTGAACGAGAGCTTCAGCGTCTGATCGCGCAGAGCGGTCGGGGTGCGTCCCCCGGATGCTTAGGCTACAATGGCGCGATTTTTCGGCCCCTTCTCCCAGAGTCCAGCGTGTCGAGGTAGAAAGCGCCTGGCCGAAACCGTTTTCGACGACGCGCCACTCCGGTGGCGCGTCGTTTCATCTATCCCAACCGGATACCCGGCCGCCACCGCGGCCGGTTCCACCTTTCTCTACTGATCAGGAGACCGAACACATGGCTACCGAGCGCACGCTGTCAATCATCAAGCCCGATGCCGTTGCCAAGAACGCGATCGGCGACATCTACAGCCGTTTCGAAAAAGCCGGCCTGCGCATCGTCGCAGCCAAGATGCTGCACCTCTCCCAGGCGCAGGCGGAAGGCTTCTACGCCGAGCACAAAGAGCGCGGTTTCTTCGCTGACCTGGTCGCGTTCATGACCTCCGGTCCGGTCATGGTCCAGGTCCTCGAAGGTGAAGGCGCCGTGGCCAAGAACCGCGAGCTGATGGGTGCCACCAACCCGAAAGAAGCCGAGCCGGGCACCATCCGCGCCGACTTCGCCACCTCCATCGACGCCAACGCGGTACACGGCTCCGACGCCGCCGAATCCGCCGCGCGCGAAATCAGCTACTTCTTCGAAGAGAGCGAAATCTGCCCGCGCGGCTGATTCGCCAGACGACCGGCCGCTGCGGCCGGTCGTCGCCCGCGTCCCCCGGACACCCCGCCATTCTCGAGCCGGTCCCGTTGCCATGAGCGCTGCCACCGATACCCCGCGTACCAATCTTCTGGGTCTCTCCCGCGAACAGATGGAAGCCTTCTTCGTCTCGCTGGGCGAGAAGAAGTTTCGCGCCGCCCAGGTCATGAAATGGATCCACCAGGAAGGCTGCGACGATTTCGAGTCGATGACCAATCTCTCGAAGCCGCTGCGTGCACGCCTGGCCGAACACGCCGAGATCCGCGGCCCGGGTGTGGTCTATGAAGGCACCTCCAGCGATGGCACCCGCAAGTGGGTGCTCGAGGTCGAGGACGGTAGCTACGTCGAGACCGTGCTGATCCCCGCCGACAACGGTACGCGCCGCACGCTGTGCGTCTCGTCCCAGGTGGGCTGCTCGCTCGACTGCAGTTTCTGCTCCACCGGCAAGCAGGGCTTCCAGCGCAACCTCACCAGCGCCGAGATCATCGGCCAGGTGTGGGTCGCCCAGCAGCGTGCCGGCGGGCGCATGAGCGCCGCCGACGGTCGCCGTGCGATCACCAACGTGGTGATGATGGGCATGGGCGAACCGCTGCTCAACTACGACAACGTGGTGCCGTCGATGAAGCTGATGCTCGACGACAACGCCTACGGTCTGTCCAAGCGCCGGGTCACACTCTCCACCTCCGGCGTGGTACCGATGATCGACAAGCTCGGCGACGAGCTCGACGTGAGCCTGGCGATCTCGCTGCACGCAGCCAACGACGAGCTGCGCAACGAGCTGGTACCGCTCAACCGCAAGTACAACATTCGCAAGCTGCTCGACGCCTGCAAGCGTTACCTCGACAAGTGCGGCGACACCCGCCACATCACCATCGAGTACACCTTGATCAAGGACGTCAACGACCAGCAGGCGCACGCCGAACAGCTGGCCAAGCTGCTCGACGAACTGCCGTGCAAGATCAACCTGATCCCGTTCAATCCGTTCCCGCACTCGGGCTACGAGACCCCGTCGCGCAATCAGGTCATGCGCTTCCAGCGCTGGCTCTACGACCTGGGCTATACCGCGCCGGTACGCTCGACCCGCGGCGACGACATCGACGCCGCCTGCGGCCAGCTGGTCGGCCGGGTCAAGGATCGGACCAAGCGCCACGAACGCTATATTCAGTCGATCCAGCTCGACGCCGACTGAATCGGTTCCGCTGCGCCCCCATCCGGTGCCGATCGCACCCTCGCCGCCTTGACTTCGATCCGGTGCGGCGCTTTGATGGGAGCCCCAAAACCGCTTTGTTTTCAGCCGTTCGGAACAAGGCCAGCACGCAACGCGTGTTCGAGCTGCGGGAGAGCCGTCAATGAGCCGCCAATTCTGTCCACCACCGGTACGCGCTGTCGCTATCGCCGTGGGCCTGGCGTGCCTGATCAACGGCTGCGCCACGCCGGTGGCCTCCAATGCGCCGCGCGCCGAGAACAAGAGCGACGCGGCCGCCGCCTACACCCGCCTGGGCAAGGCGTACCTGGCCGAAGACAATCTGCCACGCGCCCAGCAGGCGCTGGAACACGCGCTCACTCTGGATGCGCGTGACGCCGAGGCGCTGGAAGGTCTGGCACTGCTCTATCAGCGCCAGCGTGAGCTCGACCTCGCCGCGACCTTCTTCGAGCGCGCGCTGGCAGCGGCGCCCGATGCCACTCGTATCCGCAACAACTACGCCGCGCTGCTCTATCAGCGCGAGCGCTATGCGCAGGCGTGCCAGCAGCTGACGCTGGCGAGCCGCGACATCACCTATACCAAACGCGCCCAGCTGTTCGCGAATCTGGGCCAGTGCCAGGACATGACGGGCGATGCCCAGGCGGCGCAGGCGAGCTATCGTCGCGCGCTGGACATCGATCCGCGCAACGCGCGCAGCCTGCTCGCCCTGGCACGCATCGATCATACGCAGGGTAATAACGAACGCGCCTGGGAACGCTTGCAGCGTTACTTCACCGTGGCCGGCACCAGCCCCGAGAGCCTGCGCCTGGCGAGCGATATCGCCAGCGCCCAAGGCGATTCGGCGCGGGCGACTTTCTACCGTCAACAGCTGGGCGGTTCCTGAGGCGCATGGACCCTAGAATGCAGAAGGATTTTCGCGCATGAGCGCCATCGACGAACAGCAGCAAGAGAGCGAGCACAGCACCCACGCCGAGTCCGCCGGCAAGATGCTGCGGGCAGAGCGTGAACGCCAGGGACTCAGCCTCGACGAAGTGGCGCTGCAGCTCAACCTGCGACCCAGCGTGGTCGAAGGGCTGGAGCAGGACAACTTCGAGCAGGTCCCCATCGCCGCCTACCGCCGTGGCTACGTGCGCGCCTACGCGCGCCTGCTGGGCATGAACGAGCGCCAGGTGGTGAGCGCCTACAATGCCGCCCACGGCCAGTCCGACATCGAGCGCAAGCTCTCGCCGGTGAATACCACGCGGCCACCGTCGCGCGTCGGCGCCTGGGTCATTAGGCTGTTCACGCTGCTGGTGATCGCCGCGCTGATCGGGCTCACACTGGTGTGGTGGCAGAGCCGCGAGGGCAACGATCTGTTCGGTGGCGCCAGCGACGACGCCCCGATCGCGGTCGACTCCCTCGACGGCACGAGTGACGCGGCACCGGCCGCCGATGCCGGATCCCAGCTCACGCCCAACAGCGATACCGCGCTGCCGCCGATGCCCACGGCCGCCGATACCCCGGCCGCCAGCGACACTGGCGCCGCGCCGACCAGCGACAGCACGCCGCCGGCAGCCGACGAGCGTGAGGCGCAGTCGGTCGCCGCCAGCGCCCAGACCGCTGGCGCGAGCACCGGCACAGACGCTCAGGGCACGGACAGCCAGAGCACGGACACCCGAGACACGGACACCCAGGGCACTAGCGATCAAAACGCTGCGGGCCAGAGTGCAGATACCGCCGCGGCGTCCAGCGACGAGGGCGCCCAGAGCACAGCCGGCGCCGACGTCAACACGCTCTCGCTGACCTTCAACCAGCAGTCGTGGACCGAGATCTACGACGCCACCGACAAGCGTATCTTCAGCGGTCTGCAGTCCGCCGGCAGTCAGGCGACCGCCAGCGGCAAACCGCCCTTCCGTCTGACCATCGGCAACGCCAGCGGTGTCTCGCTGCGCTACCGCGGCCAGACGGTCGACCTTGGCCAATACACCGGCGGCAACAACGTCGCCCGCTTCACGCTGGGAGACTGAGAAGCACCATGCACATGCACTCTCCGATCACCCGCCGCCTCTCGCGTCAGATCCATGTCGGCAACGTCGCCGTCGGCGGCGGTGCCCCCATCTCCGTGCAGAGCATGACCAACACCGACACCCTCGATGTCGATGCCACGGTCGCACAGATCGAGCGCCTGCAGGTGGCCGGCGCCGATATCGTGCGCGTCTCGGTACCGGATATGGACGCCGCCGAGGCGTTCGGCAAGATCAAGCGTCGGGTCAGCGTGCCGCTGGTCGCCGACATCCACTTCGACTACAAGATCGCCCTGCGTGTGGCCGAGCTGGGCGTCGACTGTCTGCGCATCAACCCCGGCAACATCGGCCGCGAGGAGCGGGTGCAGGCGGTGGTCAGCGCTGCCCGCGACAATGGCATCCCGATCCGTATCGGCGTCAACGCCGGCTCGCTGGAGAAAGACCTGCAGAAGAAGTACGGCGAACCGACGCCGGAAGCGCTGGTCGAATCCGCCATGCGCCATATCGATCACCTCGACCGGCTCGATTTCCCCGACTTCAAGGTCAGCGTCAAGGCCAGCGACGTGTTCATGGCGGTGGCCGCCTACCGCCAGTTGGCGACTCAGATCGAGCAGCCGCTGCACCTGGGCATCACCGAGGCGGGCGGGCTGCGCTCGGGTACGGTCAAGTCCTCGATCGGCCTGGGCATGCTGCTGATGGATGGCATCGGCGACACCATCCGGGTCTCCCTGGCCGCCGATCCGGTGGAGGAGATCAAGGTAGGCTACGACATGCTCAAGAGCCTGCGGCTGCGCTCCAAGGGCATCAACTTCATCGCCTGCCCCAGCTGCTCGCGCCAGAACTTCGACGTGATCGGCACCATGAATGCCCTCGAGGAGCGCCTCGATGACATCATGACCCCGCTCGACGTCTCGGTGATCGGCTGCGTGGTCAACGGCCCGGGCGAGGCCAAGGAGAGCGATATCGGGCTCACCGGCGGCAGCCCCGCCAACCTGGTCTATATCGACGGCAAGCCGGCGAGCAAACTGCGCAACGACCATCTGGTCGACGATCTCGAAGCGCTGATCCGGGCCAAGGCCAAGGAGAAGGAAGCGCGCGACGAGGCCGTGATCGCCCGCGGGGCCTGAACCCTTTCTCTCGAAGAACCATCCAGCGCCGGCGGGCCGGGAGCCCGCGGCGCTTTGCTTTAGGCAGGAGTGTCAGTTGAGCAACAAGATACAAGCCATCCGCGGCATGAACGATCTACTGCCGGATCAGTCGCCCGCGTGGCAGTACCTGGAACGCCAGTTGCGCGCGCTGGTGGCGCGTTACGACTATCGCGAGATTCGTACCCCGATCGTCGAACAGACCGGTCTGTTCGCGCGCTCGATCGGCGAAGCCACCGACGTGGTCGAGAAGGAGATGTACACCTTCGACGACCGCAACGGCGAGAGCCTGACCCTGCGCCCGGAGAACACCGCGGCGGTGGTGCGCGCGGCAATGGAGCACGGCCTTCTGCACAACCAGACCCAGCGGCTCTGGTACATGGGCCCGATGTTCCGCTACGAGCGGCCGCAGAAGGGGCGCTATCGCCAGTTCCATCAGATCGGTATCGAAGCCTACGGCATGACCGGGCCGGATATCGACGCCGAGATCATCCTGCTCTCGGCGCGCCTGTGGCGCCAGCTGGGCATGTCCGAGCACGTCACCCTCGAACTCAATTCGCTGGGCTCGCCCGAGGCCCGGGCGCGCTACCGCGAGGCCCTGGTGGCCTACTTCGAGGCCCATCGCGAGGTGCTCGACGAGGACTCGCAGCGGCGCCTGACCAGCAACCCGCTGCGCATTCTCGACTCCAAGAACCCGGACATGGCCGAGATGCTCGCCGGCGCCCCGCAGCTCTTCGATCATCTCGACGACGAGTCGCGCGAGCACTTCGAGCAGCTCAAGGCGACCCTGGACGCCGCCGGTATCGGCTATCGCCTCAATCCGCGCCTGGTGCGCGGGCTCGACTACTACTCGCGCACCGTGTTCGAGTGGACCACCACGGCGCTGGGCAGCCAGGGCACGGTGTGTGGCGGCGGCCGCTACGATGGGCTGGTCGAGCAGCTCGGCGGCAAGGCCGTGCCGGCGGTGGGCTTCGCCATCGGGCTCGAACGCCTGATGCTGCTGCTGGAGACCCTGGAACTGATCCCCGACGAAGCCATGGGCGGGGTCGACGCCTACCTGCTGGCGATGGGCGACGCCGCCGAGCGCCAGGCACTGCTGCTGGGCGAGCGTCTGCGCGACACTCTGCCGGGGCTGCGCCTTCAGGTACACTGCGGCGGCGGCAGCTTCAAGAGCCAGATCCGGCGCGCCGACCGCAGCGGCGCCCGGGTCGCGCTGATCCTGGGCGAGGACGAGATCGCCAATGGCCGTCTGACCCTCAAGCCGCTGCGCGATGACGGCGAGCAGCAGACCCTGGACCAGGACGCAGCCATCGCCTGGCTCGCCGAGCACATCGTCGGCGAGGCGTGACGCCAGGAACAGCCCAGACGGCATCGATAGCGCGCCTGATTGAGCGGGCGCCGAGTCACACAGTGTAAGGAGACCGCCCGTGGCGGAGCTGAGAAGCGAAGAAGAACAGCTGGATGCGATCAAGGAGTGGTGGAAGTCCAACGGCACCGCGCTGCTGGTCGGCATCGTCGTCGCCGCAGCGCTGGTGCTGGGCTGGCACGCCTGGCAGCGCCATCAGGAGAACCAGTCCGCCGAGGCCTCGGTGACCTATCAGCAGCTCATCGCCATCGCTGCCAGCGATAGCCCCGATGACAAGGCGCGCGCCCAGGCCTTCGAGCTGGCCGACAAGCTCGAGAGCGATCACGGCGGCACGCTCTATGCCGATCTCGCTGGCCTGATCGAGGCCAAGCTGGCGGTGGGCGGCAACGACGACGCTCGCGCCCGGAAGGCGCTCGAACCGGTGATCGCCGACAGCGACCGCCCCTACATGCAGGGGCTGGCCAAGCTCGAACTGGCGCGCCTGCAGATCGCCGCCAAGGACGCCGACAGCGCCTTGAAGACCCTCGACGGCAGCTTCCCCGAAGCGCTCGAGGCGCAGCGCCAGGCGGTACGCGGTGACGCCTTCGTCTCCCTCGACCGCGACGACGACGCCCGTCAGGCGTATCAGGAAGCGCAGAACCTGGCGCAGGCGTCGGATCAGACGCTCTACGGCCTTCAGCTCAAGCTCGACGATCTCGGTGCAAAGGACGCTACCCCATGAAATTGACCCGCCTACTGCTGCCCCTGGGGCTGACTGCGACCCTGCTGGCCGGCTGCGCCGGTAGCGTCGAACCCCAGTATCCGCCCAAGGAGCTCAAGGACTTCCCCGCCACCGTCGAACTCGACGAGCGCTGGAGCCAGGACATCGGCGAAGGTCTGGGCCGCGCCCAGTACCCGCTGACCCCGCTGGTCGATGGCGGCACGATCTACGCCGTCGACCAGACTGGCGATCTGCGCGCGATCGACACCGACGGCGGTGACACCCAGTGGGAGGTGGAGCTCGGCACACCGATCTCCAGCGGCATCGGCGCCGATCCCGGTCGTCTCTATCTGGGCACCCGCAATGGCGAAGTGCTGGCAGTGGATCGCACCGACGGCAGCCTCGCCTGGCGTTCGCGCGTCTCCAGCGAGGTGCTGGCAGCGCCCCAGGTCAACAGCCAGCTGGTGATCGCGCAGAGCGTCGACGGCGCGGTGACCGCTCTCGACCGAGCCGATGGCCAGGAGCAGTGGGTCTACTCCAGCTCGATCCCGGCATTGACCCTGCGTGGCACCGGTACGCCGCGGACCATCGAGCCGGTCACCTTCGCCGGCTTCGCCAACGGTCGCCTGGTCACCCTCGACAACCGTAGCGGCCAGCCGCTGTGGGACATGCGTGTCGCTGTGCCCCAGGGCCGTACCGAAGTCGATCAGCTGGTCGATCTCGACGGCCAGCCGGTGCTGACCCGCGACGGGCGCCTGTTCGTGACCAGCTACAACGGCCGTCTCGTGGCGCTCGAAGCGACCTCCGGCAAGGTGATGTGGGAGCGCAAGGAGTCGAGCTACCTGACTCCGCTGGTGGTGGGCAACTACCTGTTCACGGTCAATGCCGCCAGCCACGTGCTCGCCATCGAAGCCGACTCCGGCCGCGTGATGTGGGACGCCGACACCCTCGAAGGGCGCTGGCTGACCTCGCCCGCCTTCGTCGACGGCAATATCGCGGTGGGCGACTACGAGGGCTACGTGCACCTGCTCGATGCCACCACCGGCGAGATGAGCGGGCGCGTCCATGTCAGCGGCAGCGGCATCACCCTGCCGCTGCTGACCGGCGACAAGCGTCTCTACGTCTACGCCAACGACGGCCGTCTGGTCGCCTACGACCTCAAGACCGTCAAGCCCTGAGACGCGCACTCTGCGTCTTGACGACGGCCCCGCTCGAGCGGGGCCGTCGTCGTCTGGGGCCTGGCGAGACCCGGCACACGCCGCAGAAGGATCGTGGTCTGTGCCCGGCGGCGGTGTATGCTAGAATCGCGCCAGAACACGAGGCCGGTACGCTTTCATCCTCGCCCATACCCTGACGTCGTCGGCGCTCTTCCCGCGCCGGCGCCATTCTCCCGCTGCTCGTTTGCGAATCGCCATGACCCCCGTTATCGCCCTGGTTGGCCGCCCCAATGTCGGCAAGTCGACGCTGTTCAATCGCCTGACGCGCTCGCGCGACGCCCTGGTGGCCGATTTCCCCGGCCTCACCCGCGACCGCAAGTACGGTAACGGCCAGCTCGGCGACAAGGCCTACACCGTCATCGATACCGGTGGTATCAGTGGCGATGAGCAAGGCATCGACGCCGCCATGGCGGAGCAGTCGCTCACCGCCATCGACGAAGCCGATATCGTGCTGTTCCTGGTCGACGCCCGCGCCGGGCTGATGCCGGCGGATCAGGCCATCGCCAATCACCTGAGGGTGAATCAGAAGAAGACCTGGCTGGTGGTCAACAAGACCGACGGCCTCGACGAACAGATCGGCATGGCCGACTTCTGGGGTCTGGGCCTCGGCGACCCGCGGCCGATCGCCGCCTCCCACGGGCGCAACGTCACCACCCTGATCGACGAAGTGCTCGAGCCCTTCCCCGCCCGCGATCCGCTGGCCGGCCCGCAGGGTGGCCACCCGGGGGTGCACATCGGTGTGATCGGCCGCCCCAACGTGGGCAAGTCGACCCTGGTCAACCGCATGCTGGGCGAAGACCGCGTGGTGGTGTTCGACGAGGCCGGTACCACCCGCGATGCCATCGAGATCCCTTTCGAGCGCCGCGGCAAGCCCTACGTGCTGGTCGATACCGCGGGTATCCGGCGGCGCAAGAACGTCACCCTAACCGCCGAGAAGTTCTCAATCGTCAAGACCCTAGAGGCGATCAAGGAGTGCCATGTCGCGATCATGGTGCTCGACGCCCGCAGCGGCCTGGTCGAACAGGATCTGCACCTGCTCGACTACGTGCTGTCGAGCGGCCGCGCGCTGGTGCTGGCGGTGAACAAGTGGGATGGTCTGGAGCAGGAAGCGCGTGAGAAGATGCGCGCGGACATCAAGCGCCGCCTCGGCTTCGCCGACTACGCCGATCTGCACTTCATCTCGGCGCTGCACGGCACCGGCGTAGGCGATCTCTACAAGTCGGTCGACAAGGCCTTCGCCAGCGCCAACAGCCACTGGTCGACCAACCGCCTGACCACCCTGCTGCAGGACGCGGTCAGCGAGCATCAGCCGCCGCTGATCAACGGCCGTCGGATCAAGCTGCGCATGGCCCACCAGGGCGGCAGCAACCCGCCGATCATCGTCGTCCACGGCAACCAGACGTCGGCGCTGCCGGAAGCCTACAAGCGCTATCTCACCAATACCTTCCGCAAGGTGCTCAAGGTGCGGGGTACGCCGATCCGCTTCGAGTTCCGCTCCGGCGACAACCCCTACGACAAGCACGCTGACGCCAACGATCGCGAGAAGGCGCGCGCGCGTCAGCTGAGCCGGACCAAGGAAGCGCGCAAGAACCGCCGCTGAAGCGCCCTGGAGGCAGGGCACCCAACGGCGGCGTGCTCAGGTCTGTGGTGTGACGTTCCGCGCCACCCGCACCTGATTGCGTCCGCCCTGCTTGGCGTCGTACATGGCGCGATCGGCGGCCTCCAGCAGCGCGCCGGCGTCGGTCCAGTCAAGGGTACTGGCCACGCCGGCGCTGAAGGTGGCATGGAACACCGCCTGCCCCGCCACACACTCGAGCTGAGCGAAACTCTCGCGGATACGTTCGATCGCTTCGCGCGCGTTATCCAGCGAGCACGCCGGCAGCACCGCCACGAACTCCTCCCCCCCATAGCGGCCGATATGGTCGACCCGACGCAGGCGCTGGCGCAGCAGGTTGGCGAGCAGGCGGATCACGTAGTCGCCGGTGCCGTGGCCATAGGTGTCGTTGATCGTCTTGAAGCGGTCGATATCGATCATCACCACGCACGCCTCGGCGCCGCTGCGCTGGGTGCGTGACTGCTCGATCTCGATCAGCTCCTTGATCGCCGGGTGCTTGATCAGCCCGGTCAGGCCGTCACGGGCCAGCGCCTGGCTCAGCTGGCGCGAGCGCTGGGCGCGCGCGGTCACCGCCGCGGTCAGTGCCACATCGGAGATCGGCTTGACCAGAAAGTCATCACCGGCCTGGGCCAACGCCTGAGCCTGGCGCTGGGCATCGGACTCGGCCGATAGATAGATCAGCGGAATGCGCAGCCAGTCGTCGTCGAAACGGATCAGACGTGCCAGTTCCGGGCCCGAACAGCCCGGCATGTTGATGTCGATCAGCACCAGGTCGGGGACGAATTCACGCAGGCCACGCAGCACGTCACGCGGGTGTTCGATCACCCGCGACTCGATGCCGGCGACCTTCAGCGTCAGGCGAAAGTGCTCGGCCAGCTCGGTGTCGTCGTCGACGATCAGCACCCGGTAGGGATCCTGCTGCGGCATGTTGATCAGATGGCGCAGACGCCGCTCCAGCGTGGGCACGTCGACCGGATGAGTGAAGAAGCCGTCGGCACCGTCGCGCACCGCCTGCAGCCGGGCGTCGAAGCCGCCATCGGCGCTGAGCAGGATACGCCGGGCGCCGGGCACCGCCGCGGTGCATGCCTGCCAGCTCGCCGCGCTCAGCGAAGCGGTATCGATCACCGCCACGTCGGGCTGCCACTCGCGCCATTCATTCGGCGCCGCCAAGCGTCGGCAGGCGTAGCCGAAGCCGCTCAGCGCCTGCTCCAGCGCTTCACTGGCATCCAGGCTCATCACCCCCACCCGCACCGGACGCTCTTCCGCTGACTCGGCGTCGCCGGTGCGCGACTCGGCCTGCGCCGGCGTCTGGGCATCGGTCAGTAGTCGATAGCTGTCGCAGAGACGGTCGCTGAGCGCGCTGAGCATGGGTGCGGTCGGCGCCACCGCCGTCTCCAGCACGGTCTGCACCCACAGCTCCATCTCGCGCGCTTCCTGGCCCAGCGCCGGCAGGCCGAAGGTGCCGGCGGAACCGGCGATGCGGTGGAGACCCAGACGCAGCGTCTCCAGCGCCTGGGGTTCGATCGCACGCTGACGCGCGGCGAGTTCGCGCGCCTGGGCCATCAGCGTCTGCAGGTCGTTGCCCAGGCGCTCGGCGTACTGCACACGCAGTGCTGCCAGGCGCGCCTGAACGTCCTCATCGCTCATCCATGCGCTCCCAGATCTCGCGCAGTTGGCTCGCCAGCGTCATCGGATCGAACGGCTTGATCACCACGTCCAGCCCGCCGATGCTGCGGTAGTGTTCGATCTCGTTGGCCTGCACCTTGGCGGTCATGAAGATCACCGGGATCTCCCGCGTGGTCTCCTGCTCACGCAGCCGCGCCAGGGTGGTGGGCCCATCGATGCCGGGCATCATCACGTCCAGCAGGATCAGGTCCGGCTGCCATTCGGCGGCCTTGCCCAGCGCCGCCTGGCCATTGTCGCAGCTGGCGACCTGCATGCCGCCGACCACCTCCAGCGCAATCCGCGCCACTTCCTGAATCGACGGATCGTCCTCGACGTGAAGAACCCGATGTAACGCTTGCATGTCAGCTGTCTCCTTGTGTGTCTTTATCATCATCGCAGCGGCGACCATGCAGCTGACGGTCGAAGGCTTCGCGCAGCTCCTCTGCGGAGAGCCCAGGACGCGCGATCGCGGTATCGACCCGGCCGAGCAGGGTCGGCGCCAATGCCTGCTCGGAAAGAATGATCACCGCCGGGTGGCGCGGCAGCTGGCTGAGCAGCGGAATGATCTCCCAGCCCGGGCCCTGTGGGGCGGTCAGGTCGAGCGAAATCAGGCCGTAGTCGTTGCTGTCGAGCAGATAGCGCGCCTCGGCCACCGAGCGCGCCACGTCCAGCGTCATGCTCGCCGCGACCTGACCGGCCACGCGGCGGGTCAGCTCGACATCGCTCTCCACGTGCATGATGCGCTCGCGCTGCGGGCGCCCATTCAACGAGCCCTTGAGCGCATGCGCCAGACGCCGTTCGTCGAAGGGTTTGGCCAGCCAGTCGACGGCGTTGAGCTGGCCACCGATCTCCAACTGCCCCTCCTCGGCGATCGCCGACACCACCAGCACCGGCAGATCGCGCGTCTCCGGCTGCTCGCGTAGCTGGCGCAACAGGGTCAGGCCACTGCCATCGGGCAGCATCAGATCGAGGGTGATAGCATCGAAACTGCGCCGCTCTATCCAGCCTAGCGCCTCTTCCAGGGTGTGCGCGACCTCGGCCTGATAGCCCCAGCGTCGGATCAGGATCGCCAGCAGCAGGGCGGTGTCCGGATCGTCCTCGACGATCAGCAGGCGCGCGCCGGGAGCGACACCGGCCTCCTCCGCCTGCCCCGCCAGGCGCTCGGTCAACGCCGCACGCTCGGCGGCATCCGGGCGCACCAGGCGCGGCAGCTCGAAGAAGAAGCAGGCCCCCTGCCCCTCCTCGGAGAAGAAGCTGATCGAGCCGCGCATGCGCTCGACCAGCTCGCGGGTGATCGCCAGGCCCAGCCCGGTACCGCCCTGCTTGCGTGTGCTCGAACCGTCGGCCTGGGAGAACTTCTGGAAGATACGCTCATGAAACGCCTCGGGGATGCCCGGGCCGTGGTCGATCACACTGACCCGAAGACGCTCGCCGATCGCCTCCACGCGCACCTCGACCTGCATGTCGGGGGGCGAGAACTTGGCGGCGTTGGAGAGCAGATTGCTCAGCACCTGCTGCAGCCGCATGGCATCGACGTTGACCTCCGCCTCGTCCAGGCGCTCGGTGATCACATAATGGACGCGGAACTGATCGGCGTAGGCCTGATTGGCCTCGATCGCCTGGTCGATCAGCGGCATCAGCGGCTGTTCCTGCATCTGGAACGTCATCTTCCCGGCAACCAGCTTCTCCATGTCGAGCAGGTCGTTGATCAGCATGATCAGGCGCTGGGCGTTGCTGTGGGCCACGCTCAGCATCGCGCGCATGCTCTCCGGCGGCGTGCCCAGCGCTCCGCCCTGGATCAGCCCCAGCGAGCCGGAGATCGAGGTCAAGGGCGTGCGCAGCTCGTGGCTGACGGTGGAGATGAACTCGGTCTTCAGGCGTTCGCTGCGCTTGCGTTCGGTGACATCGTGGACGAAGCCGTGCCATAGCGTGGCGCCATCCGGCTCGCGCTCGGGAATCGACTGCCCCGCCAGCCACAGCACGTGCCCATCGGGATGCTGTATGCGGTATTCGCAGTGCCAGGGCGTCAGGTTCTCGCGCGATTCACGAATCGACTCGATCACCTTGCCGCGATCCTCTTCCACGATCGCCTCAATCACCATCGAGGCATCCTGCGCCGCCTGCTCCGGGCTGATGCCGTAGAAGGTACGAATCGCCTCGCTGGCATACGGGAAGGTACCGTTGCCTGCGTTATCGACACGGTATTGATAGATCATGCCCGGTGTCTGGGAAGCGATCTTGGCCAGGCGCCCGGCCATTTCGTCACGCGCTTCGACCTCCTGCCAGCGCATCAGGGTCGCCCCGACCCAGCGCGCCAGCAGGCGCACGAACTCGCGGTCGGCCTCGTCGAACGGCCGACCGCGGATTTGCTCGCTGCTGAAGGAGAGCGCGCCGAAGCGCTGGCCGTGGACCCAGATCGGTGCGCCGATATAACTCTTGAGACCGAACAGCAGGCGGCAGCGGTGGTCGCTCCAGCCCTGGGTGTCGGCGTCGGTGAATGCCACCACGTCGCTGCGCGCCACCACCGCGCTGCAGAACGTATCACTGGTCTTGAGCGTTTGCCCGCGCACGAAGCGGCCGTCCGGCGAATAGGCGGCCTGGATGATGTATTCCTCACCATCGATCCGATTGGCGATCGCGTAGGGCATGTCGAGATGCGCCGCCCCCGCCTGGAGTGCGCGCTCCACCAGCAGCGGGAACGAGGTTTCCTGCAGCGCAGCGATATCGTTGAGCGTCTGCAGCGCCTCCTTCTGCGCCTCGAGGCTCTGGTTGAGCCCGACCAGCGAGCGCTTCTGCCGCTCCAGGCGCTGCTGGTGGGCGAGCATGGTCTCACGCGTGACCCGACGCGTGCCCCACAGCAACAGTAGCAGACACGCCTCGGCGATCAGCCAGGCCAGCCCCCAGCGCAGCCAGGTGGCCATGACCAGCTCGTCGCGCTGCTTAAGCTGCAGTGAGATATCCTTCCAGATCGCCACTGCGGTGACCGGGCGCTGCATGACGTCGCCGGCCTGACTCAACGGCACCAGCGTGAGCAGATAGCCGTGGCCATCGTCACCCTTGACCACGCGCCAGGCGCTCTGCGTTGCAACGCGAGGCGCCTGCTGCTGGTCCAGCCACTGCGCGATCGGCCCAGCGGAACTCTCGCTTACGCGCCAGCGTGGCGTGGCATCGTCGCCACCGGCGCGAAGGAGAATGGCGACCCCGCTTTCCAACTGGTGCGACAAGGCTTCGACATTGGGCACGACGCCGAACTCCACCTCGAGCAGACCGACCAGAGATCCATCACGCCCTTCGTCGGGGTGCAGCACGGGAGCTACCCCACCGGTGGTGGCGCGCTGACCGTCGAACTCGATGCCGAAGACCACCGTGCGCAAGTGCTGCGCCCGGCTTAGTAGATAGTCGCTGTCACCCGTATGCTGCTCATGCGTGTCGGGTGGATCCATGCTCACCAGCGGGTCGATGTCGTTGGCATCGGGGAGGAACAGATTGAGCTCCAGCGCCCCGCTCTCGCGCAGCGCCTCCCAGTAGGGCTGAAGATTGGCCCGCAGGCGATCGCGCAACATCGCATTGCGCGCCGGCGAGGTCGGCATCTCGCGCGCCGCCTGCAGCAGCAGGTTGCGGATCACCGGATCGGCAGCCAGGGTATTGGCGAGCACCTGCACGCGGCGTTCGAGCCCGGCGCGGGCGGCACTCACGGTGATGCCCTGCTCCTTCGACTGGAACGCCAGATCGCGCCGGAACGCCTCACGGTCGTTATGCAGTGCCTGGACCAGCATCCAGCCGAAGAACAGCGCCAGCAGTAGGCTACCCAGGAAAATGAGCAGCAGGGGCAGACGTAGGACTTTCACGCGAATCCTCTCGAGCAGCAAGGGTATGAAGGCGCGCCTCATCCCTTTTGACCAGAGGAACGCTCCCGAGAAGAATATCGTATCCTACTGATGTTGAATGGGACGAATAGCCTGCGTTCCTACCCACTGACAGGCGAATTGCCACGCCGCACGTCCGCTGCGCACCCCGCGCAGGGTGGCGTAGCGCTTAGCCTCGGCCCGCGCCGCCTCGCCCCAGCTCTCGGCGCCACCGAGATACTCGACCCAGTGGCGGCACGCCTCGAGATAGGCCTGCTGATCGAAGGGGTGAAACGCCAGCCACAGCCCGAAGCGGTCGGAGAGCGAGATCTTCTCTTCCACCGCATCACCGTGATGCAGCTCGCCGTCGACCAGTTGGGTCTGCTGATTGTCGGCCATCGACTCCGGCAGCAGATGACGACGGTTGGAGGTGGCGTAGAGCAGCACGTTCTCCGGCGGCCCGGTCAGGGTGCCGTCGAGCACGCTCTTGAGCGCCTTGTAGGCGTCGTCGTTGCCCTCGAAGGAGAGATCGTCGCAGTAGACCACGAAGCGATGCTGGTGATCGCGCAGGCGCTGGACCAGCACCGGCAGCGCGACCAGATCGTGGCGGTCGACCTGGATCAGGCGCAGCCCCTCGCCGGCCAGGCTGTTGAGCAGCGCACGCACCATCGACGACTTGCCGCTGCCGCGTGCGCCCCACAGCAGCGCGTGGTTGGCCGGGCGCCCCTGCAGGAAGGCGCGGGTGTTGTCGACCAGCGCCCGCTTCTGGCGCTCCACGCCGATCAGGTCGTCGAGCCCCACCGCATCCCGCGGTGCCACCGGTACCAGCTGGCCGCCCAGCGGATGCGACTGCCACAGCGCGGCCACGTCGCGGGTCCAGTCCACCGCCGGGGGCTGCTCGGGTAGCCACGCCTCGACACGTTCCAGCAGTCGGCTCAGCCGTTGGGCCAGCTCTCCATCCATCTTTCGGGTCTCCTCGGGTCGATATCGCACGTCCGGCGCTGGCGGGGGATTGCCAATCGCCACGATGAGCGTATCTTGTGCCGCGCGCGCCGCCGGGTCCAGTCAGGCCGGGCCTCGCGCGCGCCCCCCATGACTCCCTTCGAGGAGAGACGATGACGTCTCGTGCCCGCCTTGCCTGCGCTCTGCTGCTGATCTCCCTGCTCGGCGGCTGCCTCGCCCTGCCCCAACTCGGTGTCCTGCTCGGGCGTATCGCGCTCTCCTCGCTCGGCGTCGATAACGTCCGTATCGGCAACTATCACTTCGCCCCCGGCCTCGCGGGCATCGACGAGCAAACCCTATTGAACTCGGGGCTGGCCCTGGCCGGGCTGCCGGTGAATATCGATCTGCCGCTGGCGCTCTCGCTGCCTGCGAACGCGCCGTCGCTCGAACTCCAGGGCTTTGCCTGGCAACTCCAGGTGCCTGGAACCGAGCCAGTCGCCGGCGAGTTCGATCAGCCGGTACCGCTGCACGCGGGTGAGACCACCACGGTGACGCTGCCGGCGGCGCTGGAGCCGCGCGGCATCGACGCCCTGGCCAGCCGTGCGCAGAAGGTCGCCTCACTGCTCGATCTGGCGCGCCGACTCAGCGCCAGCGGCGAACTACCGCCGGGCAGTCATCTCAGTCTGACCCCCACACTGCCGCCGGCGCTGGCCCGAGTGGTCTCTGCCCCGACCGTGCAACTCGATGTCGGCACGCAGACCAGCGCCGAGACCGCCCCAGCGCCCACGCCTTGACGCCGGAGCCGGCCAGTGAGCGGTGCTCGACGCCCGGAATACGCCCCGGTTGACCGCCCGGGCAGGCCGGGTATCTTGGACGGGCTGACGCGACGAACCGACTCGGTTACCACCCTACCGGCCCGCACTCGACGTCAGCCAAGACAGCAACGATAACGCCAGACTCGTATTCGGAGACCCGCATGTCACTCACCCTCTCGCGCCGCGCCCTGGGCGTTCTCGGCGTCGCGGCGCTACTCAGCGCCTGTAGCACCTCACCTCTGGGGCGCAACCAGCTCGCCTTCTACTCCGATGACGAGCTGGCCCAGATGGGCAAGCAAAGTTTCAGCCAGTACGAGCAGCAATTGCCCACGGTGGGCGGCGCCCAGGCGAGCTACGTGCAGTGCGTGGCCGACGCCATCACCGCCCAGGTGCCGGCCAGCGCCGGTATCGGCAAGTGGCAGGTGAAGCTGTTCAAGGATGACACTGCCAACGCCTTCGCCCTGCCCGGCGGCTATATCGGTGTCAACACCGGGCTGCTCAAGGTCGCCACCAACCAGGACCAGCTCGCCGCGGTGATCGGCCACGAGGTCGGTCACGTGTTGGCGCACCATGCCAACGAGCGGGTCTCCACCCAGGCCGCCACCCAGACTGGGCTGTCGGTACTGCAGAGCGCCGCCGGGCTGCAGGGCGCGGGCGGCGAACAGGTGATGGGTCTGCTGGGCGCCGGGGCGCAGTACGGCGTGATCCTGCCGTTCTCGCGCAAGCAGGAGTCGGAAGCCGATCTGGTGGGTCTGGATCTGATGGCGGACGCCGGGTTCGACCCCCGCGCCAGCCTCGATCTGTGGCAGAACATGGCCGCCAACAGCCAGGGCGAGCCGCCGGCGTGGATGTCGACCCACCCCAGCAACGACCAGCGCATGAGCGGGCTGAAGAACCGCCTCGACGAAGCGGTGCCGCGCTACGAACAGGCCAAGGCGGCCGGGCG
Source organism: Gammaproteobacteria bacterium MFB021 (assembly GCA_000737985.1). Classification (GTDB taxonomy): domain Bacteria; phylum Pseudomonadota; class Gammaproteobacteria; order Pseudomonadales; family Halomonadaceae; genus Salinicola. Next base: position 9,351 of record JNVT01000013.1, on the reverse strand, counting down.
GCGGCCCAACTGCAAGGCGTGAGCCGAAGACATCCTGCCCTGCAACGACGACGGCCGCCGCCGGAACGCTCCGGCGGCGGCCGTCTGCCATCTGTGCCTCACGACTGGGCTTTACGCCCGCACTCTACGTTCGGCGACTGCACCAAGGGCTGAGATCGCAAACGGTTGACCGAGCGCGACGAGCAATGCGCGGTCTTAGGGAAAGCTGAATAAATCGCCGAACGAGATGAAGGGCAAGGCGCCCGGAACGCAGACAGCGAGACATAACTTGGGGTTAGGCGAGCTTTCGAGTACCGCGTAACGCAGCCATTCGCGCGTGCAGGCATTTATGCAGTGTTTCCCTCAAAGCTCGGCGCGCAGCGTCTCGAGTAGCGCCGCAGTCTCCGGGCGTACCTGACGCCACAGCCAGAACGACTCCGCCGCCTGCTCGATCAGCATGCCCAGGCCGTCCACCGTGCGCGCACCGTGCGCTGCGGCCCAGCGCAGGAAGACCGTGGGCTCGGCGCCGTACATCATGTCGTAGGCCAGCGCCTCGGGAGCAAAGAGTGTCTCCGGCAGCGGCGGCAATTCACCGGCGAGGCTCGCGCTGGTGGCGTTGATCACCAGGTCGAAGCTCCCTTCCAGCGCCTCGAAGCCGCAGCCCACGACCTGGTTGTTATCGGCGAACAGCGCCGCCAGCGCCTGCGCCTTGGCCGGGGTGCGGTTGGCCACGCGCAGGCTCTCCACGCCGGCCTCGAGCAGCGGCTGAATCACCCCGCGCGAGGCGCCACCCGCCCCCAGCAGCAGCACCCGCGCGCCCGCCAGCGGGGCGGCGTGCGTCTGCAGGTCGCGCACCAGCCCCACGCCATCGGTGGTATCACCGTGGACCCGGCCGTCGGCGTCCAGCCACAGGGTGTTCACCGCACCGGCGAGGTGCGCACGCGGGGTATGCACCTCGGCAAGGGCAAAGGCCTCCTGCTTGAACGGTACGGTGACGTTGGCCCCGCGCCCACCGCCGGCGACGAAGGCGCGCCAGGCGCCGGCGAAATCGTCGCTAGGCGCTTCGATCGCCTCGTAGACCAGCGCTTCGCCGGTCTGCGCGGCGAAGGCGGCATGGATGCGCGGCGATTTCGAGTGGCCGATAGGGTTGCCGAAGACAGCGTAACGATCGCTCATGCGGGTTGCGGCTCCTGGGTGGCGTTCAGCCAGTCGTGCGGTTTGAGATAGGCGAGCAGGCGCGCTTCCGGGGTACCCGGCTCCGGGGTCCACTGGTACTGCCAGCGCGCGAGCGGCGGCATCGACATCAGGATCGATTCGGTACGTCCACCGCTCTGCAGCCCGAACAGGGTACCCCGGTCCCAGACCAGATTGAACTCGACGTAGCGCCCGCGGCGGAACGCCTGATAGTCGCGTTCACGCTCGCCGAACGGGGTCTCGCGGCGTCGCTCGGCGATCGGCAGATAGGCATCGAGAAAGCTATCGCCGACCGCGCGCTGGAAGGCGAAGCACTGCTCGAACGGCCACTCGTTGAGATCGTCGAAGAAGAGCCCGCCGACGCCGCGTGTCTCGTTGCGATGCTTGAGGAAGAAGTAGTCGTCGCACCACGCCTTGAAGCGCGGATAGACCGACTCGCCGAACGGCTCGCAGGCGCGCTGCGCCACCTGGTGCCAGTGCTGGGCATCTTCGAGGTAGGGGTAGTAGGGGGTCAGGTCGAAGCCTCCGCCGAACCACCACACCGGCGCCTCGCCGGGCTTGTCGGCGATGAAGAAACGCACGTTGCCGTGGGCGGTGGGGATGTGCGGGTTGCGCGGATGCAGCACCCAGGAGACTCCCACCGCATGGAAGCTGCGCCCGGCCAGCTCGGGGCGAGCGGCGGTGGCCGAAGCGGGCAGCTCGGCGCCGTACACATGGGAGAAGTTGACCCCGCCCTTCTCGAACAGCGCGCCCTCCTCGATCACCCGGCTGCGCCCCCCGCCGCCTTCGGCGCGCTCCCAGCTGTCCTCGGCAAAGCTCTTGGCGCCATCCAGTGCCGCGAGCGAGTCGCACAGGGAGTCCTGCAGCGAGAGCAGGTAGGTCTTGACGCTGTCGAGGTGCGAATGTGCCATGGTCGATGTCCTTCTACGCGGTACGGGAAATGGGGCGCCGGCTGCCAAGAGTCGCATGCTGGCTGTCAGGCGGGCGCGGCGCGTGACAGCCGTCCGGTTCAGGGGCGCAGCACGCGGTCGCTGAGCAGGTCGCGGATCGTGCTGGGGCGATCTCGCCCCCCCAGCGGGCCGTCGACGATCGCCGCCACGTCGCCGCCGAAGGTCTCGCGCACCGCCTGCGCGCTCATGGCAGGCGCCTCGCCGGCACGATTGGCCGAGGTCGAGACCAGCGGCCCGCCCCAGGCAGCACACAGTTGCTGCACCAGCGGGTGGTCGCTGACCCGCACCGCCAGCGTGGTGTGGTCGCCGCGCAGCAGCGGCTGGGCGCGCCCGTTGTCGGGGATCAGCCAGGTATTGGGGCCGGGCCAGCTCGCCGCCAGGCGCCCGCGCTGCTCGGCGTCCAGGCCGGCGAGCCACGGCTCCAGTTGCTCCAGACTGCCGGCGATCAGAATCAAGCCCTTGTCGCTGGCGCGTCCCTTGAGCGCGATCACTCGCGCCAGCGCATCGGCGTCGTCCGGGTCACAGCCCAACCCCCAGACCCCCTCGGTGGGATAGGCGATCACGCCCCCTTGTTTCAGCGCCGCAATCGCGGCGGCCCACTCTGACATCTCCGCTTCCTCGAGTTGCCTTGTTCAAGCTGCGGCGATGGTAACACGCCGCCTCAGGCTCACCCCCGCGCCCGAGCGTCGCACCCTGACGCAAGGCGCACCCAAGATCAGACCTTGGGCGCCAGGTATCGGACTGCGGCCAGCGAAGATGGCGCCCGCGGCGTAGGCCGGCCATAGTGAAACGAGTGGCAGCGTACCGAAACGTGCCCGGCGTCACCCCGACTCTCACCTTGTTTCAGGAGCCCACGATGACACGATCGTCTCTATCCCTCGCGCTGCTCGGCCTGGTCTGCGCCGGCGGCCTCAGCGCCTGCGCCCAGCAGCCGGCCCAGCAGACGAACCAGCCGCCGGCGTCCGCGCTCTCCGATCAGCTGGTGATGGCGACGCTGTGGATGCAGACCTCCGGTGAGTACGCCGCGTTGAGCCACCAGGCGTTCAATCTCGCGCGGCGTAACCTCGACCGCGCGCTGGCCGCCGCCGACGGGCAGCAGCGGCCCCCGGCGATCGTGGTCGATGTCGACGAAACGGTGCTCGACAACAGTCCCTACGAAGCGTGGCTGATCGCCAGCGGCGAGAACTATCAGAGCGATACCTGGCACCAGTGGGTGGACAAGGCCAGCGCTCGGGCAATGCCTGGGGCCAAGGCGTTTCTCGACTACGCCGCCTCGCGCGGGGTGGCCGTTTTCTACATCACCAATCGGCGCGCCGACGAGACCCCGGCCACGCTGCGCAACCTGCGCCAGGTCGGCTTCCCCGATGCCGACGAGGCGCACTTCCTGCCGCGCATCGAGAGCAGCGACAAGACCGCACGCCGCCAGCGGGTGGCGCAGTCGCACTGGGTGATCCTGCTGATGGGAGACAATCTGGGCGACTTTTCGGCGGGCTTCGAGCGTGCCAGCGCCGAGGCCCGGCGCGCTGCCGTCGAGGCCCAGCCGGACGCCTTCGGCAGCCGCTACATCGTGCTGCCCAACCCCGCTTATGGCGCCTGGGAGGGCGCGCTCTATCACAACGACTGGGGCCTGGACGACGCGCAGAAAGCCCGCGCCCGGCGCAACCATCTGCAGCAGTGGGGCGGCCCGGAGACGCCCTGAGCCGCGCGATTGGTTTGCAAATCACCCAACGTATTCGGCCTCCGAGACGAACCACGTCCGGAGGCCGAGCACAGATCCTGTCTAGCCGACATTCAACCGCGGCGGCGTACCCAGCCGCCCGCGGTCTGCGCCGCTTGCCCTTCCAGCTCGAGCTCGAGCAGCGCCAGTTGCAGCGTGGCGACCGACTCGCCGCACGCTGCCACCAGCACGTCGATCGGCGTCGGGGTATCGCTCAATTGCGCCAATACCCCGGCGTGCGGCCCGACCGACGCCTCCGGGCTCGTGAACGGTGGCGTGGCAGCCTCGGATGGCGCCGTGTCCAGCTGCTCGCCAGCCGTTGCCGGTGTCCAGTGCCCCAGTTCGGCCAGTATGTCGTCGACGTTGCGCACCAGCGCTGCCTCGCCGCGCTGGATCAGCCGCAGGCAGCCGCTGGCCTGGGGGTTGTGGATCGAGCCCGGCAGGGTGAACACCTCGCGCCCTTGTTCGAGACCCAGGCGCGCGCTGACCAGCGAGCCGCTCTTCTCCGCGGCTTCCACCACCAGCACGCCCTGAGACAACCCGGTGATCAGCCGATTGCGGCGCGGAAAGAAGCGCGGATGCGCGGCGGTATCGGCCGGATGCTCCGACAGCAGCAGTCCGCGACCCGCCAGCAGATCGCGGTACAACCCGGCGTGGCGCGGCGGATAGACCACGTCGACGCCGCAGCCGAGCACGCCGACGGTGGCGCCGCCAACCTGCAGCGCGGTGTGCTGGGCGATGCCATCGATACCCAGCGCCATGCCGCTGACCACGCCGAAGCCGCGCGCGATCAAGTCACGGGCGAAGGCCGCGGCGTTGTCACCGCCCTCTCGAGTCGGCTTGCGGGTGCCGACGATGGCGATCGCCGGCGGCACCAACGCGCTCAGATTGCCCTTGGCCCACAGCACCAGCGGCGGGTCGGGGAGCTGATCGAGCAACGCAGGCCAGGCAGCATGCCCCGGATGCAGCAGATGGTGGTGCGGGCTCTCGGCCTGCCATGCCAGCGCCGCCTCGACCGAAGCCCCGAGCGGGCTATTCGCCGGATGATCGAGCCACAGCCGCAGCGACTGGGCCAGCCGAGCCGGTAGTGCCGCCAGCCAGCCCTGCGGCCAGGCTAGCGACTCGGGCTCGCGCCAGCGCTGCAGCAGCGGCGACAGCCGCGCGGGGCCGAGCCCGGGCAGTGCAGCCAGCGCCAGCCAGTCGCGCAGTGTCGGCCCCGCCGAACTCACGGCGCCTCCGCACGTGCCATCGTGGCGCCAAGTGCCTGGGGCGTGGTCAGCCGATCCCCCACCGCCAGCGCCTCGGAGGCGCGCATCACCAGCGCATAGGCGAGATGGTCGAAGACTCGGAACACCATCACCGCGCCCGCCTCGTGTGGCGGCAGGGTGATCCAGCCCTCGCCGTCGGCGGCGCGTACCCGCTCGCCCTGGCGCATCACCTGCAGCACGTGCCCCGGCTCCAGCCCGTCGGCACGCCCGCGATCGATCGCCACCACGTCGTCGCGCCCGATGAAGCGCACCCCGCCGGGCACCGCGAGCAGGGTCGCGGTGATCGGCGAGGCCGGCGCCCGCGGCAGGAACTCGGTGGTGATGCCGCCGTCGTCCAGCGTCAGCAGGACGTCTCCGGCGCGGATCTCGCGCCCGGCATCGAGCACTTCCAGCTCGCTCACGCCAGGCTGGCGCTCAACCACCCGTGCCTCGCCCAGGCGCTGCAGCTCACGCCCCAGGGGAGCACCGTCAGCTGGATTGCGGTAGTCGTCTCCCGCGCGGTAGATGCCCAGCCGCGTGCCCACCGCTGGCAGCCGCCCCTGGGCGTAGAGCCGATCCCCGGCGCCGCTGAGCAGGCGCCCACCCTGCCCCGCCACCACCCGCGGCGCCGAGTCCAGCAGGGCGGGATCGACGATCCGGTAAGCCTTCAGAAATACCCGTATCCGCTCCAGCGGCAGGCTGGGCAGCGCCTCTCGCACCGGCGCCCGTCGCACCTGGGGCGAGAGCCTGACCGTCTCACCACGGCCACGCTCGACACGCAGCGCGGGCCCACCGGCGCCAGGGTCGAGCACCAGCACATCGCCGGGGTAGAGCTGCTCGGGCCCGGCCACGCCGGGGTTGCGCCGCAAAAGCTCGCGCCAGGACCAGGGGTCTTCGAGAAAGCGCGCCGCCACGCCCCACAGGGTGTCGCCAGGGCGCACCTGATAGCGACTCGGGGCATCGGGCTTGAGGGTGTAGGCCAGCGCCGGTGTCACACCCGGCCCGGCCAGCGTGAACATCAAGAGCGCACAGCCGAGTGCGGATGACGCCAGGCGGCGAAAGAACCGAGTGGGTGGGAGCCGCAGGCCGTTCGCCATCGCTTTATTCCTGACGCGGGATATCGGTCGCGCGGCGGTGCCGCGCCTGTCAGGAATAGATCGGCCCGTGCCGACGGGACTTGAATGCACTCTAGAAAGCCCCGATCGCGTCACAGGATTTTGAGAACGCACCGCCGCGGCTCTACAATAGCGGATTACGTCAACACGCCGACGGGCACCCAGAACGCTATGGCCATCAGAACCATCCTCGAATATCCCGATCCCCGCCTGCGCACCAAGGCCGCCCCGGTGGCGCAGGTCGACGACGAGATCCGCGCCTTGGTCGACGACATGATCGAGACCATGTACGACGCCTCGGGCATCGGTCTGGCGGCGACCCAGATCGACGTGCACCAGCGCGTGATCGTCATGGACGTCAGCGACGACCGCAGCTCGCCGCTGGTGCTGATCAACCCGAGCTACACGCCGCTGGATGACGAGCGTCAGCCGCTGCAGGAAGGCTGCCTGTCGATCCCCGACTACTACGCCGAAGTACCGCGCGCCCTGCGCGTTCACCTGAAAGCGACCGACCGTGACGGCAAGGCCTACGAGCTCGACGCCGACGGCCTGCTCGCCCACTGCATCCAGCACGAGTGCGATCACCTCGAAGGCGTGCTGTTCGTCGACTACCTGTCGCCGCTCAAGCGCGACCGTGTGCTCAAGAAGATGCAGAAGCGCCACAAGCAGGATCAGGACGCCTGATCCGGATTCGCCCACGTCAGTCTTCGTTCGAGGCCGGCCGTCACTGTGACGCCAGCCTTTCGTGCTTCGAGAGGAACCCCGCCGCATGAGCCACAGCACCGACGGCCGCGCGCTACGTATCGTCTTCGCCGGTACGCCCGACTTCGCCGCCGAGAGCCTGCAGGCGCTGCTCGACTCGCGCCATCAGGTCGTCGCCGTCTACACCCAGCCCGACCGCCCCGCCGGCCGCGGACGCAAGCTGACGCCGAGCCCGGTCAAGCAGTTGGCGCTGGATCACGCCCTGCCGGTGTGTCAGCCGACCTCGCTCAAGACGCCCGAGGCGCAGCAGACGCTGGCCGACTTCGCAGCCGACGTGATGGTGGTAGTCGCCTATGGCCTGCTGCTGCCACAGGCGGTGCTCGACCTGCCGCGGCTGGGGTGCCTCAACGTGCACGCATCGCTGCTGCCGCGCTGGCGCGGTGCGGCGCCGATCCAGCGCGCCATCGAAGCGGGTGACCGCGAGAGCGGTATCACCCTGATGCAGATGGATGCCGGCCTGGATACCGGCGACATGCTGCTGGTGCGGCGCACGCCGATCGACGCCAGCACCACCGGTGGCACGCTCCACGACACCCTGGCCGCCCTCGGTGGAGAAACTCTGATCGCCGGCCTCGACGCGCTGAGCGAGGGCGACCTGACTCCGACGCCGCAGCCTGACGACGGGGTCACCTACGCCAGCAAGCTCTCCAAGGCCGAAGCCGAACTCGACTTCCGCCAGCCCGCCGCGGCGCTAGCCCGCCGGGTGCGCGCCTTCAACCCGTGGCCGGTGGCCTGGACACGGCTCGACGGCGACAGCGTGCGCCTGTGGCTGGCCGAGGCCGAGACGGACACCGCCCAGACCGCCACGCCCCCCGGCACCCTGCTCGCCCCGGCGGACGACGCCCTGCGCATCGCCTGCGGTAGCGAGGGACGCGAGGTACTGCGGGTCACCCGGCTGCAGCTGCCGGGCGGCAAGCCGCTGGCAGCACGCGACCTGCTCAACGCCAAGGCGTCACGGCTCGGCGCCGGGCAGCGCCTGGGCCAGCCAGACCTGGGCCAGTCAGAAGAGTCGACAGGAGCCGACGCATGAGCGCAATCAGTGCACGGGCCGTGGCCGCCAAGCTGCTGGTGCCGGTGATCAACGGCGAAGGCTCGCTGGCCTCACTCGATGGCGAGATCGCCGCCCACGCGGTGGCCGAGCGCGACCGCGGCTTCGTCAAGGCGCTCTGCTTCGGTGTCTGCCGCGCTTATCCGCGCCTAGATGCATTGGCCGCGGAGCTACTGCGCCAGCCGTTCAAGAAGCGCGACAGCGACGTGCAGGCGCTGCTGCTGCTGGGCCTCTACCAGCTCCTGCACATGCGCGTGCCGGCGCACGCCGCCGTCAGCGAGACCGCCGGTGCCGCCCGCGGGCTGGGCAAGGCCTGGGCCACCCGCGTGCTCAACGGCTGCCTGCGCCGCTTCCAGCGCGAATCGGTGGCGCTCCAGGCCAAGGTCGCCCGCGACCCGCCGGTGGCGCTATGGCACCCCGCCTGGCTGCTCAAGGCGCTGCGCCAGGCCTGGCCCGACACCTGGCAAGCCCTGTGCGCGGCCAACAACGAGGCCGGGCCCATGACCCTGCGCGTCAATCGCCGCCGAAGCACGCGCGACGCCTACCTCGAACGCCTCACTGCCGCCGGCATCGAGGCCGGCGCCTGCCAGTTCGCCGCTGATGGCATCCAGCTCGCCGCGGCGGTGGACGTGCACCAGCTGCCGGGGTTCGCCGAGGGCGACGTCAGCGTGCAGGACGAATCGGCCCAACTCTGCGCCGACCTGCTGGCGCCGGCGCTCGACGGCCGCGATAGCGCCCGGGTGTTCGACGCCTGCGCCGCCCCCGGCGGCAAGAGCGCGCACCTGCTGGAACGCTTCACCCTCGACCTCACCGCCAGCGATATCGACCCCGGCCGGCTGGCGCGGGTCGGTGCCACGCTGGAGCGGCTGGGTCTCGACGCCCGCCTGAGCGCCCTCGATGCCAGCAGCGCCACGCTCGCCGAGACGCTGGGCCAGACCTCGGACAGCGCCGACGCTGCGGCACCGAGCGCGGGCTTCGATGCCATCCTGCTCGACGCCCCCTGCTCGGGAACCGGGGTGATCCGCCGCCACCCGGACATCAAGCTGACCCGCCGCGCCAGCGACATCGGCGACCTCGCCGCGCTGCAGGCGCGCCTGCTCGACAACCTGTGGCGCCAGCTCGCCCCCGGCGGCACCCTGCTCTACGCCACCTGCTCGGTGCTGCCGGCCGAGAACGCCGAGCAGATCGCCGCCTTCCTGGCGCGCACCCCGGATGCCCGCGCCACCACTCCCGACGACCTCACCTGGGGCCAGCCCGCCGGCCACGGCCGCCAGCTCCTGACCGCGCAGAACGGCCACGACGGCTTCTTCTACGCGCGGCTGGAGAAGGCGACGCCGTA
>JNVT01000012.1 GCA_000737985.1 Gammaproteobacteria bacterium MFB021 | reverse complement strand
GCCCCCCCCCCCCCCCCCCCACCCCCGCCACTTTCCCCCGGCCTGTGCCCGTGTCCCCCCCCCCTCCCTGGCCGTGCATCTCCACCGACACCTGCCAGCCCAGCCGCTTGGCGGCCTGTTCGAGCCGGCGCGCGCCGAGGAAGGTCGTCGCCATGCCGCTGGGGCAGGCGGTAATCAGAATCACGTTCATGCGCTCTCCCCCGCGTACGTCGCCTCGTCGAGCCGCTGCACGCGCGTTTGTTGAAGTAGTTCGGAAAAGTCTGCGGCCTCGGGCCGGCCCACGCCGACATGCCGCACCGCGTCCGCCGCCAGCGCCGTGGCGAAGCCCAGCACCTGGGCCGGCGGCTGGTCGGCGAGAATGCCGTGGAGCATGCCGGCGACC
>JNVT01000011.1 GCA_000737985.1 Gammaproteobacteria bacterium MFB021 | reverse complement strand
GTTGTTGCAGATCTTGGCGGTCTGCCCGGCGCCGCTGTCGCCGGCATGGAAGACGTTGCGCCCCATCGTCTCCAGCCCGGGCCGGGGGCGCTCGACCGCCGCCGCCGGGCCGCCGCAGATGAAGGTCAGGGTGCCGGCGCGGGCCCCGCCCACGCCGCCGGAGACCGGGGCATCGAGCATGACTCGCCCCAGCTCGCCGGCAGGCGCCGCCAGCGCGCGTGAAGTCGCGGCATCGATGGTGGAGCAGTCGATGATCAGCGCCGCCGGGTCGATCGTCTCGAGCAGGCCGGCGTCAGCGGCGCCGTCGCCCAGATAGAGCCCCTGGGCCGCCGCCGCCGATGGCAGCATGCTGATCACCACCTCGGCCCCGGTGACCGCCTCGCGCGGCGTAGCGGCAGCGCTCGCGCCGTCGGCCACCGCCGCCTCGACCAGCGCCGGCAGCAGATCGAAGACACGCACCGTATGCCCCGCCTTGACCAGATTGGCGGCCATCGGCCCGCCCATGTTACCGACACCGAAAAATGCGATATTCATCGTCTCTTCTCCCTGGAGATGGGGCTCACTCGATCGCATGAGCCCCAGCAGTGTCTCACTCGTGCCGTCTGACTCGTGCCGTCTCACTCGAGACGAATCGAAAGATTGGGCCCGGCCACGGCCTCCTCCTCGAACCAGCGGCTGGTGACCGTCTTGGTCTCGGTGTAGAAGCGCACCGCCTGCTTGCCGTAGGCGTGCTGATCACCGTAGAACGAGCCCTTCCAGCCGGTGAAGCTGAAGAACGGCAGCGGCACCGGAATCGGCACGTTGATGCCCACCTGGCCCACCTCGACCCGCTGCTGATAGCGCCGCGCCGCTGCCCCGCTGGCGGTGAAGATCGAGGTGCCGTTGCCGTAGGGGCTTGCGTTGACCAGCGCGATCGCCGCGTCGAGGGTGTCGACGCAGACACAGCAGAGCACCGGGCCGAAGATCTCCTCGCGGTAGATCGCCATCTGCGGGGTGACCTCGGTGAACAGCGTCGGCCCCACCCAGTTGCCATCGGGCAGCCCATCCACCTGGCAGTCGCTGCCATCCAGCCGGCAGGTCGCCCCTTCGGCCTTGCCGCGGGCGATCAGGTCGAGAATCCGCGCCTTGGCCTGGGGGCTGATCTGCGGGCCGTAGGCGGCATCGGGGTCATCCCAGGCGCCGGGGCGCAGCTCGGCGAAGGCGGCGGTGAGCGGTTCGATGCACTCGCGCGCGCTGCCGACGAACACCGCCACGCTGATCGCCATGCAGCGCTGGCCGGCGGCACCACAGGCGGACCCCACCAGGGCGTTGACCACCTGGGTCGGGGCGGCGTCCGGCATCACCACCATGTGGTTCTTGGCTCCGGCGAAGCACTGGGCGCGCTTGAGATGGTCGGTGGCGGTACGGTAGACATGCTGGCCCACCGCCACCGAGCCGACGAACGAGACCGCGGCGATCTGCGGGTGCGTGAGCAGCGCATCGACCTGCTCGCGGCCACCGTGGATCACCTGGAGCAGATCCGGCGGCGCGCCGGCTTCGAGAAACAGCTCCGCCAGCCGGTTGGGGGTCATCGGGTCCTGCTCCGAGGGCTTCAACACGAAGGCGTTGCCGCAGGCGATCGCCAGCGGGAACATCCACAGCGGGATCATCGCCGGGAAGTTGAACGGGGTGATCCCCGCGCACACGCCCAACGGCTGGGTCCAGGCGTGGGTATCGATGCCCCGGGCCACGTTCTCCAGCGTCTCGCCCATCATCAGCGACGCCACGTTGGCGGCCTGCTCGACTACCTCGATCCCGCGCCACACGTCACCCTTGGCATCCTCGAAGGTCTTACCGGTCTCCCGCGAGAGCCCCACGGCGATCTCCTCCTGGTGAGCCTTGAGCAACGCCTGGTAGCGCATCATCAAGCGTGCCCGCTCGCTCACCGGCACCTCGCGCCAGCGCTCGAAGGCCGCCCGCGCCGAGGCCACGGCGCGCTCGATCTCATCCGGGGTCGCCGCTGGCGCCTCGCACAGCACCTGCTGCGTGGCGGGGTCGGTGACCGCGATCCAGTGTTCGCTCTCGCTCTGGGCGAATTCGCCCGCGATCAGTTGAGGCAGCCTTAGGGTCATGGTTCGCTCCTGACGCGCTGGCAGACCGAGCTGACACCGGTGGGCGCCGTGGCGTGGATCCACCGGCTGCGCCGCTCGGTCCGTCTGTGAGGGTGATCCCGAGCCGTGTCGAGCCGGGCCGTTCGATCAATGGCTAAGGTGTACCACGCGCCTGGCGGTCATAAGATGGTGGAAATTGCCGGGAGATGGACAATGTTGCGCCAGCCGTTGCCACCATTGTCGGCCCAGACCTCGCCCTGGCCGCTGCCGCTGAGCGGACGCCGAGTGGTGATCCCGCAGGCGGCGATCGCCACGCTTGAGACCCACCCGCTGTGCCGTGAGTGTCTACCCCATGGAGTCGGCTTCTATCCCCATGCGGCCGGGCACCAGATGCGGCGGCCGGCCCCGCGCGATCATCTGCTGATCTACTGCGAGGCGGGGTCAGGCATGGTGGAGTGCGCGGGTAAGCTCTTTCCGGTGCGCGCCGGCGAGGTGCTGCTGCTGCGCCCGCAGCGCGCGCATCGCTACCGCGCCAACCCGCGCGATCCGTGGACGATCTACTGGGTGCATCTGGGCGGCACGGCGGCGGCGGACTACTTCGATGCCATCGCCGACTCCCACGATGAGGTGTGTCTCCCTATTGGCCACCATCCGCGAATCGTCGCCGAGTGGGAGCTGCTGCTGTCGGTGGTGACACGCTTTCGCACGCTGCCGCTGATCCACGCCGCCAATCAGCTCAAGGCGCTGCTGACCTACATCGCCCTGGTGCGCCATCAGCGCGAGGCGCGCCACGCGGTGCTGGACGTCGCCCGGGTCAACGCCTGGCTGCAGGCGCACCTCGACCGCCGGGTGGAACTCGCCACGCTGGTCGAGGCCACCAGCGAGCTCTCGCGCTGCCAGTTCATCCGCGAGTACAAGCGCCAGACCGGGCAGACGCCGATGCAGGCGTTCCAGCACTTCAAGATCAGCCGCGCCTGCTACCTGCTCGATGTCACCCCGCTCGGCGTAGGCCAGATCGCCGCCGACCTGGGCTACGACGACCCCTACTACTTCTCGCGTCAATTCAAGAAGATGATGGGCGTGGCACCCCGCGACTACCGCCGCGAGCGTGCCACGCATTGAGTGCCCCCTGCTCGTCTCCAGCGCTCCACCTAGGCCGGCAACGCGTCTGCACGCACAAGTTTCGCCACAGGCGCCCTACATTAAATTTTCGTCAGGCCGATAACTCCCGCCCAGCGCTCGAACTTTAATTCGAAATCAGGAAAGGACTCCGGGACGATGCATTGGCCAACCACCTCCAAGACACCCCAGGCGATCTCCCGCCTGCTGACACAGCTCGAACTCGGTGAAATCCCGAGCTTCGGCAATCCCCGCGAGTCACGCCGCCTGGGCCCCCTCGTCGAGCGCATGGCCGAGCTGATCGCCCGCGCCGGCGACAGCGGTGACACCGAGACCGCCGAGGCGTTGGAACACCTCCAGCAGCGCTTCGATCTGATCTGCGATGTCACCTCCGACGGTCTCTGGGACATGACCGTGCGCAACGGTAACGCCGCCGACCCGAGCAATCCGTTCCAGTGGTCGCAGCAGTTCCGACGTCTTCTGGGTTTTCGCGATACCCAGGACTTTCCCAACGTACTGGGTAGCTGGTCGGACCGGCTGCATCCGGAAGACAAGGCACGCACCCTGGCGGCGTTCAAGGCCCACCTGGCGGACAGCAGCGGGCGCACGCAGTTCGATGTCAAGTATCGGCTCGCCACCCGCAGCGGCGATTACCGCTGGTTCCGCGCCCAGGGCGATACGCTGCGCGATGCCCACGGCGCGCCGCTGATCGTCGCCGGTTCACTGCGTGACATCCACGACCAGACGCTGCGCGAGGCCGAACTCGACAAGGTCGTGACCCGCTTCGAACTCTCGCGCGAGATGCTCAATGACGGTCTTTGGGACATGGAGGTAATCGCCGGCGACCCGGTCAATCCCAACAACCCTTTCTGGTGGTCGCCGCAGTTCCGCCGCCTGCTGGGATTCGAGACCGTGGAGGAGTTCCCGGACGTGCTGGAGAGCTGGTCGGGCCGCCTGCACCCCGAGGACAAGGAGGGCGCCATTCAGGCGTTCGGCAACCACTTGAACGACTACTCGGGGCAGACACCCTACGACATCACCTTCCGCCTCAAGTGCAAGAACGGCGCCTATCGCTGGTTCCGCGGGCGGGGTCAGACCCGGCGCGATGCCGACGGCCGGCCGCTGCGCGTGGTCGGGGCGCTGGTGGATATCCATGCTCAGCACGAGCAGTCACTGATGCAAGAGGCACAGCAGGCGCAGCAGGCCCGGCTGGAACGGACCATCGCCAGCGTCGACGATATTGTCTCGACCATTCAGCGCATTGCCGATCAGACCAATATCCTGTCGCTCAATGCGACCATCGAAGCCGCGCGGGCGGGCGAGAGCGGGCGCGGGTTCGCGGTGGTCGCCAGCGAAGTGCGCAAGCTGGCCAACGAGATCCACGACGCCACGCGGAAGGCGCGCGAGCTGGTCAACCGTGCCACGACCGAGGATGGCAACGCGGCGTCATCCGCGGCCGCCCTCACCCACGCCTGAACGGTCTAGAGATCACCGAAGTAATGCTGCAGCAGCGTCAGTGCCACCACCGGGGCGGTTTCGGTGCGCAGGATGCGCGGGCCGAGGGTGAGCGGCTGGAAGCCGGCATGCTGCGCAGCGGCGACCTCGGCGTCGGTGAGGCCGCCTTCGGGGCCGATCAGCAGTGCGGCGCTGTCGACCGCCTCGGCCTGGCGCCAGCTGTCGTCGGTGGCGGGGTGGAGCACCAGACGCAGACGCTCGTCACGCGCGGCGAGCCAGGCGTCCAGCGTCTGCGGCGGATGCACCCGTGGCACGCTGGCGCGCCCGCACTGCTCGCAGGCGCTGACCGCCACGCCCTGCCAGTGGGCGAGCTTCTTGGCCTCGCGCTCTCCCTTCAAACGCACATCGCCGCGCTCGACGTAGAGCGGGGTGATCGCCGCCACGCCCAGCTCCACCGCTTTCTGGATCGCATAATCCATGCGATCGCCCTTGGAGATCGCCTGCCCCAGATGCACCGCCAGCGGTGACTGGCCGCGCCCGGATGCGAGCGACTCGACGCGCGCGACCACGCGCTTGCGCCCGGCCTCGATCAGGCGGGCGTGGGCTTCGAGCCCGGCACCGTCGAAGAGCTTGAGCGGCGCGCCCTCGCCCAGGCGCAGCACCAGCGCCACGTGGCGCGCGGCCCCCTCGGGCAGAACGACGTCGCCGCCGACCCGGAAGTCGGCGGCGACATGAATACGCGGCATGGCCATGGCGCGCTTACTGCGTGGTGTCGCTGGCCTGGGCGGCGCGCTGCTGCTTCTGGGCGTACATCGCCTCGAAGTTGACCGGCGCCAGCATCAGCGGCGGGAAGCTGCCGCGCCCGACCAGGCTATCGATGCACTCCCGCGCGTAGGGGAAGAGCACATTGGGGCAGAAGGCGCCCAGGGTGTGGTCGAGCTGCGCGCCGTCGAGGCCCGCGATACGGAACAGGCCGGCCTGCTCGACCTCGACCAGAAAGGCGGTGGCGTCGTCTTCGTTGTTGGAGACCTGGGCCGTCACCTTGACCACGACCTCGTAGAGATCCTGGCCGACCGACTCGCTGGTGGTGTCCAGATCGAGACCGACCTTGGGCTTGAACGGCTGCTGGAACACGCGCGGGGAGTTGGGGGCCTCGAACGAGATGTCCTTCACGTAGATGCGCTGCAGGGAGAACTGGAGCTGCTGTTCCTGCGTGCCCTGCTGATTGTTGTCTTCCGCCATGGTGCGTTTCCTTTGGATGAGATCGGAGCGGTTGGCGTGTGGCCCGCGGACGGGCGCGTATCGGGTCGGCTCAGCGCTTGACCACCGGCAGGCTGTCGGCCTGCCACTGGGCCATGCCGCCCTTGAGCTTGTAGACCCGCGAGAAGCCCGCCTGGCTCAGCTCGGTGACCGCAGCCGCCGAGCTCTGGCCATGCTTGCAGACCACCACCACGGGCTGGTCCTTGTGCTTCTCCAACTGGCCCAGGCGCTCCTTGAGGCGGGCCTGGGGCACGTTCTTGGCGCCGGCGATATGGCCGGCCTTGAACTCGGCGCTGTCGCGGATATCGATGACGACGCCATCTTCGCGGTTGATCAGCGTGGTCGCTTCGCTGGTGGAGACGCCGGAAGCGCTGCCCCGCTTGGCCTCGAACGCCAGCCACGCGAGCAGCACGACCAGGAAGGCGCTGACCAGCAGCGGATGATTTTCAATGAATTCGAACAACTGATCGATCATGGGTCTGCCGACACTCTCAAAGCGGGAATGCTGGGGCCGGGAAGCGCCGGGCCGCAAGACGCGGCGGCGCGGTTCCTGGCGCGCGTGGCCAAGCGCTGGCGCGGCACCTGAACCCAGGCAAGAGCACCACGCTGGCTGAAACTCACGGCCCGTTTTCGGGCGCCGGCCATTATACACGAGGCGGCAGCCGAGACGAGGCGCACGCCGGCCGAGCCGATACCGCGGGTGCGCTATCTCCCATGGGTACGCTATGCTGCGAGGCCGGGGCGCGCCCGCCGCGCCGCCGTGCGTATCGTCACCCTGTGTGTTTTCCGTTCATCCGATCTTACCGAGGCTTGTCATGGCAGAGACTTCCACGCCGCGCCCCGTGGCGCTCCTGATTCTCGACGGCTACGGCCAGAACGACGATAGCGCCGCCAATGCGGTCGCCAGGGCCGAGACGCCGGTGATGGATCGGCTCAAGCGCGACTACCCCAACACCCTGATCCACACCGATGGCCCCTATGTCGGTCTGCCCGAGGGGCAGATGGGCAACTCCGAAGTGGGTCACATGAACATCGGCGCCGGGCGCATCGTCTATCAGGACTTCACCCGGATCACCAAGGCGATCGAGGATGGCGAGCTGGGTGAGATCGCGGCGCTGACCACGCCGATCGACGACGCCGTCGCCAATGACCGCACGGTGCATCTGATGGGGCTGCTCTCGCCGGGTGGCGTACACAGCCACGAAGATCACCTGCTGGCGGTTGCCGAGCTCGCCGCCGCCCGCGGCGCCAAGCGCATCTACCTGCACGCCTTCACCGATGGCCGCGACACTGCGCCCAAGAGCGCCGGCGCCTCGATCGAGCGCGCCAACGCCAAGCTCGCCGAGCTGGTCGGCGGCGACAACGGCTTCGTCGCCTCGCTGGTGGGCCGCTACTACGCCATGGACCGCGACAACCGCTGGGATCGGGTCGAACAAGCCTACCGCCTGGTGGCCCTCGGCGAGGCCGAGCAGGTCGCCGAGAGCGCCGAGGCGGGGCTGGAAGCGGCCTACGACCGCGGCGAGACCGACGAATTCGTCAGCGCCACCGCGGTACGCCCGAACGGTGACAAGCTCGCCATCGCCGAGGGTGACGCCGCGCTGTTCCTCAACTTCCGTGCCGACCGCGCGCGCGAACTGACCCGCGCCTTCGTCAATCCGGATTTCGACGGCTTCGACCGCGGCGAGCGGCTTAAGCTCGCGGGTGAGGGGCTGGTGATGCTGACACAGTACGCCGACGACATCGATGCGCCGGTCGCCTTCCCGCCCAAGGACCTGGTCAACACCCTGGGCGAAGTCGCCGCCAGCCACGGGCTCAAGCAGCTGCGCATCGCCGAGACCGAGAAGTACGCTCATGTCACCTTCTTCTTCTCCGGCGGCCGCGAGGAGCCGTTCGACGGCGAGGATCGCGAGCTGATCCCCTCGCCGAAGGACGTCAGAACCTACGACGAGAAGCCGGAGATGAGCGCCTATGAGCTGACCGACACCCTGGTCGGCGCGATCGACAGCGGCAAGTACGACCTGATCATCTGCAACTACGCCAACGGCGACATGGTCGGCCACACCGGCGATCTCGACGCCGCCACCAAGGCAGTGGAAGCGGTCGACGTCTGTCTCGGCCGGGTGGTCGAGGCGATCCAGAAGGCCGGCGGCGAGTGCCTGGTCACCGCCGACCACGGCAACGCCGAGCTGATGACCGACCCCAAGACCGGCAACCCGCACACGGCCCACACCACCTTCATGGTGCCGCTGGTCTACGTGCATCGGGATGGCCAGGACGACGCGGCCACGCTGCAGGCGGATGGCCGCCTGTGCGATCTCGCGCCGACGCTCTTGCACCTGCTGCACCAGCCGGTTCCCGAGGAGATGACCGGCAACGTGCTGATCAAAGGGGCCTGACGCGGGCATGGCGGCAGTACAGTGTGACACCGCAGGACCCCGGCGCTCGTGACGCGCGGGAGTCTGCGTCTGGGGGTGATCGTGCTGGCCGGCAGCCTGCTGCTGGCCGGCCCGGCATGGGGTCAGGCCAACCCGCAGGAGGCGCGCGCGCGTCTCGATAGCCTGGCCACCGATATCGAGGCGCTGCAGGGCAAGCTCAAGCAGACCCAGGCGGCGCGCGGCGACGCCCAGAGCCAGCTCGAGACGGTGGAGACCGCGATCGGCGCGATCCACAAGCGCATGGATACGCTCCAGGACGAGCGCCACGACCTCGACGACCAGGTCGCCACACTCAGCGCCCAGCGCCAGACCCTGGACGCCGAGCGCCACCGCCAGCGCCAGGCCCTGGCGCAGCAGTTCGATGCGCTCTATCGGCTCGGCACCACGCCGCAGCTCAAGCTGCTGCTCAATCAGGACGACCCCGCCGAGGTCGATCGCCTGCAGCACTATCTCAATGCGATCTCGCAGGCGCGCCAGGCACGCCTCGACAAGCTGCGCGATCTCAACCGTCAGCTCGACCAGAACCTGGCCGCGATCGACAAGCGCCGCCAGCGGCTCGATCAGGTGCAGCGCGATCTCGACCAGCAGCGCGAACGCCTGGCCACCAGCCTGCGCGAGCGCCAGACGCTGGTCGCCAAGCTCGACTCGCGCTATGCCAGCGAGCAGTCGCGGCTGGAGGATCTCAACCAGGACCGCGCCCACGTCGAACGGCTGCTCGACCGCATGCAGCAGGAGCTGGCCAAACTCAAGCAGCCGCCGCCCTCGACCGCCATCCGCAAGACCCGCGGCGATCTGCCGTGGCCGGTACAGGGCCGCGTGCTCTCGAATTATGGCGACGGTGACGGGGTCGATCGCAACGGCGTACTGATCGGTGCCGCTGCCGGCAGCGCGGTCAAGGCGGTGCACGCCGGGCGCGTGGTGTTCGCCAACTGGATGCGCGGCTTCGGCAACCTGCTGATCCTCGACCACGGCGATGGCGTGCTCACCCTCTACGCCCATCTGCAGCAGTTCACGGTCACCCCCGGCCAGCAGGTCTCCAACGGCCAGACCGTGGGGGCGGTAGGCGACACCGGCGGCCAGACCCGTCCCGCGCTCTACTTCGAGGTGCGCCAGAACGGCGAGCCGATCAACCCCAACCGTTGGATGGCCAAGCGCTGAGCCCCTCCCGTCTTACGCCGCGTTAACATCCGCCCCGGGAGAGGCTATGCTGGGGTTATCAAACGCCGTTCCATCATCCGGCCAGGCGTATTGACGTAGCGCCGGGTGGCAGCCCCCGCCGGCGCCAGCGGCCCCTCATCCAGCCCGAGTCGCGGAGACCGCATGACACCCACCCGCTCGAATGCCCTGGCTCGTCGCCGGTGGCTCGCCCCCGCCGCCTGCGCCCTGAGCCTGGCCCTGGCCATTCCCGGTGCGGCGCTGGCCGCCGAACCGGCCGCGACACGCCAGCCCACCGACGACGACCTGCCGGTCAAGGACGTGCAGACTTTCGCCGAGGTCTTCGAACGCATCAAGCGCGCCTACGTCGAGGAGGTCGACGACAAGACCCTGCTGCGCAACGCCATGCGCGGCATGCTCAGCCAGCTCGATCCGCACTCGGAGTACCTGGATGCCGACGCCTTCGAGGCGCTGCGTGAAACCACCGAGGGCGAGTTCAGCGGCGTGGGCATCGAGGTCGGGCTGCGCGACGACCAGCTCACGGTGATCTCGCCAATCGACGACACGCCGGCGGCCAAGGCGGGTATCCAGCCCGGCGACCGTATCGTCGCCATCGACGGTACGCCCACCGAGAACCTGACGCTGCAGGAAGCGGTCGACCTGATGCGCGGCGACCCCGGCAGCCACATCCAGCTGACCATCCTGCGCGACAGCGAGCAGACGCCGCGCACCTTCGACCTGCAGCGTGAGTCGATCCAGTCGGAGAGCGTCACCCAGCGCGAGCTCGAGCCTGGCTACGGCTACCTGCGCATCAGCCAGTTCCAGAGCCGTACCGGCGACCAGACGCGTCAGGCGCTGGCAGCGCTCACCGCCAAGGGGCCGCTCAAGGGGCTGGTGCTGGACCTGCGCAACAACCCCGGCGGCGTGCTCTCCAGCGCCACCGAAGTCGCCGATCAGTTCCTCTCCAGCGGCCTGATCGTCTACACCAAGGGCCGGCTGGTCGACGACGACATGCGCTTCACCGCCCACGCTGCCACCCTGGCGCCGGACGTGCCGCTGGTGGTGCTGATCAACGGCGGCAGCGCCTCGGCGGCGGAGATCGTCGCCGGTGCGCTGCAGGATCAGCAGCGGGCGGTCTTGATGGGCACCCAGAGCTTCGGCAAGGGCTCGGTGCAGCAGGTACTGCCGCTGGGCAACGGCGACGGCCTCAAACTGACCACGGCACGCTACTACACCCCGAGCGGGCGCTCGATCCAGGCCGAGGGCATCACCCCGGACGTGCGCGTGGTGCGCGGCAGGCTGGAGGTCGACGATACCCCCGGCTTCCAGCTGCGCGAATCCGATCTGCGCGGCCACCTGCAGAACGCCAGCCCCAGCGCGCAGCGCAACGCCCCGGAGACGCCTATCGCCGCCAACGACTATCAGTTGAGCGAAGCGCTCAACCTGCTCAAGGCGCTCAATGTGGTCAAACGCCCGAGCGCTGCGCCTGCCGCCACGCCCGAGACGCCCTGAGCGGCACGCCGGCGCTCCCTGGACGGGTTATCTAGCAAGACGGCTGCCCATGGGCAGCCGTCTGATGACACACACTACCGACACCGCTGTGGCCCGTCGCCATATTCGCCCAGCGCCTGGCGGATCAGCAGGCGCTTGAGCAGCGGCAGCCGGTCGACCCCGGAGAGCCCCCAGTTGCGCGCCAGCCGCAGCGCAGGCTGACGGCTGCCGAAGAGCCGCTGGAAACCCTGCATGGCGGCGAGCATCGCCGCGTTCTCACCGCGCCGGCGCCGCGCATAGCGCGCCAGAATGCGCGGGTCGCCGGGCTCGGCCCCACGCTGGCGGGCGCGTATCCACTCCTCGGCCAGCACCGCGGCGTCCATCAGCCCCAGATTGACCCCCTGCCCGGCCAGCGGATGCAGGGTGTGGACGGCATCGCCAATCAGCGCCAGGCCCTCGGCGACATAGTCGCTGGCGTGGCGCTGCACGATGGGGAAATGCGGCGCGGCATCGATCACTTCGAGCCGCCCCAGGCGCCCGTCGATGGCCCGTTCGAGTTCATTGGCCAGCGCCGCGCGCCCGCTCTCCTGCTCACCCAGCGCGGTGAGCCGGCGGGCTTCCGCCGGCGTGGTCGACCACACGATCGAACAGTGGTGCGCTGCGCCATCGATCGCCAGCGGCAGAAACGCCAGCGGGCCGCTGGGCAGGAAGACCTGACGCGCGGTGCCCGCATGGCCATGCTCGCAGCGAACGCTGGTGACCACCGCCGCCTGGCCGGTATCGCGGGCGGAGAGCGCGATGCCCGCCAGGGTCCGTAGCGGTGAGTGAGCCCCATCGGCGCCCACCACCAGCGGCGCGCGCCACTGCTCGCCGCTGTCCAGGGTGATCACCGCCTGCCCCGCCTCGCGGGTGTAGCCGGTCAGGCGCACGCCGCGCAGGCAGGTGACCTGGGGCAGCGCCTCGAGCCGCGCCTCGAGCCCGGCGACCAGTAGATCGTTCTCGACGATGTGCCCCAGCGCCTCGACGCCGACCTCATCGGCATCGAAGCCGATCTCACCGCCGCCCTCTCCATCCCACACCTGCATGCGGCGGTAGGGCGCGACGCGCCGGGCG
>JNVT01000010.1 GCA_000737985.1 Gammaproteobacteria bacterium MFB021 | reverse complement strand
AAGGCATCTAAGCGGGAAGCCCCCTTCAAGATGAGATCTCCCTGAGACTTCGAGTCTCCTAAAGGGTCCAGCAAGACGAGCTGGTTGATAGGCACGGTGTGGAAGCGCTGCAAGGCGTTGAGCTAACGTGTACTAATGCCCCGTGAGGCTTGACCATATAACCCCAAGGGGTCTGGGTCGGGCGATCACATCGCGACAATGGCCGGATAGGCGAGAGACGTATCATCAGCATGATCCAGATTGGTCGATGTGAAGCTGGCGCGTGAAAGCGTGTCGCAGGTTTATGTCGACGTCAGTTTTGCCTGACGACCATAGCGAGTGGGAACCACCTGATTCCATGCCGAACTCAGAAGTGAAACCGCTTAGCGCCGATGGTAGTGTGGGGTCTCCCCATGTGAGAGTAGGTCATCGTCAGGCACCTATACCGAACCCCAGTCTCGACAGAGGCTGGGGTTCACTCGTTTAGGGGGCTCTCCCTGGCCCCGTTCGTCGGGAACGAACGGGAACCGTTTCAGCGAGCCCGAAGGGCGAGTTTCAGGATGAGACGAGTAAAGTCGCGGAGCGCCTGAGCGTGTACGAGAGCCTGTCAGGCATCGATACCGAACCCCAGTCTCGATAGAGCCTGGGGTTCACTCGTTTTGGACGTGTCGATACGGCGGTTTCGACGCCGGACTTTCTGGGACAGCACCTGCTCCCTGACGACACGTGGTATCGTGTCGCCCACGATTGATGAGTATCCGAAAAAAGAGGCGAGTGTGAGCCAAGTCCCCAACGCATGGCTGCTTTACTGTCGAGCCGGTTTCGAATCCGACCTGGCTGCGGAGATTACCGAGCGCACCGCGGCGGCTGGCGAGCTGGGGTATATCGCCCTGGCTGAACCCGATAGCGGCTTCGTCTGCTGGCAGACCGAATCGGGCCCGGCCAACGCCGTGCATCGCCAGCTGCCGCTGGCATCCCTGGTTTTCGCGCGTCAGTCGCTGGTGGCCTTCATGCCGCTGACCCTGGACCGGGAAGATCGGATCTCGCCCATTACCCGCTTGGTCGAGGAGAGCGGCTGGAGCTTCGAGGCGGTCTGGCACGAGACCCCGGATACCAATGATGGCAAGGCACTGGGGCGCTTGGCGAAGTCGCTCAGCCGCCCGCTGGAGAGCGCGCTAAAGCGCGGTGGCGGGCTGCGCCGCAAGGCCGGTGGTAGAAGGCTGCATCTGTTCTGGCTGGCCGGCGATCGTGTCCAGGTAGGGATCAGCTTTCCCGGCAATCGTAGCGAGCATCCCGGTGGCGTGCTGCGCCTGCGCCACCCCGCCGATGCTCCTAGCCGCTCCACGCTCAAGCTGGAGGAGGCCTGGCATACCTTCATCCCGAAGGAAAGCTGGGAGACGCGGCTCTCTTCGGGGATGCAGGCGGTCGATCTCGGCGCGGCTCCCGGCGGCTGGACCTATCAGTTGGTGCGCAAGGGCCTGTTCGTCTATGCCATCGATAACGGCCCCATGGACAAGGCCCTGATGGCCACCGGCCAGGTCGAGCATCTGCGCGAGGATGGCTTCGTCTGGGAGCCGCCTTATCGTCTGGACTGGCTGGTCTGCGATATCGTCGACAAGCCGATGCGGGTGATCGACATGGTCGAGCGCTGGCTGATGCGGCGCTGGTGTCGAGAAGCGATCTTCAATCTCAAGCTGCCGATGAAGAAGCGCTGGGACGAAGTGCGGCGCTGCCTGGTACGGCTCGAAGAGACGCTGCATGCCCACGGTGTCAGCGCGACCATCGCCTGTCGCCACCTGTATCATGATCGTGAAGAAGTCACCGTGCACGTGCGGATCGACGGATGACGGCGCCGGAGGAGGGCGACATGCAGAGTCAGGACACAGCGCAGGAAGAGACGCTCGACACCCAAGGGCTTTACTGCCCGGAGCCGATCATGCTGATGCACAACAAGGTGCGCGACATGCAGCCGGGGCAGATTCTGCAGGTGATTGCCACCGACCCCGCGACGACGCGCGACATTCCCAAGTTCTGCAGCTTTTTGGGGCACGAGCTGATCGAGCAGAGCGAAGAGGAAGGACGCTATCGCTATCGGCTGCGGCTTGGCGGCTAAGCGTGAATTGCCGGGCTCAACTGCCCGGCATGACCATCAGTGCCAGTGCTTCCAGCGTGTCCGGATCTTCGTTGCGAATACGATTGGCGATATAGCGCTGGAAGAAATAGAGGGTCTCGTGCCGGCTACGCCCGGGATAGAGGCAGTCATCCCCCGGCAGCACCGGTAGCGACTCGACGCGGGCGTCGTCGACCAGCATGGCATCGACGGTGCCGTCGCTGTAGAGATGCCAGGCAACGATCTGCTTCAACTGCCAGGGACGCCCATCGCTGTCCATGCACAGGGCGTGGGTGCCCTGGGTCTCCGGCAGTTGCTGGGTCAAGGAGATGTCCAGCGTCTCTTCATAGTCGAAATAGGCCGCGGCATGCTCGAGTTCGGCGATCTTGTGCTCCGGGGCGAGGTGTAAGATCTCCCGCGTTTCGGGGTCGCGGTAGCCGACGAAATGACCGTACTCCGGGTCATCGAGTTCGTGGCAGGCGCTGAGGCTCTCCATCCACGGCACCAGTCCCACTACTTCGCCATCCTCACGTAGCCCCCAGGCCAGCAGCGGCATGGCGTAAAGGGTGTCGGGCTCGGACGCGAGATAGTAGAGCATTTCCAGCCCGTCGAGCTCGGGCGACAATCTGACCAGCCGCTGTCTTGCCCTTAGCCGGTGCCTCATGGTCTCGAGATCGATGATCTGCGCGGAGCGGGGGGAAAGTTGGCTTCCCATGGCTACCCTCCTGGTCGGCAATCGGTCGGCTTGGGCCTCGGAACCACCTGCAGCCGCTGTGGTTATATCACTCGCTGTTGCCTCGTGTGGCTGGTTACCGCGTCACGCCACTGTCTAAGATCTGCTCGCTACCCCTTGTCTATCTATCACTTATCTATCATCTATAGCTACTGTCACGACATACGACCACTGTCATGAAGGCTTGAGGTCACTATTAGCATAGCCTCTGCCGGGGTGTTAAGCCCCGGCTGTCGATTTTCCACCGTCGTGTGCGGCCTGGCGCGATGTGCGGCCCTTGATCAGCAGACGCCAGCCCAGCATCAGGGCGGCTGCGGTCAGGCCCGCGTTGAGGCCGATCCAGTAGCCATAGATGCCCAGTTCGGGGATTCCTGCCAGGCCACGCCCCAGGGTATGCCCCACGCCCAGCCCGATGACCCAGTAGGCGATCAGCGTGATGCCCATCACCACCCGGGTGTCCTTGTAGCCGCGCAGTGCGCCCGCCAGGTTGACCTGCAGTGAGTCCGAGACCTGGAACAGCATCGCCAGCAAGATCAGCGAGAGCGCCAATGACTGCACGGCGCTATCGGCGCTGTAGAGGGTGACGATGGGGCGCGCCAGCAGCCACAGCACGGCGCAGTTGAACAGCGCCAGCAGCAGACCCACGGCCACTCCGTTCCAGGCCACGAAGCGGGCTTCCCCCGGGTCGCCGGCCCCCATCCGATTGCTGACCCGTACCGTCAGCGCCATGCTCAGCGACAGCGGCAGCATGAACAGGATCGAGGTGACGTTGAGCGCGATCTGGTGGGCGGCGACGGTGACTTCACCGAGATAGGCCACCAGCAGGGTGATCACGGTGAACAGCGTGACCTCGAAAAAGATCGCCAGCCCGATGGGCAGACCGATATAGAGCAGCTCGCCGATCTCTCTCAGACGCGGCGCGGTCGGCGCGGTCCAGATCACTACCGGGGCGTAAGCGCGGCTGCGGCGGGTGTACCAGGCCATGCCCAGACACATTGACCACATCGACAGCGCGGTGGCGATGCCGCAGCCCAGCGCGCCCAGCGCCGGCAATTGCTGCAGCGGCGCGGGCACGCCGCTACCCAGCAGTTCGACCAGCCCCGGGCCGCCGTAGATCAGCAGATAGTTGCTGGGCACGTTGACCGCCAGCCCGATCAGGCTGATCCACAGCGCCGGGCGTGTGTGATGCATGCCGTCGGAGAAGGCGCGCAGCGCCTGGTAGAACGCTACCGCCGGAATCCCCCAGGCGACAGCGCCGAGATAGCCGGTGGCCAGGGCCGCGACCTCCGTGGGTACATGCATCCAGCGGAACACCAGACCCGAGCCCAGCCCGAGGATGAGTGCCGCGAGGCAGCCGAATACCAGCGCGACCCATAGCGCCTGGTGCACCTTGGCGCGCACGTGCTGGGGCCGGCCGGCACCCATCTGATGGGCCACTAGCGGTGTCAGCCCCATCAGCGTCCCGGTCATCAGCAGCATCATCGGCACCCACAGGCTGGCCCCGACCGAGACCGCCGCGAGGTCGGTGGCGCTGGCGCGCCCGGACATGATCACATCGGCAGCGCTCATGCCGGACTGCGCCAGCTGGGCGCCGCAGATCGGCAGACTCAGACGCAGCAGCGCCGCCGTTTCGCGACGCCAGCGCGGCAGGCGGGTGAGGGTCGACACGGCTCGCTCCTTGACCGAACGGACAGGGCGGGAATATTAGCAGGAGTCGCAGGGGGATGCTCGGCGCCGGGCATGGACTTACGTATACTGCCGGCCGGTTCAGGAGGAGTGATGGTGCACGCAATCGATGATGTCATGGCGCTATTCGATGGGGTCTTCGCAGACACCTTCAATACGCGCCTGATCAAGGGCGGCGACGAGCCGATCTATCTGCCTGCCGGTGGCGATATCGGCTATCACCGTATCGTCTTCGCCCACGGTTTTTTCGCCAGCGCCCTGCACGAGGTGAGCCACTGGTGCATCGCCGGTGCGGCGCGGCGTCAGTTGGAGGATTACGGCTACTGGTACGAACCGGACGGCCGCGATGCCGACCAGCAGGCGGTGTTCGAACGGGTCGAGGTCGCCCCGCAGGCGTTGGAGCGGCTGCTGTGCGAGGCCTGCGCCAAGCCCTTCGAGGTCAGCGTGGACAATCTCGATGGCGTCGCCGTCGACCGCCAGGCCTTCGCCGCCAAGGTCGCGGCACGCGCCGAGCGCTATCGTGAACAGGGTTTGCCGCCGCGTGCCGAGGCTTTCGCCGCCACGCTGCGGGCGTTCTACCGTCGGTGCGAGACGCGAGAGGCGGCGATCGCAACCGGTCGCGCGCGGCTGGCAGCGGTGCTCACCAGCGCTTGATCACCGCTGCCAGCCGCAGCCATCACCCCTGGGTCAGGCGCTGGTGCAGATAGAGCATCACCTGGACTTCGTGCTCCGGGCGCAGCGGCTCCAGCCCCAGCTCGCCGAAAAGCTCGCCACGGGCGCGCGACCACTCGCCGGGCGATAGATCCGGGTAGAGAATCTCCGCCGGTGCCAGTTCGACGAACGGGTCGACGCCGAAGTCGTCGAACATTCGCGACAGCGCCGCTTCGTCATCCTGCACGCCGGCGGTATAGAGCGTCTGGCTGAAGTGGTCGTTCTCCAGCTCGCGCAGCACGTCCAGCGGGCTCACGCCGAGCTGGCGCAGCTCGTCCAGACCGTAGCCTCCGAGCGAGAGTAGCTCCTCGTCGAGCCAGTCATCATCGGGCTGGATCAGAGTGTGCTTGACCTGGCCGTTGGGCAACGCCCAGGCGATCGCCAGCGGTATGGCGTTGTCATCGCCGGTCTCCACGGCAATGAAACCGGGAAATTCGCTCATGGCTCGAAAGTCTCCTGCAGACGGAAGAAGCGGCTGGCGGTCCGGGTGGTGACGCGGGCCAGCGTCTCCTCGTCTTCGCCGCGCCAGCGCGCCAGCTCCCTCACTATCCAAGGTAGCAGAGCCGGCTCGTGGCGACGGCCCTTGATCTTGGCCGGCAGATTGCGCGGCAGCAGATAGGGGCAGTCGGTCTCCACCATCAGGCGTTCGGCGGGTACTTCGCCAATGAATTCACGTAGATGGTGGCCGCGACGCTCGTCGCTCAGCCAGCCGGTCTGGCCGATGTGCAGATCGAGGTCGAGATAGCCGTAGAGGATATCGCGCTCGCCGGTGAAGCAGTGGATCACCGCATCGCTCAAGCGGTGGCGCCACTCGCGCAGCATCTCCAGCATGCGTCGGCCGGCGTCTCGCTCGTGGAGGAACAGCGGCAGCCCGGACTCCGCGGCCAGCGCCAACTGCGCCTCGAAGGCCCGTTCCTGGTCCGCCGGCGAGGAAAAATTGCGATTGAAGTCGAGCCCGCATTCGCCCACTGCCACCACCCGGGGCTGGGCGTGCAGTTCGCGCATACGACGCTCCAGCGCGGCATCCCAGTCGGCGGCGTGGTGCGGATGTACGCCGGCGGTGGCCCACAGGTTGGGGTAGCACTGGCTCAGCTCGCAGGCACGCTCGGAACCATCGGGGTCGGCGCCGGTCACGACCAGGGCGCGCACGTTGGCCGCCTCGGCCCTGGCCAGCACTGCCGGCAGATCGGAGGCGAAGCTCTCGTGGGTGAGGTTGGCGCCGATGTCGACCAGTGCCGCGGGGGCGGAGAGACGCAGCGCTTCGGGGAGCGGCGAGTCGGTGGCGGACAGGGCGTCGTGGGGCGTGTCGCTCAAGCGGCACTCCTTGCAGTGGGTGTTTCGAAGCCGCCCATTGTAGAACGCCGGCCCCGCGAGTGCAGCCTGCTATCGGTGCAGCCGCCCCGGCAGGGTACAATGGCCGACGATCATGCATGCATCACCACCGAGAGGATCAACGTGGCCCTGCTTCGCCTGGAACAACTGCAACTCGCCTATGGGCACCACAGCCTGCTGGATGGCGCCGACCTGGTCATCGAGAAAGGCGAGCGTCTGGCGCTGGTCGGCCGTAACGGCACCGGCAAGTCGACCCTGATGAGGCTGATCGCTGGCGACAATCAGGCCGACGATGGCCACGTCTGGCGCGCCCCCGGGCTCAAGATCGGGGTGCTCGAGCAGGCGCTGCCGGACGCCGATCAGGCGACGATCTTCGAGCTCGTGGCCCAGGGGTTGCCGGAGACCGGCGCCCTGCTGACCGAGTATCACCAGCTGGTGGCCCAGGCCGAGCCCGACATGCGCCGTCTGGAAACGCTGCAGACCCGGCTAGAGGCGCTCGACGGCTGGTCCTTCCATCAGCGTATCGATACCGTGCTGACCCGGCTGGGCCTGCCGGCGGACACCCTGATGAGCGATCTTTCCGGCGGCTGGCGGCGGCGTGTAGCGCTGGCCCGGGCGATGGTCGCCGGCCCCGATCTGCTGCTGCTCGACGAGCCCACCAACCACCTCGACATCGACACCATCGCCTGGCTCGAGACCCAGCTGCTGGCATTTGAAGGCGCGGTGCTGTTCATTACCCACGACCGCGCCTTCCTGTCGCGGTTGGCGACCGCCATTCTCGAGCTGGATCGCGGACGGCTGGGCCGCTACCCCGGCGACTACGCCACCTATCAGGCGCAGAAGGCGCATGAGCTCGAGGTCGAGGCGCGTGAACGGGCGGAGTTCGACAAGAAACTGGCCCAGGAGGAGAGCTGGATCCGTCAGGGCATCAAGGCCCGGCGCACGCGCAACGAAGGGCGCGTGCGAGCGCTCGAGAAGATGCGTGATGAGCGCGCCCAGCGACGCGAGCGCACCGGCAAGGCGTCGTTCCAGGTCGACAGCGGTGAGCGCAGCGGCAAACGTGTGGTCGAGCTGAAGGGCGTCACCCACGGCTACGCCGAGGCTCGCGGGGGCGATGGCATCGTCATTCGAGATCTGTCGCTGGAGATCCAGCGCGGCGAGCGCATCGGCCTGATCGGACGCAACGGCGCCGGCAAGACCACTCTGCTCAAGATCCTGCTCGGCGAGCTGACCCCGAGCGCCGGCGAGGTGCGGCTGGGTACCAACCTGAGCGTGGCCTATTTCGATCAGCTGCGCGCCGGGCTCGAACTCGACAAGAGCGTCTACGACAACGTTGCCCAGGGCAGCGACAAGGTCAGCGTCGGCGGCAAGGACAAGCACGTCATCAGCTACCTGCAGGACTTCCTGTTCACCCCGGAGCGGGCGCGCCAGCCGGTGCGCGCACTCTCGGGCGGCGAGTCCAACCGCCTGCTGCTGGCCAAGCTGTTCACCCAGCCGGCCAATGTGCTGGTGCTCGACGAGCCCACCAACGATCTCGACGTCGAGACGCTGGAGCTGCTCGAGGAGCTGCTCCTGGACTTCGACGGCACGCTGCTGCTGGTCTCCCACGACCGCGCCTTCATGGACAACGTGGTCACCGGCGTGCTGGCGTTCGAAGGCGATGGGGTGGTGCGTGAATACGTCGGCGGCTACAGCGACTGGGTGCGCCAGGGCGGCAAGCTGCCGCCGGCGCCTTGGGAGCAGCCGGCCGCGGCTCCGGCGGCGTCCGAGGCTGGCAACGCCAGAGACCCCGCGCAGGGCGAGAGTCAGCCGGCGTCCCCCGCAGCGGCGGACAAGCGCCGCCAGAAACTTTCCTACAAGCTGCAGCGCGAGCTGGATGCGCTGCCAGCGACGATCGAAGCGCTGGAAACCCGCGTGGCCGAGTTCGAGGCCCGCATGAGCGACCCTACTTTCTATCAGCAGGAGAGCAGCCAGGTCACCGCTACGCTGGAAGCGCTGACGCAGACTCAGGCGGAGCTGGATGTGGCGATGGAGCGCTGGATGGCGCTGGAGGCCATGTCGGAAGGAGAGAGCTGAAGCCTGGGTGTCGAAAGGCCCATCGCGCAGCAGGGCGCGATGGGCCGGGTGCCGGGTTACTCGGCGCTTTCGCCATCCTTGCCTACGCGCACCGCGAGCACGTCGCACTCGGCGCCGTGAAGCACGCCGGTAGAGGTGGAGCCCAGCAGCAGCGCGAAGCCGTGGCGGCCGTGGGAGCCGACCACGATCAGATCGACATCGTGATCCTTGGCAAAGCGCTGGATCTCGGTATCGGGCATGCCGACCACGATGTGCTGATCCTCGCGCGGAATGTCGTAGGGATCGGCAATATCGCCCAGGCGCTGGGTGGCGTGCTCGTCCAGCTGGTCCTGAATGCTGGTCAGATCCATCGGAATGTCACCGCCGTAGGCAAAGCCGAGCGGTTCCAGCGTGTGCATGATCGAGAGCTTGGCCTGATTGCGGCGGGCAATCGGGATCGCGCGCTCGAGCACCTTGTGCGAATCCTTGGTGAGGTCTACAGCGACCAGCACGTGGTGATATTCGTTGCTCATGGGTGAACCCCCCATCCGGCGAATGACAATACCCACTCTAAGCTGGGTCGATTGGGCGTACAACGGCGGCGACGCGCGCAGGCCGCGGCGTGCTGCCGCAGCCGATCATCGTTCATGCCGGCGTTGGGCGCAACGCTTTGTAAACAGACACGAAAACACGACGTCCGTGATGAGACGCGTGGTCAGGGAGAGTGTGCGGTATGGCGGTACTGGGATTTCTGCTGGTGGCGGTGCTGTTGATGCTGTCGCCGATGATGTGGTTGCGCCCGAGTCGGGCCGAGTCGGTGCGTGGGCGGCTGAGGCGGCACGCCAAGGGAAACGGCGGCGAGCTGTCGTTCGCCAAGGCGCCGCTGGCGCAGCCGGATCTGCCGCTGACCGGCTATCGGCTGCGTTACCCCGGCACGCTCACCGGCAGCGACTTCACCCTGGTCAGGGACCGGGTCGGCAGTGATGCGCTGGCCCCGGCGGCAGCGGGCTGGCGCTGGCGGCAGGCGCCGCTGCCCTCGCTCGATGCCGAGCGCCTGACCGCGCTCGAGGCGTGGCTCGAAACGCTGCCGGCAGATGCGCTGGCGGTCGAGTCGCATCAGCATACGCTGTGCGTCTGGTGGCAGGAGGCGGTAGAACTGGCGCGCTTCGAGCGCGAATGGCCGAGCTGGCAGGCGATGCGCGATACCCTCGCAGGCAGCGGCAATCCGGCGCCACCGCCCGCCCGGCCGAGTTGAAAGGCGGGCTCAGCCGGCCCGGTTCTGCTCCGACTGGCGCTGCAGCGCCACGCCGTTCTTCTCGATGCGATCGAGCATGCTCTCGAAGGTGTCCATGTCCTCGGTGCTGAAACCGGCCAGCATCTCGTCGCGCACCTCGTCCACGATCGCCTCGATCTGCTCCAGCAGCGGCGCCGCCTCTTCGGTTAGGTGCAGGCGTTTGGTGCGACGATCCTCGGCACACGGACGGCGCTCGATCAAATTCTGCTCGGCCAGCTGATCGAGCGTGCGTACCAGTGAAGGCGCCTCGACGCCGATCGCCCGGGCCAGATCGCACTGGGCCTGGCCCCCACCCATGCGGCGTAGATTGTAGAGCGTCACCCAGCGGGTCTGGGTCAGTCCCAGCGGCGCCAAGCGTTCATCGATGACGGCACGC
Source organism: Gammaproteobacteria bacterium MFB021 (assembly GCA_000737985.1). Lineage (GTDB taxonomy): Bacteria > Pseudomonadota > Gammaproteobacteria > Pseudomonadales > Halomonadaceae > Salinicola. The sequence goes on along the minus strand of JNVT01000010.1, from coordinate 53,291 downwards.
CAGAGTCGTGGCAGGCGCGCCAGTTTGAAGCCGATATGTTGCGGCATAGCGGATTACCTAAAATCGTGAACGTCCTAACATTCTCCAAAGCGCCGCAGGATAATGCAAGTCGTGGTGCTTGTGGTCACTCGCCGCGGCTGCCTAGCAGATGGCGAATGTTCCAGCCGGGGATGCCCGGGGGCCGATGGATACGCCCGTCGGCGCGGGTAGCGTCGGCGTCGTCGGCTACCGTGAAACGCAGGGTGCCGATACGCTGGCCGACCGCGGTGGTGACGTCGATCTGCCAGCGCCCGCTGACATCGCCGCTGAAGTTCTGCTTGTGGGTCCAGGCGCGGTAGCCCTGGTCGCGTCCGCCGTGGATGATCAGGGCGATACGCTCCACCACCCGGCCGTCGTGGCGCCAGACGTGGTAGATCTTCTCGCGCAGGCCGCGCGGGGCGCGAATCGCGGTGTAGGCGTAGAGGCCGCGGGCGCGCAGGTTTTCCGGCGTCAGCACCATCTCGCCCCGCGGCGTGCGCGCAGCGGTATCGAAGCCCGGCGAGAGCGCGCTGCCCGACAGCCACAGTGTCGCCGGCGGGATCCAGGCACGCCCGCTCCAGGCGAGGCCGCCGAGCAGGATCAGCAGGCCGAACATCGCCAGCCAGCGCATCACGCCCGCGGGTCGCAGCAGGCCGATCAGGCTGGGCAGGCTGAAGAAGGTCATGGCGGCGATCGCCAGCACCAGGCTTTCGCCGGTGGTCAGGCTGAACATGATCGGTAGTGTCACCAGCATGACCACGAACACGCACAGCGAGTGGAGCAGAAAGTAGAGCCAGCGGTGACGCTGGGAGAGGCCGAAGTAGAGCGGATCGAGAATCGCCAGCAGCGCGCAGCCCACCAGCAGACCGGTGAACAGCGCCTGGCCGCTGGCCCAGATCGTGGTCGCCAGGAAGAAGGGTAGGCAGAAGAACAGCGTCTCCTGGTGCACCATCTGGGTGATGAAGGTGGTCACCGCCCGAGGAAGACCGGATTGTCTGCCGCGCCGCGAGAGCCAGCGGCTGGCCACGCTTTCGATGATCAGCAACAGCCAGGTCAGCAGCAGGCCGATCGCCAGCACGGCGCCCAGCCACTGCTGGCGGTTGACCAGGAAGAACCCCAGCAGACCGAGTACGAAAGCGATGGGTGGCCACAGCCACAGATAGCGCTGCAGCCGAGCGATGAGTGGCTCCAGCCAGGCGAGCCTGGCGGGGACTGCGACCTCCTTGTCGATCACGATGAAAACGTCCTCGTTGTGCCTAATCTGCGGGGTGCGTCGAATCATTTGGCCTACGCTTTGAGACATGAGGCCGGTGCGGGCTCATTCTAGTTGCAGCGAGGCGTCGGTCGCGACTTTGGTTGAGCTTGACGCTACTCTCGGCGCGGCTCAAGCTGGTGCTATTCAAACGCTCGTATGATTCGCTTCCGGGGCTGATCCCGGAGGTGGTTTCGCAGCCATGGCACGGAGAATCCCATGCTCTATCAAGGCGATGCCATTCGGATGGCGCGGGAGGCGGACAACGTCGTCGTCCTCACGCTCGATCTCAAGGCGGAATCGATCAACAAGCTCTCGTCGCAGGTGATCGCGGAGCTGCAGGAAGCGGTGACGGCGCTGGAGCGCGAAAGCGACGTCGCGGGGCTGGTGATCGCCAGCGCCAAGGACGCCTTCGTGGTCGGTGCCGACATCACCGAGTTCCACGCCATGTTCGCCAAGGACGAAGCCTTCCTGGTCGACATGAACATGCAGATCCATGCGCTGTTCAACCGCATCGAGGATCTTGGCTTCCCCAGCGTCACTGCGATCAATGGTCTGGCCCTCGGCGGCGGCTGCGAGCTCTGCCTGACCACCGATTTCCGGGTCATGGCGGAGAGCGCCCAGATCGGCCTGCCCGAGACCAAGCTCGGGATCTTGCCCGGCTGGGGTGGCTGCGTGCGCCTGCCGCGCCTGATCGGTGCCGACAACGCGGTGGAGTGGATCGCCGGCGGTAGCCAGAACGACGCTGCCACCGCGTTCAAGGTGGGCGCGGTGGACGCCGTGGTATCCGGCGATCAACTGCTGGACGCCGCGCGTGACGTGCTCACCAAGGCTCGCGCCGGCGATCTCGACTATCAGGCGCGGCGCGCCGAGAAGAAGGGCCCGCTCAAGCTCAATGCGGTCGAGCAGATGATGGCCTTCGAGACCGCCAAGGGCTACGTCGCCGGCAAGGCCGGCCCCCACTATCCGGCGCCGGTGGAAGCGATCCGGGTGATCCAGAAGGGCGCCGGTGAAGAGCGCGAACGGGCCCAGCAGATCGAGGCCAACGCCTTCGCTAAGCTGGCCAAGACCGATGTCTGCTACAACCTGGTGGGGCTGTTCCTCAATGATCAGCTGGTCAAGAAGCGTGCCAAGCAGTACGAGCGCGACGCCAGGACGGTCGCCCAGACCGCGGTGCTGGGTGCCGGCATCATGGGCGGCGGCATCGCTTATCAGAGTGCCTACAAGGGCACGCCGATTCTGATGAAGGACATCAAGTCCGAGGCGCTGGAGCTGGGGCTGAAGGAGGCGCGCAAGCTGCTGACTAAGCAGCTCGAGCGCGGCAAGCTGAGCCAGACGCGCCTGGCCGAGGTGCTGAGCAACATTCGCCCGACGCTCTCCTATGGCGATTTCGGCGAGGTCGACCTGGTGGTCGAGGCGGTGGTCGAGAATCCCAAGATCAAGGGCGCGGTACTGAAAGAGGTCGAGGCGGCGGTGGGCGAGGAGACCATCCTCGCTTCCAACACCTCGACCATCTCGATCGACCGTCTGGCGGCTAACCTGTCGCGGCCGCAGAACTTCTGCGGCATGCACTTCTTCAACCCGGTGCACCGCATGCCGCTGGTCGAGGTGATCCGCGGTGAGCACACCTCGGATGCGGCGGTGGCGGCGACGGTCGCCTATGCGCGCAAGATGGGCAAGACCCCGATCGTGGTCAACGACTGCCCCGGCTTCCTGGTCAACCGCGTGCTGTTCCCCTATTTCGGCGGCTTCAGCCGCCTGGTCGAGCTGGGTGTCGACTTCGAGCGCACCGACAAGATCATGGAGCGTTTCGGCTGGCCGATGGGTCCGGCCTATCTGCTCGACGTGGTCGGCATCGATACCGCGGTGCACGCCAGCGAGGTGATGGCCGAAGGTTTCCCCGAACGCATGGGGCAGGACGGCAAGTCGGCGATTCAGGTGATGCTCGACAACCAGCGCCTGGGGCAGAAGAACGGCCAGGGCTTCTACCGTTACGAAGAGGACAAGAAGGGCAAGCCCAAGAAGCTTCACGACGACGAGGCCCACCGGCTGGTGGCCGAGGTCAAGCGCGAGACACGCGAGCTCGACGACGACGAGATCATCGCGCGCATGATGGTGCCGCTGTGTCTGGAGACTGTGCGCTGTCTCGAAGAGGGCATTGTCGGCTCTCCCGCTGAGGCCGACATGGCACTGATCTACGGCATCGGCTTCCCGCCGTTCCGCGGCGGTGCCCTGCGCTATATCGACGCCATGGGCTGCGCCGAGTTCGTCGCCCTGGCCGAGCGGCTGGCGGCGGAACTCGGCGCACTCTACGCGCCCACCGAGCGGCTGCGCGAGATGGCCAGCCGGGGCGAGCGCTTCTACGCCGAGGCCGGCGACGACGCCTGATTTCACCACCAACCGGAGTCAACGTTATGAGTTTGCATGCAAGAGATGCCGTGGTGGTCGATGCCGTTCGCTCTCCCATGGCCAAGGCCAAGCATGGCGCCTTCCGCAACGTGCGCGCGGAGAATCTTTCCGCGGCGGTGATGCAGGCGCTGTTCACGCGTAACGCCGGGCTCGATCCGGCTGGGGTCGACGACGTGATCTGGGGCTGCGTCAACCAGACCCTGGAGCAGTCGATGAACATCGCCCGCAACGCGGCGATTCTCACCGGTATTCCGCGCTCGGTGCCGGCGCAGACGGTCAACCGTCTATGCGGCTCGTCGATGAGCGCGCTGCACATCGCGGTGGCCAACATTCGTGCCGATATGGGCGACTGCTACCTGATCGGCGGCGTCGAGCACATGGAGCACGTCCCCATGACTCACGGGGTCGACGTCAACCCGGCGGCGAGCAAGCACGCCGCCAAGGCGGCGATGATGATGGGTCTTACCGCCGAACTGCTGGGCAAGATGCACGGTGTCACCCGCGAGCAGCAGGACGAGTTCGGCCTGCGCTCGCACCGGCGTGCCAGTGAGGCCAACCGGCAGGGCTGGTTCGACAACGAGATCGTGCCGATCGAAGGGCACGATCAGCAGGGGTTCCGCATGTTGGTCAAGCATGACGAGGTGGTGCGCGAGGATGCCAGCCTCGAGCAGATGGCCTCGCTCAAGCCGGTGTTCGACCCCAAGAACGGTACCGTCACCGCGGCGACCTCGTCAGCACTCTCGGTCGGTGCCTCGGCGCTGATGGTGATGAGCTACGAACGTGCCAAGTCGCTGGGGCTCGAGCCGCTGGCCAAGGTCGTCTCCACCGGGGTGGCCGGCTGCGACGCCTCGATCATGGGCTATGGCCCGGTGCCAGCATCGCAGAAGGCGCTCAAGGCCGCTGGGCTCAAGGTCGCCGATATCCAGACGGTCGAGCTCAACGAAGCCTTCGCCGCACAGTCGATCCCGGTGCTCAAGGATCTGGGCCTGCTCGATCGCCTCGACGAGGCGGTCAATCTCAACGGCGGCGCCATTGCCCTCGGCCACCCGCTGGGCTGCTCCGGCGCGCGCATCTGCACCACGCTGCTCAACGTGATGCGCCAGAAGGATACCAAGCTGGGGCTGGCGACCATGTGTATCGGCATGGGGCAGGGCGTGGCGACGGTGTTCGAACGGCTCTGATCGCATCGTGCTCTGAACGCGAGGGGTTTTGAATCCGCCGTCGCGTTTCTCGCTACGGCAGCCGACGCCGGCAGCTCGCGGACGCGAGCTGCCGGCGTCATACTTGGTGGGGTGCTGCGTCAGTGGCTGCGTGCGTCCATGCCGGGTTGAATCTCACGCTGGCGCCACCACCTCTAATGCACGAGCAGACGCGCTGGCGTCACCGTCCATCGCTTTTCAGGAGAGCAACCTATGCCTTTTGCACCGTCGAGCATGCACGTCGAAAGTAGTGCCTTCGCGGCTAACGCGCCCATCCCCAAGCGCCACTCGGCGGAAGGCGACGATCTCTCCCCGGCCCTGAGCTGGCGGGATGCGCCGGCGGGTATCCAAGGGTTCGCGGTGATCTGCCACGACCCGGATGCGCCGCTGGTCAAGGATGGCAGCTACGGCTACGTGCACTGGCTGCTCTACAATCTTCCGGCGAACGTGACGTCGCTTTCGGAAGACACCCGAGAAGGCACCGCCGGCGTCAACGATGGCGGGGCGATTGGCTATGGCGGCCCCATGCCGCCCGAGGGCCACGGCGTGCACCAGTACTACTTCTGGGTGCTGGCGCTGGATACCCTGACCGACCTGCCCGAGGGCCTGACACAACGTGAACTGCTCGATGCGCTGGAGCCGCACATTCTGGGCATGAGCCGGCTGGTCGGAACCTATAAGCGTGACTGACTGAGGCCAGCGGTCACCGCGTCACCGGCACACGGCGCCATCCTTCGGGTGGCGCCGTGTGTTTTTGTGCACCTCTCTCAGGCCGAGAAGTGCAGGCGTGAGTCGACGATGCTCGCCGGCGCGCCATAGCGCCAGGGCAGGTTGTCGCGACCGTGGCCGATAGGCAGGCCGCTGAACAGAGGGATGCCACGCGGCGTGAGCCAGGTCTCGAACAGCGTTTCGAGGCGCAGATCGGCGTAGGGCTCGCAGCCTTCGAAGATGCCCAGGCAGACCGCGCTCGCCGCGTCGAGGGCGCCGGATTGAGCCAACTGCCATAGATCGCGCTCGAGCCGGTAGTAGGGCTCACCGACATCCTCGAGGATGACGATGGCGCCCGGCGGTGCGCGAAACGCCAGCGGCGTGCCGGCCACGCTCGCCAGTACCGCCAGATTTCCTCCCACCAGCGGGCCGCTGCTGCGGTGGTCGGGCGCCGCGGTGATCGCGGTCAGCGCCACGCTGGGGGGCGCCTCGCCCTGCAGCAGGCCCTTGAGCGCTGCCAGGTCGCGGCGGCTGGCAGTGCGTACTGCCGGGTCGTCGGCCACCAGCTTGAGCCCCTCTTTCATCACCGGGCCATGGATCGCCGGCAAGCCGTGGCGCTGGCACTGACTCAGCAACACGCTGAGATCGGAGTAGCCGATCAAAGGTTTGGGCGGCAGGCGCGACCAGTCGAGCTCGGTGGCCAGATGAGCGCAGCCGTAGCCGCCGCGCACGGCCCACACTGCGTCTGTGTCCGGGTCGGCGTAGGCGGCCTGCAGTACCGCAAGGCGGTGGGCTACGTCCCCGGCGAGATAGCGGCAGCGCGCCTGCAGCTGTGGCGGAAAACGCACGCCGATGTCGAGCTCGGCCAGCGCCTCGGCGGCTTGATCTAGCAGTTCGGGGGCGGTGAACGAGGCTGGGGCGACCAGACTCAGCGTCAACGACATAGCGCGCTCTCGGGCAGCGGGTGGAGCTCTACCTTAGCCCGCCCCGGGGAGCGCGGCCAGTGCCGTCGGCGCAAGCGCCGAGGCGTTCGAGCAGGGCCTCCATGGGCATCGGTCGGCCCAGGAAGAAGCCCTGGTACTGCTTGATGCCCAGCGCCTGCAGCAACTGCCACTGGGCCTGCGTCTCGACCCCCTCGGCGATGGTCTCCATGCCGAGCAGATCGCATAGCCCCACGATCCCTTCGAGCAGGTGGCGCGAACGCGGGTCGGCCTCCAGATCGCTGAGGAAACTGCGGTCGATCTTGATGGTGTCGAACGGCAGACGCTTGAGATAGCCCAGCGACGAGTAGCCGGCACCGAAGTCATCCATGGCCACGCGAAAGCCCTGTCTGCGCAGCTCCTCGATGCGCGCCTCGGGGGCCCGGGTATTCTCCAGAAAGACCGACTCGGTCACTTCCAGCTCGATCAGTTCGGTGGGGATGGCGTGGCGGCGGCAAGCGCTGCGCAGGGTCTCCGGCAGCACCTCGTCCATCACGTGCAGCGCCGAGATATTGACCGCCACCGGAATGGCGTGGCCGCTGGCCGCCAGCCGTGCGGCGCCGCGCGCTGCATGTTCGATCGCCAGGGTGCCGAGGGCGCTGGCCATGCCGTTGTGCTCGGCCAGGGGCACGAAGGTGCTGGGCGGTACCTGGCCGTGGCTCTCGCTATGCCAGCGGGCCAGCAGCTCGGCGCCGACGATCCGGCTGTGCTGATCGAACTTGGGCTGGACCAGGAAGTCGAGCGTCTCCTTGGCTATCGCGTCGCGCAGCAGCGAGAGCATCGACATCTTTTCCAGATCGTGATGCTTGAGCTGGTCGTGGTAGATCGCAAAGGCGTTCTTGCCCTTGTCCTTGGCCGCGTACATGGCGACGTCGGCGTGCTTGAGCAGGGTCTCGCTGTCCTTGCCGTCGAATGGTGCGTGGACGATGCCGATGCTGGCGGTGACGCTGATCTGATGACCGCCGATCACCATCGGCTGGGCCAGCACTTCCAACAGACGCCGGGTGATCCGTGGGGCCAACTGGCGGTCGCCGCCTACGTCGATCACCACCACGAACTCGTCACCGCCCCAGCGTGCAATCAGATCGCGGCTGCGCAGGGTGGCGCGCAGGCGCTTGACCATGATCCGTAGCAGGGTGTCGCCGGCCTGATGGCCGAGCGAGTCATTGATGTGCTTGAAGCCGTCGAGGTCGATGAACAGCACTGCCAGGGCGTGGATCGGCGAGACCTGGCGCAGTTGACGCTTCAGTGCGTACTGCAGGGTGGCGCGGTTGGGCAACTGGGTCAGGGTGTCGATGCTCGCCAAGTGTTCCAGTTCGCGTTCCGAGCGCTTGCGCGCCGAGATATCGCGCAGCACGGCGATGTAGTGCACCTGGTGACTATCACCGAGGGTGAAGTCGCTCAATGTCAATTCGACGGGGATGGCATCGCCGCCGTCGACGTCGAATACCCCCTCGTGGTGGTGACTGCGCTCACGACTGACCGCCGTGGTGGGCGGCCCTGAGAGCGCGTTGGCGCTGACATAACGGCTGAGCGGATGGCCCAGGATGTCGCTGAGCGGCCGGCTGCCGAGTTCGAGAAAGGCGTCGTTGGCCTCGAGAATCTGCCACCGTTCGCCGACCACCAGCATCGGATCGCGGGAGGCGACGAAGGCATGCGCGCGCACGCGACTGCCGATATCGCAGACGTTGCCCTCGGCCACCACTTCCTGCACACCGGCGGCAGCCAGCGGGTAGCCCTCTGCGCTGCGCAGCGTCACTGCGCCGCGGATTCGCCAGCGCAGTTCGGGGTGACGGCGATCGGGCTGCAGGGTGAGGTCGAAGCGGTCGTCGAGGCCGCAGATAAGACGTCGCCATTGATGCACTAGGCGCTGGCGCTGCGCGGGCGCCATCGGGCGCAGCAGCTCCCGGAAGTTCAGCTGGGGCGGCGGCGCGTCATGCGCCACGCCCGACGAGAGCAGCCGGAAGAAGGTATCCGGGAGCGCCCAGTGCCAGGGGACCAGGCCGAGTATCGTCAGCGCATCCAACGTCCAGCCGCCTGGCGCCTCATGGTCGTTCGACGCCGGGGCCGTGCCGAGGTCGACCTCCTGCGGGGCTGGCAGCGCCTGGCCGCGAGTCCGGCCGAGGGGAGCGTCGTCGTCGATGGGCATGGGCTATGAATCTCGGTCTCTGGCAAGGATCACACGTCCTTAACCCGAATCTTATCGACGCCATGGGCTAAAACTTGAACCGGGCCCAGGCGTACCGCGCCTTGGCCGCAGCGCTCACAGGAGTGCCAGATCGAACAGGCACAGCGCCGCGAGAAAGGCGACGATAAACACCGTCGAGCGCAGCGTCGCCAGGTCCAGGGCATAGCACACCCCATGGGCGATCCGTGCGAGCACGAACACCACGCAGGCGGCGCTGCCCAGCCAACCCCCGCCGCCGGCGTAGCCATAGGCGACCACCGCCGCGGTGAACAGCGCCAACGCCTCCCAGGCGTTCTGCTGGGCCGCCCACAGGCGTGCGCCCTTGCCCTCCAGGGTGGCGTACTGCTGGCGCGGATGATGGTTGTCGAGTCCGCCGGGCGCGCGCCGCCGCACGCTGCTACCCCAGAAGGCCAGCCAGAAGGGGAGCAGCGCGGTGATCAACAGACACCAGAGCGGTAGCGTCATCATGGGGATCTTCCTCGAGCCAGGGTGGTGAGTCGTCACGCCGTCTGCGGCGCGAGCGCTTACAGCCAAGGTAGCAGAAGCCGGTCGCGCCGCTAGCCGAGCGGCGGTAGCGCTCGGTCGTGGCGCTCGAGACGCCAGAGCACGCTGAACAACGCAGTGATCGACGCCGAGTCGAGGCCGCCGATAGCGGCATCGAGATGGGCGCGATCGCGCAGATAGGCGCACACCGACTCGACGTAGCGAATGCGCAGATCGTAGAGCGACGAGCGCGCGTCCAGCACATCGACCAGATCGCGCAGCCCGAGCGCCTCACCGCGCTGAGCCGCGGCCAGGAACAGACTCGCCGACTCGGTAGAGCGCTGCAGCGCCTGGAGCTGGCGCTGATCCGCCTGCATGCCGCGCAGGCGTTTGCGCACCTCCTGCTGGGCCAGGCGCTGTTCGTCGTCGAGCGCGGCGGCGCCGGCCAGGGCGCTGAGCTCGGCCTGGCGGATGCTGGCGGTGGTATAGCCACCCTGATAGAGCGGCAGGTCGACTTCGACCCCGGCACTCAGGTCGCGACTGGTGCGCAGTGGATCGTCGCTGTCGAGATCGTTGTAATCGAGCACCAGGTCGACCTTGGGGTAGCGCGCTGCGTGGCGCAGATCGGTATCTGCCTCGGCGACCCGCTGACGGCGCGCGGCCAGTTCGACCTGGGGATTGCCAGCGGTCAGTGCCAACAGGTCGTTCAGTGGGCGGGGCTCGGGGTCCAGGGGCAGGGTCTGCGGCGGTTCGATCAGTGCCGGGGCAAAGTCGAGCGTGGCGCCGCTGAGACGTTCGAGATCGCTGACCGCATTGGCCATGTCGCTCTCGGCGGCGGTCTGATCGGCGATCGCCTGATCCAGCCGCGACTGCGATTCGAGCAGGTTGATGCGATCGCCCACGCCCAGTTCGTAGGCGCGCTGGGCCTGGCGCTGCTGCAGTACCAGCGCCTCGCGCTGGGCGATCAGCAGGCCGACCTTGCGTGAGGCCTGATAGGCGTCCAGATAACTGTCGATGACCCTCAGCGCGAGATCGCGTTCGGCCACCGCCACTTCGAGCGTTGCCGCATCCACTTGGGTACCGGCCTTGTCGACCTGACGCCAGCGCTCGAGATCGAACAGCGGCTGGCTCAGGCGCAGGCCCCAGCTGCTGTCGCGGGTGCGTCCGGAGACCCGCTTGGCATAGTCGGCATCGGGGTATTCGTCGGGATTGCGGGTATAGATATTGTCGGCATCGCTCATGCGGTAGGCGGCATTGGCGCTGACCTGCGGGCGCAGACGCGCGCGCGCCATCGCCACCTCCTGCGCCACCGCGCGGCTGTCGAGGCGCCGGCTGTGCAGGCCGCTGTCGTTGTCGAGGGCGAGACCCACCAGCGCCGGCAGTGGCGGCAGCGCTGGCGGGTCGGGCTGCGCCAGCACGCTGCCACTCAGGACGAGGCCCAGGGCCAGACGTGGCAGATGCCCCAGGGCCAGACGCCAGCGGGGCAGAATCGAGAGAGGCACGAATGAGTCGCGGCGCATCACTCTTCTCGCAGCGCGCGGGCGAGCATGTCGTCGAACGGCTTCAGCAGATAGCTGGCGAAGGTCCGCTCGCCGGTCTGCAGCATCACCTCTGCGGGCATGCCCGCGAGCAGCTGCATCGAAGCGTTGATCTGGGCCTGGCCAGCGCTGGTGACCCGAATGCGCGCCTTGTAGTAGTGGGCCCGGGTGGCCTCATCCTCGAAGGTGTCCGCTGAGACGTGGGCGACCTCGCCGGGCACCACCTGGGTCAGGCGCTGGTTGAAGGCGCTGAAACGGATCTCGGCGGGCTGTCCGGCATGCACGTTGTCGATGTCGCGATCGGGGATGCGCGCCTCGACCACGAAAGCCTCGTCGGCGGGGACGATCTCCATCAGCGTATCCCCCGAGCGGATCACCGCGCCCTGGGTATGGATCTGCGAACCGACCACGGTGCCGGAGACCGGGGCCGCGATGGTGGTCCGGGTCACCTGGTCGCCGAGGGCGGTGATGCGTTCCTGGGCATCGGTCACCTGTGCCTGTACCGTCTTCAGCTCCTCGCCCACCTTCTGGTGGTACTCCTGACGCTGAATCTCCTGCTGTAGACCGTTCTCGCTGATCTGCGAGCGCAGCTGTGCCACCTCGGCGGCGTGCTGGGCATTCTCGCCGCGATACTGCAGCACCTGGCGCTCCAGCTCGCGCAGATGCTGGTTGTCTCCCAGCCCTTCGCTGAACAGCGTGCGGTAGTCGCCGGCTTCGCCGCTGAGCGAGGCGATGCGCGAGCGGTTGATGCGCTGCAGTGACTCCAGACCGGCGATCTGCTGGTTCATCTGGCGCGCTTTCTCGTCGAGCGCTGCGAGCGCGTCGGCCTGGGATTTGCGGCGCACCTCGAACAGCCGACGCTGGACATCGATCACCGCCCGTACCCGGGGAGATGGGTCATTCAGCAGGCCGGCGGTAAACTGGAGCTCATCACGATCCGCCTGCTCGGCGTTGAGACGGATCTCGCTGGCCAGCGCGATACGGTACTCGGACTGCGCGATCGCCAGCTTGGAGAGCGGCTGGGTGTCGTCGAGCACGATCAGGGTCTGGCCGGCCTTCACGTGGTCGCCGTCGCTGACCAGGATGCGTTTGACGATGCCACCCTCGAAGTGCTGGATCTTCTTGGTCGCGCCCTCGACCGTGACGGTGCCGGGGGCGACCACCGCGACCGCCAGATCTGCGCTGGTCGCCCACAGCACGAAACCGCCCAGGGCGATCGCCAGCAGAGCGAGACCGGCGCGGCAGGTGGTGCGGTCGTGGGTCGGGGCGCTGCCCGACGATGTGCCGGGGCCATGTCCAGGACCGAGTGACAGCGGTGTGGTGGCGGAACTCATGAGGGTGAGGACTCCTGTGGGGGGCGCGCCGTGGCCACGGCATCGCCGACACGGCCGCGGGCACGCAGGCGCAACGCCTGTACGCCACCGCTGGCGGTGGAAGTATCGGGTCGGGTGCGAACATCGATACTTACGATGTGTCCGGATTCCAACTGAATGACGCGATCGACATGATCGAGAATGGCCGGGGTATGCGTGACCACGAACAGCGTCGTGCCCTCGCGCTTGAGCTGTGCCAGGCAGGCGATCAGGGCGCGCTCGCCGAGGGTGTCGAGGTGCGCATCGGGCTCGTCGAGAACCACCAGGCACGGTGAGCCGTAGAGCGCTCGCGCCAGCCCGAGCCGCTGGCGCTGGCCGCCGGAGAGCACGCCGCCACTGCCCTGGATGAGCGTGTCGTAGCCCTGCGCCTGGTGCAGGATCATGTCGTGTACCCCTGCCTTGTGCGCCGCCTTGAGCACCTCGGCGGGATCGAGCGGGCCGAAGCGGGCGATGTTGTCGCCGATACTGCCGTCGAACAGCTCGACGTCCTGCGGCAGATAGCCGAGGTGGGGGCCGAGGCGTTCCCGCGGCCACTGGGCGATGTCGCTGCCGCCCAGGCGCACCTCGCCCTGCTGCACCGGCCAGACGCCCAGCAGCACACGTGCCAGGGTCGACTTGCCGGCGGCGCTGGGGCCGACGATGGCGATGTGCTCACCCGGCGCGCAGTGCAAGGCGATCTCGTGCAGCGTGGCCGCCTGCGCTCCCGGCGGGGCGGCGCTCACCGCGCTCAGCACCACGTCGCCGGTGGGCGCCGGCAGCGGCCCCTGCTTGAGTGCGGCGGGCAGCTTGGCCAGCAGCGTCTCGACGTCCAGGTGGGCGGCGCGCGCCTGAATGAAGCCCTTCCAGCCACCGATCATCTGATCGATCGGCGCCAGTGCCCGGCCCATCAGAATCGAGCCGGCGATCATCATGCCCCCGGTCAGACTGCCTTCGATGACCAGCAGCGCACCCAGCCCGAGCACCAGCGACTGAAAGGTCACCCGCAGGGTCTTGGAGAGATTGCTCAACACCCCGGCGCGGTCGCTGGCGTGTGACTGGTGCAGCAGATAGGCCTGCTGGCACTGCTGCCAGCGCTGGTGGAGGTTGGGCAGCATGCCCATGGCCTGGATCACTTCGGCATTGCGCAGGTTGCTCGCCGCCATCTCCTGGGCCTGTGCATGGGCGCGGTTGGCTTCGCCCAGCAGTTTCTGGGTGCTCTTCTCGTTGATCCACGCCAGGCCCATCAGGATGATCCCTGCGGCGGTGGCAAAGGCGCCGAACCAGGGATGGAAGAGTGTCAGCAGACCGATATAGAGCGGTATCCACGGGGCATCGAAAAAGGCGAACAGGGCATTGCCGGCGATGAACTGACGCAGCGTGGCGAGGTCGCTGAACGTCTGTGCCGAGGGCTTGCCGGCGCTCGCCAAGGCGCGCTGGAAAGCGGCCTGATAGAGCGGCTCGCTCAGCGCACGATCGAAGCGATTGCCGACCCGCACCAGAATGCGTGAGCGCACCACCTCCAGGCCGCCCATGATCGCGAACAGATAGAGCACGACCAGCGTCAGCATGGTCAGCGTTTCGGGGCTGCGTGTGGTGATGACCCGATCATAGACCTGCAGCATGTAAATCGAGGGAACTAGCATCAGCAGGTTGATGAACAAACTGAAGAACAGCACGCAAAGAAACGACTTGCGGCAAGCGAGCAATGCTTGATGCATGGCTGTCTTTGAAGGGGGTCGATTCACGTGATGGCCCAGTGAAGTGGCGTGGGGCGCCTGGGAAGGGCGCTTTTTCGGCGTCAGAATGCGGAGATTGTGAAGATATTTGCAAGCCTGGGGCCGCGGTGAGTTTTGTCAGGTGTCGATTGTATCGATGTTGTCGTGAGCAGGTTTTTTCTATATTAATCAACTGTTTTTAATCATGACCTGGAAAGTTTTTGTGCTTGCCTGATGCCTGTCTACCTAGAACAACCGCGCTGAAGTCGCGATTCAAGGCGGCTTTTTTTCTGCTCCATGGTCTGATGTTTCTCATGCTGCGTTCACGAGTGACTTCGTTATTTTGATATTGGTAATGAAATGTTAATGCGCTTTCTGGCGACGAATTCCGATAAATCAATGGTCTTGAATTTGGCGCCGAGCGCCGTCTTTGGATCGGCGTTATCCATTTCCTGAAACTCACCTTCGAGGTGGGAGAAGTTTCAACTTTCGCAGGCTTCAGCGACAGGTTAGTTTCCGTCGAGTCAGACTTTAGTCCCGCACTCGAGCCCTGTGGCCAGACGCCCCAGAGCGCGATAGTGGGGCGCCTTCGATAGACCCACCCGCCGGGATCGGCGGATCTTCTCCATCATTTCCCGGGACTGTGCGAGCGTTACCCAGGCGCCGCATCGTGACCACTCACTCTTTGCGTAGGGGCGCCATCCATGTTCTCGCTTGCCATTGTCGATGCTCAATCCGGAACGCTCGTCAGGACGTTGGCGCCCGGCGATGCGCTGACGCGCGATCTGATCGGTGACAGCTATCGCTTGCAGGTGACGCCGCTCGACGGTGCCGATTTCAGCGCCAGTCAGGTCAGAGGGGTGGTGGTCACGCTCGATGATGCCGGCGGTAGCCAGCAGCAGCACAGCACCTTCATCACGCCCTTTCGCGTGGCGCTGGATGAGAACACCGGGCGCGGCGGCGCGCTGCTCAAGATCGAGGCGGTAAATGGTGCCGGTACCACGATTCTGGGTAGCGCTCAGACCCAGGCGCTGGAGATCGTCAACGACGAGGGCTGGTCCAGCGATGTCTATACGCTGCAGGGGACCTCGCTGATCACCGATGACGGCAGCTCGCTGGCGGATACCGGGGTGCGCGATGCGGATCACCGCGAGAGCAGCCCGGCGGCGGGCAGCGACGGGCTTTGGAACGGCCACAGTGGCAGCGGCTATCTCGACATGGGAAGCCAGGTGGGGGATGCCGCCTACTTCGATGTGACGGTGGAGACCGCTGGCACCTATCAGCTCGACGTGCGCTACGCGGTCAGCGGCAGCGCCACCACCTCGCGGCCGATGGCGGTCAAGGTGGACGGCGAGGCGCAGGGCGTGCTCGGCTTCACCGGTACCGGCAGCGGCAGTGCCGGCTGGGAGACCTGGAACCATGCGACGCTGACACTGGCGCTGGAGGCTGGCAGCCATCGCATCCGCATGGAGAATCTGCTGGCGGAGGGGCCCAATGTCGACAGCCTGGCGCTGTCGCTGGTGAAGGCGGCGGTCGGCATGCCGCCCAGCTTCACCCTGCAGGCCGAGGATACCAGCCGGGTCGAGATCCATGATCTGGGGGCGAGCACGGACCCATCCCTGACCCGTGTGGTCGACGCCGCGCATCCCGATGCCGGTGGCAGTCACCGTGCGGGGGCGATCGGCGACAGCTATGTCGACCTGGGCACCAACCCTGGTGATAGCGTCATTTTCCACGCCGAGCCCAGCGTCGAGGGGCTCTACACCGCCACCATCCGTTACGCCAATGGCGGTAGCGGCGACCGCCCGCTGCTGCTCAACCTGGACAACGGCGCCGCCATGTTGGTGTCGTTCCCGCCCACCGGCGGCTGGGCCAGCTGGCGCGAGGTGCAGGTGACGCTGCCGCTGTCGGCCGGCTCCAACGCGCTGACCCTGAGCCTGCCAAGTGCCGCCGAGGGCGGTGTCCCCAATGGCCCCAACATCGATCAGATCGCCTTCGACTATGCCGGGGAGATGACCGCGCCGCCGACCCTGGTCGCCAGTATCGAGGGCGAAGCGATGGGACGCGACGACGGCAGCTCGCCGGCGGACACCGTGGTGCGCGATGCCAGCCACCCGGAGAGCGATCCCGCCGCCGGTAGCGACGGGCTCTGGGGTGACTACAGCGGCAGCGGTTATCTCGACATGGGAGGGCAAGCCGGCGATGCCGCCACTTTCCAGGTCTCGGTGGTGCAGGCTGGCACCTACGACCTGGTGGTGCGCTATGCCAATGGCGCCAGTGATACCCAGGAGATGAAGGTGGTCGTCGCCGGTGAATCCCAGGGCAAGGTCGCCTTCGTCTCCACCGGCGATGGCGCGAGCGGCTGGGAGAACTGGACCGAGGTGCACTACGCAGTGACGCTGGCGGCGGGTAACAACGCCATTCGCCTGGAGAACATCGGCGCCGGCGGCCCCAATATCGACAAGCTCGAGGTGCACCATGTGGTCGATGCGGTGGTCGAGCCGGGCGAACGCCCGGTGATCAAGATCAACTTCCAGCCGGCGAATGCGGCCACGCCCGAGGGTTATGTGGCCGACACCGGTCTCGCCTTCGGTGCCCAGTCGCTTCAGGTCGATGGCAAGACGCACGCCTACGGCTGGGTCACCGAGGCGTCGATCGCCGATGGCACCGCCAATGGCACCACGCCGATGGGCATCAGCGGCCAGGATCCCGATGCGCTGGGCAATCGCGCCGGCACGCTGGCCGGCGTCGACGGCCTGCAGGCGACCTATGCCGGTTTCGCCAAGCCGGGCTACGCCCAGCACGCCGGCTGGGAGATCGAACTCGAGGATGGCTATTATGAAGTCACCCTCTCGCTCGGTGACAGCGGTGGTCGCTACGACAGCGTCAACGTGATCAACGCCGAAGGCGAGGCTTTCGGACGTCTGGTGCCGATGCGCCCGGACGGCTTTCCCGCCGACGCCAACCCCGCCGACGACAGCCAGGGCTATCGTTCCACCTTGATCACCAAGGTGGTGCATGTCACCGACGGCCGTCTGACGCTGGACTCGATCGGCGCCGACAGCGCCAATACCGAGATCCAGTACCTCGAGATCCAGCCGCTGCCCGATCTCACGCCCGACGACGAGCGCGCCGCGCCGCTCGACTACGCCCACTTCACCGATCCGCGTGCCGTGGCCGGGGTCGGTCAGAATCAGGTCGAGGTCGACCTGCAGCCGAGTGACGGCAGCCCGCCGGTGGGGATCGATCCCACCTCGGATATCTTCATCGGCATCTCGGTGGTGGAAGGGCGCGGCGGGGCACTGTTGGAGAGCCTGCAGGACGGCTCGGTGCGGCTTTTCAACACCGTCACCGGGGAGGCGGTGGCGTTCAATATCAACACCACCGGTGGCTTCGACTCCCTGACCATCTCGCCGGTGGATGGACTCGACCCCTACACCAGCTATACCCTGGTGATCGATGGCTTCCAGGATCGTGGCAGCAACACCGACACCGCGGCGCCGACCCGTGACTTCCAGAAGTTCACCACCACCTTCGTCACCGGTGCCGAGGCCGAAGTCCCGGACAGCGAAGTGGCCTTCAACTCGACCGTGGAGCTGAATGGCGCCGAGGACAACGCCTATCAGTTCACCTCGATGACGCTATCGCCGGACAGCAGCAAGCTCTACGTCTCGACCATGAATGGCGAGATCAGACGCTTCGATATCGATCCGATCACCGGCGCCCTGTCCCACGAGCAGACCCTGGCGCTGAATTACTTCCAGGATGATGCCGGCGCCCGCGGCATCATCGGCCTGACCTTCGACCCGACCGATCCCGACGTGATCTGGGTCACCGACAACTACCCGATTCCGCTGACCGGGCGCGACAACGGCGTACCCGACTTCAGCGGCCGGGTGAGCAAGATCACGCTGGATCCCGACGATACCGTGTTCAGCGGTAGCGCCCAGACCTACATCACCGGGCTGCCGCGCTCCAACGGTGACCACGTCACCAACAGCTTGGTGTTCCACGCCAACCCGGCCTACGACGCGCTCACCAATCCCGACGTGCCGCCCTATCTGATGTATGTCTCCCAGGGGGCCAACACCGCCATGGGTCAGGACGACAGTGCCTGGGGCAATCGGCCCGAACGCCTGCTCAATGCCGCCGTGCTCGAGATCGACCCCTACCGCGAGGCTCCCCCTGGCGGTTTCGATGTCTCCACCGAACCGTTGCCCAGTGACGGCTCCAACACGCGCTATCCGGACAGCGATGGCGATCTCAAGAACGGCCCGATCGACATGGGTGGGGGGCAGTATCTGGTATTCGCCGCCAACGGCACCGCCAGCATGCAGGATGCCGACGGCAACCTGCTGATCCAGTACTACGACCCTTACGCCGCCGATGCGGTGCTCAAGATCTATGCCACTGGCATTCGCAACGCCTACGACCTGGTGTGGCACTCCAATGGTTCGCTCTACCTGCCCACCAACGGCTCGGCGGCAGGCGGCAGCACGCCGGACGATCCGGCGACGGCGGTGAACGAGGGGCTGATCAACGTCGGTATCGAAGACGACTTCCTGTTCCAGATCGAGAAGGGCGGTTACTACGGTCATCCCAATCCGCTGCACGACGAGTACGTGCTCAATGGTGGCAATCCGACCAGTGGCAAGGATCTCAACGAGACCGACGAGTATCCGGTGGGCACCCAGCCCGACCCCAACTACCGCGGCGAGGATGCCTACTCGCTGGGGACCAATCGCTCGCCCAACGGGGCGATCGAATACACCAGCGGGGTCTTCGGCGCCACGCTCAAGGGGAGCCTGCTGTTCGTCGAGTACTCCGGTGGTGACGACATTCGCTGGATCACCCTGGATGCCGACGGCAAGGTCAGCGGCGACAGCGTGCTGCGCGACCCCGATGGCAAGGTGATCAGCTTCGTCGATCCGCTGGATATCATCCAGAACCCGCTGACAGGACAGCTCTATCTGATGACGCTCAATCGTACCAACGGCCAGAGTCAGATCATTCGTCTCGACCCGGTCCCCGGCGACGTCGTGGTGCCGGGCGACGATCTCAAGAGCGTGGCCACGATCCAGGCCGAGGACGACACCCTGGCGACGATCGCCAGCGGCGCCGGCGTTCAGATCGTGATCCGTGACGGCGACAACCCCGAACCAGCCTCGGCCAATGTCGGCACCGCCTCCGGCGTGCGCCCGGGGGCCTATGGCCTGGATGGCAATACCGATGACAGCGACGGTGTGGTCGGCGGCTATGCCGATTTCGGCAGCACCAACAACGACTTCATCACCTTTGACGTCGATGTCGCGACGGGCGACGCCGGCGCTGCGGTGCTGCGGGTGCGCTACGCCAACGGTGGCACCGGCGAGCGCCCGCTGGAGGTCTTCGTCAACGGCGAGAGCGTGGGTACCTACGGCTTCGCACCGCCGAGCGGGATGAGCAGTGGCAATGCGGCCTGGAACACCTGGCAGACGCTGGATATCCCGGCAACGCTGCTAGCCGGCGCCAATAGCGTCACGCTGCGCTCGGTCAACAACACCGGCCCCAATATCGATCAGCTCGAGGTGCTGGTGCACGACACCACCCCTGGCTACACCCTCTACGAAGCGGAGAGTGCCACGCTCGAGGGCGGTGCGGTGGTGGTACCGTCGACGGTCAGCGACCGCGACGCCTCCGGTGACGGCTATGTCGATTTCGTCGGCAGCAGCGATCAGACCCTGAGCTGGCAGGTGGAGGTCGCGCGCAGCGGCGTCTACGAGATCGGCTTTCGCTACTCGCTGACCACCGGCAAGGCCGATCGCCCCCTGGCACTGGAGGTCAACGGCAGCGACTATCCGGCGGTCAATTTCCCCGCCAAGAGCGCCACGGTGAGCGACTGGGTCTACCAGACCGTGCAGGTGACCCTGACCGCCGGCAGCAATACCATTGCGGTGACCGCCCCCAACGCCAATGGTCCCGATATCGACCTGCTGCGGGTGCCCGACGAGCCGCTCAGCGTGGTCGCCGACGGCAAGATCAACGCGGTCAGCGCCGATCCCGCCTTCTTCAGCGATCGGCTCGCCTTCAACTATCTCGAGAATAACCACGCCAGCGGGTCGGCACCGGAGGCGCGGGAGTACAAGGACAGCGGTACGGTCATCGTCACCAACCATGGCAGCGGTGATCTGACGCTGACCGGGGCGACGCTGGATGGCCCCTTCCGACTGAGCGATCCCGATGCCCTCGAAGGGCGGGTGCTGGCCCCAGGGGCCGCGCTGTCGGTCGAGGTGCTGTTCGACCGTGCCGCCTACACCCCGCCTAGCAGCAATGCCGACGACGGCGTATTCCAGGGGTCGCTGACGATTCACTCCAATGACGCCGACACGCCGATCACCCAGATTCAACTGGCGGGATTCTGGCAGGCCCGCGACGAGGGCGGCTGGGAGCCCAATCTCAACGAGATCTGGCGCGTCTTCGGCTTCGGCAACCATATCGATGGGCTCTCCACCCTCGACGGCGGCGGCGAGTCGGTACTGCAGGATTTCGACCTCTATCGTGCGGTCAACGACGAGGAGGTGCTGTCGCGCTACTGGCAACTGGCCGATGGCGTACAGAGCGCCAAGGTGACCCAGCTCGCTGCGTTGCACGGCTATAGCGGCGCGCTGCTGGCGCTGCATGCACCGGGTGACAAGAGTGAGCGCACCTCGCTGATGAATCACGACTCGCTCTACAGCCAGTCGTTCCTGCCGCATGTCGCCAACGGCAACTATGCCACCGCCACCTTCGACCGTGGCCGCATCCCCGACAGCTGGGCCGGCGACGACGTCTTCGGCATCTCGGTGGCCAACCTCTCCACCGACCCCTCGCTCAACCCGCACGGGGGCGGGACGCCGCCGGCGGCGGATACCGGTATCGAGCGCGGCTATACCGTGCGCGTGTTCCAGGCCTACGACAGCGAGCACAACGCGATCCCCGACACCTACTTCGTGGTGATGGACTACACCGGGATCAACTACGACTACAACGATAACGTCTATCTGATTCAGGGTATCCAACCGGCGCTACGCTCGCCGTTCAACGACACCCACACGCCATGGGCGGTGGATGCCGACGGCCTCACTCTGGATGCCGCGCTGTTCGACCAGGGGCCGGCCCATCTGACCTACAAGGATTCGAGCGAGACCCAACTGGGCAACCCCGACTTCCGCGATACCGGGGTCGATATCCAGGGCAACGGCGATGCCATCGGCTGGATCGAAGAGGGCGAGTGGGTGGAGTACACTCTGGAGGTCGACACTGCCGGCGTCTACGATCTCTCCTTCCTGTCCGCCATGGGGGCCCAGAGCGGCACCGCGCGTTCGATCAGTGCCACCTTCGATCAGGGCAGCGGGGTCTATGCCGTGGCCGATGTGGGTGTCGGCTACTCCGGTGGCTGGAACACCTTCCTGCCCACTCAGGGCCATCAGGTGATGCTCGAGGCGGGTGAGCAGACGCTGCGTCTGACCTTCCACGGCGGTGCCATGAACCTGGCATCGTTCACCCTGACACCGGCCAGTCAGAGCGCCTTCAATACCGACGGGACGCCCTGGACGGTGGATGGCGAGTTCACCCTGCAGGCGGCACTCTACGATCAGGGTGGCGAAGGGGTGGCCTATCACGACAGCAGCGAGACGCAGCTGGGTACGAACTTCCGCAGTGAAGGCGTCGACATTCGTGGCAACGGCGAGGCGATCGGCTGGATCGACAATGGCGAGTGGGTGGAGTACACCCTGGATGTCGCCGAGGCCGGCACCTACCAGCTGTCGTTCGCTGCCGCCACCACCGCCGGCGGGCGCAGCATCACCGCCAGCGTGGCGCAGGCTGGGCAAGTCTACGATAGCGCGACCTCGGCCAGCGTGATCAACACCGGCGGCTGGAACAACTACCAGAGCAATGAGGGCGTTACGCTCGACCTGGCGGCGGGGGAGCAGGTACTGCGGCTGACCTTCAACGGCGGCGCCATGAACCTGGCCAACTTCACGCTGACCGCCACCGGTGGGTCGAGCGTAAGTGGCAGCGGCACGCCGAGCGCCGGCGACACGATGCTCGCCACCAGCGAAAGCTTCGACAGTGAACCGGCGATGAGCGACGACGTCGCGATCAGCGGCGTCGACACGCCCCAGCACGTCGAGATCGCCTGACGCGACGCGGCCCGGCGTCTGTCTACGCCGGGCCGCGGCTAGCGGGCAGTGTCGAGGGATCGTTTCGAAGGACAGGGTCGAGAGTCATGACAGGCTGTCGGCCCGCGGTCGCGGGGTACGGGGGCAGCGTCGACTGTCAGCCGATGCTGTCAGCCGATACGATAGGCGTGGGGCATCTCTGCCAGCAGGCCGCGGCCGCCGGCCAGCGTCAGCGCCAGATCCTGCAGGCAGTCCCACACCGGTAGCGCCAGGGCGCCCTTGATCGCCAGATCGATGCGCTGGGAGAACAGCAACAGCTTGTGCAGTCGCCGCAGCGGCAGGCGGTTGAGCGCCTGCTGATAGCCGGGGCGGCGTTTCTCGGGAATCATCGGGCGCTGCGCCTTGCAGGCGTGGTCGAGGCTCTGGCCCTGATCGAGATGCTGGAAGATCGACAGCAGGGTGCGCAGTTCACGGGTCAGCGACCACAGCACCACCGGCGCTTCGATGCCCTCTTCGCGCAGGCCACCGACGATGCGTGCGACCCGCTCGCGCTCGCCGCGCAGGCAGGCATCGGTGAGGGTGAAGACATCGTAGCGCGCGCTGCTCTCGACACCGCTGGCAATCGACTCGAGTGTCAGCCGTGCATTGGGCGGCATCAGCAGCGCCAGCTTCTGCAGCTCTTGGTCAGCGGCGAGCAGGTTGCCCTCGGTGCGCTCACCGAGCAGGCGCGCGGCGTCCATGTCGAGATTGAGCCCGTGGCGCGTGGCGCGGTCGCGCATCCAGAAGCCCAGGCGCTGATGATCCACCGGCCACACCGGCACGAACAGCCCGATCTTGTCGAGCGCCTTGAACCACTTGCTCGACTGCGCCTTGCGGTCCAGTCGCTGGGCGCTCAGCAGCAGCACGTTGTCGCTGTCGCCGGCCTTGTCGGCGTAGGCTTCCAGCGCCTTGCCGCCCTCCTGGCCAGGGGACTGGCCGCCGAGCCGCACCTCGATCAGCTTGCTTGAGGCGAACAGCGACAGGCTCGCCGCCGACTCCAGCAGTTGGGTCCACTGAAAGCCCGACTCGACGTGGAGCACCTCGCGCTCCTCGATGCCGCGCTCCCGGGCGACCCGGCGCACCGCGTCGCACGCCTCCATGTGAATCAGCGGCTCGTCACCGGAGACCAGAACCACCGGGGGCAGGCGCTTGGCCAGCGCCGCCTCCAGCTTGTCGGGAAAGACCTTCATGAACTAAAAACCTTCATGACCTGAAAACCTTCACGGCGTGTCGAGGGCGGCCAGGCGGTCGATCAACTGGTCGGCGGCCTCGCGGCGCAGGCGCTCGACTGTCTGCTTGCGCATCTCGTCACTGGCGTAGAGGTTGTTGTCCGAGAGCAGGACCGTGGTCGAGGTCTCGAGCTGCTGCTGGTTCAGCAGATAGGCGCCGTCACTGACACGCTGGACCGAGAAAGGCGCAGTGAGGGTGATCTCGGTTTCACGGCTGCCGGAGTCGGCGCGGGTCAGGCGGCGATCGCGGACCTGCTCGTCGCCCAGGTTGAGACGCAGGTCGGCGCTATCGTCGATCCTGGTTCCTGCGCTCTGGAGCCGCTGGCGCACGGTTTCACTGAACGGCGAGACATTGGCGCTGAGCGCGATGTCGGAGAAGGGCAGTTCGGCCTGGCCGAGGCCGCGGAGCTGGAAGCCGCAGCCCGCCAGCGTGGTCAGTGCCAACGCCATCAGGGCGATCACTAAGGGGCGACGCATCATCAGGTAACTCCTTGTCGAGAGCGGCGCCACCAGGGCGCCGCCGGGGGCGAATGATCCCATCCGCCCGCTGGTTCGGGTTGCGCGGACGCGGGGCTCAGTTGGCGACGATGTTGACCAGCTTGCCCGGCACCACGATCACCTTGCGTACGCTCTTGCCCTCGATATGGCGCTGGACGTTCTCCGCCGCCATGGCCTGGGCTTCGATGGCTGCCTTGTCGGCCTCGGCGGGGACTTCGAGACGCGCCCGCAGCTTGCCGTTGACCTGCACCGCGAGTTCGATGCTGGCCTTGACCAGTGCCCGCTCGTCGACCTCCGGCCAGGCCGCGTCGATCACCGGGTCGGCGTGACCGAGGGCCTGCCACAGGGCGTGGCAGGTGTGCGGGGTGATCGGCGCCAGCAGCAGCACGCACGCTTCCAGCGCTTCGCGCGCCACGGCCAGGCCCTGGGGCGAGGTGTCGGCGTAGCGGCCGAGGGCGTTGGTCAGCTCCATGACCGCGGCGATCGCGGTATTGAAGGTGGTACGGCGGCCGATGTCGTCGCCCGCCTTGGCGATCGTCTCATGGGTCTTGCGACGCAGATCGACCGCGGCGTCGTCGAGCGCGGCCACCTCGAGCGCGGCCGGGGTGCCGGCGGCCAGGTGGTCGGCGGTGAGCTTCCACAGCCGCTTGAGGAAGCGGTGGGCGCCCTCGACGCCGGAGTCGGACCATTCCAGCGACTGTTCCGGCGGGGCCGCGAACATCATGAACAGGCGCACGGTGTCGGCGCCGAAGCGATCGATCATCGCCTGCGGGTCGACGCCGTTGTTCTTCGATTTCGACATCTTCTCGATGCCACCCATCTCCACCGGCTCGCCGTCACTGCTGAGGCGCGCGCGCAGCGGCCGGCCCTTGTCGTCACGGTCGACTTCGACATCCGCCGGATTGAACCACTGCTTGGCGCCGTTGGCGGACTCGCGGTAGAAGGTCTCGGCGATCACCATGCCCTGGGTGAGCAGGCGCTGGAACGGCTCGTCGCTGCCGACCAGGCCCTCGTCGCGCATCAGCTTGTGGAAGAAGCGGGCGTAGAGCAGGTGCAGGATGGCGTGCTCGATACCGCCGATGTAGAGGTCCACCGGCAGCCAGTAGTCGGCGCGCTCGTCGAGCATTGCCTCCGGGTTGTCGGCGCAGCAGAAGCGCGCGTAGTACCAGGAGGACTCCATGAAGGTGTCGAAGGTATCGGTCTCGCGGGTCCAGCCGTCGCCCAGGTCGTAGAACGCCGGCATCTTCTTGAGCGGCGAGCCCGAGGCGTCCACTTCCACTTCCAGCGGCAACGCCACCGGCAGCTCGGCGTCGGTGAGCGGTACGGTCTGGCCCTCGGGGCCGTACTTGACCGGGATCGGTGCGCCCCAGTAGCGCTGGCGCGCCACTCCCCAGTCACGCAGGCGATAGTTGGTCTTGATCTTGCCACGGCCCTGGGCTTCCAGGCGCGCGGCAATGGCATCGAACGCCGCTTCGAACTCGAGCCCGTCGAATTCGCCGGAGTTGATCAGACGGCCGTGCTCGGCGTAGGCGCCCTGGCTCAGATCGGGGGCCTGACCGTCGGCGTCGGCGATCACCGGCGCCAGTGCCAGGTCGTACTTGGTGGCGAACTCCCAGTCGCGCTGGTCGTGGGCCGGCACCGCCATCACCGCACCGGTGCCGTACTCCATCAGCACGAAGTTGGCGACGAAGATCGGCACTTCCTGGCCGGTGAGCGGGTGGATCGCGCGCAGCCCGGTATCGCGGCCGCGCTTCTCCATGGTCGCCAGCTCCGCCTCGGAGTTGCCGCCCTGCTGGCACTCGACCAGGAACTCGGCCAGAGCGGGGGCGCGCTCGGCGGCGTGCTTGGCCAGCGGGTGGCCGGCGGCGACCGCCACATAGGTGACGCCGAACAGGGTGTCGGGGCGGGTGGTATAGACGTCGAGCGCGCGCAGGTCATCGGCGAGGCTCTCGCCGGCCACGTCGAAGGTGAGCTCCACGCCGCGCGACTTGCCGATCCAGTTGCGCTGCATGGTCTTGACCTGCTCCGGCCACTCGACCTTGTCGAGGTCGGCCAGCAGCTCATCGGCGTAGTCGGTGATCTTCAAAAACCACAGCGGGATCTCCTTGCGTTCGACCCGCGCACCGGAGCGCCAGCCGCGGCCGTCGATCACCTGCTCGTTGGCGAGCACGGTCTGATCGACCGGGTCCCAGTTGACCGTGGACATCTTCTTGTAGACCACGCCTTTCTCCACCAGCTTGGCGAAGAACCACTGCTCCCAGCGGTAGTAGTCGACGTCGCAGGTGGCGAACTCACGGTCCCAGTCGTAGGCGAACCCCAGCGCCTTGAGCTGACTGCGCATGTAGTCGATGTTGGCGTAGGTCCACTTGCCCGGCGCCACGCCGTTGTTGATCGCGGCGTTCTCCGCCGGCATGCCGAACGCATCCCAGCCCATCGGCTGCAGCACATTCTTGCCACGCATGCGCTGGAAGCGGCTGACCACGTCACCGATGGTGTAGTTGCGCACGTGACCCATGTGCAGCTTGCCGCTGGGGTAGGGGAACATCGACAGGCAGTAGTATTTCTCGCGAGTCAGATCCTCGCTCGCCTTGAAGCTCTGATGCTCGTTCCAGAATTGCTGTGCGGCGCGTTCGATCGCTTGCGGGTTGTAGTGGGCGTCCATCGGTTCGGTCATGCACCTTGCGTTCGGCGTGAGAGAGCGCCAGGCGTCCCGCGAAAAGCTATACTCTGAAGAGACGGAAAGTGCGGGGCCGGCGTCGATTTTCAGGCCCACAAGCATACCCCAGACCCGCTGCGGCAGGTAGGGGCGTGCGATGCCGGCCGGCGCTGCGATGGACGCCGCCGCGGCCCCACAGCGGTCGACGTGTGACAGACAGCGGTCAATGCAGAAACGTAGAAGGAGATGGCCATGACGGAACATCAATCAGCGCCGCAGGACCCGCAGGAGCGTTCGCGCCTCAGTGAGGCCTATGAGCGTGTCCTCACGCGGCTGAAGGATGGCGGTGGCGAACTCTCCTGGGAGAGTTTTCAGCGCGAGCTCGACGAGGCGGTGGCCTTCGAGGCCGAATTCGAGGAGTTCACCAAGGACGAGATGGCCCTGCTTCGGGCCTGGGTCGAGCGTGATATGCGCGATTTTCGCCAGTTCCTGGCCAAGGGCGGCGAGGGCGTGGCGAGCTGGCTGGGTATCGACCTCGACGTGCTCTCGCGGCGAGTCTCGGAGGCGCTGTTCTCGATCGCCGACCGTACCACCATCGATCGTGAGCGCTTCGAGGACGATCTCGAGGCGGCGCGCGCCGACTACACTGCCGGCGAGATCGCCCTGCCCGGGCGCATGAGCTGCGTGCACTGCGGCGCCGGCGTCACCTTCGCTCAGGTCAAGCGCCTGGAAGCGTGCCACGCCTGCGGCCACCGCTACTTCCAGCGCGACTCCGACGCCCCGAGGCCCGCCGCCGACTGAGCCGGGCGCAGGTCGTTTTCGTACAGGACCCAGCGCTTGGCGTTACCCGCTCCGGGGCATTATAGCCACGACATTCAATAGGCCAGACATGCAGCGGCCCCGATTCACCTCGGGGCCGCTGCTTGCTTTGCGCGGTCGTCTCGCGCCGCGGTGTGCGCTCAGCGCGCGATGTTCGCCTCAGCGCGCCAGTGGCTGCTCACGACCCGGCGTCTCCGTACGCCAGGTCGACTCGTCGGCATCCAGCGCCCGATCCGCCGTTTCCGGCAGACGCATGCCGCCCCACAGCGCCAGCAGGGTGATCGCGATCAGATAGTAGGCCGGGGCCAGATGGTAGCCGGTGCTGTCGATCAACCAGGTGGCGACCAGCGGTGCGGTGCCGCCGAAGATGGTGTAGGAGACGTTGTAGCAGAGTGCGGAGGCGGTGTAGCGCACTCGGGTGGGGAACTGCTCCGACAGCAGCACCGCGGTGACTACGCCGCAGATCACCGCGCCCACGGCCATCAGCGCCGCGCCGATCAGCGACGACAGCCACTCGCCGCTGGCGGCCAGGGTGTAGGCCGGGAACACCGCCGCGATCAGCGCGATACCGGCGGAGAGGATGGTGCGCCGGCGCCCGACCCGGTCGGCGTAGCGGCCAATCAGTGGGCACAGCGCGGCGGCGAACAGCAGTGCGCCGAGGCTCGCCAGCAGGGCCGTGGTACGACTCGCGCCGCCCACCACCTGCATGTAGGTCGTGAAGTAGGTGGTGAACATGTAGAACGACAGCGCCGTCGCCGAGATGAAGGCGCTGAGGCAGACGATGGTGGCGCCGTGGGAGCGCAGGGTCTCGCCCAGCGGCGAGTGGGGCACCGCATGCTGCGCCTTGAGCGCCTGGAAGGCCGGCGACTCGTCGAGGCGCATGCGCATGTAGAGGCCAACCAGCCCCAGCGGCGCGGCGATCAGGAAGGGCACGCGCCAGCCCCAGTCGGTCATGGCCTGCTCCGAGAGCAGCGTACTGATGGCGTAGGTGAGCGCCGCCGCGGTGGCGAAGGCGGCGAAGGTCGAGACCGGCACGAAGCTGCCATAGCGCGCCTTGCGCGTGCGCGGCGCGTGCTCCATCACGAAGGCGCAGGCGCCGGCGTACTCGCCACCCGCGGAGAAGCCCTGGATGCAGCGCGCCAGGGCCAGGGCCAGGGGCGCCAGCAGGCCGATGCTCGCATAGGTCGGCAGCAGGCCGATCAGGGTCGTGGCGCCGGCCATCAACATCACGGTCATCGCCAGCACCCGCTTGCGGCCGATGCGATCGCCGAGCATGCCGAAGAAGACGCCGCCGAGCGGGCGCAGGGCGAACGAGACCGCGAACACGGCGAAGGTCTGCAGCAGCGCCAGCGACGGGTCGCCGGGCGGGAAGAAGTGATTGGCGATCACCACGGCGAGGAAGCCGTAGACGGCGAAGTCGAACCATTCGACGAAATTGCCGATCGCCGAGGCGGCGATCACCTTGCGCAGGGTCGAAAGATCGACCTGGCCATCGGGGTGATTGTTGTTGTTGGGCACGTGCGGTCACTCGCAGGCAGAGGGTTGGCCCTCAAGCCTAGAGCCGAACGCCTTGGCTGCGCGCTGCACCAGCGACGAACACTGTTCCCGCTGCGACCTCGGCGAGGGGCGGCCGGCGCCTGCGCGCCGGCCAGACTCACTGCCCCAGCTGCTGGCGCAGCCGCTCGCGGGAGTCCTCCTCCAGCCGCGCGTAGAGCGCGAACTCATCCAGCACCGGGCGCCCCAGGGCCAGTTCGAAGGCGGCCTGGTTCGACTCGCTGGCGTAGGCGGCGTGGCGGGTATCGCCCAAATTGGACTGGAAGATGCCGGCGGCGCTGACCGGCAGGAAGTCCTCGTAGGTGATCGGCAGTGCCTCGACCCAGTGCCGGGCGATCAGCCCCTCCAGGTCCGTCGGCGGTGTCTCTCCCGCGGCCAGGGCGGCGTGACCGGTATCGCTCAGGCGATAGCGGAAGTAGGCCAGACCCTGCTGGCGCAGGCTGTCGAGATCGTCGGGGAAATCGGCGAAGACCTCGCCGAGCTGGCGCTGGTGAGCGGCATTGTCGGCCGCAGGCGGCAACTCGCGCGAGCGCGCCAGCAGGGCGTCGTAGCGTTCGCGGCCGGCTCGGGTCAAGGCGATGCCGCGCTGCTCGATCTCGCCGAAGCGTGCGGTATGGGTTCCGTCGTCGCGGCCGGCGAAGCGGATCGACTCCTCGAGCGCCTTGAAGCTGGTCTGGCGCAGCAGGATCGGACAGCGCCGCGGCGGCGGGCCCTCGATAACCGCCTTGGGGTCGATGCCGTAGGCGGGCATCGCCGCCTGGGCGGCGTCGATATCCAGGGTGCGCGGCGTCAGATGGTTGATGTGCGGGCCACGGAAGCAGACCACGTCGGCGACCAGACGGTGGGCATCGTGCAGCGCCTGATAGGTGGCGTGGTCGACGGTGGCGTCCTGGTGCCAGCGGAAGGTCTCCAGGATCGCCTCGACGAAGCGTTCGGCCTGATGGGTGTCGAAGCCGCCCTGGCGTTCGCCGAGTTCGAGCAGCTCGCGTGCCTCCTCGGTGAAGATGTCACGGCCGGCGAGGATGGCGGCGGCCTGACGCCGCAGCTCGTCATCGCTGATCAGCTCGAGGCGCAGCAGGGAGGTGAAGACGCGGAACGGATTGCGCTTGAGCGCCGTCTCGTCGACCGGGCGGAACGCGGTGGAGTGGACCGGAACGCCGGCCTGGGAGAGATCGTAGTAGCCGACCGGTTCCATGCCCATCAGGGCGAAGACCCGGCGCAGCAGCGACAGCTCTTCGGCGGTGCCGACACGGATGGCGCCGTGGCGCTCGACGTCGAGGCGTTCGAGTTCGCCGCCCGCGGCCAACGTCCGCTCGAGCTCCGGGTCCGCCGCCAAGGCCTTGGCGTTGATGTCGGCGACCAGTTCGAGCAGGGTGCCGTACTGCGGCACTTCGTGGCGGTACATGTCGGACATCGCCTGCGAAAAGGCGGTGCGAACCTCGTCGGGGGGTACCAGGGAAAGCGTCATGATGGGATGGCTCGATGCGCGAAGGATGAGTTCAGACCTCCATCCTTCGCCATCACGGGCGGGCTGACAAGGGCGTGTGGGCGCGCCGGGCCCAATCGATAAAGCCGGGTCGCATTTGCGGAAATGACAGCGTTGGCGGCGCCCGCCGGCGCCGCTTCTCTCGACCCGGCTTCGAGCGCCTTTCACAACCGCTAGATCTGGCGGCAAGGCGTCGCGAGGGTGCTGTGACCCCCTCTCTGGGCGCTACCTTTGCCATCCCTGGCAAAGGACCCTCGCTTTGCCCTGCCTCCGGCGCCCATCGTTAGAGGGTTTGGGAATGGGTTCCCAGCGGCCTCAGGCGCGCTGGAAGCGGCGGGTCAGACCCGGCAGCAGCAGTAGCAGCGCAAGCCCCCAGGCCGGCCAGCTGCCGGTGCGCGTGAAGGGCGTCAGCCCGGTCATCGGGACCACCTCGCCGACCACGCTGGCGGGGGTGAACTGGGGCGCGCGCTCGCGCAGCCGGCCCTGGTCATCGATGATCGCGGTGACGCCGTTGCTGGTCGCGCGGACCACGTAGCGGCCGTTCTCCAGCGCACGCAGGCGGGCCATCTGCAGATGCTGCAGCGGGCCGATCGAGCGCCCGAACCAGGTGTCGTTGGAGACCGTGAGCAGCACGTTGCTGTCGCGCGCGCGCTCGGCGACCAGATCCGGGTAGACGATCTCGTAGCAGATGGCGCTGCCGATGGCGATGCCATGGGTCAGGATCGGGGGCTGCGAGTCGGCGCCGGCGCTGAAGTTCGACATCGGCAGATTGAAGAAGTCGATCACCCCGCGCAGCAGGAAGTCGAGCGGCAGGAACTCGCCGAACGGCACCAGGTGCGCCTTGCGGTACTCGCCGCGGGTGGCGCCGACGCCGATGATGGCGTTGTAGTAGCGCTCATCGGCATCGCGCTGGACGATCCCGGTGAGCAGCGCGCTCTGTTCGGGCAGCGTTGCCTGCAGCCGCTCCAGATAGGGCAGCGCCTGCTGCGCCAGCATCGGCAGCGCGGTCTCCGGCCACACGATCACATCGACGTCGTCGGGCAGCTCGCGGGTCATGCGGGTGTAGGTGTTGACCGCCTGGCGCTGGCCCTCGGGGCTCCACTTGCTGAGCTGGGGCAGATCGCCCTGGAGCAGCGCGAAGCGCAGCGGATCGGCGGCCTGCTGGGTCCAGTGGGTCGGCAGCGCCAGCGGTAGCAGCCAGAGCGCGGCGAGGGGCGCCGCGGCCCACCAGCGGCGGCGGCAGAAGGCCACCAGCAGGGTGCCGGAGAGCGCCACGATCAACGACAGCAGATAGACGCCACCGACCGGTGCCCAGGGTGCCAGCGGCGAGTCGACCTGGGCGCTGCCCAGCAGCAGCCAGGGGAAGCCGGTGAAGGCCCAGCTGCGGAAGGCCTCGCCCAGCACCCAGGCGCCGGCGAAGCTCAACACGGCCCAGCGTGGCGTGGTGAAGCGCCGGTAGAGACCGAAGATCAGGGCGTGGAACAGCGCCAGGGTGGCGACGAAGAGCACGGTCAAGAACAGCGCCAGCGGCACCCCGGTGTAGCCGTAGTCGTGGATCGAGACGTAGACCCAGGAGGCGCCGCTACCGAACAGCGCGACCCCGAACAGCCAGCCGCGCAGGGTGGCCTGAGCCAGGGTCAGGCGGTGCTGGTCGAGGGCCATCAGCGCGACGGCGATCGGCCCCAGCCACCAGAGATGAAAGGGGGCAAAGCTCAGCGTGGCCAGCACCCCGGCGACCAGCGCGGCGAGATAGGCCGGCCACGGGCGGCGGGCGGAAATCAGGGTTAGGGCAGCGGGCATGGGGGCACTCCTTTGCGCAAAGTGCCCCTTATATCAGAGTCGCTCGGCGGCGTCGCGGCGGCCGCCGTAAGCGTCATCCCTCGACGTGGCGTGCGTGCTCCTGCTCCAGCGCTGCGGGCACCGGACGCGCCTGCAGCAGGCGGATGCGCCGGTTGTCGGCGTTGAGCACGGTGAAGCGCCACTGGCCGAGGTCGGTGTGCTCATTGCGCCGCGGCAGGTGGCCGAAGCGCTGCATGATCAGACCGCCGACGGTGTCGAACTCCTCGTCGGAGAACTCGGTGCCGAACTGCTCGTTGAAATCCTCGATCGGGGTGAGTGCGCGCACCGCGAAGGTGCCGTCGCCGAGATCGCGGATGTCCTCTTCCTCGTCGGTGTCGTGTTCGTCCTCGATGTCGCCGACGATCTGCTCGAGGATATCCTCGATGGTGACGATGCCGGCAGTACCGCCGTACTCGTCGACCACGACCGCCATGTGGTTATGGGTATCGCGGAACTCCTTGAGCAGGCTGTTGAGACGTTTGGACTCGGGTACGAACATTGCCGGACGCAGTACGTCACGCAGCGAGAACGCCTCGCGCTCCTGGCTGTTGCGCTTGAGCAGCGGCAAGAGATCCTTGACCAGCAGGATGCCGAGCACGTCATCCAGGTTGTCGTCGATCACCGGGTAGCGCGAGTGGGCGGTCTCCAGAATGATCGGCAGGCAGTCTTCCGGGCGCTGGTCGACGCACACTGCGGTGACCTGCGAGCGCGGAATCATCACCTCGCGTACCTGCTGATCGCTGATCTGGAAGGCGCCCTCGATGATGGTCAGGGCGTCCTGGTCGAGGTTGAGCTTGGGCCCCGCTTCACGCAGGAAGGTGAGCAACTCCTCGCGGGAGCTGGGCTCGTCGAAATCGCTCGAGAAGGTACTGATCAGTTTTTCCAGCCAGGATCGACTGCTCTGGCTACTCGATCGGTCTTCGCTCATGAGTGGGAGTCTCTTGTCCTCGGATGCCGTTGGGGCTGGGTACGAAAACGACACACGCCCGCGGGCCAAAACTGGCCCGAGAGCGCGTATCGGTAATGAGGTCTCGCCGCCGGGGCGGCAAAGGAGTCCGGGCCGTGTCCCTGCCGCCGGGCACCGCGTGGCGGAGGCTCGTCGACAGGATCATCCGTCTGGGACGGGCTGGCGTCGGTGCGCTCCCGGCAGGGAGCGGCGTGCGTCGATGTCGGCATGGCGTCGATGGGGTTGCCTGGACGGTCGCTTCGGTTGTCAGTCAAATACGTCGCTAAAATGCGTGTGTCGGTCGAGTGAGTGCGTCGGTCGGTCGAGCCAGTCAGGGCGTCAGGCGTCCGACGCGTCTTCCGACCGCTCTTCCCGATAGGGGTCGGCAATGCCGAACCCGGCCAGCAGAGTGCGCTCCAGCGCTTCCATCTCTTCGGCCTCTGCCTCATCTATATGGTCATAGCCGAGCAAATGCAAGCAGCCATGTATTACCAGATGGGCGTAGTGATCATGGCAGGACTTGCCCTGTTCGGCGGCTTCGGCGACCACCACTGCGTGGCAGATCACCAGATCGCCGAGCAGGCCCAGCTCGATACCCGGCGGTGCCTCGAAGGGAAACGAGAGCACGTTGGTGGGCTTGTCCTTGCCGCGGTAGTCGCGATTGAGCTGTTGGCTCTCGTCGCGTTCGACGAAGCGCACGGTGAGCTCGCGGCGCGGCTCCTCGACGTGGTCGAGGACCCGCGCGACCCAGGCCTCGAGATCGGCGAGGCCGGGCAGCTCGGCGGCGGCCGCGTCGGTCACCGCGACCTGGCGATCGATCTCGAGCGTCACGAGTCACCACCGTCGCGCGCGGCGCTGGCTTCCAGGCGCGCCTGACGCCGCTCTTCGCGACGCTTGCGATCGGCGGCTTCCTCGCTCGCTTCGTGGAGGTCGTAGGCCTCGATGATGCGCTGCACCAGCGGATGGCGCACCACGTCCTTGGGCGCGAACTGGGTAATGCCGATGCCGGCGGTGTCGCGCAGCACTTCGAGCACATGGATCAGGCCGGAACTCGACCCGCGCGGCAGGTCGACCTGGCTGGCGTCGCCGGTGATCACCGCGGTGGAGCCGAAGCCGATACGCGTCAGGAACATCTTCATCTGCTCGCGCGTGGTGTTCTGGCTCTCGTCGAGGATGATGAAAGCGTTGTTGAGCGTGCGCCCGCGCATGTAGGCGAGCGGGGCGATCTCGATGATCTGGCGCTCGATCAGCTTGTTGACCTGTTCGAAGCCGAGCATCTCGTAGAGCGCGTCGTAGAGCGGGCGCAGATAGGGGTCGATCTTCTGCGCCAGGTCGCCGGGCAGGAAGCCCAGCTTCTCACCCGCCTCGACCGCCGGGCGCACCAGCAGGATGCGGCGCACTTCCTGGCGATTGAGCGCCTCGACCGCCGCGGCTACCGCCAGGTAGGTCTTGCCGGTGCCCGCCGGGCCGATGCCGAAGTTGATATCGTGGCGGCGGATGCTGGCGACATAGCCCTGCTGATTGAAGCCGCGGGGCTTGATCAGCGCCCGCGGCGTGCGGATCAGAATACCGCCTTCCTCGAGATCGCCGGTCTCCTCCTCGAGCGCCTCGATCCCGGATTCCTGCAGATAGAGGTGGACGGTGTCGGGGAGCAGCTCCTCGGCCTCGGTCTCGCGGTAGAGGTGTTCGAGCACGTTGGCAGCAGCCTTGACGCTGGCCTCGGGGCCGGCGAGCTGGAAGGTATTGCCGCGGTTGCGCAGCGTCACGCCGAGGCGCGTTTCGATCAGCTTGAGGTGTTCGTCGCGCTGCCCGCACAGGCTGGCGAGGCGCATGGGATCGTTGGGTTCGAGCGTCAGTGATACGACGCGCTGGGCGGACTGTTGGTCTTGAGTCAACGCAGAAGGATCCGTCGATGATGTGAAGTGGAAGCCGTCAGCTTACTGCGACGCTTCCCGCGGGGGCAATGCTCCAGGATAACCAATCTCCCGCGGGCGCGGGCCAGCGATGCGCCGGTGACCGGCCGAGCGGGACGCGGAGCGGGGTGCGCCGCGTACGGCCGCGGGCCGGTGTCACCGGGGCGGCATCAATAGCGGGCGTCGGAGACCAGCTCGCCGCGCAGCGAGTTGGGCAGCGCCTCGGTGATCGAGACGTCGACGAAATGGCCGATCAGGCGGGTCGGGTCGTCGGCGCGGAAGTTGACCACGCGGTTGTTCTCGGTGCGCCCGGAGAGCTGGCCCGGGTCCTTGGGCGAGAAGCCGGTGACCAGAATGCGCTCGACGTTGCCGACCATGCGCCGGCTGATCTGCTGGGTCTGCTGATTGAGCCGCGTCTGCAGCAGCGCCAGACGCTGCTTCTTGGTCTCTTCCGGGGTGTCATCGGGCAGTGAGGAGGCCGGGGTGCCCGGACGCTTGGAGTAGATGAAGCTGAACGAGGCGTCGAAGCCGATGCGCTGGATCAGATCCATCGTCTGGGCGAAATCCTCGTCGGTCTCGCCGGGGAAGCCGATAATGAAGTCCGAGGAGAAGCTGATGTCCGGGCGCAGGGCGCGGATACGCTCGAGCTTGTCGATGTACATGTCGCGGCCGTGGCCGCGTTTCATCGCCGCCAGGATGCGATCGGAGCCGGACTGCACCGGTAGATGCAGATGGCTGACCAGCTCGGGGATCTCGGCGTAGGCCTCGATCAGGCTGTCGGAGAACTCCACCGGGTGCGAGGTGGTGAAGCGGATACGGTCGATGCCCTCGACGGCGGCCACGCAGGCGATCAGCTCGGCCAGATCGATCTCGTCGCCCTCGGCGTCGCGGCCGCGATAGGCGTTGACGTTCTGCCCGAGCAGGTTGATCTCGCGCACGCCCTGGTCGGCCAGATGCACGACCTCTTCCATCACCGACTCGAACGGACGCGAGACCTCCTCGCCACGGGTGTAGGGCACCACGCAGAAGGTGCAGTACTTCGAACACCCCTCCATCACCGAGACGAAGGCGGTGGCGCCGTCGGACTTGGGCTTGGGCAGGTGATCGAACTTCTCGATCTCGGGGAAGGTGACGTCCACCGTCTGGATCGGCGTCGCGCTCTTGCTGCGCGCGTCGAGCATGGTCGGCAGCCGGTGCAGGGTCTGCGGGCCGAACACCATGTCGACGTGCGGTGCGCGCTTGCGGATGTTCTCGCCTTCCTGGCTGGCCACGCAGCCGCCCACGCCGATCACCAGGTCGGGCTTGGCGGCCTTCAGCTTCTTCCAACGGCCGAGCTGATGGAACACCTTCTCCTGCGCCTTCTCGCGGATCGAGCAGGTATTCAGCAGGATGACGTCCGCTTCACGCTCGTCGTCGGTCATCTCGAGGCGGTGGGACTCACCGAGCAAATCCGCCATGCGGGCGGAGTCGTACTCGTTCATCTGGCAGCCGTGCGTCTTGATGAAGAGCTTCTTCGTCATGGGTTGCGTTGCGGCCATGCGCGCGTCACCGGTACTCGTGGGGAAAGAGGAAAAGAGCGTTTCGCGCGGTGGAGTGTCGCCGTCGAGCGAGGTCGCCATCGTCGCGAACGCGGCATTATACGGCCGCCGGCGGCTGGCGGCCAACCCGTGGCGCTCGCAAGCCCATCCGGCTGTGATACCCTTGCGCCTATTTGCGACCCGGACTGCGCTGGTGCTGCCGGGCGCGGTGATGTCGGAGAGTCTTGCGTCTATGTCGTCCAAGCCGGTCTATCGGGTGGTCTTCCACAATCAAGGGGAAGTGTGGGAACTCTACGCCCGCGAGATCTTTCAGAGTGACCTGTGGGGATTCATCGAAGTGGAGGCGTTCGTCTTCGAGGATCAGTCGAAGGTCGTCGTCGATCCCAGCGCCGAGAAGCTGCGCCGCACCTTCGATGGCGTCAGCCGCAGCTACATCCCCTACAGCGCGATCGTGCGTATCGACGAGGTCGAGCGCGGCGGGGTGGCCAAGGCGGTCAAGGCCGAGGGCAACGTCGCCGAATTCCCGCGCCCGATGGCGTGGCCGCCGCGCGAGGACAGCTGAGGTAGGGCCTGGCGCAGGCACCGGCGTTGATCAGAAATTCACCAATCTGTCGCCAGCGCCGGGATGACCGGAGTGTGACGACGACATGAAACCAGTTGTCCCAAACGTTATCCACAGAAAGTGTGGATGTCTCTCCGAGAGACGTGGGGGATGGCCAGCGAGCAACCGGACAACCGCCGCGGACGCCCGTCGTCCGTGGCCCAACGATGCCTCTGCAGGATGCGGAGGCCGCTCATCGTCGCGTGGAACGAAGCCGAACCGTTATCCATTAGCCACTAAGATCACGACGACATGTTGAAAATGCGAAATGTTGCGATGGGCTGCGCCGTGGGCGCGGCGCTTTTGTTCTCCGCCGGCGTCTCGGCGCAGAGCGACCACTGGGTCAGCGACAAGCTGCCCACCTTCGTGCGCAGTGGCCCCACCGATGGCTACCGCATCGTCGGCACCCTCGACAGCGGTGATCCGGTCACGGTGTTGCAGACCCAGGGCGACTACACCCAGGTGCGCGGCCCCGATGGCGACGAAGTCTGGATCCAGTCGCGCTTCGTGCAGGACACGCCGAGCGCCCAGCAGCAGCTGCCGGCCCTGCGTGACAAGGTCGCCAGCCTGACCCAGCGCCTCGACGGCATCGACGACGAGTGGAACCAGCGCGTGGCGGACCTGCGCAGCGAACTCGCCAGCCGTCAGCAGCAGGTCGACAAGCTGCAGGCGAGCAACAACCAGCTCAGCCAGGCCTACTCCCAGGCGGAGTCCAAGATGCGCAGCATGCAGGCGCGTCTGGATACCCAGGAGGAGGACCTGCTGATGCGCTACTTCATGTACGGCGGCGGGGTCGCCGGCGCGGGTCTGATCCTGGGGCTGATCGTACCCCACCTGCCGCGCCGCCGGCGCAAGCGCGACCGCTGGTTCTGAGGTCGTCGGGTGACGGCGCCGAGACCTCAGGCCAGAGTGGTACTGAGACTTCGGGCCGACCGATGATGCGGTTGGTGATGCGGGCGTCGAGGAAAGAGGGCAGGCGCGAATGCAGATCGACTGGCTGAGACGCTGGCGTGAGGGGCGCATCGGATTTCATCGCGCCGCGCCGCATGCCGCGCTGGTGAATCACTGGCCGCAGCTGGGACTGGCCCCCGGTGCCAAGGTGCTGGTGCCGCTATGCGGCAAGAGCCACGACATGCGCTGGCTGGCGGCGCAGGCGCATCCGGTGCTGGGTGTGGAGCTGTCGCCGCTGGCGGTGGATCAGTTCATCGGCGAGGGGGCACTGCCGGCTCTGCGCTATGCCCAGGCCGGTTTCTCCTGCGTGCGCCAGGGGCGGATCGAGCTGTGGTGCGGTGACTTCTTCCGCTTCCACGTCGAGCAGGCCGCCGAACTCGCGGCCTTCTACGACCGCGCCGCGCTGATCGCGCTGCCGCGTGCCACGCGGCAGCGTTACGCCCACCATCTGGCCCAGCTGTTCCTGCCAGGTACGCAAGGGCTGCTGGTCACCCTGACCCACGCCGACGGCGAGCAGGGGCCGCCCTACAGCGTCGACGCTGCGGAGGTCGAGCGGCTGCTGGGTCCCAATTTCGCCCTGCAGCGCCTGGATGGCCCGGGTGAACCCGACGCCAAGGGGATCTGCGAGACGGTGTGGCATCTGCTGCGACGTGGGCCGTGCCGCTGAAGTACGACCCTTCCGCCGACTCTGCTAAAGACGACGCCCGCGGCCTTTCGGCTGCGGGCGTCGTCGTCTGGTACGCCTTGGGGTACTGCCTGCTATCGGATGCTCAGCGTGCCAGCAGATTGGCCAGCTGCTGGTCGCGGAAGGTGCGATCCAGGGCGCTGCTGAGCAGCTCGCTGACCATGCGGTTGTTGGTGTCCCAGTCGGGCTTGAAGGCGTAGCTCTGCTTGCGCTTGGCGGTGTAGCGGCCGGTGTAGGTGTTGCTGCCGTTCTCCACCTTGGCGGCGATGATCGCCTGCAACTGGGAGGCGCCGAGCAGCGGCTCGTCGGCATTGCCGCGGGCGTAGTCGAGCTCGGCCAGGGTCAGGGTCAGCGAGGGGCCGCCGGTATCCTGGGTCGTGGGGTTGAAGCCCATGCTGCGCAGCGCGTTCTCGGCCTGGGCCTGCAGCTTGGGAATCACGTCATGAGCTTCGACGGTGATGGTCGAGGTGGCGGAGGCGGTGCCGGAGCGGGTGCCGATGACGTTGTCGTCGCGGCCGTCGACCACGTTCAGGGTGACCGTCTGGCCGCTGCCGGTGTGCGGAAAGCCGCCGCTCACCTTCGGCTGTACGGAAAGGATCTGGGGGCTCTGGGCGCAGGCGGCGAGCAGGCCGAGCACCCCAAGAACCGCCACGCACTTGAGCGCAAACCACTGACGCATAACGTACCTCTCGAATTGACGGGGGAAGA
This sequence comes from Gammaproteobacteria bacterium MFB021, assembly GCA_000737985.1. GTDB lineage: Bacteria > Pseudomonadota > Gammaproteobacteria > Pseudomonadales > Halomonadaceae > Salinicola. Next base: position 13,846 of record JNVT01000010.1, on the reverse strand, counting down.
CCCGCCCAGTATAGACGCCCCGGGCGCGCGCTCGTAGCGCCTCAGCCGACCGGCAGCGCAACATTCTGCGCACCCGCGGCGTCGAAGCCGTGCAGCCGGCTGGGCAGGGCGAACAGCCGCCGCCCGCGGGTGATGCCCAGGCGCTCGAACTCGGCGTGGCTGACGCTGGCCAGCCACGGCTCCTCGAGCCAGTCGGCCTCGAGTTCGAGGCGCACTTCGGCGCCCACCGGCACGATCGATGCCACGGTGACCGGCAGGTGCGCCGCGGGGATGGCACGCTCGGCCAGATGCACTTCGTGGGGGCGTAGCAGCAGCTCGCGGCGGCCCGGCTCGACCCCCGGTACGCTGACGCTGGCATTGCCGCAGGTCAGCCGGCCCTCGATGACGTCACCCTCGAGCCGGTTGACGTCACCCAGGAACTCGAACACGAAGCGATTGGCCGGCTCGCGATAGAGCGTGTCCGGGGTGGCGATCTGCTCGACCCGGCCGTTGCTCATCACCACCACGCGGTCGGAGAGTTCCAGCGCTTCCTCCTGGTCGTGGGTGACGAACAGGCTGGTGAAACCGAGTTCCTCGTGGAGGTGGCGTAGCCAGCGGCGCAGCTCCTGGCGCACCTTGGCATCGAGCGCGCCGAACGGCTCGTCGAGCAGCAGCACATCGGGCTTGAGCGCCAGTGCGCGGGCCAGCGCCACGCGCTGCTGCTGGCCGCCGGAGAGCTGGGCCGGGAAGCGCTCGGCGAAGGCCGCGAGCCGCACCATTTCCAAAAGCTGCATGACCCGCGTGCGGATCTCGCCGTTCGACGGGCGCTGGCGCCGTGGCAGCGCGCGCAGGCCGAAGGCGACGTTTTCGAACACGCTCATATGGCGGAACAGGGCGTAGTGCTGGAACACGAAGCCGATCCGGCGTTCGCGCACGTGCACCTGGGTGACCTCGCGCTCGCCGAAGTGGATGCTGCCGCCATCGGCCTGCTCGAGACCGGCGACGATGCGCAAGAGCGTGGTCTTGCCCGACCCCGAGGGGCCGAGCAGGCCGATCAGCTCGCCATCGCGGATATCGAGGTCGATCGGCGCCAGCGCGCGGGTGGTACCGTAGGTCTTGTCGATCTGCGAGATACGGATGCTCATGCGAGGCTCTCCCGGCGCGCCGCGCGCCATTCGAGTGCCGCCTTGGCGGCCAGGGTCAGCAGCGCCAGCAGCGCCAGCAGCGAGGCGCTGGTGAAGGCACCGACGGTATTATAGTCCTGATACAGCTGCTCCACCTGCAGCGGCAGGGTGTTGGTCTGTCCGCGGATCGCCCCGGCGACCACCGAGACCGCGCCGAACTCGCCCACCGCGCGGGCGTTGGTCAGAATCACGCCGTAGAGCAGAGCGTGCGCGAGAGCGGGCAGGGTGACGCGGAGGTCGCCCCCCCAGCCGGAGGCGCCCAGGGTCACCGCGGCTTCCTCCTCGCGGGCGCCCTGGGCCTGCATCAGCGGGATCAGTTCGCGGGCGACGAAGGGGCAGGTGACGAAGATCGTTACCAGCACGATGCCTGGCCAGGCGAACATGATCTGGATGTCGTAGCCGTCGAGCCAGCCGCCGAGCCAGCCATTGCGGCCGTAGAGCAGCAGGTAGACCAGCCCGGCGACCACTGGCGAAACCGCGAAGGGGATATCGATCAGGGTCTGCAGCAGACGCCGCCCGGGGAAGCTGAAACGGGTCACCAGCCATGCCAGGAAGATCCCGAACACCAGGTTGATCGGCACCGTCAGCAGCGTCACCAGCAGGGTCAGGCCGATCGCCGCCAGGGTGTAGCGGTCGCTCAGGTTCTGCCAGTAGAGGTCGATGCCGCCCATCAGCGCCTGGGCGAAGATCGCCACCAGCGGCAGCAGCAGGAACAGCGCGGTCAGCACCAGCGCCACCCCGATCAGCAGCCGGCGCACGCCGGGGGCATCACCGATACGGATCATCAGGCTTCCCTCCCATGCAGGCGGCGAATGAAACGCCCCTGCCACAGATTGATCACCAGCAGCAGGACCAGCGAGGTCGCCAGCACGATCGAGGCCACCGCGGCGGCGCCAGCGTAGTCGTACTCCTGCAGCTTGACGAAGATCATCAGCGAGGTGATCTCGGTCTCGAACGGCTTGCCGCCGGCGATGAAGATCACCGCACCGAACTCGCCCAGCGAGCGCACGAAGGCCAGCCCCGTACCGGTGACCAGGGCCGGCCACAGATGGGGCAGGATCACCCGGCGGAAGGCGTGGCCGTCACGCGCCCCCAGGGTCACCGCGGCCTCGTCGACCTCACTCGGCAGATCCTCGAGGATCGGCTGCACCGTGCGCACCACGAACGGGATGCTGGTGAAGGCCATGGCCAGGGCGATGCCGACCCAGGTATAGGCGATCGGCAGGCCCAGCGTCTCGAGCCAGCGCCCGACCCAGCCCTGGCTCGAGTAGAGCGTTGCCAGAGTGACCCCGGCGACCGCGGTGGGCAGGGCGAAGGGCAGATCCATCAGTGCGTCCACCAGACGCTTGCCGGGGAACTCGTAGCGCACCAGCACCCACGCCATCAGCAGCCCGAAGGCGGCGTTGAACAGCGCCGCCACCGCTGCGGCGAGCAGAGTCACCCGGTAGCTGGCGAGGATGCGTGGGTCGCTGATCAGAAACCAGTACTGCGACAGGCTCAGCTGCGACAGCTGCCCCACCAGACTGGTCAGCGGCAGCAGCAGGATCAGCGAGACGAACGTCAGCGTCACCCCCAGCGAGAGTCCGAAGCCCGGCAGGACGCGGCGGCTGGCCTGCCGGCGCAGAGTCGCGGCGATCATCGGCGCTGCAGCTGGTCCAGCTCGCCGCCGCTGGCGAAGTGAGTCTTCATCGCCGCGGGCCAGTTACCGAAGACGTCCTCGACGCGCAGCAGCTCGGTCTGCGGGAAGCGATCGCTGAATTCGGCTGCCACCGCCTCGTCGTTGACCCGATAGTTGAAACTGGCGAGCAGGCGCTGGGCCTCATCGGTGTAGAGGTAGTCCAGGTAGCCCTTGGCCAGATCCAGGTTGCCGTTGCGCTCGGCGTACTCCTCGACCACCGCCACCGGGAACTCGGCCAGGATGCTTACCGGCGGCACCACCACCTCGTAGTCATCCGCACCATATTCGTTGCGAATATTGTTGACCTCGGACTCGAAGGTGATCAGCACGTCGCCGATGCCACGCTCGACGAAGGTGGTGGTGGCGCCGCGGCCCCCGGTGTCGAACACCTCGACGTTGCCCAGGAAGCGTTTCATGTAGGCTTCGATCTTGGCCTTGTCGCCGTCGAAGGCCTGGTCGGCGTAGGCCCAGGCGGCCAGATAGGTGTAGCGGCCGTTGCCCGAGGTCTTGGGATTGGGAAACACCAGCTCGACGTCGTCGCGTGCCAGGTCGTCCCAGTTCTCGATCTGCTTGGGGTTGCCCTTGCGCACCAGGAAGGCGGTGGTCGAGTAGTAGGGCGAGGCGTGGTTGGGATACTGCGCCTGCCAATCCTTGGCCACCAGCCCGGCGTCGGCGAGCACGTTGACGTCGGTGACCTGGTTGAAGGTCACCACGTCGGCGCGCAGGCCCTGCATGATCGAACGCGCCTGGGTCGAGGAGCCGCCGTGGGACTGCTTCACGCTCACCTTTTCGTCGTGCTGCTGCTGCCACCAGTCGATGAACTTGGGATTGACCGCGGCGAACAGTTCACGGGCGATATCGTAGGAGGCGTTGAGCAGCTCGCGGGGCTGATCGGCCTGGGCCGGGGCGACGCTACCCAGGGCGAGAGCGAGCCCCAGGGTGGAGGCGGCGAGCCAGCGGCGAGACGAAGCGAGTCGGAGCATGTGGGTTCCCTGAATGGTGATGGCTTGTCGCGCACGGACGCGCGGCGCTCTTGTCTTATGAGTCTGTCTTGTCGTTCCGTCGTATGGGTCTGTCGTACGGACCTGTCGAGTCTAGACACGCAGGCTAAATAAACCCATATGGAATTACAATATGTCTATGTATGCCATTTGGATATAACGATCCGCGGCCCTTCTATAAGCGCCGCGGATCGCGCGCGTGGACGCCAACGCCAGCATTTCTGAGCGCTGCGGCGGCGATCCAGGTCGCTCAATGGCCGCGACCCAGCGCCAGCAGGCCGAGCAGAGGACCGGGCAGCAGCAGCCAGGCGAGCGACTGCCCGAGCAGGGGCAACCACGGCAGCAGCAGGCCCAGCGAGAGCGCCGAGATGGCGAAGCCGATGGCGTTCTGCAGGGTCAGCGCGCTGCCCACCAGCGCGGCGGGGCAGCAGCGGGCCGAGAGCGCCGGGTGGCACGGCGAGTCGATCACCGCCAGCAGGCTCCAGGCGCCGAGCAGCACGATCAGCGCCACCGTGGGCAGGGTGTCGGCGGTGAGGGCGTAGAGCGTGGCGCACAGCGCCGATCCGGCCAGCCCCCAGCGCGCCACTGCCCGGCTGCCGTGGCGCTGGCTCAGCCAGCCGCCGAGCCAGCAGCCGGGGGCGCCCACCGCGATCAGCGCGAAGCTCGCGAGTGCGGCGTCGGTGGTCGAGAGCCTGGGCAGGGCGTGTACGAGCAAGAGCGGCAGCAGCGCCCACAGCGTATAGAGCTCCCACATATGGCCGAAGTAGGCGCCGGCGGCGCGGCGAAACTCAGGCAGGCGAAAGGCTGCCAGCCCGCCCAGGCGGGGACGTGATGGGCGTGGTCCCGGACGCGGCGCTTCCCCCAGCCAGGCCACGCCGGCGCCGCCGGTCAGTGCCAGCAGCGAGGCCAGCCACAGCGTCAGTTGCCAGCCGCCGCGCAGATCCAGCGCCGCCAGCAGGTGCGGCATCGCGGTGCCAAGCACCAGCATGCCGACCAGCCACGCCAGCGCCGCGCCGGTGCGCTCGGGGGCCCAGCCCACCATCAGCTTCATTCCCACCGGGTAGATGCCGGCCAGCGCCATGCCGGTGATCAGGCGCAGTGCCACCGCCGGGCCCAGCCCATCGGCATAGGCGAGCGCCGCATTGCTGGCGGCACCGATCACGCAGCACGCGGCGAACACCCGACTGGCGTCGCGGCGGTCGGCAAGCCCGCTGAGCCCGATCCCCAGGGTGCCGAGCAGAAAGCCCACCTGCACCGCGCCGGTGAGCCAGGCCAGATCATCCGCTTGCAGCGCCCAGGCCTGGCGCAGCTTGGCGAGTAGGGCGTTGGGGGTGAACCAGAGCGAGGTGCCGAACCACTCGGCCAGGGCGAGCACCAGGATCGCCAACCACGGCCGGCGCGACATCAGCGCCGGCTACCCGGGGCGCGCCGAGCCTGCACTCACAGCCCCATGGCGGAGGAGGTCGAGCGGCGCGGGTCGGCGCCGCCGGTGAAGGTGCCGTCGGGTTCGATCAGGATCGACTGCGCGGCGCCCATCGCCTCCTGCTGGCTGAGGGTGTGGCCCATCGCCTCGAGCAGCGCCTGGGTGTCGGGGCTGATGCCATCCTCGATGCGGATCTCGTCGGGCAGCCACTGGTGGTGGATACGCGGCGCGCTCACGGCGCTCTGGATGTTCATGCCGTGGTCGATCACGTTCATCACCACCTGCAGCGTCGTGGTGATGATGCGCGAGCCGCCGGGGCTGCCGGTGATCAGGAAGTTCTTGCCATCCTTCTTGACGATGGTCGGCGTCATCGACGACAGCATGCGCTTGCGCGGCTCGATCTTGTTGGCTTCGCCGCCGATCAGACCATAGGCGTTGGGCGCGCCCGGCTTGGCCGAGAAGTCATCCATCTCGTTGTTGAGCAGAAAGCCGGCGCCGTCGACCACGATGCCCGAGCCGTAGCTGAAGTTGATGGTATAGGTGTTGGAGACCGCCAGGCCGCTGTCGTCGGCGATCGAGAAGTGTGTGGTCTCGTTGGACTCATAGGGCAGCGGGTTGCCGGCGGCGATCTCGGCGCTCGGGGTAGCGTGGTCGAGGGGGATCTCGGCGCGCAGCTCGGCGGCGTAGGCCGGCGAGGTCAGCCCGGCCAGCGGCACGTCGACGAAATCGGGGTCGCCCAGGTATTTGGCGCGGTCGGCGTAGGCGCGCTGCATCGCCTCGGCCATCAGGTGAATGGTGCGCGCCGAGTTGAAGCCCATGGCGTGGATGTCATAGCCCTCGAGAATGTTCAGCATCTGCACGATATGGGCGCCGCCGGAGGAGGGCGGGCTCATGGCGTAGACGTCGTAGCCGCGATAGTTGCCGTGCACGGGCTGGCGAATCGTGGGCCGATAGTCGGCCAGATCCTGGGCAGTCATCAGGCCGCCGTGGCGCTGCATCTCGGCGCTGATCAGGCGCGCTGTCTCGCCTTCGTAGAACTCGCGCGGGCCCTGGGCGGCGATGCGCTTGAGCGTGGCGGCGAGATCGGGCTGGCGGAACAGCTCACCGGCCTGGTAGTTCGAGCCGTCGGGCTTGTAGAACACCTTGCGCGTGGCGTCCCACTGCTTGAGGCGATCCTGGGCCTGTGCCAGCCCTTCGGCGAAGCGCGGCGGTACCTCGAAGCCCTCCTCGGCCAGCTTGATCGCCGGGGCCAGCGCCTCGGCCAGGCTCAGGGTGCCGTACTTGTCCAGCGCCAGGGCCAGGCCGGCCACCGTGCCGGGTACGCCGGCAGCGTTGTGGGTGAAGCGCGAGAGCTTGGGCACCGCCTCGCCCTGATCGTTCTGGAACATCGTCGTGTAGGCTGCCGCGGGCGCCTTTTCGCGGTAGTCGATGGCGATCACCTCGTCGCGCTGCTCGTCGGAGATCAGCATGAAGCCGCCACCGCCGATATTGCCCGAGCGCGGCTGGGTCACCGCCAGCGCAAAGCCGGCGGTGACCGCGGCGTCCACCGCATTGCCGCCCTTGGCGAGCACGTCGTGGGCGATCTGCGAGGCCAGATAGTGGCTGGTCGCGACCATGCCGTGCTCCCCCACCTGCGGATGGAAGCGCTCGCCCTCGAGGATCGCCGAATCGGCCTGCGCCAGTGGCGCGATGCCCAGATAGAGCGTGGAGAGCGTGATCGACAGCCAGCACCGGGCGCGCGGGCGAAAGAGTGAGGACATGGCATAAGCTCCTTGGACTGATCCCGTCATGGGTCTTTATCTTGGCTTTGGTCCTGTTTGGCGCGGGGCCCGGGACGCTCGGCGCCGGCGGCGTTCTCCCGCTACCCGCTGGCCGAGCATAGCCCGTGGGCGCACGATCGGCTAACCGCAGCGGCGCCGAGGGCTGCTAGAATGCAGGCATACTCGGACTTATGCCCACGCCCATCACTGCCAGGACGCTGCGTCATATGCGTGATTTCAAGATTGCCCCCTCGATTCTCTCCGCCAACTTCGCCTGCCTGGGGCAGGAGGTGGACGATGTGCTGGCCTCCGGCGCCGACATGATCCACTTCGATGTGATGGACAACCACTACGTGCCCAATCTGACCATCGGCCCCATGGTGTGCGAGGCATTGCGCAAGCACGGCGTCACCGCGCCGATCGACTGCCACCTGATGGTCAAGCCGGTGGATCAGCTGATTGGTGACTTCATCGATGCCGGCGCCAGCTACGTCACCTTCCATCCGGAAGCCTCGGAGCATATCGATCGTTCGCTGCAGCTGATCAAGAGCCGTGGCTGCAAGGCCGGCCTGGTGTTCAACCCGGCCACACCGCTCTCCTATCTCGACTACGTGATGGACAAGCTCGACATGATCCTGCTGATGAGCGTCAACCCCGGCTTCGGTGGCCAGTCGTTCATCCCCGCCGCGCTCGACAAGCTGCAAGAGGCGCGGCGCCGGATCGACGCCAGCGGGCTGCCGATCCGGCTGGAGATCGATGGCGGGGTGTCGCCGCAGAACATCGCCGAGATCGCGCGGGCCGGCGCCGATACCTTCGTCTCCGGCTCGGCGATCTTCAAGGCGCGCAGCCTCGACGACCCGCACCGCTACGATGGCGTGATCGGCGAGATGCGTAGCGCCCTGGCGGCACTGGACTGAGGTGGCGAAGGTGAGCGAATGCCCGGGGGATGATGCGCCAACGGCTGCCGTGCGCCCCTGGTATCTCTACTTGATCGAGACCGCCGCCGGGGCGCTCTATACCGGCATCACCACCGACGTCGCGCGGCGCTTCGCCGAGCACAGTCGCGGCAAGGGGGCTCGCGCGCTGCGCGGGCGCGGGCCACTGACGCTGCGCCACGTCGAGCAGGTGGGGAGCCAGAGCGAGGCGCTCAAGCGGGAGGCGGCGATCAAGCGCCTTGGCGCGGCTCAGAAGCGGCGCTGGCTGGCACAGCACGAGGGCGATTGTCATCGAACTGTCATCATGTCCGAAAACCATGGCCCTTAGAATGTAACCATATGTTAACAAGGGGTGGTCGAGAGCATGAAGGTCGTGGCGCTGCACAATTTGAAGGGCGGAGTGGGCAAGACCTCGGCGGCGGTCAATCTGGCCCGGGAGGCCAATCGCGACCGGGTGCCGGTGCTGTTGTGGGATCTCGACGCCCAGGGGGCCTCGACCTGGGTGCTGGGCGGCGAGAGCGGGCTGAGCAAGAAGGTCTCCAAGCTGCTCGCCGGTAAGTCGCCGCTCGGCGAGCAGGTGCAGCACACCCCGTGGGAGCGCTTCGACCTGCTGCCGGCGGATATTCGCCTGCGCGAGCTGGACCGCCTGCTCGACGCCAGCGCCGATGGTGACAAGCATCTCAAGCGGCTGATCGAGCCGTTCGGCGAGGAGTACGGGCTGATGATCCTCGACTGCCCGCCGGGACTGTCGACGCTGGCCGAGCAGCTGATCCGTGCTGCCGACCGCATCCTGGTACCGACCATCCCCAGCCCGCTGTCGGTGCAGGCGTTCTCGCGCATGCTCGACCATCTCGATCTCAAGAAGCGCCAGCGCGAGCGACTCTCGCCGTTCTTCAATCTGGTCGACCGGCGGCGCACCCTGCACCGCGACTGGCTCGATTCACCGCCGGCGGCCCTGGGCCGGCCCATGCGCAGCTGGATTCCCTATGCCAGCGACGTCGAACGCATGAGCCTCGAATGCCAGCCGCTGGCCGACCTGGCGCCGCGCAGCCGCGCGACCCTGGCCTACCGTCAGCTGTGGCGAGAGCTCAAGGCCGATCTCGACGCCTAAGGCGCGGCATCGGGCGGCATAGATAGCCAGGGCGCGGCATCGGGCGCCATAGATAGACAAGGCGCGGCACTGGGCGCCATAGATAGACAAGGCGCGGTACTGGGCGCCATAGATAGCCAAGGCGCGGTATCGGGCGCCTTGGATAAGACGCGCTCAGGCCTCGGCCAGCGCCTGCAGCACCCGCGCCACCGCCTCGGCACCGGGGTCGGTCACCCCCTGCAGGGCGCTCTCGGGCAGATAGGCGGAGCGCCCGGCGCGGGCTTGCGCCATCGTCGCCGTAGCCTCGGCACCTTCCCGCGCGCGCTCGGCCGCCCTGGCCAGATTGCCGCCCTCGCGCAGTGCCTCCACCGCCGGTATCAGCGCATCGAGCAGGGTGCGGTCGCCCTGCGACGCGCCGCCGTAGCGCTGCATGCGCTCGATGCCCACCGCCAGCGCCGCGGCGAGCTCGTCGTTCTCGGCCAGCTCGGCCCCCGCCGCGGTGAACAGTATCGATAGCAGCACGCCGCTGGAGCCGCCCATGTCGCGGGCGAGGCAGGCCCCGATGCCAGCGAACAGCGCCCCGGGTCGAGCGCTCTCCAACTGACCGGCATCGAGACGCCGGGCGACGGCCTCGGCGCCGCTGGCCAGGCTGGTACCGGCATCGCCGTCGCCGCTGCGGGCATCCAGGTCGTCGAGGGCCTGGCGCGACTCCGTCAGTACCGCGATCGCCGCGCGCACCAGAGTCTCCACCGTGGCGTCGCGCTCGACATGTTCGGGCATTGGCGGCTCGCTGATCTGGGGCGTGAAGCGGGCCGGCGCGCGCGGCGTGCGCAGCCCCGGCCAGGCGGGCGCATCGGTCGGCGCGGCGAGAGCGCTGATGAGATCGTCGTCGGCCGCCACCAGGGTGATCGAGAAGCCCTGCATGTCGAGCGAGGTCATCAGTGCCGCCGGCCCGATCAACCCGGAGAGCGCGAGTCCGCGGCGGTTGACCAGCAGGCTGGCGGCGAGCACCTGCATCTCCTGTTCGGCGGCGCCGCCCAGATTGTTGAGCAGGGCCACGTAGGGCGCTGCGTAGCCGCGCGCGGCGAGGGTCTCGGTGAGCGGTGCCAGCAGGGTCTCCACCGCCTCACTGGCGCTCTCCGGATCGACCCGGCGCACGCCGCTCTCGTTGTGGATGCCCAGGCCCAGCTCGGGCGCGCAGGGCGCCTTCGCCTCGCCCGGGCGGGCGGCGTGGGAGAGCGCCAGACCCAGCGAGGCGATCCGCGGCAGGGCGGCTTCGACGCGCTCGCTCAAGGTCTCCAGCGGTATCTGCTGCGCCGCCAGCCAGCCGGCCAGCTTGTGCACGATCAGCGTGCCGGCGATGCCGCGCGGCTGGGGGGAGTCGGGCAGGGCGATATCGTCGCCGACGATCACCATCGACACCGCTAGGCCCTCCTGGCGAGCCTGCTCGGCGGCGAGGCCGAAATTGAGCCGGTCGCCGGTGTAGTTCTTGACGATCAGCAGGCAGCCGGCTGCGCCGCACACCTCGCGAATCGCGGCGAGCACCGCATCCACGCTGGGCGAGGCGAACAGCCCGCCGACCACCGCGCCGGTCAGCATGCCCTCGCCGATGAAGCCGGCGTGGACCGGCTCGTGGCCGCCGCCACCGCCGGAGAGTAGGGCGACCTGGTCACGCCCTTGGTGCTCGCGATCCCAGTCGGCGCGGACCAGAATACGCAGATGCTGGCTGGGTTCGGCGATGCGCACGTCCGTCAGTGCACTGACGCCGGCGAGGACGTCATCGATCAGGGTGTCGGCGGCGTTGTAGAAATGCTGCATGAGGCACTCCGGCGGTGGCTGGCCCGGGGGCGATGGCCGAGATGGAAATCGCGATGGCGTGGTGGCGGGGTAGCCCGCTCAGACCCCGAGGTTAGCCCAGAAGGCCATGCGCTTCGAGCACCCGCCGTCGAATCGGCATGCGCCGGGGTGACTTCGATGGCGAGGCCGAAACCTGTATGCTTAGCCAGTTCGCTCGCTATTCTTCACTCGCCACTGGTCACCCTCATTACGCGATACTTCTCTATGGCGTTGCCCACGCTCGACGACCCGTTCTACTACCTGGCCAATTTCCACACCGTGCTCGACTGGCTCGGGTCGCGTTATGCCGATCTGCTGTCGGCCGAGGAGCGCGACTTCATCGCCGCCTTCGAAGCGCTGCCGCGCGCATCGCGGGCGCTGCTGGTGCGTATGGTGATGCGCAAGGGCGTCGACTTTCGTGCCAGCCGGCTGCGCTACGCCGAGATCGGCGATACCCGGGCGGCGGCGGCACCGCTGATCGCCGCCGGCTGGATCGAGACCGATGCCGAGCTGGAGCTGGCGGCACTCTTTGCCTTGATGACCAAGAGCGAGCTTGCCGCCGACCTGGCGCCGTGGCTGGCCGAGCTGGGGCTTTCGCGCAGCGCGAGCAAGGCCGTCTGGTGCGCGGCGCTGGCGGCCGAGTCGCCGGCGCCGCGAGCGCTGCCGGCGTGGTTGCCGAGCCTCGACGACACGCACTATCGCCTGACCGTCGACGCCCTCGGCGAGCGCTTCCGGCTGATGTTCTTCGGCAACCTGCGCCAGCAGTGGTCGGAGTTCGTGCTCGCCGATCTGGGGGTCTACCGTTTCGAGTCCGTCCCCCTGGCGGCAGCGTCGCGGGCCTTCTCTCGGCGCGACGAGCTGGAGGCCTATCATCATCTGCATCGCTGCCGCGAGCGCTTCGACGCCGACGAGCCGCTGGTTGACCTGCTCGCCGAGATCCCGCGCGAGCCCTTCGACAACCCCTGGTTGGAGCGGCGCCGTGGCCGGCTGCTCTACAAACTCGCCTACCGCAGCGAGCGCCAGGGCGAGCTGCGCCAGGCGCTGGCGCTCTACCATGACAGCGCCGCGCCGGAAGCGCGCCTGCGCCGCATTCGGGTGCTCGAACGCCTGGCACGCTTCGACGAGGCCTGGGCGCTGGCCCGGTGCGCCGAGAACGCCCCGCTGAGCGGAGCGGAGCCCCAGGCGCTGCGTCACGTGGTGCCGCGTCTGCGGCGCAAGCTGGGGCTGCCGCGGGCCCAGTCCCAGGCGCCGGCCGAGCCCGAGAGTCACGTGCTGACGCTGCCGCGCAGCGGCTGGGTCGAGGGCGCGGTGGCGGCACACCTGAGTCGTGACGAGGCGCCGGTGATCTATGTCGAGAACACCCTGATCAACGCGCTCTTCGGGCTGCTCTGCTGGGAGGCGATCTTCGCGCCGCTGCCGGGGGCCTTCTTCCACCCGTTCCACAGCGGCCCGGCGGATCTCTTCGACGAGGATTTCCACGTCCGGCGCCAGGCGCTGTTCACGGCCTGCCTGGCGGCGCTGGAGCGTGGCGACTACGCCGACATCGTGCGCCGGCGTTTTCGCGACAAGCACGGCATCCAGTCACCGTTCGTCGCCTGGGGCGCGCTCGACGAGCGCACCCTGGCGTTGGCGTTGACGTGCATCCCCGCGCGCCACCTGCGGCTGTGGTTCGAGCGTCTGCTCGGCGATATTCGTGCCAATCGTGCCGGTATGCCGGACCTGATCCAGTTCTGGCCGGAGGAGGCGCGCTACCGCATGATCGAGGTGAAGGGACCCGGGGATCGCCTGCAGGATAACCAGAAGCGCTGGCTCGCCTTCTGCGCCGAGCATGCCATGCCGGTCAGCGTCTGCTATGTCAGTTGGGAGCAGGATAGCCTGGACACCGCGGTGAGCGGGCCGGACGCGAGAGCAGAGGATGGCGGCGTGCCGCCGAATAGCGCGGCGGGCGGGAACCCGGCGTGAGCTACCGGATCGCGGTGCGCGCACTGTGCGAGTTCTCGGCCAAGGCGGGCGATCTCGATCTGCGCTTCACGCCATCGCCCTCGGCCCAGGAGGGCATCGCCGGCCACCGGGTGGTGAGCGAACGCCGTGGCGAGCGCTACGAGCGCGAAATAGCGCTCGCCGGGCACTATGCGCATCTGGAGGTGCGCGGACGCGCCGACGGCTATGATCCCGATGTTAACCGGCTCGAGGAGATCAAGACCCACCGCGGCGATCTGGCGCGCCAGCCGGCCAACCAGCGCGCCCTGCACTGGGCCCAGGCGCAGGTCTACGGCCATCTGCTGTGCCTGGCGCGGGGGCTCGACCAGCTCACCGTGACCCTGGTCTATTTCGATATCGCCAGCCAGCGTGAGACGCCGCTCAGCCAGCCATGCAGCGCGTCTGAGCTGCGCGAGGTATTCGAGACCCACTGCCAGCGCTTTCTGGCCTGGGCCCAGCAGGAGCTGGCGCATCGGCGGCGGCGCGACGCGGCGCTGGTGGCGCTTAACTTCCCGTTCGCCGACTTCCGCGCCGGCCAGCGCGAGCTGGCGGAGGCGGTCTACAAGGCCACCCATACCCGGCGCTGGCTGCTGCTGCAGGCGCCCACCGGCATCGGCAAGACGCTGGGGACGCTGTTTCCGATGCTCAAGGCGATGCCCGGTGAGCCCCTCGACCGGGTGTTCTTCCTCACGGCGCGCAATACCGGCCAGCAGCTGGCGCTGGAATCCCTCGAGCAGCTCGGCGCGCGCCCGCCCGCCGCATTCGCCGCCGACACCCAGGCGTTGGCTCATGCCCCTGCCGAGCCGCCCTCGGGTGACGCCGCCGCGGTGCTGCCGCTGCGGGTGCTCACGCTGACCGCCCGGGAGAAAGCCTGCGAGCATCTCGACAAGGCGTGCCACGGCGAGGCGTGTCCGCTCGCCGCGGGCTTCTACGAGCGCGCGCCGGCGGCGCGGGCGCTCTCCGCCGAGCGCGGCTGGCTC
>JNVT01000009.1 GCA_000737985.1 Gammaproteobacteria bacterium MFB021 | reverse complement strand
CGATCGGCTACAAAGCGTGTGAGACATCAGCTACAAGACTGCCAAAGTGTCATGATTGACGGAAAAACAGATTTCTCCAGGTCTTCACCGCCGATCAGCCGCCCTTCCATTTGCATCGTTATCTAGCACAGGCTTGGGCACGTTTAACCCAGTGGTGACGATGGCCGCGTCTGACGTTTCACGCGCTTATCGGAAGGCCGATCAGAAGAACCGCACACCTAGAAAGCGTGGAGCACCATAAAGCAGTTTCGATGGGGCGTTATCTGGCGTCAGGCCGAGGACGAGGGGGTATTGGGCACCCGCAGCGTGCCCAGGCTGCGCTTGATCGCCTTGAGCTGGTCGCTGATCTGCGGGCCGCGGTTCTTGGCCACGCCCACCGCCAACACGTCGATGGTCAACAGATGCGCGATACGCGAGGTCATGGGGATGTAGACCTCGGTGTCCTCCTGCACGTCCACCGGTAGCACCAGGCTCACCTCGTGGGCCAGCGGCGAATCGCTGGGACACAGCCCGATCACCGTGGCGCCGGCCTTGACCGCGGTCTTGGCGCTGGCCAGCAGTGCCCGGGTGCGTCCGGTCTGGGAGATCGCCACCACCACGTCGCCGACCTTCAGCGTCGCCGCCGACATCGCCTGCATGTGCGGGTCGGCGTAGGCCGAGGTCTGGATCTGCAGGCGGAAGAACTTGTGCTGGGCGTCGGCGGCAACCACGCCGGAGGCGCCATAGCCGTAGAACTCGACCCGATTGGCCACCGCCAGCGCGGCGATCGCGCGGCCCAGCGCCTCGTTGTCGAGGCTGTCGCGTACCTGCTCGAGGGTCTCGATGGTGGTATCGAAGATGCCGTGGGAGAACTCGGAGACGCTCTCGGCATCGGTCAGCGAGAACTGCGCGTACTGGCTGCCCTTGGCCATCATCTGGGCCAGCTTGAGCTTGAACTCCTGGAAGCCGGCCATGCCCATGGCGCGACAGAAGCGCACCACCGTCGGCTCGCTCACCTGGGCTTCGCTGGCGAGATCGGTGATCCGCATCAGGATCACTTCTTCGGGGTGGCGCAGCACGAAACGGGCGACTTTCTGCTCGGAGCGCCGCAGGCGGTCCATGTGCACACGCAGTTCGTCGAACAGCGAACGGCTCATGCCCGTCCCTCGTATCGCAGCATTATCGGTCTCGCTTTAGCGTGGGGTGGCTAGGGTCTATACGAAAACTGCCTGCGCTCGGCAATACCCTTCGCTCGCCGACTTTTCGTACAAACCCTAAGTATGCCCCACTCGCCGGGCGGGAGCACGCGCCCACCGGGTGCCGAAAAAGCGAAAAAAGTCGGACGTCATGATCTTGTAAAGTTGGGTATAGTATGCATGTCGGGCACCCAACCCGATGACCTGAGGATGCCAGGAGATTCGATCAATGAAGGACATTGAAAATCTTCACGCCTTGAAGAGCGAAATTTTCGACATTTTCATGCATCTCGAAGTCGACGAGCACGAGCAGCGCAAGCGTCGCGCCGCGGTACGCTACCTGAAGGCGCGTCGCGGTATCGAACAGCGCGCGGAGAGGCGCCGTCTACAGCAGCACATCGCCGAGCTGCCCGACTAGGGCGATCCATTCGGCACACCAGACGCCCCGCTGAGGGGGTGTCTGGCCCTCGGGGCAGCGCCATGCGGCCGCTGCCCTGCCCCTTCTTTCGCGCCGATGCCGGCGCTAGGGTTTGTACGAAAGGTCAG
>JNVT01000008.1 GCA_000737985.1 Gammaproteobacteria bacterium MFB021 | reverse complement strand
AAGATGGCGGCGTCACCTACTACCAGCTCACCCTGGTGCCATGGCTCGCCATGCTCGGCCTGGGCCGCGATAGCCGCATCTTTCAGGATCGTAGCGTCGTCGATGTGCTCACCGCCGTATTCGATGCGCCGCGACTACCCCGCCAGAAGCTACTGCGTGCAGTACCGCGAGAGCGATCTGAACTTCGTCAGCCGCCTATGCCAGGAAGAGGGCCTGTTCTACTACGCCGAATTTGCCGACGAAGACGATGATTATGCGGGCCACCGTATCGTTTTTACCGACGATGTCGATACCACCCAACCGGTCAGCCCACAGGCGATCCGCTTCCACCGTCAGGCCGCCACCGAGCGCGAGGACGCCTTGACCCAGTGGGGCGGCGTGCGTACCCAGCAGCCCACCCG
>JNVT01000007.1 GCA_000737985.1 Gammaproteobacteria bacterium MFB021 | reverse complement strand
GAGCCAAGCGGGATCGAACCGCTGACCTCCTGCGTGCAAGGCAGGCGCTCTCCCAGCTGAGCTATGGCCCCGGCTAGATATTTCGTCAGAGACAAGGCGCTTTTTGCCGACGTGTAGCCTGCTACACGAGGTAAAAAGCAACGCGGTATCTGGCGAAATTGGTGGGTCTGGGCCGATTTGAACGGCCGACCTCACCCTTATCAGGGGTGCGCTCTAACCAACTGAGCTACAGACCCAGCACCGTACTAACTGATAAGCCTTTGGTAGTCGGCCGGCCGACCTCACCCTCCTTTCCATTTAAGGTCAGGGGGTGCGCTCTAACCAACTGAGCTACAGACCCGGCTTTACCACTGGGTCCGTGACCCAAACAGTCATTGCTCTTGGTCGATCAGGTAATTGATTGTGAGCGCTTATCTCGCGATCCACTAATCGTTTAAGGAGGTGATCCAGCCGCAGGTTCCCCTACGGCTACCTTGTTACGACTTCACCCCAGTCATGAACCACACCGTGGTGATCGCTCCCCCGAAGGTTAAGCTAACCACTTCTGGTGCAGTCCACTCCCATGGTGTGACGGGCGGTGTGTACAAGGCCCGGGAACGTATTC
>JNVT01000006.1 GCA_000737985.1 Gammaproteobacteria bacterium MFB021 | reverse complement strand
GCCTCGAGGCCTGATGAGCGATGGGCCACCGATCTGACCCATGTGTGGTGCGGTAAGGATCGTCGAGCCAGCCTGGCCGTGATCATCGACTGTTGCACACGCGAGATTCTCGGCTGGCGATTATCGGACAACGGCAGCAGCAAGACCGCCGAGGCCGCACTGGAAGAAGCGCTGGTATACCGATTCGGCGCCTTGGGCCGAATTTATCGGCCGTTGGCTCTACGGTCCGATAACGGCTTGGTTTTCAGCAGCCGTCACTACACGGGTACGGTGAAGGCCTATGGGCTCCTCCAGGAGTTCACGACGCCGTGCAGAACGGGCTCGTCGAGCGCTTCTTCCGGTCCTTGAAGGAGGAGTGCATTTGGCAGCACCGGTTCGAGTCGCTGGGCCAAGCCAGAGCGGTGATCAGCCAATGGATGCGCTACTACAACGATGAACGGCCGCATCAGCCCCTGGGCTATGTGGAACCCCGAGCACACCCCGCACTAGTCGCGTAGGGTGTGCAGAAAACAGGGGGTCATTACATGGTCTTCCAACCGGATAACCCCCTTCCCCTTACTCCCCCTTCCTTTCACTCCTTTTGGCCTGGCCCTTTCCCCTTTTCGTGGGGCCTTATGTCCAGGAGCTGGGGTCGCGTGGTAGCTGTCCACGCGGGTCGAATACGCGCAAGCTGTCTTGGCTGTCCAGGGCTTCTGTGAAAAGCACCAGGTTGATGCCTTCTGGCCTTGCCTGTGAGGGAAAGAGGATACCTCGGGCGCCGACCTCCAGAGCCATATCACCCAGAAGCCAGGTCGGTGGCTCAACGCGCTCGTTAAACCACATCCGCCGCCAGTCACAGTAAAGTTCCTGCCACAGCGGATCCCAAGCACCACTATAACCCGCGCGGAAGTCAATCACGGAGGCAACATCCACCTCATAGCTGACGATCAGTCCCGGCGGCATGAGCGCAGACAGCTGCTTGTATTCCGCCACAGCGGTCGCTTCATCGAGGGAGAGATAGAGAGCAGGCACCCCCACCCTATTCAAGCGTCCGCCGTGGTCTCCCGCCCCATCACCACTCGTCGGCATGAACGCCCACTTGGGATCATGGACGCGATAGGCAGCCGAGGCGAAGTGTGGAAGCTCGATCACCCGACGACGCCCGCCTGCAGGGCTCGAATATATCGCAGCAGGTCCTCACTGCGCCCATCACTGACCAACTGCTCGGCGGTCTGATAGTCGAACGTGCTGATGGGCTCGTTGCGAAACCAGAAAAGGGCATCGTGAAAGCTGCCGTTGATGTCCGTCGCAGCGGCCAGCACCCTCATGGCATCGCGCAGAAAGCTTTGCAGTTTCTCGGCACCCGCGGCGCGGTTGATGGTCGTGCGGTGGACATGAGCGCGGCTGGCCAGCACTTGGATGTCCATACTGAGTGCACTGGCAAACAGGCGGGGGTTGATGATGGGCTGCCCACCCGGCCGTGCCGCTGTCCTCAGATCCTGGACGAAACGATCGAAGCTATCTGGTACACGGTAGTTGCTCGGCTCGATAGGCTGACGAAGGGCTTCGGTGGTCATGGTGCGCTCCTTGATGCTTTATGCATCCTACATGCCTCATAAAAGCATCATAGCAGCCTAACGCAGTGTGCACAGCCCCGCCTCCGCTGCAGGCTGGGGGGAGATGACACGCAAGGTGTGAACACTCACCACTGGCCGTCTCCAAGGCCGTTGATGTAGCCGAATGTCTTGTGCCCCCCCTTCAGCCCCTCAAGCGCCATGGACTCCAAAGGAGGTCGGCTATCGAAGCCAGAGCTGTGATTAGGCATGGTCATATAGCCGTAGACGCTGGCCAGATTCTCGAACAGCGCCCTCAGGGCTGCGTGGATGTTCAGCACCAAACTGATCCGCGTCACCTGCTCGTCATCAAGGCTCACCTGCCGATCCTGACTAGCGCTTGAAGAAAGGCGACAGACAAACGGCATGCTGGAGCACTTCAACCGCCGCATCAGAAACATGTTGGAGACTGGGTACTGTAGGCACAGGCGATGACTTGGAACAGACGTTGAAAAGCTACACGCGGTCGTACAATCACCGCATTCCGCAAAAGGCTTTGAACCCTCGATTCCCCATCGAGGTGACGACGACATGACGAACGAAACGCTCTAAGCGATTTACCGAGCGGATGGTTGATCACTCGAAGCCCGACAACCAACCTACTCAATGACATATCTCAACTTGCCAAGACGGTAAGCCCAGTCGGGTCCATCGGCGGTGCCGTAAGCGAGCTGGGCGGTCAGCAGCGCGAAGGGTTCGGTATAACGGGCCATGCGCAGCGGCCCGGCATCGACCGGCGCAAAGCCGATCGCCGAAATGAGTGTCTCAGCCGCGCGCCGGGCCTCGGCATCGTCGGCGCAGAGCAGACAGTTGGCCTTGACCGGACGGTCGCGGACGGCGAACACCTCGGCGAACACCTCGCTCGGCGTGGTCTGAAACGCGGCGGCCACCCGCGCACCGGGCAGCCTGCGGGCGATCTGCTCCGCCCCCGAATCGGTATGCCCAACGACCAGTTCCGAATCCGATGCGTCCAACGGGACACAGCAGGTCACCACCGTCTTGCCGGTCATATCGCCCGCCTGTGCCAGCACATCGTCGACCCGCGACCAGTGCACCGCAAGCAGGATGATGTCGGCCGCGGCGACCGCTTGCGCCGGCGTACCGGCCGATGCCGTCGGCCCCGCACGGCGCACTAGGCCGTCGAGTTTCGTCCGACGCCGCGAATAGCTGAATATTACGTCATGGCCGGCCTGGGCGAACAGCACGCCCAGCTTGCCGCCCATCAAACCGCATCCCAGAATGCCGATCTTCATGGATATCTCCCGGTTCCTCGAGGTGATGCACTCATCGATTCCGATTCTTCCATTACGCCATATGCTCCGACGCGAGCGAATGGCGTGCCGCGATCAGCGTGACCACGCACGCGAGGATGGACAGCGCCCAGTAGCCGCTCAACACCTGCGCCAGGCTCAGCCACTGCGCGAATTGGCCCGTGACCAGTGACGGCACCGCCGCGCCGCAGTAGCAAGTGGTAAAAATCACCGCGAATACCCCCGCCCGTTCCTGGGGCGCGGCATTGGCGAGCAGACCCCGAATGGTGCCGGACAGTATCGCTCCCTGAGCCACGCCCGCGCAGGCACTGGCGATGAGAAAGGCCGCGATCACACCGACGGACAGCGACACCAGTAACGCACCCACACAGACAACGAAGGCGACGGCGCCGATCCGCTGCGCCGCGACCGGCGACAGCGCACCAGTCAAGGGGCCGCCCAGGGCGCTAGGCGCCATGTAGGACGAAAACACGATAGCGGCGACTAGCGCACTCGAGGATCCCAATTGATCGGCCGCCAACGAAGGACCGAAGGCCTGGAAGAATCCACCCAGCGCCCAGGTGGTCACGAACAGGCAGCCGGCGACGGGAAACAGCTTCCAACTCGCCGCCGGCATGGCGAATTGGGGTTTGAGCGAGGCCAGTGCACCGGCATGTCTTGGCGAGGTCTCCCGGCTAGCCAACACCAGCACTGCGCAGCCACCCAGCCCGACCAGAATCGGCAGATAGGGCACGACCGTTCGATAAGGTGCATATTCGATCAGCATCCCCGAACTGATCGCGCCGATGGTCAGACCGACCATGGTCCCGGTGCTGGTGACCGTCGAGGCGAGCCAGGCCGGCCGCAAGGGCGCGTTATCGGTGACGTAAGCGGCGGCGGCACTGGAAGCGAGACCACAGGAGAGCCCCTGCAGTACCCGGCCGGCAATGAGCGACACCACGCCCGAAACGTTCACGAATACGACGCAGGCCAGCATGGCGAGAACGACCGCGAGCAACACCACGGGGCGTCGTCCGATATGGTTGGAAAGCCGCCCGAAGACTAACAGCGCCGTGATCGCACTGACGAAATAAAACACCGCCGTCAGCGATAGCTCGAAGTAACTCAAACCCTCGGCGGCACGATAGATCGCGTATAGCGGAATAGGCGTCGCCGAGGCGGCGAATATGGCGATCAGTGACAGCGATGCCGCCCAGAACCCTGGAGGAATGGGCGATGTAGAAGAAGATGACATCGATACTCTCTACGCGGAAGACGCTGACTACACAGACGATGCTGAAGACCGCTCGCCGTCAGCGTGCAACACGGCGTAGCGCAGCCAGACAACGCCTTGCTCCAGCACTTCGTGGGACCGCAACTCGAGGGAGGCCATCGCGGCAGGAAACAGGGGTGCATCAGCAGCATGGTCGTAGATCGACGGAATGCCGGCCAGCCCGTCGACGACGGGATACACGAGCGTACTGATTTCATCGATGGCACTGGCGGCCAGAAATGCACCGTTGAGCGTGCCACCACCTTCCAGCAGCAGACGAGAGACGCCAAAGTCCCGCGTCAGACTTTCCAGTGCCGCGCCGACGTCTCGGCCGTCTTGACCCGCGAACGTGTAAGAAATGCCGGCGTCTCGCAGATGTGCCAGATAGCCTTCGTCCACCTGATTCACTATCCGACTGCGTTGTCCCCCAACGCTGCGGCAACAGCCGCCCATGCAGTGACATGATCATGTGAGAGACGACGCAGGGCCGCATTGCGACACTCCTCGGGGGTTAGGGGTATCGCTCCCAGATCGCGACGACCAGAGCCTCGACAGGGTGACGGCCCGGGGCAAACACAGCCCCGGAGCCGTCGCGGGCGGCGTTATGCCTTGCCTTCGTACTGCTCGTCCTTCACCTTCTCCATCCAGGTCACCGGACTGCCGTCGATCGACTCCTGAATGGCGATGTGGGTCATGGCGACATCAGGCGCTGCGCCATGCCAGTGTTTCTCACCGGCCGGGAACCACACCACGTCGCCAGGGCGAATCTCCTCGATGGGGCCGCCCTCACGCTGGACTCGGCCGAAGCCGGCGGTGACGATGAGAGTCTGGCCTGCCGGATGCGTGTGCCACGCGGTCCGCGCGCCGGGTTCGAACGTCACCGCTGCGCCGCTAGTGCGTCCGGGCTCTTCGGCGCTGAACAGCGGGTCGATGCGAACGGTGCCGCTAAAGTAGTCTTCCGGACCCGGCGTAGACGGCTGTGTACCGACGCGATTGATTTTCATGAAAAACTCCTGATGGTTAGCGATATCGCCATTGGTGATAGCATCTGAAGGTTAGCAGTCCTCGCGGAATTGTTAAGCGACTCGATCCGGCAGCACCTATGAAAGGAGTTCATGAATGCTGAGAGAGAACATGACTGGCCTGGTGGCGTTCGCCACGGTCGCCAGAGCGGGGACGTTCACCAAGGCCGCAGCGCAGCTGGGCGTCTCCCAATCAGCGCTCAGTCACACGGTTCGTGATCTCGAGGAGCGGCTCGGGATCAAGGTGCTGGCACGCACCACGCGCAAGGTCGCCCCGACGGTGGAGGGGCAGCGGCTGCTGGACCGGGTAGTGCCGATGCTCGACGAGTTGGAGAGTGAGCTGTGGTCGATCATCGATACCCGCGACAACCCCGCCGGCAACTTTCGCATCACCACCACGGACTATGCGGCCAACACCCTCGTTTGGCCCAAGCTGCGTCCGGTGCTTAGCCAGTATCCGGACATTCATGTCGAGGTGGTGACGGATTATCAGCTCACCGACATCGTCGAGTCGCAGTTCGATGCCGGCATTCGGCTCGGCGAGCAGGTCAGCGAGGGCATGATCGCGGTGCGCGTGGGGCCGGACTTCGCGATGCGTGCCGTCGCCTCGCCTGACTACTTCCGGGTGCATGGTAGACCCCAGACGCCGCAGGAGTTGACCCAACACCGCTGCATCAATCTCAGGCTGCCTACTCACGGTGGTCTCTATGCTTGGGAGTTCGAGAAAGAGGGTCGCGAAGTTCGGGTCAAGGTAGAAGGACAGCTGACGTTCAACACCATCGACCCAGTGTTGACCGCAGCGATAGACGGCTACGGCATCGGCTACGTACCCGATGGTCTGGCCGCAGACGCCATCGCCGCCGGGAAACTCGAAGCCGTGCTCGAGGCGTGGTCACCGCCGTTCACCGGCTACTTTCTCTACTACCCCCACCGCCGGCAGTCCTCCCCCGCCTTCTCGATTCTGGTCAACGCCTTGAGCCAGCAGTGATCTGGCGCGGCCAACACCATACGAGAGGCCCGCGGCGACAAAGCCCCTCGCTCTGGCTCTAGCCCTGGCTCTGGCTCTGGCTCTAGCGCTGACGCCGGTACCCGATGACGGTATCGACTTGTGTCGCCCATCCGTCGGATTGCCCAAGCGCCGCGGTCCGACGACACGCCCACTGCCGATGGATACCCCCCCAACGATCCTGGGATCAATGCCCTGCCTGAGTCCCCGCCCCGCGCCCTTGAATTCATGAGCTCATCTCATGACTCTTTACACGCTCGCCCCATGGTCGGCCACGAGAAGCTGTGCAAAGGTTGCATCGATAGTGGATTTTCTCGACCTGATCCCGACGATTTTTAGGTCATCGCGACATTCGATCTCACCGCTACGCCGAGGACACAACCATGAAAACGAGCCACCTGATCACCGCCCTGAGCTTGACTCTGGCCGCGGGCATGGCCCACGCGGACAGCACGCAGATCAGCCATCTTCAGGATCGGAATACGGCCGTGGGGAGCGAAGAGCTGTTCGTGGGCCACGCCCTGATCGATCCGCTCTTCGATAGTAACGATGTCCGCCATACCACCGGCGGCGAAGTCACGTTCTCACCAGGTGCTCGCTCCAACTGGCACACCCACCACGCCGGTCAGACGCTCGTCGTCACCGATGGCATCGGCTGGATTCAGGAAGAAGGCGGTGAGAAACGCATGATCAAGGCGGGTGACGTGATCTGGACGCCCCCGGGCGTCAAACACTGGCACGGCGCTTCCGACACGCATTCGATGACACATGTCGCCATTCAAGATCAGGTCGACGGCAGCGCGGTCGAGTGGCTGGAGCCGGTCAGCGACGAGCAGTATCAGGACTGATCCGGCGGCACGCCCCACCGCCAGCCCACGGCTCACTCGTCACTGGCCTCGTGGCGTGCCGTTCTCACACCGCCGTTTTCTGGAGCCCCCGACATGCGCACCAAGCGTCTTTGCTCGATCCCCCTATTCGGCTTGCTGGCGGCCTGCAGCCAGATGCCAGACTCCCAATCGTCCCGGGATTTTTCGCCGGCGCCGAGCGAGGCCGAGATGAAACGTGTCTCCCCGGCATTCGCCCATTACACCGATGATATGGTTATCGGTGATCTGTGGCACCGGGCCGGCCTGAGCCCCAGGGATCGCAGCATCGTGACCCTGTCAGCGCTGATCACCCAGCAGCAGGTCGCCGAGCTGCCTTATCATTTCAATCTGGCACTGGACAACGGTGTTACCCCCAACGAGCTCTCCGAGATCATCACTCATCTGGCGTTCTACACCGGTTGGGGCAATGCCACCGCTGCGGTGGCGATTCTGGGTGATGTCTTCGGCGAGCGAGGCATCGACAATTCATCATCGCCCGCGACGCCAGCGCAGCGCTTGCCGCTGGACGAAGAAGCAGAGGCCAAGCGCCAGCAACTGGTCGCGGAGCGCTTCGGGGATGTCGCCCCAGGTGTGGTCGAGTACACCACCGATGCCCTCTTCCTCGATCTATGGCTGCGCCCGGGCCTTGCCGCGAGAGATCGGAGCCTGGTCACTGTCAGCGCCCTGGTAGCCGCCGGCCAGCCCGAGCAAGTCACCTTCCATCTCAATCGCGCCATGGATAACGGGCTGTCGAAGGTCGAAGCCTCCGAGACGCTTACCCAACTCGCATTCTACGCCGGCTGGCCCAAGGTGTTTTCGGCCATGCCGGTGTTCAAGTCAGTGTTCGAGTCACGCGGGTTGATCGCGGGTTGACATCCGCGTCTCGTCCGGCGGCACGGCCTATCGTGCCGCCACGGGCGATGAAGGCGACGACTGGATCAATGGAGCTCGCGACTCGATTCATGAGCAAAATGACTAAGTCCTAACGCATTTTTGCGCTTATCAATATCGATCGTCGCCTCTAGGCTTTTGGCTTCATTTCCCCTCTTTTCGAACCGTAAAGGAAACAGCCCGATGCCAGACGATTTCACTCACAAGGTTGCCCTCGTCACCGGCGCCGCCATGGGCATGGGCTTTGCGACCGCCAGAGCATTTGCCGAGGAAGGCGCGCGGGTCGTGCTTTCCGATATCAGCCAGCAGGCGCTCGATGAAGCCGTCGAGACGCTCAGACAGGAAGGCCACGAGGTGGCCGGCATTCTCTGCGATGTCGCAAACGAAGACCAGGTCGCCAATCTCGTCGAGCAGACGGTGGCTACCTACGGACGTCTCGATGCCGCGTTCAATAACGCGGGCGTTCAAAGCCTGGCTGCCGAGACCGCCGATGCCACCAGTGAAGAATTTAACCGGGTCAATTCGATCAACCTGTTTGGCGTGTGGTGCTGCATGAAGTATGAACTCATGCAGATGCGCAAGCAGGGCAGCGGCGCGATCGTCAACTGCTCTTCGCTGGGCGGTCTGGTCGGCCTGCCCGGCCGTTCGATCTATCACGGCACCAAGCACGGCGTGGTCGGCATGACCAAGAGCACGGCGCTGGAATATGCCTCTCAGGGCATCCGCGTCAATGCTGTCTGCCCCGGCACCATCGATACGCCGATGGTGCAAAAGATGGTCGAGAGTGGCGATCTTCCGCTGGAAGACATTCTGCGCGAGCAGCCGATCGGCCGTCTGGGTAAACCCGAGGAAATTGCCTCGGCCGTGGTCTGGCTATGCGGGCCGGGGTCCACGTTCATCATCGGCCATTCACTGCCGGTCGATGGTGGTTTCACCGCCCACTAGGCTGGAATCTGGCATGCATCAAGCCTGGCATACGCCCGTACAGACGAGAACGATTCATCATTTTCATTTATCAGATAGTGTCGGGAGAGCATCACATCATGACTCAAGATATTAAAGGCAAGGTCGTCGTCATTACCGGCGGCAGCAGCGGACTCGGTGAGGCAACGGCCCGTCATCTGGCCGCACATGGTGCTACCGTCGTGCTGGGCGCACGGCGCATGGACCGTTTGCAAACCATCGTCGATGAGATCCAGGCCAGTGGTGGCACGGCCATGGCACAAAAGGCCGATGTCACCCGTCAGGCCGATGTGCAGGCACTGGTCGATACCGCCGTTTCCACTTATGGCAAGATCGATGTACTGCTCAACAACGCCGGTCTCATGCAGCAGTCCCCGCTCGAAAAGCTCAAGGTCGACGAGTGGGACAACATGATAGACATCAACATCAAGGGCACGCTCTATGGCATCGCCGCTGCCCTGCCCCACATGAAGTCGCAGAAATTCGGCCATCTGATCAACGTGTCATCTGTCGCCGGTCACAAGGTGACGCCGGCCGGTACCGTCTACTGTGCGACCAAACATGCCGTTCGCGCGATCAGTGAAGGATTCCGGCAGGAGGTCAAGGATTACAACCTGCGCTCGACCATCATTTCGCCGGGTGCCATCGACACCGAACTGCCGAGCCATATCACCGATCCCGAATCTTCAGAGGCCATTGGCGGTTTTTATGCGTCGGCAGCGATTCCCGCCGACTCCTTCGCCCGGACGGTCTTTTTCGCGATGTCGCAACCCGAGGATGTCGACATCAACGAAATCCTCTACCGCCCGACCGCGCAGCCGCTGTAAGCGACGCACGTATCACTTTGCCGTCACGATTCGGCGGGCGCTCTGGCGCCCGCCGATGTTCTTCAACGACTCGTCGGGAATCACGATGGCCACATTTCCTGTCATGCTGCGATCCGGTCTTTGTGCGATCGGCCTTGTCGCGATGCTGCCATCGGGGCCTGCGCAGGCGTCCGACACACCCTCAGAGGAGGACCATGCCATGAAAATCATTTTTGATGTCGATGGACAGCAGATCCCCGCCACGCTTGAAGAAACGCCCGCCGGTCGCGCCTTTGCAGACATGCTGCCGCTTGACCTTGAACTGATCGATTTCGGAGGCGGTGTCGAAAAGATCGCCGACTTACCTGGCAGTCTGCCGGATGAGACGGCTTCAAAGGGGGTGAAACCGGTAGCCGGTGATATCACCTACTATGCGCCCTGGGGCAATTTGGCCATTTTCCGCAAGGGGTTCCAGCATGCCAGCGGACTGGTCAGGCTGGGGCAGTTTGATGCCGATTTTTCTGCCATCGATCGCAGCGGACCGATCAATATCACCATCGAATCTGCCGATTAGCGTTCTGGACGATCAGCATCGAAGAGCCGCCCGGCCACACTGGGGCAGGCTGTGACAGTGCGTAGTAGGGATAAAGGGTTGGCTGGGTTTCCAGTCCTATGAGGAGAATCCGGAAACCCACGTCAGCCAGGTTGGCTATCGTGGTGGTCCTGCCGACACCGCATTTAGAAAAGGCCGTTGCTGAAACGCAAAAAACCGCACCTCATCCGCCGGAATATGGGATGAGTGCAGAGGTAGCGCTACTTAGCGGAAGTCTTCTTGCCTATCGATGGCTCCCCGAACAGGACTCGAACCTGTGACCCAATGATTAACAGTCATTTGCTCTACCAACTGAGCTATCGGGGATCGATATGTTACCGGCAATGTGGGGCGATGATGGCTCCCCGAACAGGACTCGAACCTGTGACCCAATGATTAACAGTCATTTGCTCTACCAACTGAGCTATCGGGGATCGGATTCATCGCGTGCTGGCTCCCCGAACAGGACTCGAACCTGTGACCCAATGATTAACAGTCATTTGCTCTACCAACTGAGCTATCGGGGAACATCTGTCAGCACGCGGCGTAGTATACGGACTGGATTCGAGGCGTCAAGGGCGAATCGCACATCGGGCGAGAATTCCTGGTGCTGAATTTCCCAACGCAATCAATGCGCTGGGCACGAAGACCCTGGCAGTGCCCGCGTCGCCACGCCCCGTCGCAAGCTCACGCCACCCTATCCCGGCTGCCTGCGCCTCGCCCACCGGAGACGGGACGGTGAGCGGGCACTCTCTTGGACACTCTCTTGGGCACTCTCTCGGGTACTCTCGCACGCACTATTCCTGCTCGTCCCCTGCTCATCCCTCGCTCGCCTCCGGTTCGTCGCGTTGACACCCCCACGCATCCGGCTTAGCGTCTATTCATTATAATCAATAGCACCCCTGACCGGCCCCGCGGTCCGTCAGAGAGCGACGACAACAACAAGATCTTTCAGGAGGTGCCCATGACGGCACGCGATACCTCGACCCGCAAGCCCTGGTACCAGCGCATCCCTCATCCCGCCATTCTGATTTTCTGCCTGCTCTGCGCGGTGTGGCTGCTGACGCAGATCATTCCCGCCGGCACCTATGAGCGTCATGAGATCAACGGGCGCAGCGCGGTAATCCCCGACACCTTCCACCTGATCGACCAGCCGGCGCCGTCGGTGCTTCAGATCTTTCACGCCATTCCGCTGGGTATGATCGCCGCGGCCAGTGTCATCGTGATCGTGTTCATCGGTGGCGGGCTGTTTCGGGTGATGGAGGCGACCGGCGCGTTGGAGGATCTGGTCGGCACTCTGGTCAGGCGGCTGGGCCGCGAGCGCCCCACGGCTCTGGTATGGCTGATGACCTTCGTCTTCGGCGGGCTCGGCGTGGCCGTGGGCTACGAGAACAACATTGCGCTGATCCCGCTGGCAGTGCTGCTCGGCTTGGCCCTGGGCGGCGACCGTCTGGTCGGCACCGCCATCGCCCTCGGCGGCGTGGGGATCGGCTTCGCCACTTCGCCGATCAACGTCTATACCATCGGCGTCTCGGACCAGATCGCCCAGCTGCCGCTGTTCTCCGGCGCCGGGCTGCGCAGCGTGCTCTGTGTGGGCGCGCTGGCCCTGCTGGCCCACCACACCAGCCGCTACCTGAAGCGCGTGCGAGCGGATGCCGAAACCTCGCTGCTCGAGCGCGACGAGCGCGCCGGCAGCCTGGACAAGCCGGTCGAAAGCTACCGCCTGCGTGCCGCCGATATCCGCGTCCTCGCCACCTTCGTCGTCGGCCTGGCGATCATGCTCTACGGGGTCTTCGCCCACGGCTGGTACATCAACGAGATCTCCGGCGTGTTCGTGGCCATGGCGCTGGCCATCGGCGCCATGGCCAAGCTCTCGCCTTCACGCATCAATCAGTACTTCTTCGAGGGGGCGGCCTCGGTGACCAGCGGCGCGCTGCTGGTGGGCTTGGCCCGTGCGCTGCAGGTGATGATCGAGCAGGGCCATATCGGCGACACCATCGTTCATGCCCTGGCCGAGCCTCTGGCGGGCCTGCCAGTGCTGGTCTCGACCCTCGCGATGACCCTGGTGCACTCGGTGATCAACGTCTTCATCCCCTCCGGCAGCGGCCAGGCCATGGCCACCATGCCGATCATGATCCCGCTCTCCGACCTGATCGGCATGACCCGCCAGACCGCAATCCTGGCCTTTCAGGTCGGAGACGGGCTGACCAACATGGTGGTGCCCACCTCCGGCGGCACCCTGGCGATGCTGGCGATCGCCCGCGTGCCCTACGACCGCTGGGTGCGCTTCTTCTTCCCGCTGCTGGTCCAGGTATTCCTGCTCAGTTGGCTGGTGCTCGCCTTCGCGGTGGCGATCGGCTGGGGGCCGGCGTGAGCCGCAAGCGCTCGGATCAGATCGCCGAGGGGCTGCGCCAGCGCATCCTCTCCGGCGAGCTGCCGCCCGGTGCCCGGCTGGAGAGCGAGGCCGCCTTGAGCGCGCGCCTGGACACCAGCAAGTGGACCCTGCGTGAGGCGCTGAAGTCGCTCGAGACCCAGGGTCTGATCCGGATCCGCAGCGGTCCCGGCGGGGGCGCCAGTATCACCGAGGTGAGTGCATCCACCGCCAACGAGCTGTTGTGGAACTTCTGCTTCAGCCGCGACCTGTCGGTGGCGAATATCTACGCCCTGCGCAAGCTGCTGGAGCCGGCGCTCGCCCGCGAGGTCACGCCGCTACTCGATGCCGCCACGCTGGCACGCCTGAGCGCCACCGCCGGGCGCTGCTGCAGCCAGCGCCCGGAGGGGCGCGGTGTCGCCGAGCGCGAGGACGAACTCGATTTCCACAACCTGCTCGCCGCGGTCTCGCCCAACCCGCTGCTGCGCTTTCTGATCGAGTTCCTCAACGGCCTGCTGCTCAAGGTGGTGGCAGCCCAGCACCACGACCCGGCGCTGGCGGGGATCGATATCAACTACCACGGCCACGACTATCATCTGGAACTGATCGACGCCTTTCATGCCCGCGACGCCGAGCGCGCCGAGGCCGTGATGTATGCCCACATGCAGGCCGCCGAACGCTACATGGGCGAGCTGACTGCGCTCAGCCAGCGCGCCGGCGGCCACCAGAACGAGGAGACGAGAGACCTATGACGACACCTTCCGCGGATACCAACCACGCCCCGCGCACCCACTACACCGCGACCGAGATGCTCGCCGAGCTGGTCGCCTTCGATACCGTTTCGCGCCACTCCAACCTGGCGCTGATCGAGTTCATCGAGCGCTATCTCACCGCCCACGGCGTGGAGAGCTGGCGCGTCGCGAACGACGATGGCAGCAAGTCCAATCTGCTGGCGCGTATCGGCCCCGCGGTCGAGGGCGGCGTGGTGCTTTCCGGGCATACCGACGTAGTCCCGGTGGATGGCCAGCCATGGAGCAGCGACCCGTTCACCCTGACCGCCCGAGACGGCAAGCTTTACGCCCGCGGCAGCTGCGACATGAAGGGTTTCATCGCCTGCGCCCTGGCTGCAGTACCGCAGTGGACGGCGGCAGCACTATCGAAGCCGGTGTGGCTGGCGTTCTCCTATGACGAGGAGATCGGCTGCCTCGGCGCACCGCGCATGATCGAGCGTCTGGTGGCAGACTTCCCGCGCCCCGCGGTGGTGGTGGTGGGCGAGCCGACGCTGATGCACCCGGTGACCCAGCAAAAAGGCATCACCTCGCTCAAGACCGTGGTGCACGGCGTGGAGTCGCACTCCAGCCAGGTCGACCAGGGCATTTCGGCGATCCATGTCGCGGCGCGCCTGGTCACCCGCATCGAGGAGATCATGGCCGAGATGGTCAGCGAGGGCGAGACCAACGCCGACTTCAACGTCGCCCACTCGAGCCTTCACGTCGGCCGTATCCAGGGCGGCACCGCGATCAACATCATGGCCCGGGAGTGCAGTTTCGAGTGGGAGATCCGCCACCTGCCCGAGCAGGGCTTCGACGCCGTGTTCTCGCGCTTCGACACCTTCAGCCGACGCCTGGAGCAGGAGCTGAAGGCCCGCGATGCACGCTTCGCCATCGAGACCACGCCGCTGACGCACACCGTGCCCGGCCTCGCCGGCAGCGACAACCGTGATGCCATCGCCCTGTGCCGACATCTGCTGGGCGAGCGCGAGACCCAGGCGGTGGCCTACGCCACCGAAGCCGGCCAGTTCCAGAACGCCGGGCTCGAGGCGATCATCTGTGGCCCCGGCAGCATTGCTCAGGCGCACCAGCCAGACGAGTTCATCAGTGAAGAGCAGCTCGCCCAGGGTGAGGCGTTCATGCAGCGCCTGGGTGAGTACTTGCAGGCGTGATACGTGGGGAGCGAGCCATCAGGACGCCGCACCAGCACGAGGCGAACGCGCAAAAGATCGCGTACGGCAACAAACGAGATCGCGCAGAGAACAATAACGAACAGGAGAAAGATCGGATACCGCGGGGGGAGTTGGTGGCTACGCCCTGATTCGAACAGGGGACCCCATCATTATGAGTGATGTGCTCTAACCAGCTGAGCTACGTAGCCATCCGGGGTCGTTGCCGTAAGGCAACGGTGGCGCACTATACCGGTGACGGGTCGCGACCGCAAGCCCTTGATCGCAAACCCTTGCCATGGCGGCGGCCGTTCCCGAACCGCAGCGGTTCGGGAACGGCGCCATCAGCCGCGCCGGCTCAGAGCCCCAGCGACTGCTTGACCGCCGGCAGTCCCGGTTGACCGTCCACCGTGGTCA
Organism: Gammaproteobacteria bacterium MFB021; assembly: GCA_000737985.1. Classification (GTDB taxonomy): domain Bacteria; phylum Pseudomonadota; class Gammaproteobacteria; order Pseudomonadales; family Halomonadaceae; genus Salinicola. Next base: position 54,673 of record JNVT01000006.1, on the reverse strand, counting down.
CGCCCTCGAGCCATGCCGTCAAGGTGTCCGGATGCGCCTTGAGCCACGCTCGGGCCGCGTCTTTCTCGTTCTGGCCCTCGTCCATGATCGCCCCCATCACCTGGTTTTCCATCGTCAGGGTGAAGCTCAGGTTGTCGAGCAGCTGGCCAACGTTGGTGCACTCGTCGGAGTAGCCGGCGCGGGTATTGGTGTAGACCGTGGCACCGCCGTAGTCCGGCCCGAAATAGTCATCGGCCCCGGACAGATAGCCCATGTCGAAGTTGGTGTTCATCGGGTGCGGCTCCCAGCCGAGGAAGACCATCCACTCCTTGTTGCGGGTACGCGCCTTCAGCTCGGCGAGCATGCCGGCCTCGCTGGAGTCGACCAGCTGCCAGTCGCCCAGCCCGTAGGCATCGTCGTCGATCATCTTCTGGATGATCATGTTGCCGTCGTTGCCGGCTTCGATGCCGAACAGCTTGTGGCCGAACTGGTCGGCGTGGGCGTCCAGGTCCTTGACCGAGGTGACGCCGGCATCGAGCACGTACTGCGGCACTGCCAGGGTGTACTTGGCGCCTTCCAGATTGGCCCGCGGACGCTCGACCTCGCCGCGCTCGATGTAAGGGTCGCTGATCGATGCCATCGACGGCATCCAGTTACCCAGGAAGACGTCGAAATCGCCGTTCTTCATCCCGGCATAGGCCACCGGCACGGAGACGGTGTCGGAAGACGGCTGATAGCCCAGCCCCTCGAGCACCACGCTGGTGAGCGCGGTAGTGGCCTGAATATCGGTCCAGCCGACCTCGGCAAAGTGCACGCTCTGGCAGCTTTCCGGCACCGCCGCCTGGGTGGCGGCGCTGAGGCTCAGGCTGGCGCCGGCGAAGGCCAGCAGTAGCGACTGTCGTTTCATGCAAGATCTCCCTGATACGAAAATGACGCCCACGCCTGCACTGCATCACCGTTGCGCAGTACCGGAGCACCTCTGCCCAGGTGCCACGCGCAGCGCTGGCTGCTGGCGGGCGACTTCCCGACTGTTGTGTGGCTTGCGGTTGAGAATCGGCCAACTCAATAACCAGTGATTATCGAATCATGCCATTTAGATTCGGCATCACAATAGCAGATTTTTTGTTGATTGACCGTTCAATAAAAAAATCGCATAATGCCGCTATCCTTACGTCAAAGCGCCCTGGCGCCAATTTGAGTATCCGCCGTTTCAGACCGCAGTAGGAGAGCCCTATGCCGAAAGTCGGAATGCAGCCCATTCGTCGCCGGCAGTTGATCGAGGCGACGCTCGAGGCGATCGACGAAGTCGGTCTGGCGGATGCCACCATCGCCCGCATCGCCCGGCACGCCGGCGTCTCCACCGGCATCATCAGCCACTATTTCGATGGCAAGGATGGGCTTTTGGAAGCCACCATGCGCCACATCCTCGGCGATCTCGGCAGCGCCGTCAGCGAGCGCCGCCGTACGCTGGGCGAGGCGCCGCCCCAGGCCCATCTGCACGCGATCATCGACGGCAACTTCGATCGTAGCCAGACCAGCCGCTCGGTGATGAAGACCTGGCTGGCGTTCTGGGCCAGCAGCATGCACCACACCAACCTGCAGCGGCTGCAACGGGTCAACGATCGCCGACTATATTCCAATCTGAGCAGCCAGTTCCGCCGCGTGCTGCCTAAGCGCCAGGCGCGCGATGCGGCCCGCGGGCTGGCGGCACTGATCGACGGGCTATGGCTGCGCGGCGCCCTGGCCCAGGAGGGGCTCGACGTGGACCGGGCCAGGCAGCTGGCCTACGACTACGTGCGTGAACAGCTCGACACGCCGCAACGCACCCAGCGCCGCACCAGCGACTACGCCTGAGCCGAGCAGTCGCTCGCCACCCAGATTCGCATCAGACACTCGACTTCGAAGGGAGACCACCATGGCACGACTCGAGACGCAGACACTCTACATCGATGGGCGTCGTACGCCGGCCAGCGGCGAGACCACCTTCGATGCCATCAACCCGGCCACCGGCGAGGTGATCGCCAGCGTCCAGCAGGCCAGCGCCGCGGACCTCGACAAGGCCGTGGCCAGCGCCGCCCGCGCCCAGCGCGAATGGGCCGCCATGACCGGCATGGAGCGCTCGCGCATCCTGCTCAAGGCGGTGGCCCTGCTGCGCGAACGCAACGACGAGCTGGCCGAGCTGGAGACGCTCAACACCGGCAAACCGATCAGCGAGACCGCCAGTGTCGACGTGGTCACCGGTGCCGATGCGCTGGAATATTTCGCCGGCCTGGCCCCGGCCATCGAGGGCAGCCAGATTCCGCTGCGCGAAGACTCCTTCGTCTACACCCGGCGCGAGCCGCTGGGCGTGATCGGCGCCATCGGCGCCTGGAACTACCCGATCCAGATCGCCTGCTGGAAAGCCGCGCCGGCGCTGGCCGCGGGTAACGCGGTGGTGTTCAAGCCGAGCGAGGTGACACCGCTGACCGCGATGAAGCTGGCAGAGATCTTCACCGAAGCCGGCCTCCCCGATGGTTTGTTCAACGTGGTGCACGGCGATGGCAGCGTCGGCGCGATGCTGACCGAGCACACCGGCATCGCCAAGATCAGCTTCACCGGCGAGGTAGGGACCGGCAAGAAGGTGATGTCGGCCGCCGCCGGCTCGACGCTCAAGGACGTCACCATGGAGCTGGGCGGCAAGTCGCCGCTGATCGTATTCGAGGATGCCGATCTCGACCGCGCCGCCGACGGCGCGATGATGGCCAACTTCTACTCCAGCGGCCAGGTCTGCACCAACGGCACCCGGGTGTTCGTGCAGCGCTCGGTCAAGGAAGCCTTCGAAGCCAAGATCGTCGAGCGCGTCGAGCGCATCAAGGCCGGCGACCCGCTCGACCCGCAGACCAACTTCGGCCCGCTGGTGAGCTTCGAGCACCTGGAGAAGGTGGTCAGCTATCTCGATATCGCCAAGCAGGATGGCGCCCGGCTGCTGATCGGCGGTTCGCGCCTGACCGAGGGCGACTTCGCCCAGGGCGCCTGGGTGGCGCCCACGGTCTACACCGATTGCAGCGACGAGATGCGTGTCGTGCGCGAGGAGATCTTCGGCCCGATGATGTCGATTCTGGCCTTCGATGACGAGGAAGAGGTGATCCGCCGCGCCAACGACACCGAGTACGGCCTGGCCGCCGGCCTGTTCACCGAGGGGCTCAACCGCGCCCACCGGGTAATCCATCGCCTCGAGGCGGGTATCTGCTGGGTCAACACCTGGGGCGACTCGCCGGCGGAGATGCCGGTGGGCGGCTACAAGCAGTCCGGTATCGGCCGCGAGAACGGCGTCGAGACGCTGGCGCACTATACTCAAACGAAGTCGGTGCAGATCGAGATGGGGCCCTTCGCCTCCGTGTTCTAGGTACGACGTTCTAGGTACGACGTTCTAGGTACGACGTTCTAGTTAAGACGTGCCAGGCACGACGTCTTGGACGACCCGAGACGACGCGCTGGACACCACGAGACGACGTCTAGGCAACGATCCAGACGATGAGAGGCAGGCGGGCCGCCACGGCCCGCTGCCCTATCCCCCGCCTGCCCCCGCGGCTTCTCTCTCACCCCTTTGCTGACTCAAGGAGCGTGTGTATGCAACAGGCTCGCGAATACGACTACATCATCATCGGCGCCGGTTCCGCCGGCAACGTGCTGGCCACCCGCTTGACCGAGGCCCCCGAGGTCAAGGTGCTGCTGCTCGAGGCCGGCGGTCCCGACTACCGCTTCGATTTCCGCACCCAGATGCCGGCGGCACTGGCCTTCCCGCTGCAGGGCAAGCGCTACAACTGGGCGTTCGAGACCGACCCCGAACCGCACATGGACAACCGCCGCATGGAGTGCGGCCGCGGCAAGGGCCTGGGCGGCTCCTCGCTGATCAACGGCATGTGCTATATCCGCGGCAACGCGCTGGATCTGGACAACTGGGCCAAGCGGCCCGGGCTCGAGGACTGGCGCTATCTCGACTGCCTTCCCTACTACAAGAAGTCGGAGACCCGCGACATCGGTCCCAACGACTTCCACGGCGGCGATGGCCCGCTCTCGGTGACCACGCCCAAGGCGGACAACAATCCGCTCTACCAGGCCTTCATCGATGCGGGCGTCGAAGCGGGCTTCCCGCGCACCGATGACCTCAACGGCGCGCAGCAGGAGGGCTTCGGCCCGATGGACCGGACGACCACCCCCAACGGGCGGCGTTCGTCCACCGCGCGGGGCTATCTCGATATCGCCAAGCAGCGCGATAACCTGACCATCGTCACCCACGCCACCACCGACCGCATCCTGTTCGAGGACAAGCGCGCGGTCGGGGTCAACTACCTGCACAAGAATCAGCCGCAGCAGGCGCTGGCGCGCCGCGAAGTCCTGCTGTGCGGTGGCGCGATCGCCTCGCCGCAGATCCTGCAGCGCTCCGGCGTGGGCAACCCGGCGCTGCTCGAGAAGCATGGCATCGAGGTGGTCCACGACCTCAAGGGCGTGGGCGAGAATCTGCAGGATCACCTGGAGATGTACATCCAGTACGAGTGCAAGAAGCCGATCTCGCTCTATCCGGCGCTCAAGTGGTACAACCAGCCGAAAATCGGTGCCGAGTGGATGTTCCTGGGCCAGGGCGTGGGCGCCAGCAACCAGTTCGAGGCCGGGGCCTTCATCCGCACCGACGATCGCGAGGAGTGGCCCAACCTGCAGTATCACTTCCTGCCGATCGCGATCAGCTACAACGGCAAGAGCGCGGTCGAGGCCCACGGCTTCCAGGCGCATGTCGGCTCGATGCGTTCGGAGAGCCGCGGCCGCGTGCAGCTCACCGACCGCGATCCGCGGAGCGCGCCCAGCATCCTGTTCAACTACATGTCCACCGAGCGGGATTGGGAAGAGTTCCGCGCCGCGATCCGGGTGACCCGCGAGATCATCAACCAGCCGGCAATGGATGAGTTCCGCGGCCGCGAGATCGCTCCCGGCCCGGACGTGCAGAGCGATGCCGAGCTCGATGCCTTCGTGCGCCAACACGCCGAGACCGCCTATCACCCCTGCGGCACCTGCCGCATGGGTACCGGCGATGACGCTGTGGTCGATGGCGAAGGCCGCGTGCACGGCCTGCAGGGGCTGCGGGTGATCGATGCCTCGATCATGCCGATCATCGTCACCGGCAACCTCAACGCCACCACCATCATGATCGCCGAGAAGCTGGCCGACCGCGTGCGCGGCAAGACGCCGCTGCCGCCGGCCGAGGTCGACTACTACGTCGCCAACGGCGCTCCGGCACGCAAGACGCCGGCACGCGCGTCCTGACCCTCTTTTTCTCGCGTTTCCGAGTCTTCAGCCCGGCCACGATGGTCGGGCTTTTTTGTCGTCGCACGGCCACGATACCGAGGATCGAACCCGTGTGTGCAGGTTGCGCATTTCGTGAACACTGTTCCGTTAGACTGCGAATCTGTTTAGCCTGTCACGGTTTGCGTCTACGCTTCTGGCGCAGGCTCATCACGAACGCCGTCCAAGGATTGCCGCCGCCCATGTCGTCTTCGCCTACTCAACGCCCTCGTCGTCCGCTGCGCTGGTTGCTGCTGATTCTGCTGCTGGTGGTGCTCGCCGGGGTCGCCTATCGCCTGTTGCTGGCTCCGGCGGACAAGGCCACCCCGCCCGCCGGCGCAGGTGCGCCGGCCACCGCGGTGTCGGCGGTCAGCGCCAGCCGCGGCGATCTGCCGCTGCGCCTCAGCGCCCTGGGTACCGTACGCCCGCTGCGCAGCGTCGATATCCGCACCCGGGTCGAGGGCGAACTGACCGAGGTGGCCTTCAACGAAGGCGATCGGGTGGAGAAGGGCCAACTGCTGGCGCGGATCGATCCGCGCGACTATCAGGCGGCACTGGCCCAGGCACAGGGGCAGCTGCGCCAGAACCAGGCCCAGTTGGCCTCGGCGCGGGAGGATCTGGCGCGCTACCAGAAGCTGATCTCGACCAACTACGTTTCGCGCCAGGAGCTCGAGCAGCAGCGCCAGCTGGTGCGCCAGTACGAAGGCAGCGTGGCCGCCGACCAGGCGGCGGTCGACAGCGCCCAGGTGCAGCTGGACTACACCCGGATCACCGCGCCCTTCAGCGGCGTGGTGGGTATCCGTAACGTCGACCCCGGCAATATCGTGCAGCTGGGTGACAGCGACCCCATCGTCACCCTGACCCAGCTCGATCCGATCTCGGTGATCTTCTTGCTGCCCAGCCGCTACGTCGACACCGTGCGGGCGCGCCTGGCCGACGGGGAGCATCCGGCGGTGAGCGTGACCGGTCCCGACGGCCAGACCGTCAACGGCCAGTTGACCAGCGTCGACAGCCGTATCGACAGCGCCACCGGTACCATTCGCCTGCGCGCCACCCTGGACAACCCCAGCGGCGGGCTCTACCCCAATGCCTATGTCGACGTCAGCCTGATCTCGCAGACCCTGCGCGACCGCGTGATCGTGCCCGAGCCGGCGATTCAGACCGGCCAGAACGGCGACTACGTCTACGTGGTCAACGCCGATGACAGCGTCACTCGCCGCGAGGTCGAAGTGAGTGCCAGCGAGGACCACCAGAGCGCCATCGCCAGCGGCCTCGACGCCGGCGAGCGCGTGGTGGTGGACGGCGTCGACAGCCTGCGCGACGGCGCCAAGGTGCGTGTGGTCAGCGATGCCCTGCCGGGGGAGTCCACCGACGACAGCGCCAGTGCCAGCGCTGACGAGCTGGGTGGCAATAACGCTGGTGATAACGGCGGAGATAACGGCGGAGATAGCGCCGAGCCCAGTACCACCCAAGGGGCAGCCTCGGCCGCGCCGGCAGGAGGCGCGGACGGCAGCGCCTCATGAACCCTTCTCGCCTGTTCATCCTGCGCCCGGTCGCCACCTCGCTGATCATGCTGGCGATCCTGATCGCCGGCGCCCTGGCCTACCGCCTGCTGCCGATCTCGTCGCTGCCGGAAGTGGACTTCCCCACCATCCAGGTGACCACGCTCTACCCCGGCGCCGGCCCGGACGTGATGCTCTCCCACGTCACCTCGCCGCTGGAGGATCAGCTGGGCGAGATCGCCGGCCTCGAGGACATGAGCTCGACCAGCACCGGCGGTGCCTCGCTGATCACCCTGCGCTTCGCCCTCGACTCGGACCTGGGAGTCGCCGAGCAGGAGGTTCAGGCCGCGCTCAGCCAGGCCAAGACCCTGCTGCCGGACGATCTGCCGCGCCCGCCCAGCTACAGCAAGGTCAACCCCGCGGACGTGCCGATCATGACTCTGGCGGTGAGTTCCAAGAGCCTGCCGCTGACCCGGGTCTACGATCTGGTCGACACGCGCATGGCGCAGAAGATCGCCCAGATCAGCGGCGTGGGTCAGGTCAAACTGGCCGGCGGCCACCAGCCGGCGATAAGGGTCAGCGTCGACGCGCGCCAGTTGGCCGCCCACGGCCTCGATCTGGCCGCGGTGCGCAGCGCCATCGCCGCAGCCAACGTCAATCAGGCCAAGGGCACCCTCTATGGCCCTTACCGCGCCTATACCATCGACGCCAACGACCAGCTGCTCTCCGCCGACGGCTATCGCGACCTGATACTCAAGAGCGACGCCAACGGTGTGCTGCGTCTGGGCGACGTCGCCGAGGTCGAAGAAGGGGCTGAAAACGCCTACCTCTCGGCGCGTGCCAACCAGGATGGCGCGATCCTGATCGACGTGCTGCGCCAGCCCGGAGCCAACGTGGTCGCGGTCGCCGACAGCATCAAGCGCACCCTGCCGCAGTTGGAACGCACGCTGCCCGGCAGCGTCGACGTGCGCGTGCTCACCGACCGCACCACCACCATCCGCGCCGCGGTCAAGGATGTGCAGTTCGAGCTGATGCTGGCGATCGCGCTGGTGGTCATGGTCACCTTCCTGTTTCTGCGCAACATCCCGGCCACGCTGATCCCCAGCCTGGCGGTGCCGCTGTCGCTGGTGGGCACCTTCGGCGCCATGCAGCTGGCCGGCTTCAGTCTCAACAACCTCACCCTGATGGCGCTGACCATCGCTACTGGCTTCGTCATCGACGACGCCATCGTGGTGCTGGAGAACATCACCCGCTACATCGAGAAGGGTGAGCGGCCGCTGGCCGCCGCGCTCAAAGGCTCGCGCCAGATCGCCTTCACCATTCTCTCGCTGACGGTATCGCTACTGGCGGTGCTGATTCCGCTGGTGTTCATGAGCGGCGTGGTCGGGGTGCTGTTCCGCGAGTTCGCACTGACCCTGGCGATCTCGATCGTGATTTCGGCCTTCGTTTCGCTGACGCTGACCCCGATGCTCTGCGCGCGCTGGCTCAAGCATCGTCCGGAGGCGGTCGAGGAGAGTGATGACGAGGCGCTGGTACGCGGTCGCCAGGGCCTGTTCGGGCGGGTGACCCGTGGCTATGAACACGCCCTCGACTGGGTGCTGCGCCACCAGGGCCTCACCCTCGGCGTGGCCGTGGCCACCCTGGCGGTGACCGGGCTGCTGTTCACGCTCACCCCCAAGGGGCTGTTTCCGGTACAGGACACCGGGGTGATCCGCGGCATCACCACCGCCACCCAGTCGACCTCGTTCCACGCCATGTCGGCCCGCCAGCAGCAGCTGATCGACCGCCTGCTCGCCGATCCGGCGGTGGCGAGTCTCTCCTCGAGCATCGGCATCGACGGCACCAACACCACCCTCAACAGCGGTCGAGTGACGATCAACCTGAAGCCGCTGGATGCGCGCGACGACCTCCACACGGTGCTCGCCCGGCTGCGCCAGGCGAGTCAGGGCATACCCGGGCTGACGGTGGCGCTGCAGCCGGTCCAGGATCTAACCCTGGAAGACACCATCAGCCGCTATCCCTATCAGTTCGCGCTGACCCAGGGTGACCGCGCCACCCTGGACGCCGACGCCGCCAAGCTGCTCGCCCGGCTGCGTCAGGCGCCAGCGCTGGCCGGCGTCTCCAGCGACGTGCAGAACGCCGGGCGCAAACTCCAGGTGACCATCGACCGCGCCCGTGCCGGGCGTCTCGGCGTCAGCGTCGCCGATATCGACGACGCCCTATACGACGCCTTCGGCCAGCGCCTGGTCTCGACCATCTTCACCCAGGCCAGCCAGTACCGGGTGGTGCTCGCCGCCAACCACGCCGACAGCGATGGCCCGGCAGCGCTCTCGCGGCTCTACGTGATCAACGGCGACGACGAACGCATCCCGCTGACCACTCTGGTCAGCCTGCACGAGACCACCACCCCGCTCTCGCTGCAGCGGCAGAATCAGTTCCCCTCGGCGCTGATGTCCTTCGCCGTCGCCGATGGCTACTCGCTGTCGCAGGCCTTCGCTGCGGTAGACCAAGCGGCGCAGGAGAGCCTGAGCGCGCAGACCACGCTCAGCTATCGCGGCGCGGCGCTGGCCTACAACGATTCCACCGGGGATACCCTGTGGCTGATCCTGGCCGCCATCGTCACCATGTATATCGTGCTAGGGATTCTCTACGAGAGCTTCATCCACCCGTTGACGATTCTCTCGACCCTGCCCTCGGCGGCGATCGGTGCCCTGCTGGCACTGCAACTGAGCGGCGGCGCGCTGGGCCTGGTCGCGGTGATCGGCATCATCCTGCTGATCGGTATCGTCAAGAAGAACGCGATCATGATGATCGACTTCGCCCTCGAGGCGCAGCGCGAGCGCGGCATGGCCCCGGCCCAAGCGATACACACCGCGGCGCTGCTGCGCTTCCGGCCGATCATGATGACCACCTGTGCCGCCCTGCTCGGGGCGCTGCCGCTGATGTTCGCCAGCGGCTACGGCGCCGAGCTGCGCCAGCCGCTGGGGTTGACCATGGTCGGCGGGCTGCTCTTCAGCCAGCTGCTGACGCTGTTCACCACGCCGGTGGTGTATCTGTTCTTCGACCGCCAGGCGGCGCGCTGGCGGCGAGACGCGCCGAACACGGCCGCCGACGAGGTTGAGGCATGAGTCTCTCGGCCCCCTTCGTCCGCCGCCCGGTGGCCACCCTGCTACTGGCGATGGCGGTGGTGATGCTGGGCTCGCTGGCCTACCAGCGGCTGCCGGTGGCGCCGCTGCCCAACGTCTCCTTTCCCACCATTCTGGTGATCGCCAATCTCACCGGCGCCAACCCGGAGACCATGGCGTCGAGCGTGGCGACCCCGCTGGAGCGCTCGCTGGGGCGGATTCCCGGGATCACCCAGATGACCTCCAGCAGCAGCAGCGGCTCGAGCCGGATCATCGTCCAGTTCGATCTCGACAAGGACATCAACGTCGCCGCCCAGGAGGTCCAGGCGGCGATCAACGATGCCCAGCCGCTGCTGCCCAGCGCCATGACCAGCCGCCCCAGCTACCGCAAGCTCAACCCTTCGGCAGCGCCGGTGCTGATTCTCTCGGTCACCTCCAACACCCTGCCCACCGGTGAGCTCTATCGCCTCGCCGATACCCAGATCGCCCCGCCCATCGCCCAGGTTCAGGGGGTCGGCGACGTCAGCGTCGGCGGCAGCTCGTCGCCGGCGGTGCGCGTCGCCCTCGACCCGCGCCGGCTCAACCACGCCGGTATCACCCTGGACGCGGTGGCCGGAGCGCTGCGCGCCGCCACCACCCAGTCGCCCACCGGCTTCGTCCAGAACATCGACCACCGCTGGGAGATCGACACCGACTCGCAGCTGCTCGAAGCCAGCGACTACGACCAGGTGGTGATCAAGCGCGGCACGGATGGCGCCGAGGTACGCCTGGGCGATGTCGCCACCATTCGCGATGGGGTCGAGGATCGCTACAACGTCGGTTTCCAGAACGACCGCCCGGCAGTACTGCTGATAGTCAGCGCGGCCAGCGGGGCCAATATCATCGAGACCATCGCCGGGGTGCGCGAGCGGCTCGACACTATCCGGGCGGCGCTGCCGGGGGATGTCAATCTCAGCGTCGAGCTCGACCGCGCGCCGGGTATCCAGGCCTCGCTGCACGAGACCCAGTTGACGCTGCTGCTGGCGATCGCGCTGGTGGTACTGGTGGTCTTTCTCTTCCTGCGCAACGCCCGCGCCACCATCATCCCCAGCGTCGCCATTCCGGTCTCGCTGGTGGGCACCTTCGCCATGATGCGGGTGTTCGACTTCTCCCTCGACACCCTGTCGCTGATGGCGCTGATCGTCTCGATCGGCTTTCTGGTCGACGACGCCATCGTGGTGGTGGAGAACATCGCGCGCCATATCGAGCGCGGCGTACCGCCGCTGCGGGCGGCGCTGGATGGCGCCCGCGAGGTGGGCTTCACGGTCACCGCGATGAGCGTCTCGCTGGTGGCAGTGTTCATCCCGCTGCTGCTGCTGGGCGGCTTCATCGGGCGGCTATTCCACGAGTTCGCGGTCACGCTGTCACTGGCCATCGCGGTATCGCTGCTGGTCTCGCTGACGCTGACGCCGATGCTCTGCGCGCGCTGGCTCAAGCCCAGCCGCGCCCAGGAGCCGCGCTGGTCGCGGGCGCTCGCCGGCTTCGGCCGGCGCTGTCTCGACCTCTACGCACGCAGCCTGGACATCGCGCTCAGACACCGCCGGCTGACGCTGCTGTCGCTGCTCGGCGTGATCGTGCTCAACGGTTATCTCTACGTCGCGGTGGACAAGGGCTTCGTGCCGGAGCAGGACACCGGGCGTCTGCTCGGCACCATGCGCGCCGACCAGGCGCTGTCGTTCGACGCTGCCTCGGACAAGCTGCGCCAGGTCCGCGAACGCCTCACCGCCGACCCCGCGGTGGCCAGCGTGCTGGGCTTCATGGGCGGTCGCGGCCCGGGCCGCGGCGGCGCCTCGGCGACGCTGTTCATTACTCTCAAGCCGCAGCGCACCCAGTCGACTCAGGCCATCGGCAACCGCCTGATGGCCGGTCTGCAGGGCATGCCCGGGGTCAGCACCTTCATGTTCCCGCTGCAGGACATCCGCGTCGGCGGCCGCTCGACCAGCGCCTCGATGTACGAGATCACGCTCAAGAGCGATGACCTGGCCCTGCTCGGCGAATGGTCGAAGAAGGTACAGACGGCAATGGAGAGCGTCGACGGCATCACTGCCATCGACAGCGATAACCGCGGCGAAGGGCAGTCGGCCAAGCTGGTGGTGGATCGCGACCTGGCCGCGCGCCTGGGCGTCGACATGCGCAGTATCGATACCGCCCTGGGCCAGGCCTTCGCCCAGAGCAAGATCGCCAGCCTCTACGACGCCGACGAACAGCGCTACGTGGTGATGGAGGTGGCGGCGCCCTATCGCCAGGCACCGGAGGCGATCGGCGATCTCTACGTCAGCGGCAAGGACGATACCCTGGTGCCGATCTCCGCGTTCAGCCATATCGAACGCAGCACCACACCGGTCAGCGTCAACCACCAGGGGCAGTTCGCTGCCACGACGATCTCGTTCAACCTCGAGGATGGGGTTTCCCTCGGCGAGGCCACTGCGCGCATCCGCGCAGCGGTCGACGCGCTGCGCCCACCCACCGCGATCCAGGTCGATTTCGAGGGCAGCGCCGGCACCTTCCAGAGCGGCATCGAAGCGATGCCGTGGCTGATCCTGGCGGCGCTGGTCACCGTCTACCTGGTGCTGGGCATCCTCTACGAGAGCTATATCCACCCGCTGACGATTCTCTCGACGCTGCCCTCGGCGGGGGTCGGCGCGCTGCTCGCGCTGATGGCGCTGGATACGCCGTTCACGCTGATCGCACTGATCGGCATCATCCTGCTGATCGGGGTGGTCAAGAAGAACGCCATCATGCTGATCGACTTCGCCGTGATCTGCGAGCGCGAGCAAGGCATGAGCCCGCTTGAGGCGATTCGTCACGCCGCCCTGGTGCGCTTCCGCCCGATCATGATGACCACCCTGGCGGCGATCCTCGGCGCCCTGCCGCTGTTGCTGGGTACCGACGAGAACGCCGCCCTGCGTGCTCCGCTGGGAATCACCATCATCGGCGGTCTGGTGGTCAGCCAACTGCTCACGCTCTACACCACACCGGTGGTCTATCTCTATCTCGACCGTCTGCATCGGCGCCTGCGCCCGAGGCAGTTGCCCAACGAGCACGCCGACTGAGCGCTGGCGAGGAGTAAGGCTCGCCGCGTTCAACCGGCGTGACGATAGCGCCCCTTGCCGGCGCGCTTGGCCTGATAGAGAGCGGCATCGGCGCGATCGATCAGCGCCACCAGCCGTTCGGCGTCCAACTGCCGGAGGTCGGCCTCGCGCGCAATGCCGATGCTCATCCCCACCCCGGGATAGGTCTCGTCGAGCGCCTTGACGGTCGCCAACAGGCGCTCGGCGATGTCCGCCGCCAGGAACTCGCTGGCACCGGGCAGTAGCAGCAGGAACTCGTCGCCACCCCAGCGCACCACGATATCCTTGTGGCGTAGCACCTGCTGAAATAGTGTCGCCACGTCCACCAGCAGCGCATCGCCGGCTTCGTGCCCCTGATGGTCATTGATCTGCTTGAAGCCGTCGAGATCCATATAGAACAGCGTCGCCGGCAGCAACCCCGCGACGCCACGGCGCAAGTCATCGACCCGACGATGGAAGCCGGGGCGATTGTGGAGGCCGGTCAGGTGATCGTGCTCCGCCTCGAAACGGCTGCGGCTCTCTCCCAACAGGGCCCGCTCGGCGAAGCCGTTGAGATAGCAGCTGAACCACAGCATGGCCAGCCAATAGATCGGCCCCTGCGCAACGAAGATCCAGTAAGCACCCACCGGCTGGAACGGCACCGCCAGCTTGAGCGGTAAATCGGCGAGCAGCACCAGCAGGACCGACAGCCGGGGCCGGCCGATGCACAGCGCCGGATAGGAGCTGGATATGGCCAGCAGCGTGCCGATGATGATCAGCTGCAGCGGCGTCGGCGCGACGATGAGGGTATAGGCACCGAGCCCGCCCAGCGACAGCGCCCAGAGCAGGGCGAGAATCAACACTGTGTCCACTGGCGTGCGCTGACCGCGCCGCGCGCGCCGCTGGCGCCAGCGGAACTCCAGAACACGGCCACCCATCAGTGCCAGGTTCAGCGTCACCCAGGCCAACATGAACCCAGAGGGTCTGGCGATGAGCAGGGCGATGCCGACCATCAAGGTGCACGTCATCCCTGCCAACAGCAGCGGCAGATGCATGATGGCGCCGCCGCTGAGGCGCAACAGCACCTCGTCCGGCAATGCACGATCGCAGCCGTTGAGCCAACGCAGGAATCGATACCGGGGCAAGGCATGGTTCACGCTGTGTGAACGCCGTCCCAGGGCCACGAGACGCAAGAAGAGTTTCATGCAGGCTTCCGTTGGAGATCGCGCGCGATCGGTGAATGGTGGCCGGTGGTCGATGACGGCCGTCGCGTCGTGTCTCTCTGCGCCCCCCTACTGTGCCCTTCACTCGACTAAAATCCTATCGGCAGGCGGCGGACGGCCTGAAGCGGGCTCGCCTAGCCCAAAAGGATAAGAGCCGCGACGCTAGCCAGCCGGCCTGCGATCCGCTAGTCTGAAAACCAAATTCAAACGCTCGTCTGAATTTGTGGGAGCGTCCCCCGCAGCGGTGTCTGCGGCCGGCACTCCCGACGTCTTCTCCTGCGGAGTTCGCCATGATCACACTGCTGCTTCTCGTCGCCGCCATCGTCGGCTGTCTGGTCGTCATGCGTCGCGAGGCCGGCGCCCTGCCGGCCGTCGCGGTACTCGCCGTTCTCGGCGTACTGGGGCTGGTTCTGGATGCCGAGATCATCGGCGTCGTGCTGCTGATCGCGGCCGCCGGTGTCGCCATCTGTGGGCTAAAGCCGCTGCGTCGTCTGTGGCTGTCGCCGCGTCTGTTCAAGGTGTTCAAGCAGATCGCGCCCAAGGTCTCCGAGACCGAGCGCGTAGCGCTGGATGCCGGCACCGTGGCCTGGGATGGCGAGCTGTTCAGCGGCCGCCCGGACTGGAAACGCCTGCTGGCCTTCGACAATCCCGGCCTGAGTGACGAGGAGCAAGCCTTCGTCGATCACCAGTGCGCGGTCGCCGCCGGCATGTGCAACGCCTGGGAGATCGCCCGCGAGCGCGCCGACATGCCCCCCGAGCTGTGGGATTATCTGAAGAAGGAGCGCTTCTTCGGCATGATCATTCCCAAGGCCTATGGCGGCCTCGAATTCTCCGCCAAGGCGCAGTCGGCGGTACTGCAGAAGCTCGCCTTCAACGAGACCCTGATGAGCACCGTGGGCGTGCCCAACTCGCTCGGCCCGGGTGAACTGCTGCTCAAGTACGGCACCGAAGAACAGAAGAATCACTACCTGCCGCGCCTGGCCGACGGCCGTGACATCCCCTGCTTCGCGCTGACCGGGCCGCGCGCCGGCAGCGACGCGACCTCGATCCCCGATGTGGGTATCGTCTGCCGCGGCATGCACGAGGGCAAGGAAGTCCTCGGCCTCAAGCTCACCTTCGAGAAGCGCTGGATCACCCTGGCGCCGATCGCCACCGTGGTCGGCCTGGCCTTCCGCATGTTCGACCCGGACAACCTGCTCGAACGCGGCGAGAGCGATATCGGCATCAGCTGTGCGCTGATCCCGCGTGACACCGAAGGCATGCAGATCGGCCGCCGTCACCATCCGATCGGCAGCCCGTTCATGAACGGTCCGATCCGCGGCAAGGATGTGTTCATCCCGCTCGACTACCTGATCGGCGGGCTGGAGATGGCCGGCCAGGGCTGGCGCATGCTGGTCGAGTGCCTCTCCGTGGGGCGCTGCATCACCCTGCCCTCCGGCGCCGCCGGCACCGGGCGCTACGCGGTGGGCTGGACCGGCGGCTTCGCGCGTATCCGGCGCCAGTTCAACATCGCAGTGGCCGAGATGGAGGGGGTGCAGGAGCCGCTGGCGCGTCTCGCCGCCAAGGCCTATATCTCCCAGGCCGCGGTGATGCAGACCGCCAATACCATCGACCACGGGGTCAAGCCGGCGGTGCCCTCGGCGATCCTCAAGAGCCAGCTGACCGAATTCCAGCGCGAGATGATGATCGACGCCATGGACGTGCATGGCGGGCGTACCGTGACCCTGGGGCCGCGTAACTACCTGGGGATCGGCTTCAGTGCCACGCCGGTGTCGATCACCGTCGAGGGCGCCAACATCATGACCCGCAACCTGATGATCTTCGGTCAGGGCGCGATTCGCTGCCATCCCTACGTGCTCGACGAGCTGGCGGCCAAGGACAGCAATGATTTCGCGGCCTTCGACAAGCTCTTCTTCCGCCATACCGGGCTGATCTTCGGCAACGCCGCGCGTGCCTTTACCCAGGCCCTGGGGCTAGGCCGCGCCGAGGTACCGTTCGACTCCCTGGCCAAGCCCTATGCGCAGGAGGTGGCACGCCTCTCCTCCGCCTTCGGCCTGTGTGCCGACGCCGCCATGGCCAGCCTGGGCGCCAAGCTCAAGCAGCGCGAGATGATCTCGGCGCGTCTGGGCGACGTGCTCTCCAACCTCTACCTGCTGTCGATGGTGCTCAAACAGTGGCACGACAGTGACCGGGTCGACGGTGAAGCCGCGCTGTTCCACTACAGCTGCCGCTTCCTGCTCAACCGCGCCGAGCAAGCGCTGGTGGAGCTCTACGAGAACCTGCCCAACCGTGCCCTGGCCCATCTGCTCGCCGGCATCACGATGCCGCTGGGGCGCCGCTGGCACAAGCCGCAGGACAGCCTGACCCGCGATATCGCCAAGGCGATCTCCACCGACACCGCGCTGCGTCACAAGCTCACCCGCAATACCTGGGACAGCTGGGAAGAGGGTCAGCAGGAGAATCCGCTGGCGCGCTACAACGCGCTGCTGGCCAACGCCGAGCGCGCCGAGACGATCTACCGCACGCTCAACAAGGCGCGCGCCAAGCGCGAACTGCCGGAAGCCGCGCTGCACCCCGAGCAGTGGATCGAAGCGGGGCTCGAGGCCGGCCTGCTGAGCGAGGAGGACGCCACCTTCATGCGTGCCCACGAGGCCGAGGTGCTGGACATGCTGACGGTCGACGACTTCGACTTCGACGCCTTCACCAGCCAGCAGCCGAGTGCCAACCACGAGCGCCAGACCCACACCACGCCGGCGTGAA
This sequence comes from Gammaproteobacteria bacterium MFB021, assembly GCA_000737985.1. Lineage (GTDB taxonomy): Bacteria > Pseudomonadota > Gammaproteobacteria > Pseudomonadales > Halomonadaceae > Salinicola. Next base: position 37,679 of record JNVT01000006.1, on the reverse strand, counting down.
CAGGGGCCGGGGGCTAGCAGCAATGCCCCCAGTCTCTCTCCCCCCAAAGGCCGCGGCCCCGTTCGAGAACGGGGCCGCGTTTTTTTGCGCGCCGGTGCGCGCCGAGAGGCTGGGGCTGGCAGCCGATGAATATCCGGCTACTGCTCCAGCACCTGCAGCTGAACATCGGCGGTACCGTCATCGATCAGCCCCAGCTTCTCGGCAGCCCGCTGCGACAGGTCGATGATCCGCCCGGGGACGAAAGGCCCGCGGTCGTTGATACGCACGATGGCGCTGTCCCCGGTGCTCAGATGCGTCACCTTGACCCGGGTACCGAACGGCAGCGTCTTGTGCGCTGCGGTCATCGCCCGGCCATCGTAGGGTTCACCGCTGGCGGTCAGCCGCCCTTCGAAATAGGGCGCGTAGTAGGTCGCTTCGCCAACCCGGCGGCGCTGGTTGGGCACCGGCCGTGGCTCACGCTCGTGCGCTATCACCGGTCCCGGCCCCTTGCGCTTGCCGGCAGCCTTGCCGGTGGTGCTGGTCGCCGCCGGCGCGGCGTCAGACTGGGTGGCGTGGGGCGTGGCGCAGCCGGCCAGCAGCAGACTCATGGCGAGCGCGGCGAGCAGCGCCCGCCCCCCGAGCGCGGCACGCCCAGGTGGCACCGGTGACGGATCAGCGCGGGATGAATCGGCACCGGGCGGGTGGTCGCGAACGACGGCGCCAGCCCGAGCGGGCGCCGTGGAAACATCGATGGTGGCCATAAGTTGCAGGTCTCTCGGCAAGCGGGGCGCGATGTCGAATCGCGGGACCTCACGGCTGACGGAAGCTGCGCTCATGATAGCGGCCAAATGAGCAAGATGAGAGGAATCGCGGTGAGCGTGACCACCGCCGACAGCGGCAGTCCCAGCTTCCAGTAATCGCGGAAACGATAGCCCCCCGGCCCCATCACCAGGGTATTGGACTGATGCCCGATCGGGGTGAGGAAGGCGCAGGAGGCGCTCACCGCCACTGCCATCAAGAACGGATCGAGCGAGACCTGCATGCCGCTGGCCAGATTGGCCGCGATCGGCGCCATCAATAGCGCCGCGGCGGCATTGTTGATGACGTTCGAGAGCAGCAGGGTCAGCACGAACAGCGCCGTCAGGGTGACCACCGGCGGCCAGCCGCTGCCCGCCGACATCATGGCGTCGGCGATCATCTGCGCCCCGCCGCTGGTCTCCAGCGCCTTGCCCACCGGCAGCATCGCCGCCAGCAGCACGATCACCGAGCCCTCGATCGCATCATATCCTTCCCGCAGTGGCAGCACGCCCAGGGCCAGGGTGATCAGCGCTGCCAGCGACATGGCGATGGCGGCGGGCAGCAGATCGAACACCATGGCGGCGATCGCCAACGCGAAGATGCCCACCGACAGCCATAGCTGGCGCGGTTGACCCAGCGCCAGCTTGCGACTGGCCAGTGGCAGACAGCCCAGGGTCGACAGGCTCTCGCTCAGGTTGTTCTCGTCACCCTGCAGCAGCAGGACATCGCCGGGCTGGAAGCGCACTTCGCGCAGGCGCTGCTTGAGCCGGGTACCATCGCGGGAGACCGCCACCAGATGCAGGCCGTGCTGGTTGAGCAGGCGCAGCTGGGAGACGGTGCGGTTGATCATCATCGAATCGTTGCGCACCACCACCTCGACCAGCTGCAGCTCGTCGGCGTCGAGCCGGGGCCGCGCGTCATCGCTATCCTCGTCATCCTCGCCGCTGGCGCTGATGCTCAATCCGGCCTTGTCCTCGAGCAGCTTGAGATCTTCCGGGCCCGCCTCCAGCAACAGGATGTCGCCGGCGGCCAGGGGGCCGAAAAAGCGGTGGCCGGAGTAGCGCTCTTCACCACGCAGCACGGCCAGCACCGGCACCGGGTCGCCGCACACCTCCTGCAGCTCGCGCAGGCGCCAACCCACCGCCTTGGCATCCTCGTTGACGTGCAGCTCGCTGAGATAGGCCGAGGTTTCGAACAGCTCGTCGGCAGATGCCCGCCCCTGGCGCTGCGGCGTCAGCCGCCCACCCAGCAGGATCATGAAGGCGAACCCCGCCAGCGCCACGGCGCCGCCCACCGGGGCGAAGTCGAACATGCTGAAGGGCCCCTCGCCCTGCCCGGCGCGGAAGGCACTGATGATGATATTGGGCGGCGTGCCGATCAGCGTGATCAGCCCGCCCAGCAGCGAGCCGAAGGCCAGCGGCATCAGCAGCAGCGAAGGCGAGGTATCGTGCTCGCGAGCGACGCGCACCGCCACCGGCAGCAGCAGCGCCAGCGCACCGACGTTGTTCATCATCGCCGAGAGCAGGATCACCGTCGCCGTGAGCACAGTGAGCTGCCAGATCGGGCGACTACCGGCCTTGAGCGTCTTCTCGGCGATCCAGTCGACCACGCCGGCGTGTTCGAAGCCACGACTCAGAATCAACACCGCGGCGACGGTGATCACCGCCGGATGGCCGAAGCCGGAAAATGCCTGATCGGCGGGCACCAGCCCCAGCAGCACGCTCACCAGTAGCGCCGCCATGGCCACCATGTCGTAACGAAAGCGCCCCCAGACGAAGGCAACCAGGGTCAGAAAGAGGACCGCGAAGACCCAGTAGGCATCCTGCATGGGTAAGACTCCTTGTCGTGCACTGCTGCCCTCCCGGCAACAGGTTTGGTAGGCAAACCACCTGCCGAGCCTGCCCGCAGCATCGAAAAAGCCGGCAGCGCCCCAGAGGCGCTGCCGGCTTTTGCAGCATAGGTCATTGTCACGCCGGCGGCCGTGCGCCGGCGCTCATGGGCACGGCTCAGGGAATCAGAATCGTCGACCCGGTGGTGCGTCGCGCCGCCAACGCCTCCTGCGCCTTGCCCGCGTCGGCCAGATCGAAACGCTGGGCGATATCCATCTTGACCTTGCCACTCTCGAGCAGATCGAACAGATCCAGGCTCATCTCATCCAGCCGCTCAGGCGTGTCGGCGTAGCCGTTGAGGCTAGGGCGGGTCAGGTAGAGCGAGCCCTTCTGGTTGAGAATGCCGATATTGACCCCCTCCACCGCGCCGGAGGCGTTGCCGAAGCTCACCATCAGCCCACGCGGGGCGAGACAGTCGAGCGAGGTGGTGAAGGTGTCCTTGCCGACCGAGTCGTAGACCACCGGCACCATGGCCCCGCCGGTCAGTTCGCGTACCCGCTCGGCGACGTTCTCTTCACGATAATTGATCGTCGCCCAGGCGCCGTTGCGCTTGGCCAGCTCGGCCTTCTCGTCAGAGCCCACGGTGCCGATCACCTTGACGTCGAGCGCCTTGGCCCACTGGCAGGCGATCGAGCCCACACCGCCGGCCGCGGCATGGAACAGAATCGTCTCGCCGCCCTCCAGTGGAAAGGTCTGGCGCAGCAGGTACTGCACCGTCAGCCCCTTGAGCATCGACGCCGCGGCGATCTCGAAGGAGATGTCCTCGGGCAGCTTGACCACTTTCTCCGCCGGCAGCACGTGCAGCTGCGAGTAGGCGCCGAGTGGCCCCTGGGCATAGGCCACGCGGTCACCGACAGCAAGGTGGGTCACGCCTTCGCCCACTGCCTCGACCACCCCCGCCCCTTCGGTGCCCAGCCCGGACGGCAACGACGGCGCCGGATAGAGCCCGGTGCGGAAGTAGATATCAATGAAGTTGAGGCCGATGGCACGGTTCTCGACGCGCACCTCGCCCGCCTGGGGCGCTGCCGGTTCGAAGTCGACATACTCGAGCACCTCGGGGCCGCCGGTGCGAGAAAACTGAATGCGCTTGACCATGAACTTTCCTTGTGGAGAAACGGGTTGAGCTGGGCGTACTTGGCGTGCGTAGGGGTATCGGACGACACGAACCTCAGTCCTGTCGATACCTCAGTGCTGTCGATACCTCAGTCCTGTCCAAACCCTCATCCAAGCGCCATTCGCCAGCCGGGTCAAGCCACACGCCGCGAACGGGCCGGTTTGATGCTCGGAGGCTCGGCCCGCTCGATGGGGTCAGATCACGCTGTGGGGAAAGCGCTCCAGCGCGGCAACGAAGCGCTGCTTGTAGGATTCGAAGGTCTCCGGGTCGGCCTTGAAGGTCTTGACGATGCCGTCGCCGTCGAAGCGCACCACCCCGGGCAGCTTCCCGCCCTTGGGCTCGGGATGACGCGGCGCCAGGCCCACGCGCATGCCGCCCTCGGCATCGATCCAACGGGTGATGCCGCAGTCACGGAAGAAGCGTTCCGCGTCAGCGTCGCTGGCGAGCACGCGCAGCGGCGCTTTCTCGGCGAGCAGACGGATCAGGCGCGCACTGTGCTCGCTATGGCCGTCGCCCTGGGGTGTCGAAACCATCGCCAGCTCCATGCTGCGACCCTCGACGTCGGCGGAGACCAGCGCCAGGCTCAGCACCTGGCGGTCGTCGTCGGTCAGCGCGAACAGCCGTGCCGCTTCCTGCTCGAACAGCACACCCAGGGTTCCGGCGAAGGTGACCAGCGGCGCCAGCCCCGCTTCACGGCCATAGACATTGGCGCACAGCTGGGCCAGGCACGCCTCGCGGCTTTCGGGGTTCTTTACATGAACGACTTTCATCGGACTCTCCGCACGCATCGACTCGATCCTGCCCGGGCTGACAAGAGCGTCAGCGGATAGGCGTGCCGCTGGACGCGGGCAGGCAAAAGCGCGCAGCCTAGCATATTCCATCGCCGCGGGCGCGCCACCGGGCCCGGAGGCCGGCATCACCCCTCGGTTCGAGACCGGCTCAGCGGACAGGATTGGCAGTAGGCCACCGGGCAGGCGGCACGATAATAGAGGCAGCAGCTGCGCCGGTAGCGCACTTCTACGCCATCCGTGCGGCGGGTCTTGGCGTGATGGAAACGCGCCAGCGGGTTGAAGTCGATGCCGAACAGCTCCGGCTCGGCCTCGAGCAGGAAGCGGTAGTCCGCCGCGCAGCGCCGGCGCGCGGCAGCATCGACCAGCCCGCCTTCGAGCTCGACCAGGCGGCGCTCGTAGAGCGAGTAGACCCGCACCGCCAGATTCTCCCACAGCATGCGCGGCGGCACGCCGCCCACCTCGCGCAGGGTCTGCCACAGCGGTGTGATCAGCCCGGTGAACAGCTCGTTCAATAAGGCATGACGCGCGCTCTCTCGCGCCGCTGGCGACCAGCGCTGCAGTCGTAGCGAGCGCAGTGGCAGCGTCGAGCGCCACGCCTGGCCATCGTGGCGGATATCGATCAGGCAGTTGCCCGGCGCCAGATCGAGCCCGCGATCGCACACCGAGAGCAGATAGAGCGGCGCGCCGGTGAGCAGAAAGCCCAGGCGCTTCGACAGCAGCGAGGCGGTGGTGCGCCGATCGGGCGAGCCGAGAGTCGGCCCCAGACGGTCCAGCAGTTCAGCGCAGCGCCGGGGGTCGCAGAACACCGTGACCGGGAGTGCCTGCCCGCCCGCCTCGCTCCCCCAGCGGAGCCGCAGTGTCTCGCTCAGATAGGCGGCATGCGCCTGGCCCAGCGGCAGCGATCTGGGCGCTGCCACGGAGGGCGACCGCGGGATGCAGCTCGCCGGCGGCTGATGGATCACGCAGGCTCGGGAAGGCAGTGACATGAGGTGCAAGGATCCTCGCTCGTGCTGCCGGGAACCGGCCCATGCAGCATTGATCATCACCGGGCCCAAAGAGATAGGGCCTGGTGGCGTCTCCGATTGTGGCAAATAACATCGACACTCATCAACAAATGCGAATCATTTGTTTTTGAGCGGAATCACCCCCACTCTCGAGGACCGCACGGCCGGGCATGACAATACCGGGTATGGCAGCACTCGGCATGACAATAAATGCCACGCGCAAATAATCCGCGCGCCGTCTTGACGCCGACCGCGACGTGGACGAAGGTCAAGCCTGATTTCGGGGCGTCGCCCCGACGCCTGCGTGCGACACCAGCCGGCCAGCCACCGCTTACCTCTCACCGGAGACCCTAGACGCATGACACAGAGTTCGTCCCCTCAGCCCATCCCGGGCGATGGACCCCGCTATATCGCGCACCGTGGTCTCTCCGCGCGCGCGCCGGAGAATACGCTGGCGGCGGTGCAAGCCGCGCATGCGGCCGGATGCCGGTGGGTAGAGCTGGACGTTCAACTGCTCGGCGACGGCACCCCGGTGCTGTGGCACGACGCCGGGGTCAAGCGCTGCTCCAACGGGCGCGGCAAGCTATTCCGCTTCGACGCCGCCAGCGCCGCGCGGCTCGACGTGGGCGCCTGGTTCGGCGAGCAGTTCCGCGGCGAGCGCATGGCCACGCTCGAAGCAATGCTGGCGCTGCTCAAGCGTCTCGACATGGGGCTCAATCTGGAGCTCAAGGTGACCCGCGGGCGCAATGCGATCGAGCTGGTCAAGGCGGCACTGCCGCCGACCCTGGAAGCCCTGGCGCCGGAGAAGCTGATCGTCTCCTCGTTCGACCGTCACGCCCTCACCGCAGCGCGGGCGCTGGAGGCGAACCCGGATCGATTGCGCCTGGGCGTGCTCGACGACAAGGCGCCCAAGCGCTGGTGGCGCGAGACCGAGCGGCTCTCCGCCTACAGCCTGCACCTGGACTGGCGCAAGCTGAAGGTCAAGCGCGCCCGCGAGATCGCCGACGAAGAGATCAAGCTGTTCTGTTACACCGCCAACGACCCCGTCGCCTTCGACAAGCTGTGGGAGTGGGGCGTGGACGGCGTGATCAGCGATGACCCGGTGCGCTTCATCGAGCACGCCGGCCAGCAGCAGACCCACACCGAGTCGCAGCGCGGCGGCGTCTGACACAGCGCACGAAAAGCGCCCGTTAGTCGCGTCAGTTAGCGTCTTTGACGGCGACTGCCCCGGGCTATGATGCCAACCTGCCCGTTTCCAGGTTGCGAGCCGTCCATGAATCCCTCCACCCTCATCGGCATGGTCGCCAGTGCGTTGCTGCTGGTGACCGTCGTGCTCTTCACCGCTCAGGCCCCGAGCAGCTTCTTCAATCTGCCGGGGCTGGCGATCGTGCTCACCGGCACCCTGGCCGCCAGCTTCATCAGCTATCCGCTCGCCGAGATGCAGCGCCTGTGCCGCCAGATCGCGGTGGTGTTCCGGCGCGAATCCCAGCAGAGCGAGCTCGATGCCGACCTCGACCAGCTGGTCGAAATGTCGCGCCACTGGAGCCGCGGTAACATCCGCGCCATCGAGAGCGCGCTGGAGGGCGTCACCAACCCCTTCCTGCGCACCGGCATGCAGATGGTGATCGCCAACAGTCGCGAGGAGGAGATTCGCGAGATGCTGCGCTGGCGCATGGTGCGGGTGAAGGCGCGCGAGCGCACCGAGGCGCAGATCCTGCGCACCATGGCGATCTACGCCCCGGCATTCGGCATGCTCGGCACCCTGGTCGGGCTGATCAACATGCTCGAGGTGATCCAGGCCGGCGACCTGACGATCATCGGCCCGCGTCTGGCGGTGGCGCTGATGTCCACCTTCTACGGCATCCTGCTCGCCAATCTGGTGTTCAAGCCGATCGCGGTGAAGCTGGAGCGGCGCACCGAGGCGCGACTGATGGCGATGACGATGATCCTCGAAGGCATCATGATGGTGAGCAAGCGTCGCCTGCCCGCGTTCATCGAAGAGGCGCTCAACACCTACCGCATCGAACATCGCGACGAGATGCGTGATCCGCGCCAGGCCGCGGCCACGGATCTCTCGTCCCCGACCTCATGAGTGGCACCACGGACTACGCCGCGCGCGGTCCCTTCGCCGAGCTGCTGTTCGACGATGACGCCCTGGCCGAGGGTGGGCGTGGCAGCGAGAGCGACTCCTGGCTGATGAGCTATCTCGACCTGCTGCTGCTGCTGGTCACCTTCTTCGTGCTGATGCTGGCGCTCTACGGCGGCCAGCTCGCCTCCCCCGAGCAACCCACGACGCCACCGGTGACGCTGGCGCTCAAGGTGCCGGCCGCCGTGCCTCCCAAGGCCGCCCCAAGCGCCGCCCAGCTCGGTTTCTATCGGCCGCCGCGCCAGCTGACGGCTGCCCCCGTGGCCAGCGATGTCGGCTTCTACGCCCCGCGCCCGGCACCGCCGCCGCTGGTGCCGATGACACCACTGCTGTTCGCAGTGCCGCTGTTCGACCTGCCCGACCCGGTGGACGAGACACTGCCGCAGATCGACGGGGTCCAGGTGACCGCGATTCCGCACGGCTTCAATCTGCGCATTCAGGACCATCTGCTGTTCGACTCCAGCGCCGTGGATGTCAGCGACAAGGGGCGCGCGCTGATCGAGAAGATGATCCCGCTGCTGCAGGAGTTCCAGGGCACCATCTCGGTCGAAGGGCATACCGACAGCGTGCCGATCTCGACCCCGCAGTTCCCCTCCAACTGGGAGCTCTCCGCGGCCCGTGCCGCTGCCGTGGTGCGTGCACTGCGTCTGGACGGCATCGATGGGGGTCGCCTGCGCGCCATCGGCTACGCCTCCACCGAGCCGCTGGCCGATAACGACACCCCCGCCGGCCGGGCGCGCAACCGCCGGGTGGAACTGGTACTGCAGGAGGCCGGCAGCGACGGCTCGTGAATGGCGCGCGACGCGCCATTTCCCTGGCCGGCGAGAAGCTGCGACAATCCGCGCGTCGAGAGCGACGTGTTCGGGAAACGGGTGAGAGCCCCGTACTGCCCCCGCAACGGTAATCGTGTCAGACACCGGTGGACTTTCTAGGGTTTGTACGAAAAGTCAGCGAGCGAAGGCAAGACAAGGCAAAAATCGGCGAAGACGCGGAGTTTACGGGGTGTAAATGAGCATTTTTGACCGGGCTGGCGCTCCAGCCGATTTTTAACGCCGTATTGCCGAGCGCAGGTAGTTTTCGTGCAAAGCCTAAGTCCAGCCACTGTGAGCAGCGGCGCCCACTTTTGCGGCACGCCATCACTCATGGGAAGGCCCGGTGTCGGGTGATCGAAGATCACCGCGCGTGAGTCCGGAGACCGGCGTCGTTCTCTTCACTGGTTGATGCGGAGGGCTCAAACCAGTGACGACAGCGCACGCCGGCCGCCCAGAATGCGTTGGCCGGCGTATTTCGTCACGCCGTTCCCTCCCATCGCGTCATCGCAACACAAGGAACCGCCCGCGACGCCACTGCGCCGCGCACGAGAACGGTTCCGATACGCGTTTGGGGATCATCATTCATGGGTTACCGTCCTACCGCCATGGCCCACGGCGTCGCCATGGCTCTGCTGCTGCAAAGTCTCGGCGCCGCAGCCCAGCAGCTCGACGACCTGCAGGTCACCGCCAACCGGCTGCCGCAGTCGCAGGCCGACGTGCTCGCCAGCACCACTATCATCGACCGCGCGGAGATCGAGCGCAGCCAGGCCGATAGCGTGATCGACCTGCTGCAGAACCGCGCCGGTATCGAAATCACGCAGAACGGCGCGCACGGCACCATTACCAGCCTGTTCATGCGCGGTACCGAATCCGACCACACCCTGGTGCTGGTCGACGGTGTGCGCATCAATGCCGCCACCAGCGGCGGCGCCAGCCTGGAGTTCCTGCCGGTCGAGGCGATCCAGCGCATCGAGATCGTGCGTGGACCGCGCGCTGCCGCCTACGGCGCAGATGCCATCGGCGGCGTGATCCAGATCTTCACCCGGCGCGGCGGCGAGGGTACCCAGGCCGCCTTGTCCCTGCGCGCCGGCGACCAGCACAACCAGAAACAGAACCTGTTCGTCTCCACCGGCGATACCGCTACCCGCCTCAACGCCACTCTGTTCCGGCGCGACGGCGACGGCTTCAACGCCCTTGCCAGCGACGCCAGCGGCGAACGCGATGGCTTCAAGCGCGGCGGGGCTCAGTTGGGTCTGTCGCACCGCTTCGGCGCCAACGCCAGCCTGAGTCTCAATGCGTTGCGCCAGGATACCGACGCCGATTACGACGACTGCTACCCGCTCAATGCCAGCGCCGCCAGCAACGACTGCCGCACCGACGGCTATCTGCAGACCTTCGGCGGCCGCTACGATCTGGCCCTGGCTCCCGACTGGGACATGGCGATCACCGCCGGGCACTTCGACGAACGCCGCGAAGAGCGCTATGCCGGTGAGCGCTACAGCGTCACCGAATCGCATCGCAACGAGCTGGGCATCCAGCACAGCTTCACCCGCGCCAACGGTGTCGACACCCTCGGGGTGGACTACCGCCAGGAGCATGTCGACTTCGACTCGGCCAGCCCGTTCACCGGGCGCTATGCCAAGGACAGCCGCGAGAACTACGGTCTCTACGGCATGCTGCAGCGCGAGTACGGGCGCCATGAGCTGAGCGGCTCGCTGCGCTACGACGACGATTCACGCTTCGGTGACGAAACCACCGGCAGTGCCGGTTACGCCTACCGTCTGACATCGGCACAGCGCCTCGGGCTGGTCTACTCGACCGCATTCAAGGCGCCCAACCTGATCGATCTCTACGGGCCCTACGGCAGTAACCCCGACCTCGACGCCGAAACCTCGCGCAACCTGGAGGCGTTCTGGGCCATCGAGCATGACGCCTGGAATGCGCGCGTCAGCGCCTTCGAAAACCGGATCGACGATCTGATCGCCTTCGACCCGGCCTTCGTGCCCTACAACGTCGACCGCGCGCGTATCCGCGGTGTCGAACTGAGCGGTGGTTGGCAATACGCCGGCCTCTCGCTGCGCGCCAGCCTGACCCATCAGGATCCGGAAGACCGCGACAGCGGCGAGCGCCTGAAGCGCCGAGCCAGAACCTTCGGCCGCCTGGATGCCGACTACGCCCTCGGCGACTGGCGCTACGGCGCCACCCTGCGCGCCGCCGGCGACCGTCGCGACACCCGCTATACCGCCCCTTACGGAGACACCACCGTCAGCGGCTACGGCATCGTGGATCTGCGCACGGCGTGGCAGGTGACGCCGCAGGTCGAACTCTCGGCCAAGCTGGATAACGCCTTCGACCGCGACTACACCCTGGCCGAGGGCTATGACATCCAGGGCCGCTACGTCGAGGCCGGCGTCAAACTGACGCTGTAACTGTCCATCCCGATGGCGCCCTCATCCATTGGTGGCCAACGCCGGGTGAGGGTGTGCTGACGCCACGAGCGGCGCCATGCCTCCACGACCGGCACTTTGCGTCGTGACGACCCCGTGATACTGTATGTTTGAACAGCATCCAATCACGGAGTCGTCATGTCGTCTCCCACCCCGCCACGCGATCCCTACGCCGCGTCACCAAGCCCGCTCAAGGGCCGCGGCGCGACCTTCAATCCGCACAATCGCTTTCAGCCGAGCCATACCGAAGCCTTCGACGATGGCTGGTGGCAGGAGGCGCTGCCGCAACGCATACCCACTCAGATCCAGCACGAGACGCCGCGCAGCGCGCTCTCCTGGAACCACTCCCCGGACCTGGGCTTCGACCGCTCGCTCAACCCTTATCGCGGCTGTGAGCACGGCTGCATCTACTGCTATGCCCGCCCCAGTCACGCCTACTGGGATCTGTCACCGGGCATCGACTTCGAGACCCGGCTGATCGCCAAGCAGGGAATGGTGGCGCGGCTGCGCGAAGAGCTGTGCAAGCCCGGCTACCGCTGCCAGCCGATCAATCTCTCCGGCAACACCGACTGCTACCAGCCGATCGAGGCCGAGTACGGCACCACCCGCGAGCTGCTGGCGCTGCTGCTCGAGTGCCGTCATCCGGTCACGCTGGTGACCAAGAGCGCACTGATCCTGCGGGATCGGGACCTGCTGGCCGCACTCGCCGAGCAGCGCCTGGTGCGCGTCTTCATCAGCCTCACCAGCCTGGACAACGAGCTCAAGCGCACGCTGGAGCCGCGCACCGCCTCGCCGGCGGCCCGGCTCAAGACACTGAGCGAACTCGCCGCCGCGGGCATTCCGGTAGGCGCCCTGCTGGCGCCGGTGATTCCGGCGATCAACGACCACGAAATAGAGACATTGCTCGAACGCGCAGCCGAAGCCGGCGCCACCAGCGCCAGTTGGACGCTGTTGCGCCTGCCACGGGAGGTGGCACCGCTGTTCGAAGCGTGGCTGGAAGCTCACTACCCCGAGCGCGCCGGCAAGGTGATGAGTCTGATCCGCCAGTCGCGCGGCGGCGCCAGCAACGACAGCCGCTTCGGCCACCGTATGCGCGGCGACGGGATCTTCGTCGACATGATCGATCAGCGCTTCCGCCGCGCTGCCGGCCGCCTGGGCCTGCAGCGGCGCCCCGACCAGGGGCTGGACACCCGCCACTTTCGGCCTCCTCACCACCAGCAGGATCTGTTCCGTTGAGCTTCTACTCGAGCCGCCAGCGTGGCACGATAATGCTTCCGCGTTCCTGAGAATCCCCGTTCTTAAGATTCCTTTAAGTCGCTGCCTCGATCATGGCGACATTCGCATTCGATGGTCGCAAAACCTGTGCCATCGTTTGCCTTTTGCGCACTCTCCTTTCATAAAGGGCGGGTCTCAAGCACACGGCCGGCGTGCCCTCTTGCCAGGAGCGGCAAGGGCGGCGTGGCGGAGCGTCCAATAAAAGTCCCATCGCCAGGAACTCAGCGTCAATGCATTCTCCACAGCTCTCGATTCTCATTCCCGCCAAGGACGAAGTCGGCAATCTGCCGGGGCTACTCGACGAAATCTCCCGCGCCCTGCAGGAGATAGCGCACGAAGTCATCGTGGTCGACGACGCCTCCAGCGACGGTTCCTGGGAGATGCTGACGCGCCGCGCTGCGGCCGATTCGCGCCTGCGCCCACTGCGCCATGCGCAGAGCGCCGGCCAGAGCACCTCGGTGTGGCAGGCGGCATGGACTGCCCGCGGCACCTGGCTTGCGACCCTCGACGGTGACGGCCAGAACGATCCCGCCGACCTGCCGCGGCTGTTCGAGCGCGCCTGTCGGGGCGATGTGGTGATGGTCGCAGGCCACCGCACCAATCGCCGCGATGACTGGCTCAAGCGGGTCTCGTCGAAGGTCGCCAACCGGGTCCGCTCGGCACTGCTCAACGATGCCACCCCGGATACCGGCTGCGGGCTGAAGATCGTGCGCCGCGACGCCTTCCTCAATCTGCCCTACTTCGATCATATGCACCGCTTCCTGCCGGCGCTGGTGCGGGCCCAGGGCGGCGAGTGCGTATCGCTGCCGGTCAACCACCGCCCGCGTGGCACCGGAGCCTCGCACTACGGCCTCAATAACCGCCTGTGGGTCGGGCTGGTCGATATGGTCGGGGTGATGTGGCTGCGCCGGCGCAGCCGCCTGCCGGCGGCGATCGAGCCGCTGGCAATGACCGAGCATCCGGCGCAGGAAGCGGTGACGACACCGATCGATGGGGAGGCCCGCGCATGAGTGCCGAGTGGGTGTGGGTAGCGATCGGGTTCGTCGGTCAGGCGCTGTTTTCGGCGCGCTTCATCGTCCAGTGGCTGGCCAGCGAGCGCGCCCGGCGCAGCATCGTGCCGGTCGCCTTCTGGTTCTTCAGCCTGGGCGGCGGCGCTACGCTGCTCGCCTATGCTCTCTATCGGCGCGATCCGGTGTTCATCGCCGGCCAGGGCGCCGGGCTGATCATCTATGTCCGCAATCTGATGCTGATTCGCCGCGAGAAGCGCGAAAGCGCCGCCCCCAGCCAACCTTCGTCCTGAGCGGATGCCCAAGGCCATGCGATCTTTCCTCGACGACCCCTCCCAGGCGCACTATCGGCGCGCCTGGCTGCTGCTGTTACTGCTGGCGATCGTGCTGCTGGGTATCGGTATCGGGCTACGCGACCCCTGGCCCGCCGACGAGCCGCGCTTCGCCCTCAACGCGCTGGAGATGCTGCGTACCGGCCAGTTCTGGTTCCCCCATCGCGGCGGCGAGCTCTACCCCGACAAGCCACCGGTGTTCATGTGGGCCTCGGCACTCTCGATCTGGCTGACCGGCTCGGTGCGCCTCGGTTTCCTGATCCCGACCACGCTGAGTGCCATTGGCGCCCTGCTGCTGGTGGTCGACCTCGGCCGGCGCCTGCATGGGCGGCGTATCGCACTGCTCTCGGGCCTGGCGCTGCTGACCGCGTTCCAGTTCGTGCTGCAGGCCAAGACCGCGCAGATCGACATGATGCTGACCTTCTTCACCACCCTGGGCGCCTACGGGCTGCTGCGCCATGCCCTGCTCGGCCCGGCCCGCCGCTGGTGGCTGATCGGCTGGGCGGCAATGGGTATCGGGGTGATCACCAAGGGCGTGGGTATCCTGCCGCTGGCGCTGCTGCCGGCTTGGCTGTGGTTCGGCTATCGCGGCCGCGCGGTGCGCCTCGGCCTCAAGGAACTGCTGCTGGGGCTGGGGGTGATGCTCGCCTGCATCGCCGCCTGGGCCATCCCGATGATGCTAATGGCCAGCTTCAGCGGCGACCCGGCGCTCGCCGCCTACCGCGACAATATCCTGTTCAAGCAGACCGGACAGCGCTACGCCGACTCCTGGACCCACCTGGAGCCGTGGTACTACTACGTCGTCAAGGTGCTGCCGTGGGCCTGGATGCCGCTGGTGCTGGCGCTGCCGTGGGCGCTGCCGGCGTGGTGGCATCGCCTCAAGCGCAGTGATGCGCGGGTCTGGATGCCGCTCAGCGCGGTCATCCTGATCGTGGTGTTCTTCTCGCTCTCGCCGGGCAAGCGCGGCGTCTACATGCTGCCAACGCTGCCGCTGCTGGTGATGGCGCTGGCGCCGCTGCTGCCCGGGCTGATCCGGCGCCGCGGCCTGCATCGCGCCGCCTTCGTGGTGCTGGCGCTGCTCGCCGGTGTACTGCTGCTCGCCGGTACCCTTGGCGCGTTCGGCCTGCCGGCGCTGGCGCGGGTGGCCGAGCGTCATCAGGTCGACCCCTGGGCGTGGTGGATCGTGATCGGCGCGCTGGGCATCGGCCTGCTGGCCTGGACCCGCCCGGCCCGCGGACTGTGGGCGCTGAGCGGCTGGCTGATGCTGTTCTGGCTCAGCTGGTCCACCTGGGGCTATGCGCTGCAGGATCACGCCCGCTCGCCGCGCGACATGATGACCCAGGTCGCCGCGATCACCGGGCCACAGGCGTGGTTGGCACTGCCCGACTTCGACGAGGAGTTCCTGCTCCAGGCGCGCCAGCCCAGCGTCCAGTTCGGTGACAAGACCCCGGCCGGCCAGCAGTTCCAGCGCGCCTTCGCCTGGCTCAAGCAGGGCGATGACCGCTGGCTGTTCGCGATGGAGCGCCAGGCCAAGGACTATCCGTGTATCGCGCGTGATCAGATCACCGACATGGGCGTACAGAACGGTGACGACTGGTGGCTGATCCCGGCTCGCGCCGCATCCCAGTGCCAGGGCAACACCAACGCCGCCCCGCTGTTCGTCGCCCCCACCACCCTACCCGATCCCGACGGCAACGCCCCGCGCCTGTGAGTCCCGCTCCCCGGCCCAAGGGCCGGGGAGATCATCCGAGACAGCTAACGGATGCACGGCTACCCAGGTCGCACCGGCCAGCACCACCCGAATTCGTCCCCTGTAGGAACGGCCCACCGCAGCCCGAATTAACCGCCTGTAGGAACGGGCCACCACAGACCGAATTCACTCCTGTAGGAACGGGCCACCGCAGCTCGAACTCGCCCCCTGTAGGAACGGGCCACCGCAGCTCGAACTCGCCCCCTGTAGGAGCGAGCTTGCTCGCGAAGGCAAAGGCCAGCAAGTCAGCCTCCGCCACAACCTCGTTCTATCACACCATATCCGACGCGCGAGGCGCGATCACCGGCTGCTGCCAAACCAACCTGACTTCCAGGCCGCCTTCGGGCCGGTTGGACAGCCTCATGTTCAACTGCTGGCGCTCGGCGATCTCGACCGCGATGGAGAGCCCCAGGCCACTGCCGCTGATGCGCTGGTCGGCGGCGCGCTGGAAGCGCTGGGTCACGGCCTCGAGCAGCGCTTCGGGAATTCCCGGGCCGCTATCGCGGATCGACAGCCACGGCCTGTGCTCCGGGGTCTGGCCCATGGCCACCTCGACCCGTCCCCCATCCGGGGTATAGCGCAGGGCGTTATCGAGCAGATTGCGGATGAGAATGCCCAGCTCGGTGGCGTTGCCCTCGAGACGCAGCGTCGGGCTTTCGGTGATCTCCAGCGTCTGCTGCTGCGACTCCGCCAGTGGCCACAGCTCGGCGGCCAGATCGAGCACCAGCGAAGAGAGCTCCACCGTTTCCGCCGCGGCGCCCTGATCGTCCAGCTCCAGACGCGCCAGCAGCAGCAGCTGTTCGACCACCCGCTGCAGCCGCTCGATACCGTTATAGGCCTTGTCCAGCGCACTGGGCTCGCCGAAACGCGCGTTATCGAGATGAATCTTCAGCGCCGCCAACGGCGTACGCAGCTCGTGGGCGGCGTCCGCGGTGAAGCGCCGCTCGCGCTCCAGGGTCTGCCCCAGACGGTCGATGAAGTCGTTGAGCGCCCCACGCAGCGCCTGCAGCTCCTGAGGTACCGCGACTCGGATCGGGCGCAGGTCCTTTTCGTCCCGCGCCTCGACCTGACGCGACAGCTCTTCGATCGGCGCCAGACCGCGCCGGATCAGACGCGCCATCAGCCACAACAGGATCGGCAGCGTCAGCAGCAGCGGCACGAAGTTGCCCAGAGCGACCTTGTTGAACAGCTCGCTCTGGAAGGCATCGCGCAGGCCGATGCTGAGCCAGCGTCCGCCGGCGATGGGCATGCTGAAGGTGCGCCAGCGATGATCCTGGTAGCTGACCCAGCGATGCCCTTCGTGATGGGGTGCCGGGAAGCTGGTGCCGTCGGCATCATCGTACCAGCGCGCGCCCATCAGAATGGGCCGGCCGCTGTCGCTCCACACCCCCAGCGAGATCATCTTCTCCTCGTGGTCGTAGAGCGCGGGCGCGGCCAGGTCGGTGAGCAGATTGCCGGTGCTGCCGTACCAGCGTGCGAAGTGGCCCGGCTGAGAGAGCTGGGCGGCGATCCTGGCATACTCGTCCGAGGTGGTGCGCTCGGTCACCAGGCCGGCGACGATACGCCCCTGCAGACTCAGCTGCGCGTCGAAGATCTCTTCCATCTCGTGGCGGGTGACGAAGTAAGCCGCGGTCACCGCCAGTGACATCACCACCAGCAGCAGCGTGGCCAGCGCCCAGTTCAGATAACGTCGAATCGAGGTCATGCCACGCGGCTGTCCAACCGATAGCCGATGCCGCGAACGGTGGTGATCAGCTGCTTGTCGAGCTTGCGCCGCAGGTGGTGCACATGCACTTCCAGCGCGTTGGAGCCGACCTCCTCCCCCCAGCCGTAGAGCAGACTCTCGAGCTTGGGTCGCGACATCACCTTGTCGCGATGGCGCGCCAACTCGAGCAGCAGCGCGAACTCGCGGCGGCCCAGAACGATCGGCTCACCCTTCCAGGTGACCTCGTGCTGGGACTCATCGATGGAGAGCCGCCCGATGGTCAAGAGCTGGGTCGAACGCCCCTCGGCACGTCGGGTCACCACGCGCATGCGGGCGAGCAGCTCCTGCAGATCGAAGGGTTTGAGCACGTAGTCGTCGGCGCCCGCGTCGAGGCCCTCGATGCGCTGCTCGACGGCATCCCGAGCGGTCAGGATCAAAACCGGCAGCGCAGACTGACGACGAATCTCCTTGAGTACCGCCAGACCGTCGATATCCGGCAGGCCCAGATCGAGCACCACCAGCGAGAAGGGTTCGATCTTGACTGCCTCGAGCGCTTCGCGCCCGCGGGTGAGCCAGTCCACCACGTAGCCTTCGCGAATCAGGGCCGTGCGAATGCCATCCCCCAACAGCGGATCATCCTCCACCAACAGTACGCGCATCGTCGTCGTCCACTTCCTTTTCGTTGTCTGGCGAGCGTCATCCACCCGGTGTGCCGTACGAACTCGCGCCGATGAATCGCCGGCCAGCGCCCGGCGACGCTATCACGCGCTCATTGAGTCACAGCCAGCTTAACGCTTCCTTAGCCTGCCGCGGGTCCGGCACGCCGGGGCCGCCCAGGTGCCAGAACCTCGCTACAGTAATATTGCGTTAAGACTCAGCGTACACAGTAGCCGCCGAGTCAGGTAGAGAGCCCAGAGCCGTGATGACGACCTTGAAGAAAAGCCTAAGCCTTCCCGCCCTGTGCTGGGAGGCCCGCTACCGCGATACGCTGGCTATCGCCCTACTATGGACGCTGGCCGTCATCGGCGCGCTGTCGCGCCCACTGATGCCGATCGACGAGACCCGCTACGTCTCGGTCGCCTGGGAGATGTGGCACGCCCACTCTTGGGTGCTGCCATTGATGAACGGCGAGCCCTACTCGGACAAGCCGCCGCTGCTGTTCTGGCTGATCCAGGCCGGCTGGGGGGTGTTCGGCGTCAACGCCTGGTGGCCCAAGCTGATCGCGCCGCTGGCGGCACTGGTGGCGATGCAGCACCTATACCGTATCGCCCGGCGTCTGGGCTATGCCGGCAGCCGCGCCCGCGTGGCCCCCATGGTGCTGATGGCGATGCTGATGTGGAATCTCTACAGCGGCGCGCTGATGTTCGACATCCTGCTCACCGCCTGCCTGCTGGGGGCGATCAGTCCGCTGGTGAGCGGCGCCCTGACGCCTCGGCGCGCACTGCAGTGCGGCGTCTGGCTGGGCCTGGCCCTGCTCGCCAAGGGCCCGGCGGTGTTCGTCACCTTCGGCCCGATCCTGCTCGGCCTGCGCTGGTGGCGCGCCGAACCGCTGGGTGCCGGCGGGCGCCGGCGTCTGCTGCTGGCCCTGGCCCTGGGCATCGCCATACTCGCCGCCTGGGCCCTGAGCGCCGCCGTGATCGGCGGACACGCCTACGCCCGCGAGCTGCTGTGGGGTCAGAGCGTCGATCGCCTGCACGACTCCATGGCCCATGCCCGGCCGCTGTGGTGGTACCTGCCGTGGCTGCCGGTGCTGCTGTTCCCATGGTCGCTGTGGCCGGCAGCCTGGCCACGCCGGCCGCGCCAGCGTCACCAGCGGCTGATGTGGATCTGGGTACTGGTGCCGTTCGTGCTGTTCTCGCTGATCAGCGGCAAGCAGATCCACTACCTGATGCCGCTACTGCCGGCACTGGCGCTGATGGTCATGGATCGTCTGGCGCAGCCCGAGGACGAGCGCCCGCGCCGGGTGCGCGCGGTAGCCGCGGCGATCATCGCTCTGGGGGCACTGGGGCTGGTCCTTGCGCTGTTCGGACATGGCGTACTGGACGCCACCACGCTGTCGCTGTTCGGTAGCCTGGCGCTGATCGCCTGGGGGGCGATCGTGTGGCGCTGGCAACCCGCCAAGCGCAGTATCGCCGCCCGCGGGCTGGCCCTGGGCAGCGGTGTCGCGCTGCTCATCCTGGCCCAGCTGATGCTGGCGCCGCTGTGGCAGCGCTACGACGTGACCCGCCCCGGCGAGCTGATCGCGCAACTGCAGCTGGACGCCAAACCGGTGGCCTTCGACGGCAACTACCAGGCCACCTTCCAGTTCGCCGGACGTCTGGAGCAGCCGCTGGCGACCCTCGGCTCGCCCCAGGACGCCTGCGCCCTGCATCAGGCGCACCCGGACGCCTGGATCGTCGGCCGCGAGCGTGACTGGCAGCGCTATATCGCCGACGCCAGCGCAGTGCACACCTTCGACTACCGCGGCGGCAAGCTTTATATCCTGCCTACCCGCGCACTCTTCCACGCCGGCCAGTCGGCACTCTGCGGCGACACCACGCCGGCGCCTTGAGCGCCGGCGGCACCCGTCTTCTTTTTCAGCACTCCGCCCAGCACCCCGCTCAGGATCCCGCATGAAAATTCTCGTCACCGGCGCCGCCGGCTTCATCGGCTTTCATCTCACCCGGCGCCTCGCCGCCGAGGGTCATAGCGTCGTCGCGCTGGACAATCTCAACGACTATTACGCGGTGGCGCTCAAACAGGCGCGTCTCGACCGCCTCGGCAAGGTGCCCTTCGTGCGCCAGGATATCGCCGACCTCGACGCGCTGGATGCGCTGTTCGCGCGGGAGCGCTTCACCCACGTGATGCACCTGGCGGCCCAGGCCGGGGTGCGCTACTCGGTCAGTCACCCGCACCAGTACGGCCACAGCAATCTCACCGGCTTTCTCAACCTGCTCGACGTGTGCCAGCGTCACGCGGTCGAGCATCTGCTCTACGCCTCTTCCAGCTCGGTCTACGGGCGCCAGCAGCGGCTGCCGTTCTGCGAGAGCGACCCGGTCGATACCCCGGCCTCGCTCTACGCCGCGACCAAGCGCGCCAACGAGATGATGGCCTACAGCTACGCCGACCTGCATCGCCTGCCCGCCACCGGCCTGCGTTTCTTCACCGTCTACGGCCCCTGGGGGCGCCCGGACATGGCGCCATGCCTGTTCGCCGAGCGCCTGCTGCGCGGCGAGCCCATCGCGGTGTTCAACCATGGCCGCATGGCGCGGGATTTCACCTATATCGACGACATCGTCGAGAGCCTGGTACGGCTGCTCCCCCACGCCCCCGCCGGCGACACTGGCGCACCGCACGCGCTCTACAACGTCGGCCGCGGTGACCCGGTGGCCCTGCTCGACTTCATCGACACTCTGGAAAGCGCCCTGGGCGCCCGCGCCCCGCGCGATTTCCAACCGATGCAGCCGGGCGATATCGAACGCACCTGGGCCGACACCACGCGCCTGCGCGAGACTACCGGCCATGTGCCGCAGGTGCCGCTGGAGACCGGCATCGAGCGCTTCGCCGCCTGGTACCGCGAGCAGCGCCCGCTGATGCAGCAGGTGATGGCGGGCTGAGCCACGCCGCGGCGGGCTCGTCGTCGCTGCGCGCATATCGTAGGATGAGCGCCCAGCCAGCAGCCAGAGCCTCGCGCATGTCGCTCAGCAAGACTCGCACCAGCTTCTATCGCCGTCTCTACGTCGCCCACCTGATCGACTCTGGGCTGGCCACCAGCGTCCCGGCACTGGTGGCAGCCACCGGCATGCCACGGCGCACCGCCCAGGACACCCTCGCCGCCCTGGGCGAGCTCGATATCCGCTGCGAGTTCGAGCAGACACCCGGCGCACGCCACCTCAGTGGGCGCTACGTGATCCACGACTGGGGCCCGCTGTCGGCCGACTGGATCGCCAGCCACGCCGCCGCCCTGGCCCAGACCCTGGGCTATCCGCCGCCGCCCACCGCGCCCGCCGAGTAGCGCGACGCCCGCGCGCGTGTCTCGCCGTCAGACAGGAATCGCCAGCCAGGAATCGTCAGCCAGGAGCCAGCATGACCGACCGCCAGCAGCGCCATCAGCGCGCGATGCAGAAACTCAAGGCCCATGTCGATGACAAGGTCGCCGCCGCCGACCAGCAGCGCGGCCTGCTGCTGGTGTTCACCGGCAACGGCAAGGGCAAGACCACCGCCGCCTGGGGCACGGTGACCCGCGCCCTGGGTTACGGCTATCGCGTCGGCGTGGTGCAGTTCATCAAGGGGCTGTGGGAGTGCGGTGAGCGCGAGCGGCTGGCCGATGACGCCAATCTCGAGGTGTCGATCATGGCCACCGGCTTCACCTGGGAGACCCAGAACCGGGAGAGCGATACCGCCGCCTGCCAGGCAGTATGGCAAGACGCCGCGCGCCTGCTCGCCGACCCCGGGGTCTATCTGGTGGTGCTCGACGAGATCACCTACATGCTCAAGTTCGGCTATCTCGATATCGACACCGTGCGCCAGGCGATCGCCGCCAGGCCACCGGAGCAGAGCGTGATCGTCACCGGGCGCAACGCCCATCGCGAGCTGATCGAGATGGCCGATACGGTGAGCGAGATGCAGGACGTCAAGCACGCCTTCGATGCCGGCATCCAGGCCCGCCGCGGTATCGACTATTGATCGCAGCCACGACTATTGAGAGCAACGACGACCATTGAGAGCAACGACGACCATTGAGCCCCACTACGACTGAGCGTGTCGTCTATCGAGCCTGCCGCTGACCGGGGCTGGGGGATGCCAGCCGCGCGGCAGCGTCGGCCAGGTCCGCGCAGAGTTGGCGCGCGGCCTGCGCCAGCCGCGGCCCGGGGCGGCTGATCGCATCCGGGTCGAGGCTGTAAAGGGTGCCGGCAGCCACCGCCGGCAGCGCTTCGTGCCCGGCCCAGAACGCCTGCCAGGCGTCGTCCCGCGCGGCGGCGACAATCACCTGGGGTTGCGCCAGCAGCAGCGCCTCCCAGCCGATCTCCGGCACCAGCACCGGAGCATCGGCGAACAGCGGCTCTCCGCCGCAGTGGCGGATCACTCGGGTCACGATCTGGCCGTCGGCCAGGGTGGTCAGCGGCGCCTGCCCCAACTGATAGAACACCCGCGGCGCCGGCGTCAGCCGTTGGCGACTCTCCAGCAGGGCGCGCTCGAAGCGCGCGGCGGCGCGCTCCCCCGCCGCCGGATGGCCGCTCAGCAGGCCAATATCGCGCAGGTTGCCGGCGATGTCGGCAAGCCGCCGCGGCTCGCTGCGGTAGACCGGAATCCCCAGCGCCTGGAGCTGGCGCACCAGCGCATCCGGGGTGCCGCTACCCCACGCCAGCACCAGATCCGGCTGCGCCGAGACCACCGCCTCCAGCGGTATGCCGCGATAGCTGCCGACCCGGGGCAGCTCGCGGGCCGCCGGCGGGTAGTCACTGCCGGCGATCACCCCGACCAGCTGCGCGCCGGCCCCGGCGGCAAAGGCATCCTCGACCAGATGCGGCGCCAGCGCGACGATGCGCTTAGCCGGCGCGGCCAGCGTCAGCGCTTCGCCATGATCGTCGACCACCCGTATCTCGGCCCGGGCCGGGAGCGCCACCAGGTTCAGCGCGACCAGGCTGAGTAGTGCAAGGCTCAGCGCTAAGCGCGGGAAGCCTCGGGCCTGGCATGGACTTCGTGAACGAGAGAGACGTTGCGCCTGACACAGGCCGCCAAGCCAGAGCATCTGTCTGGCGATAGGGCGAATGATTGGGGAAAAAGCGCGCATGGCGACCCTTCTCGCTTGGGACATGGGCGCCGGCGAGCATAGCATGAGAGGCTAAGCCCAGCGTGCGTCAGCGATGGCAGTTACTGCGATCGACGGCATGCGCTCTGGACGTCAGCCACGACAGCAAGGAAACGCCATGATTCGCAACCGCCCGAACGCCGCCCGCCCGCTCACGCGCCATCTGCCGCGCACCCTCGGCCTGGGGGCCGTCGGCCTGCTGGCGGGCCTGAGCCTGGCCACGCCGGCGCTGGCCGACAAGACCCCGCACGAGCTGCGCGTCCAGGCCAATGCCACCCTGAGCGTCGCCCCCGATACCGCGACCCTCGATGCCCGCTTGTGGGAGCGCACCCCGGCCCAGGCCCAGGGCAGCGAGACCAGCGGCGACGCCGCCGCGCTCAAGCAGGCTCGCGAGCGGCTCGAGCAGCGCACCGGCGAGCTGATCCGCACGCTGGAGAAGGCCGGCATCCCGCGTGATGCCATCCGCGCCGGCTCGCTCAGCGTGCGGCCGGACTATGTGCCGTCACCGCAGCGTGGCGACGACACCCAGCCGCCGCAGGTACGCACCCAGCTGGAGCGCCCGATCACCCTCACGCTGGACGACCTGGAGCGGCTGCCGCGAGTACTCGATGCCCTCACCAGCGCTGGCGTCGATGCCCTCGATGGCGTCACCTACGGGCTCAAGGACAGCGACGCCGCCGACGACCGGGCGCTGGCTCAGGCGCTCGAACGCGCCCGCGCCAAGGCCAAGCTGATGGCCAAGACCCTGGACGTGGATCTTGGCGACGTGATCAGCGTCGAGGAGACCACCGCGCCCAGCTTCAAGCCGCAGATGATGATGATGCGTGCCGCCGCCGAAGATAGCGCCGGCGGTGCACCGGAGTATCGCAGCGGCGAGATCGACATCGACGCCGGGGTCAACGTGACCTGGTCGATCGACGACTGACACCTCCGCTCGACCCCGCCCTCTGCGCCGCGAGCCACGCGGCGCAGAGGGCTTCTCCAGAGATCTGCCTCACTCGATTTGTTCTACGACGCCTGACGCTGCGTCGTGCGGCCCAGCGCGATCTCGCCGATCAGCGCCACCAGCAGGATCGCCGCGACCCAGCGCAGGTCGAAGCCGGCACCCAGCCAGCCCAGCGCATCCAGGAACACCACCAGGATCGCCAGCGGGCTGACGTAGCGGATCACGAACTGCCACAGCGCGAACGCGCCGCCGGGCAGCCCCAACTCCTCGCGCACCACTTCACGCCGCAGCACGAAACCGGCCAGCAGCGCAGTGCCCAGCCCGCCGAGCGGCATCATCAGGCGTGAGGTGAGGAAGTCGAGCCAGTCGAACACGGTCTTGCCGGCCAGGGTCCAGTCGGCGCCGATATTGAACGACAGCATCGCCAGCGTGCTCACCAGCCACAGCACGATCCCCACGCCCCAGGCGGCACGTCGCCGGGCAATACCATGGCTCTGGTTGAGCCAGGCCACGGTCGCCTCGATCATCGAGATCGCCGAGGTCAGCGCCGCCACCGCCAGCATCAGGAAGAACACCACTTCCACCACGCCGCCGAAGGGCATCTGCGCGAACGCCAGCGGCAGGCTCATGAAGATCAGCCCGGGACCGGAGGCCGGGTCCATGCCGTTGGCGAAGATCACCGGGAAGATCGCCAGCCCCGCCATCAGCGCGACCAGGGTGTCGCATAGTGCCACCGTCAGGGTGGTACGGCCGATCGACTGCTGCGCCGGCAGGTAGGCGCCGTAGGTCAGGATCGCCCCGGAGGCCAGCGACAGGGTGAAGAAGGCGTGCCCCATCGCCGCGAGTACCGCAGGCCCGGTCAGCTTCTGCGGATCGAAGGCGAAGAGGAAGTGGAAGCCAGCGCCGAAGCCGCCGCTGAACAGCGCATAGACGATCATGATCGCCAGCATCACCACCAGCCCCGGCATCATCCAGCGCACGCTGCGCTCGATCCCCGCCTGCACGCCCTTGCCGACGATCGCCATGGTGGCGATCGTCACCAGCGTACTCCAGAAGCCCAGGTTCCAGGGGTTGGCGTTGTTCTGCGTGAAGATCGCCGCCATGCCGTCGACGCTGTCCGCCTGCAGTCCGCCGCTGACCGCCTTCCACAGATAGGAGACCGACCAGCCGGCGACCACCACGTAGAACGACAGCACCATGAAGCCGCACAGCATCGCCATCCAGCCGAAGGCCGACCACAGCCCGCTGCGCCCCGACTCCCGCGCCACCCGGCGGATCGCATCCACCGGGCTGCCACGACCACGGCGGCCGAGGGCGATCTCGGCCATCATCACCGGCACGCCGATGGCAGCGATGCACAGCAGATAGACCAGCACGAAGGCGCCGCCGCCGTACTCGCCGGTCATGTAGGGGAATTTCCAGATGTTGCCCAGGCCCACGGAGGAGCCGGTGGCGGCGAGCACGAAACCCCAGCGGCCGAGCCAGAGGGTCTTGGTGGGTGCGGTGTCGGTCATGATTCCTCGAACGCAAAGCGCGCCTGACGGACCAGGCAGCGAATGGAGCGCGATGACACGGTCCCGATGGCCGCGCCTGCGAAAATGCGGCGGGGATTGTACCGTCGGCCCGGCGCCGATGCGACAGCCGTGCATGCCGTGGGTAACGGTGCGCCCCACGGTTTGGCCGATGCCGCGGCTTGTGCCAAGCTGCGGGTCTGCGTCCGCACCGTGGCGGGCGATACAAGGAGTGATCGATGTCCCGGCAATTCGCCATCCTCGGCCTGGGCTATTTCGGCAGCACCGTGGCCCGCGAGCTCAAGCGTCACCAGAACCAGATTCTCGGCGTCGATCGCGACGAGTCGCGCGTCGATGCCCTCTCGGACCTGCTCGACCACGCCGTGATCGCCGATCTCACCGACGAGAAGGCGCTCGCCGAGCTGTCGCTGGAGTCCTACGACGCGGTGGTGATCGATGTCGACGGCAACCTCGAGGCGAGCGTGATCTGCACCCTCCACGTCAAGGAGCTGGGAGCCAAGGAGATCTGGGCCAAAGCGCACAGCGATGCCCACTACAAGCTGCTCAAGCGGCTCGGCGCCGACCGCGTCATCTACCCCGAGTACGACGCCGGCGTGCGCGTGGCGGAGAGCCTCAACTACCACGCCATGGTCGATTTCATCCGTCTCGGCGAGCGTCAGTTCATCGTCGAGGTCGAGACCACCGAACGGCTGGTCGACAACTGCAAGAGCGTGGCCGAACTGGCGATCGATCCTGACTCGCTGTTCCTGGTAGCGATCAAACGCGGCGAAGAGGTGATCCAGAACCCCTCGGACGACACCACGCTGCAGGCCGGCGACAACCTGGTGCTGATGGGCGATCTCGACGCCCTGCGCGAAATCGGCAAGCAGATATGAGCGGCGCACCGCGGGCTACCGCCCGCTACACGGGAGTGCGCCGATGAGACGCTGGCAACGCCTGCGCAGACCGCTGCGCCGGGCGCCCCACGGCCGCGTCCTGCGCCTGTCACCGCCCGAGGTGCTGCTGCTCGGCTTCGCCCTGCTGTGCGCGCTGGGGGCGCTGCTGCTGTGGCTGCCGGGCAGCGCGGTGCGCCCGCTGGCCTGGCACGAGGCGCTGTTCACCGCGACCTCGGCGGTCACCGTGACCGGGCTCAGCGTGATCGACGTCGGCCACGATCTCACCTTCACCGGCCAGGCGGTGCTGCTGGTCCTGTTCCAGATCGGCGGGCTCGGTTTCATGACCTGGGTCGCGCTGCCCCTGCTCGTGACCGGCGCCCTGCTGCCGATCCAGCAGCAGAACCTGGTGCGCGAGGCCCTCGGCGAGATCGCCTTCAGCGACGTGCGTCATCTGGTCAATCTGGTGATCCTGTTCGCGCTGCTGGTGGAGAGCCTGGGCACCGCGCTGCTGGCGGCTCACTGGGTGCCCGAGTACGGCTGGCGCCTGGGCCTCTGGCACAGCCTGTTTCACGCTGTCTCGGCGTTCAACAACGCCGGCTTCTCGACCTGGTCCGACAGCCTCATGGGCGAGGTCGACGACCCGCTGGTCAACGGCGTGATCACACTGCTGTTCATCGTCGGCGGCCTGGGCTTCGTGGTGGTCAGCGATATCTACCGCCAGCGCCGCTGGTCGCGCCTGGCGATGCAGACCAAAGTCGTTCTGCTGGCCACGCTGTGGCTCAACCTGATCGCCACCGCCATTCTGCTCGGGCTGGAGTGGTCGAACCCCAAGACGCTGGGCGCCATCGGCGATATCTTCGGTCGGGTCCAGGCCGCCTGGTTCCAGGCCGTCACCCCACGCACCGCGGGCTTCAACACCCTCGATACCGGGTCGCTCACCAACGCCTCGACCCTGCTGACCATGGTGCTGATGTTCATCGGTGCCGGCTCCAGCTCCACCGCCAGCGGGATCAAGATCACCACCTTCGTGGTGCTGCTGCTGACCGCCCGCGCCTTCTACCGCAACACCGAGCAGCCCACGGCGTTCGGCCGCTCGATCCCCCAGGAGACGGTGATCAAGGCGATCACCGTAGCCCTGGCGGGGGTGCTGCTAGTGGTGCTGGCACTGTTCGGACTGACCATCACCGACGCCGACAAACCGTTTCTGGATCTCGCCTTCGAGACCGTCTCCGCCTTCGGCACCGTGGGGTTGTCGCGCGGTGTCACCAGCGATCTCTCGTTGCCGGGCCAGTTTCTGCTCGGGCTAACCATGCTGCTGGGGCGCGTGGGGCCACTCTCGGTGGGCTACTTCCTGGCCACGCGGCGAGCCCGCGGCGTGCGCTACGCACGCGGCGATATCCAGATCGGTTGAGGTGCGGCGCCGCGGGACGGCGTGGGCCCGGGACTCGCTGCCGGCCGCGCCGTCAGCCCAGCGCCAGATGCAGCGCCACCCACAGCATCACCAGCGCCACGCCGAGGTCGATACCGCGCCACCAGCGCGGGTCGCGCAGGCGTGGCGCCAACCACTGGGCCAACCCCACCAGACCGAAGAACCAGAGCAGCGAAGCCAGCGCCGCGCCGACGACAAAGGCCGGCGGGCTCGCCTGCTGGCTACCGATCAGACCCAGCATCACCAGGGTGTCGAGATAGACATGCGGGTTCACGAGCGCGATGCCGAGGGTGGCGATCTCCTTCGAGCGCGCGCTGGCAGCGGCGCCCGATGCCACTCGTAGCCCCTGCGGCCGACGCGCGCGCCCCAGCGCCAGCCACGCCTGCCAGCAGAGCCAGACGACCCCACCCCAGCGCGCCAGCTGCATCAACAGCGGGTTGGCTGCCAGCAGCGGCGCGAACCCCGCCACGCCGAGCGCGATCAGCGCCAGATCGCACAGCGCGCAGATGGCCGCCACCCGCAGCGCGTACTCCCGGCGCAGTCCCTGACGCAGAACGAAGGCGTTCTGGGCACCGATCGCCACGATCAACCCGGCGCCGATCACCAGCCCCTGCAGCAGTGAGTCGCCAAGCGGCGCGGCGGCGATTGCGTCAGGGGCGAATCCGGCGTCGACGGAGAGGTTCATGCGATAGGTCCTGGGATGGGCAGAGGCCCGCAGAATGGCGTGCTATGCTGTATTAACTGAAGTTAAAACCCCTAATGGATCATTAGGAACCCTAATGCTCGACTACAAGCTACTCGAAGCTCTCGCGGCGATCGTCGACCAGGGCGGGTTCGAACGCGGGGCGCAGCAGCTCAATCTGACCCAGTCGGCGGTGTCACAGCGTATCAAGCTGCTCGAAGCGCGCCTGGGTCAGCCGGTGGTGGTGCGCACGCCGCGACTGCTGCCCACACCGCTGGGTCAGCGGCTGCTCAATCACGCCCAGCAGGTGCGTCTGCTCGAACACGATCTGCTCGACCGCATCCCCGCCCTGGGCGAGGGCACCCAGCGCCTGCGTCTGGCGATCAACGCCGACAGCCTGGCGACGTGGTGGGCGCCGACCATCGGTGACTTCTGCCACCGCCGCGGGGTGCTGCTCGATCTGGTGGTCGACGATCAGGAAGTGGCCCTACGGCGCATGCGCGACGGCGAGGTCGCCGGCTGCATCTGCGCCACCGCGCGTCCGGTGCAGGGCGCCCGCTCGCGCCCGCTGGGGCATATGCGCTATCGGGTCGCCGCCAGCCCCGGTTTCGCCGAGCGCTATTTTCCCGAGGGGGTGTCGACCCAGGCGCTGGCGCGGGCACCGGCGATTCTCTACGGCCCCGACGATCGCCTGCAGCAGCGCTACCTCGACAGCCAGGGCTTCAAGGAGCCCTTCCCCCATCATCTGTGCCCGTCATCGGAGGGGGTACTGCACATGGTGCTGGCGGGCATCGGCTATGCGCTGATCCCGGAGTGCCAGGCGCAGACCGCCCTGAAGCACGGCGAGCTGGTCGACCTCGACCCCGACCGGCCGCTGGACGTGCCCCTCTACTGGCACTTCTGGCGCCACGGCGGCGAGCTGCTGGACGCGCTCACCGTCCACCTGTTCTCTGCCAGCGATGACTGGCTGCTGCCCATGGAAGCGTCGACAGGCCCCGGCGCGTACGCCTGATTAGCGAGTCTCATGTCAGAAGCGTTGTTCGACGCTTCTGGCGTGTCGCTATTTGGCAACGTTTTTTTGAGACTTTCCAACGACTTGCGAAGACGGCGCGAGCATCTAGACTCAACCTTATCGGTACCCGGATGAGGTACCGCTTTTTGTGCACAAGGAGAACGTGGATATGACCCTCCCAACCCTCGACAAACGTCTGCTGATCGCCCTCGCCGCCGGCCTCTCGCTGACCGCTTTGGCCGGTTGCGCCAGCGACAGCAGCTCACTGGAGAAGGACAGCTCGCAGTACGTGGTCACCGGCCTGGGCGACGACCAGGACGAGGCGCTGGAGAATGCCAAGGAACGCGCGCTGGAGCAGTGCGAGTCCGAAGATCGCGAGGAGTTCGTGATCGTCAAGCAGCAGATCCTCGGACCCAACGACGGCGCCAGCAAGGCGGCCGAAGTCAATGCCCAGATGGAAGGCGCCACGGTGAACGAAGATACCGAGCTGCAGGCGGCCACCCAGGAAGGCGATGGCTACAAGGCGACCTGGACCATCCGCTGCCGCTGAACGACTGACACCCTCTAAGACTCAGGGACTCAGGCCCCGGCGCGCTCGCCCGGGGCCGATTTTTTTGAGCCGCTGCCCGACACCGACCGCTGCCCGACGCCGACCGCTGTCAGCCGCCAGCGTGGCGGGCACGCCGCCAGGCGCTGCCGAGGCTACGCTTCGGAAGCGCCCGGGTCAGAGGCACGCAGGCGCGTCTCGACGCTCGCCACCTTGTCATCCATGCTCTGCTCGCGGTCGGTGCGGGTACCCAGTTTCAGGGTGGTGGTGATACGTGGCGCACCCATGGCGTGAACGCGCTCATGGCACGCCTTGACCACCGCCATCACCGCGTCCCAGGGCCCTTCGATATTGGTGCCATAGGCGTGCATGCGGTAGCCGAGCCCCGAGGCCTCGATCACCCGCTGACACGCCGCCACGTACTCGGATACCGAGACCCCGACGCCCAAAGGCACCACGCAGAGATCCACGATCACCTGCATGGGCGCCTGGCGCTCGCCGTTCATGTCGCTTTTGATATCGTCACTGCTCATAGTCGTCGCTCGTGCGGATACGCTGATGTCGGCGGTCATCATCGCCGGCCCTCTCAGGCCGAGACTAGCACTCGACACGTGCCCTGCCGATGCCGGTGACGCAGACGAAAAGGCCTGACGTCACCAAGCCCCAACGAAGCGGCTGGAATAATCGTCCAGGCGCGCTACCCTAAGAGGGGCAAAGAAGTTAGCACGCAATGTAATTACCCGGTGACGGCGGTCGCCACCGGGTAAAGTTCAGGGAACCGGGGCCACGCCGCTCCTCTACCGCCATCGTTCATCGCTCGGGTCGTTTTAAGCGAATCGAGACGCCGACCGGGACAGGCCGTCACTCGCGTCATCTCATGCCTCTCCCTCCCGGCTTTCATCGCATGTATGCCCTAGCATTGCCGTGCGGCCGGGGGAGCGCCACGCGCTCCATGCGAGGAAAGACGATGACCAGCAATTCACCCATGGCCCCCGTGGCACTACCCGATAACCGCGCTCGTCATACCATCGAGAAGATGCTGGAAGGCTCCGGCGTCACCCTCAACGGCAGCCAGCCCTGGGACATTCGCGTCCACCACCCCGATCTGTTCGCACGCATCGTGCGCCAGGGTTCGATCGGCTTCGGTGAAGCCTACATGGATGGCTGGTGGGAGTGCGAACGCATCGACGAGATGATGCACCGCCTGCTGCGCCACGGGCTCGGCGGCGCCGCTCACACCCCCGCCGGGCGGCTGCTCTACCGGCTGCGTTCGAGCTTCATGAACCTGCAGAGCAAGGCACGCGCCTATATCGTCGGCCGCGAGCACTACGACCTCGGCAACGACCTGTTCACGCGCATGCTCGACGCCACCCTGTGCTACTCCTGCGCGTACTGGAAACATGCGACCACGCTGCACCAGGCCCAAGTCGCCAAGCTCGACCTTGCCTGCCGCAAGCTGGCACTGGAACCGGGCATGCGGGTGCTCGACATCGGCTGCGGCTGGGGCAGTTTTGCCGAGCACGCCGCGCGCCACTATGGTGTCGAGGTGACCGGCATCACCATCTCCGAGGAGCAGGCCAAGCTGGCCCGCGAGCGCTGCGCGGCGCTGCCGGTGGAGATTCTGCTGGAGGATTACCGCGATCTCGACGGCGAATTCGACCGCATCGTCTCGATCGGCATGTTCGAGCACGTCGGCCAGCGCAACTACGCCACCTATTTCGACACCGTCACGCGGCTGCTCAAGCCGGGCGGGCTGTTCATGCTGCACACCATCGGCTCCAACACCAACGAGGTGAGCGCCGACCCCTGGATCAACAAGTACATCTTCCCCAACGGCGTGCTGCCCTCGGTTCAGCAGATCAGTGATGCCAGCGAGGGCAAGCTGGTGATGGAGGATTGGCAGAACTTCGGCCCGGACTACGACACCACCCTGATGGCGTGGCAGGAGAACCTGCTCCGCCACTGGCACGAGATCGCCGATCGCTACAGCGAGCGCGTCAAGCGCATGTTCCTCTACTATCTGGGCGCCTGCGCCGGGGCCTTCCGCGCCCGCGAGCTGCAGCTGTGGCAGGTGGTGTTCTCGCACGCGCGCCAGGGGCGCTACGACGCTCCGCGTTGAGCTGAGCCAGATGCTGAGCTGAGCTATTTGCTGCGCTGAGCTGAACTGAGAGCCGCACTGAAGGGCGCGCTGCGCGGCCTCTCGCCGAGGCCACGCAGCGCTTAGGCCAACCGGCGCTATTCGGCAGTCGCCGGGGTGACGTGGATGCCGAACAGGCTCGCCTCGCCGCTGCCGCGCCCGGTCTCCTCGGGCGTGACCTGACGCCCGTCGCGCACGATGACGTGACCGCCCTGCCCCTGCTGGCCGCCGATCACGCTGCCCACCAGGTAGGTGGGGAAGATGCTCGGGTCATTCTCGTAGTTGGGGTTGTGGATCAGCCCGATCATCTGGAAGCGCCCGCGGGTGTTGCGCAGCGACTCCAGCGAGTCCTGGATCAGACGCCGGTGGGAGAGTTTGGAGAACAGCCCGTCGAGCAGAATCACGCTCTCGCGGCTGGCCCGCGCGCGGCGCTTGTGAGTTCCCGGCAGCTCACGCAGCTCACGCTCGATGGCGAACTCCGAGAGCTTGACCAGCCACATCAGCGATACCGCCTCGCGCTGCCCTTCCGACATGTCCTCGTTGAGCGAGAACAGCCGTCCGTGCGGGCGGATCGCATCGTGCTTGATGCGGATGCTCACCGCCTGGAACAGCCCTCGATAGATGCGCCGGCGAATCTGCCGGGTCAGCTCGTCGTCGCGCCCGCCCTTGTTCTGAGCAGCCTCGCCGGACTGCTCCAGACGCCGGCGCTGCACCGCCAGGTGGGCGTCGATATCCGCCAGCAGCTGCTGGATCAGCTCGCGCACGGCGTCGTCGGCGATCAGCGCCGCCTTGACCTCGAAGTAGGCGCCGCCGTCGCTCGAGCGGCTCGCCACCCGCTTGAGGATCTCGAGATTGCCGGCGGCATCGATGATGATCGAACTCAGGCGTTCGACCAGCGTGTCCTCGATCTGCTCACGCGAGGTGTGCAGCCGGGCGACCCGGGTGCGGTGCTCGTCGAGCTGCCCCTGCAGCTGGCGATGAAGGCCGCGCAGCGACTCCAGCGCCTCGTGGCTGACGCCCTCCAGGGTGCCCAGACGCGCGCGCTCGGACTCGTTGAACAGCCGGCTGGCGCTGGCCGCTTCCAGCGACAGCGCCAGCGCCTTCTCGCGGGCGCCGACATCGCGAGCCTGGCGCTCGCGGTTGCGCGCGCGTTCGCCCAGATTGAGCCCGCCCAGGCCGTCGAGCAGGGTCTGCTGGCAAGTTTCGAACGCCACCGGGTCGAAGGCCTCGCTATCTTCAGGGTCGAGCGAGGCTTGCGCCCAGCGCCGCCAGTCGGTCAGGGCGGCGTCGAGGCGTTCGGCCTCGGCGTGGTCCTGCGGCCAGCCGGCGCCGGCATCGGCCAGGGCGCGCTCGGCCCAGCCCTCGGGCAGCTGGCGCAGCACTTCGAGCCAGGCCACGGCGAGCTGGTCGGTGATATTGAGCGCCTGCTGATGGCGTGCCAGGCGGCTCTCCAGCGACTCCTGCTCGCGGCCGTTGTGGCGGCGCTTGTCGCGGGTCTCCTTGAGCGTCTGCTTGAGCCGCCCGATATCGCGCTCCAGGGTGCGGTTGCCGCCCTTCTCGTCGCGCACGTCGAGGAAGGCGCGAATGCGCTCGAAATCGAAGTCGGCGCGCCGGCTGGCAGCGGTCAGAGCGGCCTGCAGCGCCGCCTCGCGCTGCTCGGCCTGCTGCATGAAGGCCGGGCCGTCCTCGGCGACGAACGCCGCCAGGCGGCGCAGACGCTCGCGCTCGCCGTCGGCGAACAGCTGGCGCAGCTGCTCGCGGTGGCTGTCGCGGCGCGCGTCCAGCGCCTCGCTCTCCAGCGTCAGCTCGGCCAGGGTCTCCTCGAGTTCCGCCGCCTCTTCGGCCACCGCGGCGAGGCTGGCGTCGATCTCCTCCAGACGTTCGACGCCGCCGGCACTGGCGAAGCGCTCCGCTGCCAGCCAGCCTTCGCCGTGGGTTTCGAACTCCCGCGCCAGACGTTCGCGCTCGGGGGTATGCTCGGCCAGGCGCTGCTCGACCTGGGCGCGCGCCTGACGCGCCGCGGCGAGCGCTGCCTCCCCCCCCTCTTCGAGAAAGCGCTGATAGTCGTCGATCGCCTTCAGCGCGGCCTCGCCGAGGCGTGGCGTCAGCGCCTCCTGTTCGGCGACGAGGCGGGCCTGGCGCTCCTCCAGGGCAGCCAGTTCCACCGCTGCCTCGCGGCTCACCGCCTCAGCCGCGCGCAGCGCCAGAGCGAAGCGTTCGCCGTGCGGGTCGAGACGCTCGATCTCGGCGCTCAGCGCCGTCAGCCGCTGGCGGTCGATCTCGAGGCGCTGCTGGGTCTCGTCGCGCAGCGCGGTGAGATAAGCCGGGTCCAGCGCCGCCTTGACCGCCAGCGTCTCCACGCCCTGGATCGCCCCCAGCGGCAGCTCGCCGCGGGCCAGCGTGGCACGCAGCCGCTCGCCTTCGAGCACCGGCACTCCGCAGCCCCCATCGATCAGGCACTGCGCTGCTTCACGCGCCGCGTCCTCGCCCTCGACCACCGGTGCGAACAGCTGCCCCGCGGCCTGGGCCAGCCAGTCACGGCGTACCTGGGTGTCGGCCTCGGCTGCTGCCAGCACCTCGTGCAGCGGGCGGAAGGCGATCTCGCGTGCCGTCAGCAGGCGCTGCGCGTCGCTCTCGGCCGCCAGCCGCGCCAGCGGGTCGCCGCTGAGGCTCTGCAGATAGCGCTCGCGGGCTTCGATCGCCTCTTCGAGCCCTTCCCGCTCGCGCAGCAGCCGCGGATAGCGCGCCTTGGCATCCTTGAGCCACGCCTCCGGCGACTGCTCGCTGCAGTCGACGAAGTCCGCCTGCGCCTGGACCAGGCGCTCTAGCTCGCTGCGCTGCTGGCTCAGCTCGTGCAGCCGGTCCTGGCACTCCCGCGACTGGCGATAAAGGGTGTCGCGCAGATGCACCGGCGCGGCGTCGGCATGCCAATGGCGGTAGCGCTCGGCGGCGTCTTCCAGCGGCGCCAGACGCCCCAGGCGCGCGTCGAGATCGGCCAGCTCACGGCGCGCATCGGCGAGGATCTGCTCGTGCTCGCTCAACGCGCTGCGCCGCGCGTCCCAGAAGCCGATCGCCGAGTGCGCCGGCCACTGTTCATTGAACGCCTGCCACGCCTGACGTCCGGCGGCCAGCGGCGCCAGTTCACCCTCGAGCCGCTGGCGCTGCTCGCGCCGTGCCTGCACTGCCTGGAGGGTACGCTCGCGCTGAGCGTTGAGATTGGCGGCCTGGGCGTCCCACTCGCCGAGTTCCGCTTCCAACGTCTCCTGGCGCTCCTGTTTGAGGGCCAGCACCGCTTCCGGCGTGGCGTCGGGATGTTCGCGTTCGAAGTCCGCGTACCACTGCGCCGGCTGCTTGAGCTCACCCATGCGCCCGAGATGCTCGGCATGCTCGCGGCGCGCCTGTTCCAGCGCCTCGCGGGCGGCCTCACGGGTCGCCTCGGGCGTCTCCAGCTCGGCTTCGCTGAACAGCCCCTCGGCAAGCGCCTGGGTGTAGACGCTCTGGTTGTCGATGAAGTCGCGCTGACGCGACTCCAGCTGCTCGCGCTCCTGCTCCAGGCGCTCCAGCGACTCGTCGAGCTGCTCGGCGTCCAGCCGCAGCGAACGGCGGTACTCGCGGTCGGCGATCACTTCTTCGCGGAAGCGGTTGCCGTCGAGGCCCTCGAACGCCTCGGCGGCCTCGTCGAGCACGCCCAGGGCGCGGTAGCGCGCGGCGTCATCGGCGAAGGCGTGGCTGTCGGCGAGCCAGGCACGCGCCTGATCGAAGGCGACATGGCCGATGTCGCGGGCCACGATCCAGCTCGCCTGGGGCAGATGCACCAGGCGGCGGTGGGTGTCGACCCGCGCCCCGCGCTCGGAGAGCGCCAGGCGCACGTTGCGCTCGGCCTGCCGGCTCAGCTTGGCCAGCAGCCAGGTGGAGACCCGCGGGCGCTCGGTGTCGCCGATCGCCCAGGCCAGCCCGCTCGCCGCCTCGGCGACCCCGGCTTCCAGCGTCTCGGCATCCTCACGCTGGCCCGGTAGCCCCGGCAGCGGCGCCAGCGCCTGGCCGTCGAGGAGCGCGGCGGCCTCCAGCAACGAGGCGGGGATCGCGGCCAGCTGGCGACGTGACTCGAGCAGGCTCTCGCCCTCTTCGTTGAGGGTGGCGAGCCGCTCGACCTTGTCGTCGGCGCGCTGCTGATCGCTCTCGGCCTCGGCCAGGCGGTGGCGCAGCTCGGTGATGCGGGTGCCGGAGTTGAGGATGACGTCCTCGATCAGCTCCTCTTCCTCGTCGGTCTCGCCGCGGGTCGCCCCGGAGAGAATCTGCGGCGCCAGCACTTCATAGAAGAATGCCTGATCGGCCTTCTCGCCGGCGCGTGGCTTGATCGCGTTGAAGATCTGGCTCTTGTCGGCCCCGCCCTCCTTCTGGAACGCCGCCAGCTGGGCCAGCTCGCGCCGCGAGATGTGCACCCCGACCGCCTCCAGCCACTCTTCGCGGTTGGTGGCACGGGTGACCCCATGGGCGCGCATCAGGCTCTGGAAATCGGCATTGGCGTAGAGCGCCAGCTTGCCGTCACGGGTGATGTGGTGCACCGGCACGTCGGAGAGCTGACCCGGGTAGTGGTAGAACACCAGGCCGCTGCCGTCGCTGTAGCCGTACATGCCGAAGACGAAGGTCTCGCCGGCGACCTCTTCGCCGGCCACCGCGAGCATGTCGTCCTGCTGGGTACTGCCCTGCTGGGCGCGGAACTCGACCCGCAGATGGGTCCAGCTGCGCGCTTCACCGGCGACCTTGGAGGGCGAGCACTTGCGCCGCGTGCGCGTGAGCAGCTGGCGGTCGCGCGAGAGCATGCCGATCAACGCCTCGGCCATGGTGGTCTTGCCGAAACCGTTCTCCATGCTGATCGCGCTCGACTGCCCGCGCAGATCGATCAGCAGGTGGCGCATCTTGGCTTCCCACGGCGAGGCGATATCACCGTGCTTGTTGAGCAGGTTGGCGATCTCGATGCGGTGAATGACGCTCATTGACGCGGCTCCTCGTCTTCCCGGGCTCCGGGGGCCTTGTCTTGCGACCCGGCGGCTGCGGCCTCGTCCTCGTCGGTGACGGGCTCGTCATCTGCCATGGTATTCGCCTCGCTCTCTTCAGCGACACCGGGCTGGGCTTCAGCGGAATCGGGCTGGACTTCAGCGGAATCGGGCTGGACTTCAGCGGCGCTAGATTGAGCGACCGCTTCGGCCTCAGGCGTCTCCGCCGTCGCCAGCAAGCGCTCGCCGTCGCTGCCCTCGGCGGCGGTCAGTTCGATCAGATGGGTCAGATGGTGCACGCCGATCTGCTCGGCCTCGAGCGCCCCCAGCAGCGTCTGCTGCCACACGTCCTCATCGCCGGTCTCGCGCACCAGATCGAGATGCCCGGCGCGTACCAGCAGATCGATGAACGCCTTGACCCGGCGCGGGATATCCTCGCCGCGCTCGTCGAGCAGAACCCGGCTGTTCTCCGGGGCGCTCTCGCCCAGCCCGCGCAGGATCTCGAGCTGATCGCGCACCAGCTCGACCAGCTCGCGGGTGACGAAGGTCGCCTCCTGATAGCGGCTGACATCGGAGAGCGCGCGGTTGAGGCGGGTGTAGATCAGGGTGTGCAGCAGCAGCCACAGCTGCAGATACCACAGTGCCAGCTCGGCGCGGCTCTCCTGGCGCAGCTTGAGCGCCT
>JNVT01000005.1 GCA_000737985.1 Gammaproteobacteria bacterium MFB021 | reverse complement strand
GGCCGATAAATTCGGCCCAAGGCGCCGAATCGGTATACCAGCGCTTCTTCCAGTGCGGCCTCGGCGGTCTTGCTGCTGCCGTTGTCCGATAATCGCCAGCCGAGAATCTCGCGTGTGCAACAGTCGATGATCACGGCCAGGCTGGCTCGACGATCCTTACCGCACCACACATGGGTCAGATCGGTGGCCCATCGCTCATCAGGCCTCGAGGCGACAGACGGCAGGCTCTTGGCACGAGGACGAAAGCCTTGAGGCCGCTTGCGCACCTGCCACCTCTTGAGCTGCAGCATGCGCTGGATGGGCTTGCGGTTTTCGCCCAAAACACACGCCAAACGACGGTAGCCATAGGTGGGAAACCGCTCTAAAGCCAGCTTCACCCTACTGGCCAGCTCGGCATTGATCATGCGGTGCCGCGGCTTGGGTCGGTAATACAACGTCCGGCGGGGAAGCCCCAGCCACCGACAAAGCTTGACCAGCGATACCCCATGGCCTTCCTGGGCCAGCTCCGCCTGCAGCGACCTTACGAGTTCTCGTCCTCGTCGAGCAGGCGGCGAAACTTTTTTAGCGCGTAAATCTGCAGATGGGCTTCGCCAAGCGCTTCCTTGGTCTCCCGCAGCTCGGACTCATACTGCTCTCGGATGTCTTTGGGACGCGCCTTGAACCCGTTCTCCATGCTGCGCTGGGCGTCATCGATCCAGCCTTCGACCTCGGAGACGGTGAGATCGTACTGGCGAGCCACCTCTGCGGCCGTAGTCTTGCCCTTGAAGATGTCCATGACCACGGTGGCCTTGCGCTTCGCGGTCCATCATTTGATGGGGTTGTCGTCGCTCATCTGGTCCTCCTGATGGCTGCACTATAGCCTGTGCAGCTATGGAGGGGGTCACTTCATGAGCTTCTACATCACCCTGCGCGACGATCGAGGCCAGGAACGCACCGTGTGGGGCGTCGATCTGCGCCGCGTGGCGTGTGAAACCAACTTGGAAGTCGGACAGCGGGTGATCCTGGAGTTTCTCGGGAAAACCGCTGTCGACGTTTCCGAGCCGGTCCGCAACGTCCATGGCGCCGTGGTAGGGCACCGCAAGGTCCGCACTCACCGCAACACCTGGCGGGCGACGGTCGTCGGCGGATCCACTCAAGCAGTGACTTCATCCGGCATCGTGAATCCTGATCGCGATGACGGCCAATAGAATGGCGGTCGGAGCTACGATCATGAAGCTGGCGTAGATCCATGTGACCACGTTGAGAATCCAGGGTGGGGCACTCTCGACGGCGTGAATTCTATCTGGATGATCCTGATAGATATGGCGTTCACCCCAACTGGTGTAACGGCATAGCACTTTGAGGCCGTAGCTGCTCATTCGGTGGACTGAGAGCAGTAGTCCCTTCGAGAAAAGCTCCTTATCCGCTGCCAGGGGCCCCAGCGCGCGATCGATCTTGTCGATGATGAAGGGCGCGAGAATCACGCCGACGATGGCCAGTAGGAAAGCCAGTGCACCCACCCCGACCGCTGTGAAGAGCAGGATCCCAAAGGCCACTGAATCATTCATTCTGGGATCTCCTCTTGGCCGCCATGGGGGGCATCATGAAAGCGGCTCGCTGCAGGTGCACTACCTCAAGCGCTCAACGCCCCCTCGATAGTACGCCTCACGAAAGCCCCCATATTCCTCAAGCTGGATCACGTCGACATGACTTGCCTGGCCGGTGATCACCCTGTCGCTGTATAGCGCCCGTTTGAGTAATCAGGCGTTGACGTCCACCACGAGCCGGCCGCGTATTTCCCCTGCCAGGAGTCGTTCGGCCGCCTCCAGCGTGTCGCCCAAGCTGATGTCGTGCGAGATCTCGTCGAGCAGGGCGGGATCGATGTCCTCGGCCAGCCGGGCCCAGGCTTGCTGACGCTCCTCAGCGGGGCGGGTGACGCTGTTGATCCCGAGCAGGCTGACGCCGCGCAGGATGAAGGGCGCCACTGTGGTCGGGAAGTCCATGCCCTGGGCGAGGCCGCAAGCGGCGACCAGGCCGTCGGGGCGGGTATGAGCGCAGACGTTGGCCAGGGTATGGCTGCCCACCGAGTCGATGGCGGCAAACCACCGGGCCTTGGCCAGAGGCTTGCCGGGGTCTGACAGTTCGCTGCGATCAATGATCTCGGCGGCGCCCAGGCGCTCCAGGAAGGCCGATTCTCGAGGGCGCCCGGTGGCCGCAATAACGCGGTAGCCGCGTGCCGCCAGTGCGGCAATGGCGTAGCTTCCGACGCCGCCGTTGGCGCCGGTCACCAGCACCTCGCCGCGCTCCGGTGTCAGGCCATGGCGCTCGAGCGCTAGCATGCTCAGCATGGCGGTATAGCCGGCGGTACCGATGGCCATCGCCTGATGCGTGTTGAGAGATGGGGGCAGTCGGGTGAGCCAGTCGCCGTTGACCCGAGCGCGCTGCGCCAGGCCGCCCCAGTGCGCTTCTCCAATACCCCAGCCGTTGAGCAGAACGCGATCTCCCGCTGCCCATTCGGGATGTTCACTCTGCTCGACCACACCGGCAAGATCGATGCCCGGCACCATGGGGAAGCGTCGCACGACGGCCCCTTTACCGGTGATCGCCAGGGCGTCCTTGTAGTTGAGCGTGCTCCATTCGACGCGAACCTGGACGTCACCTGGGGGAAGCGAGTCGGCGTCAAGCTGGGTCAGCGCGGCTTGGCTCCGCTGATCGGCTTCGGTCTGCTGTACGAGAATGGCGTTGAACACGTGAACCTCCTGAGCATTGAACGATGAGTCGGAGAGGGGGGCGATCGTCGGATCGATATCAGCGGGATAGCCGAGCGAAGAATTCCTGGCTGAAGAGC
Organism: Gammaproteobacteria bacterium MFB021; assembly: GCA_000737985.1. GTDB lineage: Bacteria > Pseudomonadota > Gammaproteobacteria > Pseudomonadales > Halomonadaceae > Salinicola. Next base: position 13,255 of record JNVT01000005.1, on the reverse strand, counting down.
ACCAGAGGCGTCGGCTCGCATGTCAGGCGGGCCATGCCTTCCTAGGCTATCTCGCCATATCGGCACTGTTCCAGCGGTTCAGCGCGTCGGCCACAGGCCACCGAGAGAGTGGGGCGGCGTCACCAAAATATAATTAGCTTTGCGCTATCTATCGTTTCGAATAGGGCGTACCGTGGGTTCATCCCCAAGGACAGGGGCGATCGCAAGGAGTGCAGCCGGGAAGGCTGTAGCCAGGGACTTACGGACGCGAAGACCGTAGACGACAGCACGTCTGGCATAGCTGACCATTCGGAGCCCTGGCGTGCACGCCAGGCTCTTTTTTTTGTTTTCTATTTTCCGTGAGCATCACAGACCGCACGCCACCGTTCGCTTTCGGAAACGAGCTTCGATCATCGGCGTGGGGTTGCCCATGCCTATCGAAGCGGTTTCCCTGCCGGACCGCGCACCGGGCCATCGGCAGGCGCGTCAGCGGAGCCCCTGGCCGCGACGTCCGCCGGCGAGATCAACGGCCGGGCCGTGCGCGCATGCCCAGCCAGGCGTTGGCCATCAGCGTGAGGATGGTCAGCGTGCCGCCGTAGAGCGTGGCACTGGGCGGATCCTCGCCCAGCAGCCACCACACCCAGAGGGTGCCGAGGATCGCCTCGACCAGATAGAACAGCGCCACCTCCGCGGAGGGCAGGTAGCGGGTGGCGGTGTTGATCAGCGCGGTGGCCAGCGGCATCTGCAGCAGCCCCATGACACCGAGTACGGCATAGCTCTGGGTATCCAGCGCCAGCGGCGTCGCCATTGGCCAGGCGACGAGGGCGGTGAGCACGCCGCCACCGGCGATCAACGGCAGCCGGTCGAGGGTGGGGTAGCGGCGCAGCAAGGTCAGGTTGGCGCCTACTGCCAGGGCTGATGCAAGCGCATAGAGATCGCCCAACAGGCCGTCGCCGCTGAGAGAGCCCGCGAATACCACCAGCAGCCCCAGCATCGCCAGTCCGATCGCCAGCCAGGTGCGTGTCGCCACCGGCTCACGCAGCACGCAGCGCGTCAGGATCGCCGCGAACAGCGGGGCCGTGCTCAGGATCACCACCACGTTGGCCACCCGCGTGTTTACCACCGCCATCACGAACAGCACCGAAATGGCGGCGAGCAACGCCGAGGAGACCAGCGCCGCGCCGCGATGGGCGTTGAGCGTGGCCAGCCGCCGACGCTGGCAGTAGCAGAGCCCTACCACCAGTGCCATCAGGGCGCCGCGCCAGAAGGCGATGTTCCATCCATCGCTATTGGCCAGGCGTACCAGCAGGCTATCGAAGCTGAGTACCACGATGCCGCCGAAGGCCAGGGCCACGCCGCGCGCGTGGCCCTGGGGTGACCAAGTCATCATGCGTTCTCTCCCTGCTCTCTCTCCCAGCTTTCCCTGATCGATACACCCGGTCGCCTTGGCCGAGCGTCTGCGCTCTCCCTTGCGCCTGCGCTATCCCTGACGCCTGCGGGCAGCGCCTGCTGGGCTAGGCGTTCCCCTGATGGGCGGCCAGCCGCGGGCTGCCTCGCACCCCGGCGACCCGATACCCCACCGCGCCGGCCACCAGCAGCATGGCGCCGCAGCCCAGCGCCAGCGCATAGGCACCCAGCGTCGCCGAGCGCGAGAGGCCGTAGTCGGCGGCATAGCCGGCGAGGGTGTCGGCGTACTGGAACCACAGGAAGGCGCCGATCCCCACGCCTGCCAGCATGGTGACGATGGCGATACCGCGGGTGCCTTTCTCGGTGGCTGGCGACGGCGTCTCGGGCGGCCGATGCAAGCTGGCTAGATATGCCCGCTCGGCGTCGCTGACCTGGGTCAGGCGCGAGGCAATCACGATCGCGACCACGGCAGCCACGGTGCTTACGGCCACCGGGTGCAGATAGACCGGCAGCGTGAACCACTCAGCCTGCAGCGCCAGCGAGAGCACCAGGTTGCCGAGGAAGCCGACGCTCAGCCCCCAGCCCGCGCCGGCGGCGGTGATGCGCCGGCTCCAGATGCTCATCAGCGCCACCGGCCCCCAGGAGGAGGCGAACAGGGTCGCCGCGAACCACACCACCGCCATCACTGCCGGCGGCTGGAACAGCGCCAGTACCAGAGTCACCAGCCCCGAGACCAGCACCGCGATACGGCTGGTGCGCATGGCGGCAGCGCCGCTGCGCGAGGCGGGCAAAATATCGTTGGCGATGCTGAAGCCGATGATCGAGAGAAAGGTCGAGCAGGAGGAGAGACCCGCGGCGAACACCCCGGTCAGGATGATCATGCCCAGCCACATCGGCAGCACGTTGAGCGCCGCCCACACCATCGAGCGCTCGGCGTCGAGCGTCGGCGTATAGAGGTTGATCGCCGCCCCGGTGAGCATCATCAGCGCATAGAAGATCGCCAGCGCCACCGCGGTGAGCATCGCCGAGCGCATCACCACGTGCTCGTTGCGCGCCATCAGATAGCGGCTGGACTGCCACGGGCTGGCGGCCAGCACCGCGGCCCATACCAGCCCCAGGGTGATGCCCCAGGTGGCCGCTTCACCGGGGGTGGCGAAGGCGGCGTCATCGCCCTTTAGCATGCCGTGCCACAGCGCAATGCCCGGCTTGTCGGTCTGCGCCAGCAGCCCGCCGATCACCCCCTGCCAACCGCCCAGGTCGGTGATGATGTAGAGCGAACCGCCGACCGCGGCCAGCGAGAAGATCACGAACATCACGGTGTCGGTGAGCACCACGCCGGGCGAGCCCGAGTAGAGGATGAAACCAGTGAAGGTGAGCCACACCAGCAGCAGACCGACCCAGTAGGGCAGCCCGGTCAGCTCCTCGAACATGATCCCCTCGCCCTGCATGACGCCGAGCAGATAGGCGCCGAGGCCGACCACCGTGGTCAGGCCGGCGATACGCTGCACCCGGCGCGAGGCGAAACGCTTGCCGAAGAACTCCGGCACCGTGAGCGCTTCGCTGCGGCGCAGATAGCGCCCGAACGCCAGCGCCCCCAGCAGACAGCCCGAGGTGCTGATGGCGGCGAACAGCAGCATCACGAACGGGTAGCCGGCATAGGCGAAGCCGGTCTCGCCGAGAAAGGCGCTGGTGCTGAGATAGCTCGCCACCAGGGTGCCGAGGATCAGGAAGGTAGGCGCGTTGCGTCCGGCGACGAGATAGTCGTCGAGATGCTTGACGCGGCGCCCGGCCCAGTGGCCGATCGCAAAATAGCCGACGAGGCTCAGGACGATGGCGACGGTGTAGGTCATGGTGCATCGCTCGATTGTGGTTGGTATCGGATCATCGTAAGCGCGAACGCCGCGATGACTGTTTCAGGTGCGTCACTCCACAGAACAGCTGCGACGCGTATCGAAATGGCGCGGCGGATAGTGCCATCGATGTCGCTTGGATGCAGGTCGAATGGCCATCGCCAGCCGCAAGGGCGTGAGGAGCAGGGCCTGAAGCGTGCGACCTGAGGCGTGAGACGGGGCGTTCCGAGTCGTGGCGCTTTGGGTATATGCTGCCTGTGGGTCACGTACCCGGCCGTCGCTGGGTGCCCGCGTTTTTCGTCAATGCCTGCCACGAGGTAATGCGATGTCCTCCCGCGATGATGCCGCCGCGCGCGGCGTGCCCGGCTACGCCCATCTGGCCGAACTGGCCCTCGACCTGAGCTGTACCTGGCACCAGGAGACCGACTGGATCTGGCGCGCGCTGGACCGGCGGCTGTGGGAGCTGACCCACAACCCCTGGGCGGTGCTCCAGGCGGTCTCGCTCGAACGCCTGCGCACCTTTCTCTCCAACGCCGAGAACGCCCAGCAACTGGATGCCCTGATCGAAGCGCGTCACCGCCAGGCGACCCATCACGCCGCCTCGCCACTGGGCAGTGGCAGCGACCCCTTCACCATTGCCTACTTCAGCATGGAGTTCATGCTCAGCGAGGCGCTGCCGATCTACTCCGGCGGGCTCGGCAACGTCGCCGGCGATCAGCTCAAGGCGGCCAGCGATTTTCACCTGCCGGTGGTCGGCGTCGGGCTGCTCTATCAGCGCGGTTACTTCCGCCAGACGCTGGATGCTCAGGGCCGGCAGCAGGCGCTCTATCCCTACAACGATCCGGGCCAGCTGCCGATCTCGCCGGTACGCACCGCCGACGGCGAGTGGCTGCGCATCGAGGTCGCATTGCCGGGCTACGCGATCTGGCTGCAGGTGTGGGAGGCGCGGGTGGGCAACACCAAGCTCTATCTGCTCGACAGCAACGACATCGCCAACTATCCCGCCTATCGCGGTATCACCAGCGAGCTCTACGGCGGTGACGAGGAGATGCGTCTGCGCCAGGAGATGCTGTTGGGGATCGGCGGCTGGCAGCTGCTGGAGCGGCTGGGTATCACGCCGCAGGTGTGCCATCTCAACGAAGGCCACGCCGCGCTGGTGGTGCTGGAGCGCGCGCGGGCCCGCATGGAGCGCACCGGCGAGCCGTTCGAGGTCGCCTTCGCCATCACCCGTGCGGGCAATCTGTTCACTACTCACACCGCGGTGGAGGCGGGGTTCGACCGTTTTTCACCCAATCTGATCGTGCGCTATCTCGAAGCCTACGCCGAGCAGCGCCTGGGCATCGGCATCGAGGCGCTGCTGGCACTGGGGCGCAGCAACCCCCAGGACACCAGCGAGCGCTTCAACATGGCCTATCTGGCATGCCGCGGCTGCCATGCGGTCAACGCCGTGAGCCTGCTCCACGAGCAGGTCTCGCGGGAGATATTCCGCCCGCTGTTCGCGCGCTGGCCGGCCGCCGAGGTGCCGATCGGCCACGTCACCAACGGCGTGCACATGCCGACCTGGGCCTCGCCGGCGGCGGAGGCGCTGTGGACCCACTTCTGCGGCCAGCCCCACTGGCTGGCCGGCGAAGGTGAACTCAGCAGCGCCATGGCCAAGGTACCGGCGGCGCGGCTGTGGCAACTGCGCAAGACCTCCAGCGCCCAATTGGTGAGCTACGCCCGCGAGCTGCTGGCGCGTCAGGTGGCGGTTTCCGGCGGCGGCGCCGAGATCACCGAGCGAGCGCGCCACGTGCTCGACCCCAATGCGCTGACGCTGGGCTTCGCCCGGCGCTTCGCCACCTACAAGCGGCCCAACCTGCTGCTGCACGACCCCGAGCGGCTGGCGCGGCTGCTCGCCGACCCGGTGCGACCGGTACAGCTGCTGGTGGCCGGCAAGGCCCACCCGGCGGACCGCGAAGGCCAGGCGATGATCCAGCAATGGGTGGCGTTCTCGCGCCGCGACGACGTGCGCGGCCGGGTCATCTTCCTCGCCGACTACGACATGCGCCTGACCCAGGAGCTGGTACGCGGGGTGGATGTGTGGATCAACACCCCGCGCCGGCCGTGGGAAGCGTGCGGTACCAGCGGCATGAAGATCCTGGTCAACGGCGGGCTCAACCTCTCCGAACTCGACGGTTGGTGGGTCGAAGCCTACCGCCCGGAGGTCGGCTGGGCGCTGGGTGACGAGCAGGAGCACGGCGACGACCCCGGCTGGGATGCGACCCAGGCCCTGGCGCTCTACGACCTGCTCGAACAGGCGATCGTGCCGACCTTCTTCGAGCGCGACGAGCAGGGCATCCCCCAGGCCTGGGTCGAGCGCATGCGCGCCAGCATGAGCAGCCTGACCCCGCGCTTCTCGGTCAGTCGCACCCTGCGCGACTACTACCAGCGCTACTACCGCCCGGCGGCGGAGGCCTACCGGCAGCGCGCCGCCAGCGCCGGAGCGCTGGGGCGTGAGATCGCCGCCTGGCACCACGCCATCGAGCAGGCCTGGCCGGCGCTACGCTTCGGTGACAGCCGGGTCGAGGCGCAAGCGGATGGTTATCGTTTCCAGACCTGGCTGCATCTGGGCGGGCTCACGCCCGACGAGGTGCGGGTCGAACTCTACGCCGAAGCCGGCGCTGATCAGCCGGCCGCCTGCCATCAGATGTCCGCCGCGCCCGGGGCGACACCGGATGCCTGCGAGTTCGTCGCCGAGATCGAGACCACGCGCCCGGCCGCGGACTACACCATTCGGGTCAGGCCCTGGCACGCCGCCGTGGCGCTGCCGCTGGAAGAGCCGCGGGTGCTGTGGCAGCGCTGACGCCGGTGACACCATTACGTCGATCCAGGCACCGATAAGGCAAAGGGGGCCTGCGGGCGTAAGCCCCGATTACGGAAGGAGGGGAGGTTCTGTCAACTTGTCTTTGCCTTGAGGTTGACCATGCCCCGTGGCACCATCTGGTCAACCCGTGAGGCATGGATGAGTTGACAAAGATGACCGCCACCCCAGATTCCCGCACCGCGTCTGCGGCCCCCGCGACCCGCCACGATTGGCAGCGCGGTGAGATCGAGGCGCTGCTGGCGCTGCCGTTCAACGACCTGCTGTTCCGGGCGCAGAGCGTGCACCGTGAGCACTTCGACCCCAACGCGGTGCAGATCTCCACGCTGCTCTCGATCAAGACCGGCGCCTGCCCCGAGGACTGCAAGTACTGCCCGCAGTCCGGCCACTACAACACCGGGCTCGAGCGCGAGAAGCTGCTTCAGGTCGAGGCGGTGCTGGAACAGGCGCGCCGCGCCAAGGAGGTCGGCGCCAGCCGCTTCTGCATGGGCGCGGCATGGAAGCATCCCAGCGCCAAGGACATGCCCTACGTGCTGGAGATGGTCAAGGGCGTACGTGCCCTGGGGCTGGAGACCTGCATGACCCTGGGCATGCTCAGCCGCGAGCAGGCCGAACAGCTCAACGATGCCGGCCTCGACTACTACAACCACAACCTGGATACCTCGCCGGAGTATTACGGCGAGATCATCACCACCCGCACCTATGCCGATCGTCTGGAAACCCTGGATCACGTGCGTCAGGCGGGGATGAAGATCTGCAGCGGCGGTATCCTCGGCATGGGCGAGAGCGTCAATGACCGCGCCGGCCTGCTGCAGCAGCTGGCCAATCTGCCCACCCACCCGGAGAGCGTGCCGATCAATATGCTGATCCGCATTCAGGGCACGCCGCTGGAGCATGTCGAGGATCTCGACCCGCTCGATTTCATCCGCACCATCGCGGTAGCGCGCATTCTGATGCCGCGCTCCCACGTGCGCCTGGCGGCGGGGCGCGAGCTGATGAGCGACGAGACCCAGGCGATGGCGTTCTTCGCCGGCGCCAACTCGATCTTCTACGGCGAGCGTCTGCTCACCGCCCAGAATCCGCAGGCGAGCCATGACAAGCAGCTGTTCGAGCGGCTCGGGCTTCACCCCGAGCAGCGCGAAGAGGCCGACGACGCCACCCAGGAGGCAGCGTTGCAGGCGCAAATGGCGCGTGCCCGGCTGGATGCACTGACCACGGATGCCAGCGCGCCACGGCATACCACCCGCGGCGCGGCCGCGGACGCCTGATGCGCGGCGTGGATTCGCTCGATGCGGTGCTGGCGCCGCGTCTGGCCGAGCAGCGCGTGCGGGTGCGCTATCGACAGCGCCACACCACCGATGGTGTGGGCCCGCGGGTTCGCCGCGACGGCCGCGACTGGCTCAATGTCTGCAGTAACGACTATCTGGGGCTGGCCGGCGATCCGCGCCTGGCCGAAGCGCTTGCCGCGGGCGCTCGGCGCTTCGGCGTCGGCGGCGGTGCTTCGCATCTGGTATGCGGCCACAGCGAAGCGCACGAGGCGCTGGAGCGACGGCTGGCGGCCTGGACCGGCTGCGAGCGGGCGCTGCTCTTCTCCAGCGGCTATCAGGCCAATCTCGGCGTGATCTCGGCGCTGCTGGGGCGTGGCGATATCGCGCTGCATGACCGTTTGAACCACGCCTCGCTGCTCGACGGCACGCGCCTCGCCGGCGCCCGGCTCGAACGCTTCACGCATGGCGATGCCGCGGCCTGCGAGACGCGGTTGGCGGCGCTCGGCAGTGAGCGCCGCCGGCTGGTGATCAGCGACGGCGTCTTCAGCATGGACGGCGACTGCGCCGACCTGAACGCGCTGGTGACCCACTGCGAGCGTCACGACGCCTGGCTGATGGTCGACGACGCCCACGGGCTCGGTGTGTTGGGTGAACACGGGGCGGGCACCCGTGAAGCCCAGGGGCTGGCGCCGGGGCGGGTGCCGATCCTGGTCGGCACCCTGGGCAAGGCGCTGGGCACCCATGGTGCCTTCGTCGCCGGCAGCGAGACGCTGATCGAAGCGCTGATCCAGTTCGCCCGGCCCTATGTCTACACCACCAGCCTGTCGCCGGCGCTGGCCTGGGCCACGCTGACCAGTCTGGATATCGTGCGCGACGAGCCGGAGCGCCGCGCCCATCTGCAGACGCTGATCGCGCGCTTTCGCCAGCACAGTGCGGGCCTTGCCGAGGTCGGCCTCTCACCGCTGCCCTCGGCCACACCGATCCAGCCGCTGCAGATCATGCAGCATGGCGAAGGGGCCAACGAGGCCACGGCGCTGGCGTTGGCCCAGGCGCTGGAAGCACGTGGCATCTGGTGCAGCGCGATCCGCCCGCCGACGGTACCGGTGGGTAGCGCGCGCCTGCGCATCACCCTGAGTGCGGCCCATGAGCTGGCCGATATCGACCGCCTGGGTGAGGCGCTCCACGACGCTGCGCGCCAGGTCATCGGGCAGGGCGGGGCGGTGATGCCGCAGAGGGCGCTGGCATGACGTCCGCTGCTCGCCCGTTGGCTGATCGACCTCTCGCTGATGCGCACCCGGATGGCCCGTGCCGGACCGCCTTGCCAGTACCCGACCGGCACGATTCCCGGCAGCTGGTGATTCTGCCCGGTTGGGCGTTGGGCGTGGCGCCACTCGAGCCGCTGGCGGACGCACTGCGCCAGGGTCTTCCCGGCTGGGAGATCACGCTGCTCGACTACGCCGCGCTCACATGTCCCGAGGGCGGGCGCCTGGCCTGCCACGACGTCGATGACTGGCTGGCGGCGCTCGAGCGAGAGCTGCCGGATGGCGCTTGGCTGTGCGGCTGGTCACTGGGGGGCATGCTTGCCAGCGCGCTGGCGGCACGGCGCTGTGAGCGAACCCCCGGGCTGGTCACCCTAGCCGCCAATGCCAGCTTCGTGGCGAGGCCGGGCTGGCCCGCAGCGATGGCGGGGGAAACCTTCGCGGCCTTCCGCTTGGGTTTTGAGCGTGCGCCGGCGCGTACCCTCGAGCGCTTTGCTCAACTGGTCGCCCAGGGCGGTGCGCCGCACCGGGCGGGGAGTGCCCGCCTGGCCCGCGAGCTCGCTGCCGCCTGTGCGGAGACACCGCGAGATCAGGCACTGGCAGGGCTTTCGCTGCTCGAGACACTGGACCTGCGTGAGACGCTGGGGCAGCTGAGCGCGTCCCAGCTTCACCTGTTCGCCGCCGACGATGCGCTGGTGCCCGGTGGCGCCTGTCAGGCCGTCGCCGACTGCCTGCCGGCCTCCGGCCGCGCCGAGCGGATTGCGGCGGCGGGCCACGCCTTTCCGCTGGAACGGGCCAGCGAGATTGCCGCGCGACTGGTGGCTTTCATCACCGCGAATCGCGTCGAACACGCCGATGTGGGAAGCCGGCCATGAGTGAGCTGATGGATATCACCCGTCTGGCGCGACAGCGGCGTATCGCCAGCGGCTTCTCCCGCGCCGCCGGCAGCTACGACGCCGCGGCGGGGCTACAGCGCGAGGTGGCCGACGCGCTGCTGGCGCGGTTGCCCACTGATTGCCTCCCAGCGACGGTGTTGGATATCGGCTGTGGCACTGGCTATGTGACCGCTGCGTTGGCACGGCGCTTTGGCACTACCACCCTGGGGCTGGATCTGGCCTCCGGTATGCTGGCGGCCGCCCGTGCCGGCCATCCCGAGCTGGCGATCCGCTGGCTCGCGGGCGCGGCCGAACGGCTGCCGCTGGCGGCGGGCAGTGTCGATCTGGTTGCCTCCAGCCTCGCCCTGCAGTGGTGCGACTCGCTGGCGGCGGCACTCGACGAGGCCTGGCGGGTGCTGCGCCCCGGTGGCCATCTCGCTTTCACCACCCTGTGTGACGGCAGCCTGCGCGAGTGGCAGGGCGCCTGGCGCGCGGTGGATGATGGCGCCCACGTCAATCGCTTCCTGTCCGAGGAGACGCTCGCTGCTACCCTGGCGCGATCCGGCTGGCGCGGGTGCCGGCATGAGGTCACCACCCGGCGCTGCTGGTATCCCGATCTGGCCGCGGCGCGTCAGGCGCTCAAGGCGATCGGCGCCAATACCGTGGTCGCCGCCGCCACGTCTTCCGCTGCTCACACACGAACCTCTGCTCCTACAGGGGGCGGACTGGCCGGGCGCGAGCGTCTGGCTCGGCTCGAGACCGCATTCGAAGAATACCGAAGACCGGCCGGCATCCCGATCAGTTATCGTGTGGCTACGGTTGTGATGCAGCGTTGAAGCGGAGGAAACCCCCATGCAAGCACTATTCGTCACCGGAACCGACACCGAAGTCGGCAAGACCTTCATTACCGCCGGCCTGATGGCGGCGGCGCGCCGGCGTGGCCTGAGCGTGGTCGGCGGCAAGCCGGTCGCCTCCGGCTGCGACCAGACCCGCGATGGCCTCAGAAACAGCGACGCCACCACCATCCTGGCCGAGTGCAACCCAGCGCTCGACTACGACAGCGTCAATCCGGTCGCCCTTGCACCGGCGATCGCTCCGCATATCGCTGCGCGCGAAGCGGGCATCGCGCTGGGCGTCTCGATGCTGGCCGAGCCGATGCGGGGGCTGCTCGCCCGCGGCGCGGATCTCACCGTCATCGAAGGCGCCGGTGGCTGGCGCGTGCCGCTCAACGAGCGTGAATCGATCTCCGATCTGGTGATCGAGCTGGATCTGCCGGTGGTGCTGGTGGTCGGCGTGCGCCTGGGCGCGATCAATCACGCCCGGCTGACGCTGGAAGCGATCCAGCGCGACGGCGTGAAGGTGGCCGGCTGGGTCGCCAACATTCTCGAACCCGATACCCCGCGCATGGAGGAGAACCTCGATGCGCTGGCGCACTGGCTCGGTGAGCACGGCGGCGCTCCCTGCCTGGGCGTAGTGCCCTGGCTGGAGACGCCGGACGCCGAGGCCACCGCCGACCTGCTCGACCTCGACGCGCTGCTCGGCAGTCTGAGCTGAACCAGCGACGCGGGCGGGGGCGGCGAGGTTTCACTCCGCAAGAGACGACACATGAACCGTAACAGCGATTGGATGCAGCGCGACCTGGCCAGCCTCTGGCACCCGTGCACACAGATGAAGGACCACGAAACGCTGCCGGTGATACCGATTCGGCGCGGCAAGGGGGTGTGGCTGGAGGATTTCGAGGGTCAGCGCTATCTCGATATCGTCAGCTCCTGGTGGGTCAACGTCTTCGGCCACGCCAACCCGCGCATCAATGCACGGATCAAGGCGCAGCTCGACGAGCTCGAGCACGTGATTCTCTCCGGCTTCACCCATCAGCCGGTGATCGAGCTCTCCGAACGTCTGGGGCGGCTCGCGCCCGCCGGGTTGGGGCACTGCTTCTATGCCGACAACGGCTCCTCGGCGATCGAAGTGGCGCTCAAGATGAGCTACCACTACTGGCGCAATGTCGGGAAGCCGCAGAAGCGGCGCTTTCTGACCATCACCAACGGCTACCACGGCGAGACCCTGGGGGCGCTGGCGGTGGGGGATGTGGCGCTCTACACCGACACCTACCGCTCGCTGCTGCTGGACGTGATCAAGGTGCCCGCCCCGGACGGCTTCGGGCTCCCCAGAGAACAGTGGGGCGAGCAGGCCCGGGCGCGCTTCGCCGAGATGGAAAAGGCGCTGGCGCGCCACGCCGACGAACTGGCGGCGGTGATCGTCGAGCCGCTGATCCAGTGTGCCGGCGGCATGCGCATGTACCCGCCGGAGTATCTCACCTGGCTACGCGAGGCCTGCGACCGCCATGGCGTGCAGCTGATCTTCGACGAGATCGCGGTCGGCTTCGGCCGTACCGGGACGCTCTTCGCCTGCGAGCAGGCCGGCGTGCGCCCGGATTACCTGTGTCTCTCCAAGGCGCTGACCGGCGGCTATCTACCGCTCTCGGTGGTGATGACCACTGACGAGATCTACGCCGCCTTCTACGACGACTACGAGACGCTCAAGGCGTTCCTGCACTCCCACAGCTATACCGGCAACCCGCTCGCCTGCGCGGCGGCCCTGGCCACCCTGGATATCTTCGAGCAGGACGACGTGATCGCCGCCAACCGCCACAAGGCCGCACTGATGGGGCGCCTGGCCGAGCCGCTGCGCGACCACCCCCACGTCGGCGACGTACGCCAGACCGGCATGGTGCTGGCGATCGAGATGGTCAAGGATAAATCCAGCCTCACCCCCTACGACTTCCGCGAGCGGCGCGGGCTGCGGGTCTTCCGCCACGCCATCTCCCGCGGTGTGATGCTGCGCCCGCTGGGCAACGTCATCTACTGGATGCCGCCCTACGTGATCAGCGACGAAGAGCTGGAACTCGTCGCCGAGGTCACCCGGGAAGGGCTCGAGATCGCCACCGCCGGCGCCTGACGCCCTCCAGCACCCCTTGGTGGCCCCAGGGGTGCTCTCTCACCGTTACCACCAATACCGCCATTCGACTGCGATGCCCGCGAAGGGCGATACCACCAACCCCGCCAACGCCGCCCAATGCAGGGCTTCGCCATCTATAGGAGCGAGCTTGCTCGCGAAGAGCGAAGCCACCAACCTCGCCACCGCCGCCCAATACAGGGCTTCGCCACCTGTAGGAGCGAGCTTGCTCGCGAAGAGCGAAGCCACGAACCTCGCCAACGCCGCCCATAGGGGAGGCCATCACCCTGATCCTGTGCTGTGAGGTTATTGCTGCAGGTGACGTGATCCAGCATTCGCGAGCAAAGCTCGCTCCTACAGCAGACACTATCCGACGCTGGTGGATCTGGAGAAGGCGATACCACCAACCCCGCCACCGCCGCCCAATACAGGGCTTCACCACCTGTAGGAGCGAGCTTGCTCGCGAAGAGCGAAGCCACCAACCTCGCCACCGCCGCCCATAGGGGATGCCATCACCCTGATCCTGTGCTGCGAGGTTATCGCTGCAGGTGACGTGATCCAGCATTCGCGAGCAAAGCTCGCTCCTACAGCAGACACTATCCGACGCTGGTGGGTCTGGAGAAGGCGATACCACCAACCTCGCCACCGCCGCCCAATACAGGGCTTCACCACCTGTAGGAGCGAGCTTGCTCGCGAAGAGCGAAGCCACCAACCTCGCCACCGCCACCCATAGGGGAGGCCGTCACCCTGATCTTGTGCTGCGAGGTTATCGCTGCAGGTGACGTGATCCAGCATTCGCGAG
>JNVT01000004.1 GCA_000737985.1 Gammaproteobacteria bacterium MFB021 | reverse complement strand
GTCGACTTGCCCGAGCCGCTGGCGCCGATGATCACCACTACTTCGCCCGGGGCCACGCTGAGGTCGATGTCGCGCATCACGTGCAGCTCGCCGAAGTGCTTGTTGACCTTGTCGAGGCGTACGATCGGCGCCGCGTCGCGCTGGATCTGCTTGTCGCGCTGGATCTGCTTGTCGTCTTTCATCCCACCAGCCCCTTGCGTTCGAGCAGACTCAGAGCCATCGACAGGCTCAGGGTGATCGCCAGATAGAGCAGCGCGATCATGAAGTAGACCTCCAGCGCGGTGAAGGTCTGGGCGATGTAGACCTGACCCTGGCGCACCAGCTCGCCGACCCCGATCACCGAGAACAGCGAGGTGTCCTTGATACTGACGATACCCTGGTTGCCGAGGGCCGGGATCATGCGCCGCAGCGCCTGGGGCCAGATGATGTACTGGAAGGTCTGGGTCGCGGAGAGGCCCAGCGACAGCCCCGCCTCGCGCTGGCCGCGCTCGA
>JNVT01000003.1 GCA_000737985.1 Gammaproteobacteria bacterium MFB021 | reverse complement strand
TAGGTGACACCGCCATCTTCACCCAGCAGCGCAGCCTCGGAGACCAGCCCATGCAGTGGGCGGTAGCTGCCGTCGGCCTGCAGGATCGAGAGCCGCGCCGGCTGCGCCATCAGCGTCTTGAGTTCGATATCGCCCTGCTGGGAGATGCAGTCCAAGGTATAGGTGAAGGGCGCGCTGACCCGCTCTTCGCCCACCAGCCGATGTGGCACGAGCGCGGTGCCGGCGATATCGAGGGTCAGCAGCCGCTGCGACTGCGACAGGTCGATATCGAACGTCTCGCGCAGCGCGTCGAGGGTGATGTCTGCCATGTTACCTCCGCAGCCTCTCGCCGGCGGGTGCTTGTTCCCGCGTCGGGTCGGTGGCTAAATTAACGCTCGCCGGCTCGCCGAAACGAGCCCGCTCCTTTTCACCCTTGCCAGGAAGCCCTGACCGATGAAAGGCATCGTTGTACTCGGTGACGCCACGAGCCATGGCGGCAAAGTCATTACCGCACAGAGCAGCTACCTGATCGATGGCAAGCCGGTGGCCTGCGTCGGCGACAAGGTCACCTGCCCCAAGGATGGCCATGGCAGCACCACGGTGATCGTCGAAGGTCATCCGACCATGAAGGTCAACGGCAAGCCGGTGGCGCTGCACGGCCACAAGACCGCCTGCGGGGCGACCCTGATCTCTTCGCACAACGGCGACAGCGGTCACGACTGAGCCTCCACCGGCTGCGCGGCCGAGGCTACGGCCATCGCCGCGCAGCTCTTGAGCGCCCAGGCTTGGGTGCTCTGCTCTGCCTGCAGCGTGAGTACCAGCGCATGCTGCTCGGGGGTGCAGGCCGCCACCGCGAGCACGAACGGCAACACCCGGGTGGCTTCGCCGCTCCAGCCGCAAAGCGTATCGACACCCAGTCCATCCTCGACCGTATCCAGATCGGGCCAGCGCTCGACCACCGCACCGCCCAGCTCCACTGCCCGCCCGGGCAGGCCCAGCGCATCGACCACCAGGCGCGAAGGCGCCGCTGATGCTGCCTCTTCGCCATCCGCCGGCTCATCTGCTCCGGACGACGGCCATAGCTCGTCGAGCAGCGCAATCAGCGCCTGGCGCTTGTCGTGGTCGCGCCGCGTGGCCCGCGGCGCGTGCTCCCGCCGGATGCCCGCCTCCAGCCTCCAGCCGCTGTCGAACGCCGCATCCTCTGTCGTCAACCGCTGCAGCAGCAGCGCCGCCACCGCCTCGCCGGGATAGAGCCCTCCGCCGCGCGACGTTGGCGTCAGCAGATCGCGGTAGCGCAGCGAGCCCACGTCGCTGTCGTTGATCAGCGAATCCGCGCCGACCCACAGCACATAAGGCATACCGCCCTGCTCGCCGACCGCGAGCGTGGCGTGCGGGTCGCCCCCTTCCGGGGCCAGCCGCACCTCGCCCAGGCAGGCGCCGTACTGGGTCTCGGCGATGGCGTCACGCAGGCGTAACTGCACGATGTCGGCGGCTTCCCGCGAGCGAAACGGCGCGCTGAGCAGCACATCGAAGTGGCTCTCTTCGGGCAGCACTTCGAGCATCATCAGCGCTTCGATCACCACCGTCTGGATCAACTGATGCAGCCGCAGCGCCTTGGCGTCGAGCCGGCCCAGGCGCGGCTCGTTCACGCTCATGGCATCGCCCACCCGGTGCACCAGCAGGCGGTAGCCGTCGGCGCCGTAGAGCGTCGACGAAAGCTCCGGCGTGGCCGGTTCGGGGATTTCGCCGCTGCGGATGAACCCGGCGGCCGTCAGCGCCAGGCCATCGATGATCCGCAGCCGGTCGGGGAGATAGTCGCTGCGAATCGCGACCGGTTCTTCGACCGGCTCACTGACGACCTGGCGCTGATGCAGGAGATCGAATATCGAGGCGCGGGACATGGTCAGTAGTCATCATCCTTCGGCTGCGTGCCCAGGGTGTCGCGGATGTTGTCGATCACGCCGTGATCCTTGATCACATCCTTGAGCCACTCTTCCAGCGGCATACGGCCCCACTTCACCGCCCGCTCGATCAGATAGGGCACCGGGCTGTGGGGCTCACGCTCCTTGAAGTAGCGCGCCACACCGTTGAGCATCTCGAACGCTTCGTCGCGGCTCTGGGGCTTGGTGCGCAGCGCACCCGCCGGCTCGGCCACCGCGGGGGCCGACAGGCTCGGCTCGACCCGGGTCGCGGCGGGCTCTTCCGCCTTCACCTCGGCGGCAGCCTCGGCATCGGCGCTGGCAGAGACGTCGGCCCCGCGCTCGCGCAGCAGTTTTTCGGTCAGGTCGCGGCACTGCACCAGCACTTTCTGCAACCCGGCGAAGCTCGGCGCGTCGCGGCCGAAGCGCTGGTCGCCGATATCGTCCAGCTGCTCCAGCGCCACCAGCGCGGCGGCAATCACGGCGTGGCGCTGCTGCAGGAAGTCGGTACTGGTGAGCACCACCGAGCGCTGGAAGATCTCATCGTTGATCTTGCCATCGCTGAGGGCGCGATCCATGGCATCGGGGTCGTTGCGCGCCTGGTTCTCGACCTGGCGCGACTCGTCGTAGTCGGCCAGCCCGTAGCCGTCGCCGTCGAGCAGCGGCAGCGTGCGCACCACGCCGATCAGCGTGTCGCCCAGCCAACTCAGCCGTGCCGAGCGCTCTTCGAGGTCATCCTCGTCGAGTTCGGGATAGAGGGTCTCCCAGTACTCGTCGAGCAGCCGGGCTTCGAGGGTCAGGCCAAAGGCGATACCGTCGAAGCCCTCACGATGCGCCAGCCCCTCGCACAGCCAGCCGGCGAGCTGGAGATCCTTGCTCTGCGCGATCAGCGCCTCGCTGGTGAGGTTGATCACCTGGCCCCAGTCGGACTGCTTGAGTTCGGTCTGCCACTCACCCTGGGGCAGGTAGGTGGGGTCGGCGCGGCGCGCCTCCTTGATCTGGTCGAACAGCAGCGAGAAGGTCAGGTCCTCGCCGCCGGCGTGGCTGGCGCCCTCGATGGGGGCGAGCAACGCCTCGATGGAAAGTTCGCCGAGTTGATCCATGTCGTCCCTCGTCAACGGCTCGGGCCGCGGCGGCTATCGGCGCAACGCTCGCCCCGGCAATAAAAATGACGGTACTCGTCATGACGGTATTGGCAGTACCTGAACCGCGATGACTGACCGGGAGCGGCGCGGGAGCCCTGCCCCACCGCTCCCGGTCAGTCGACGCGTCACCCGTTGCGCTGGGTCACCGGCCGTGAAGGCCAGCAACGCAAACGCCCGTGCGGCTCCCACAGGAGAGCCGCCGGGCGTTGGCGCCACACGCTCACCCGCCGCCACGGGTGAGCGCTGTGCCGCTCGGCCGCTCGCGTAGAGCGGCCGTCGCAACTCGGGCGCGAGCCCGATATCAGGCGTAGACCTTGTTGCGGGTGCGGTCCCAGCCGCCGGCGACGTTGCCGCCACCCTGGCCGTCGGAACGCTTCTGCTGGGTGTAGGTGATCTTGATCCGCGCGTAGTTGAACTTGACGGTTTCGTACGGCAGGTCGTGACGATCTTCGCTCTCGTTCTGCTCGAAGCCAGTCGACACGGAGGTGCCTTCCATCTCGGTCGAGGAGACGATCACCTCTTCCAGCTTGACCTCCATGTAACGCACCTTGTCACCACCGGCGCGGTTCACGTGCAGCACGACTTCCTTGATGTGCTGACCTTTACAGCAGGATTCGAACAGCTTGGCGGAAGCCTTGTCGACGAACTTCTGAATGCGGAATTCGCTCAGGTTGACGCGCTCGGCCGAAGCACCGCCGGCTGAACTAGCGGTCGCCGAAGTGGCCTGGCTAGCGCCGAAGTCGAAGCTCTTCAGTTCGATCCAGTCGACGTGCTTGTCGTCCAGGCTTTCACCGGGGATACCGTCGATCTTGAGATACGCATCGAATGCCATGTGCTCTGTTCTCCTATTTACTCACTCGCGAATGGCCACTCCTGACACGCGACGGCCATCGACCTCGCGCATACCGGGCGACCCCTGGCCCACTTGACGGCCTTCGAAGGACTCGACGACCGAAAAGCATACAAACCTCAACCACTTGTTCTTGCGGGGAAAAACAGCAAGGCCCGCAAATAACGAAGTTTAATTAGGTGGCATCAGAAACAATGCATACGCTTTTTTGTAAGAGATCACCTACAAAGGCATGGTCAATCTCTTACATGATTGCAGCCGGTTTCAAAATGCCTCCGGCACGCTGCAAAACCTCACACGATTCTGATGAACCTCAATTATATCCACCCATCTTAAACTTTAAAGACAATTTCTACATTTAAACACACTTTACATATTTCGTTACATTCTAGGAAAACAGCAGTGCATGCCATCACTGCTGCTTCTTGACTTCGATCTCTACCCGGCGGTTCGGCGCGAGGCACTCGATCAGCTGTGCACGCGGCTGATTGGGATCACAGGTCACCAGCGGACGCTCGCTGCCCGCCCCCTTGGCCTCGATCAAGCCCGCCGGCACGCCCTTGCCTACCAGGTACTGGCGCACGGTCATCGCCCGCTGCAGCGAGAGCTGCTGGTTCACCGCCTCGTTGCCGATCGGGTCAGCGTGGCCGGTAATCAGGATCTGCCCCAGGTCCTGGGTGTTGAGCAGGCGCTGGGCCAGCTCGTCCAGCTCCTTCTGCCCCGCCTGCTGCAGCCCGGCGTAGTCACCGCGGCCAAAGGCGAATAGGGTGTCGGATTCGAGCACGATGGTCTCGGTGCTGGTCAGGGTCTGCTCCAGCAGGCTGTCGATATAGTTGCGGCTGCTCGACACCAGGAAAGCGTTGGAGGTGATCCGCGGCACGTCTGGCTCGTGGATCTGCTGGCTGTAGAAGTCGATCTGGCGCCCGGCGTAGCGGTAGTCGGAGCGATCCTCGTCGATTTTCGCCCCGGTACGCTGCTGGATCGCCGGATACCAGAACGCTGGCAGGCGGTTGCGCAGGGCCTCGCTATCGATATCGGCACGCTCCATGTCCGACAGCATCAGATAGGTATCCAGCGTATTGCGCCCGAACTTGGCCAGCGACTCCGCGGTGTTGTCCCGCGGCCGGGCATAGGGCGCCACGGTGTCGGGCCCATCCACCGCGTGCAGCTCGTCGGTGGTGCGCTTGTAGACACCGATGGTGGTGAGCGAGAACAGCGAGCGAGTCAGGTTCTGCTCCACCGGCTCCAGCATCACCGTGCGCAGGCGATCGAAGTAGCGCTCGCGGATCGCCGGTTCGATCGCATCGCCCTGATAGAGCCCCCAGCCCATCGACCAGGGCACGCCGTCGCCGTGCTCGCGCTGATAGTAGTGGCTACCCCAGTCGCGCAGCGCATCGATGCTGTGCCAGCGGGCATACTGGGTCGTTTGCTGGTCATCTGCGGTCGCGGCCTCGGCGAAGGTGTGCGACATCGCCTCGATCTCGCCGTGGTTGCGCACCGCCGAGGTGATCCACAGGGTACAGGCGAAGATCCCCAGCGCGGCCGCGGCCAGCCCCCAGCGCAGCTTGCGCCGCTTGCCGCGCACGTCCGTCGAGTAGAGCCCGGCCAGATGGCGATCGGCGATGATCACCTGTCGGAACAGGTTGCCAATGAAGAAGGCGTGATTGACCCGCTCTTCCGAGAGCTGCCCGGGCTTGGCCAGGGCGAAGTGGCAGCCCACGCGGCTGGCGTGCTCACCTTCGATGGCATCGCCCTCCTGCAGGGCGCTGACGAAGTAGAAGCCGCGCAGCAGCGGTGCGCTCTGGTACGGGTTAGCATTGGTCAGCGCATCGACGAAGCGGGTCAGCGAGTCGCGCAGCGCCGCCAGCTCCAGCGGGAAGCGGAAGGCCGCCACGTCGCGGCGGGTATCGACCACGTCACGCTGGACGATCTCGTCGTCGCCCACCTGCAGCCAGTGATGGCACAGCGCCTGCAGCGCGCTGTCGAACTGCTGCCCCCAGTTGACGTCGCTGGGCTGCTGATGCGGGAAGGTATGCCCGAGCACGTCGCTGCGATGCTGCGGATCGAGGCGCTCGAAGAAGGTGGTGAAGCCTTCGATCAGGTCGCACTTGGTGAATACCAGATAGATCGGCAGCCGCGCCTCCAACTGCTCACGCGCCTCCTGAATGCGCTCGCGCAGACGCCGCGCCAGGTTGTTGCGCTGGGTATCGCTGGCTTGCACTACGTCGCTGATATTGACCGCGACGATCAGGCCGTTGAGCGGGCAGTGGCGGCGATGCGACTTGAGCAGCGCGAGAAAGCCCTTCCACTTGCCGACCTCCTCCTCGCTGTTCATGTAGCGCCCGGCGGTATCCAGCAGGATGGCGTCGGAGCTGAAGAACCAGTCGCAGTGGCGGGTACCACCCATGCCGGCGACCCGAGCGTTCTCGCGCTCGGCAAAGGGGAAATTGAGCCCGGATTCGTAGACCATGGTGCTTTTGCCGGCCGCCGGCTGCCCCACGATCATGTACCAGGGCAGCGCATAGAGCGCATCGTTGCCGCGCTGGCCCTTGCGCTTGCCACTCTGCTTGAGGCGTTCGATGGTCTTGAGCAGACGCTCGCGCAGCAGGCTGATCTCTTCGCGGTCCTGGGGGCTCGCCTCTAGCACCGCGGCGTCGGCGTCCTCCATCAGCAGATGCTCGAGATTGCGCTTCTGCCCCACCCCGCGGTAGAGCAGCAGCACGTAGAGCGCCGACGCCAGCAGGAACAGCACGATCCCGCTGAGCAGGCTGGCCAGCGACGAAAAGCCCAGTGCGACGCCCAGCCGCCAGACCAGAAAGATGGCGGCGAAGAACAAAAGCCCCAGGATGTAGGGCTGGTACTTGAAGAAGGCGTACTTCAGATAAGCGATTTTGAAACGTTTCATCGATGCGATCTGCTCATGCTCGGGTGTCTACCGTGCGTCGCACGGAAATTGCGCCATGAAATCGGCCAGACTCAACCGGGTATCCGGGAGCGGCAAGGTACCGGGATGCGGCTCGTCGTCCGCGAAGGACGACAGCACGTCGATGCACAGACGCCTGTCGTCCGGGTTCGAGAGCACCTCGAAGAACTGTTCCGCGCTCTGCCAGACCGGCATCAGCAGCAGCCGCGGGCGCATGAAGTCGTCGACCAGCAGGCTCATCACCGGCGTGCCACCGGGGCAGGCGGCGCCCAGCCACTGCTGCCAGAGATCGGCGACCGGGCGCTTGAGCCCGCGTTCCGCCGGCAGCGGCAGCATCACCGCCTGGGTACTGCCGGCGCGCCAACGCGTCAGCGCATAGTGCAGGCGATGCAGGCAGCCGCCGCTGACGAACTCCGGCCAGCCCCACTCCAGCGCCTTGGCCACGTCGGCGAAGCTGTAGTCGAGCAGAAAGCGCTGATGGATGCGCTGATACAGCGCGATGTCCTGATCGTTGAGCTGGCGCAGCTCGCCGATCGCCGCCACCGGGTCGATCGGCGACGCGCCATGCACGGAGTCGGTGAGGATCGTCCGCGCCTGGGCGGCGAAGATCTCGCCCAGGGTGTTGATGCAGGGCAGCACCGCGGGGCGCCCTTCCGCCTTCAGCGTCTGAAAGACGAAGAACGGATAGCGCCGCCCGGAGGCGTCCGCCGAGCTGATCATGGCCCCGGTGACATCGCTGCCGTTGCGCGCGTGATAGTTGAAGAAGCACACCGGCAGCGCATCGAAGCGATGCTGCCAGTCGTCGTGGTCGAGAAACTGTAACAGCGCACTCTGTAACCACTGGTCGAGCTCCTGGATCACTGCCCCGGTGGCGTTCACGCCTACGAAGTCGGCTTGCGTGGGAATCTTGCCAAAGCAGCCGATCATGCCGACACCCTCTTCATTACCCGCTCATGCCCTGTTCCATGTCTTGCCCGGTCGCCACCGGGCCCTACCCGCCCCTACCGCCGAGCCCTGGCCTGCCGGCCTCGGCGGCAGCGGGCTCACTGTCCGGACCCGCCGAGCTGCGGAATACGCAGCGACTTGATCCGCTCGAGATCCGAGATCTTCACCCCACCGAAGTTGCGCACGTCGAAGCTGACCGTGCCCATGTAGGTGTTCCAGCTGAACCGCTGGCGCGCCTTGTCGATCGGGGTGATCCGCGCACTCTCGATCATGCGCAGGAAGCCCCAGCGGTTGGGATAGTCGAACACCGTATGGCGCTGGCCGTTGCGGTTGACGATATCCAGGCGCGCGCCGAAGGCCTCGCCGTTACCCGGCCAGGTCAGCCGCTCCCACGACTGGGTGTTGTTGCGGTAGTGCAGCCGCTGGCCGTCGATGGTCAGAATGATGTCGGTCAGCCCCGCGGTCGGGTTGATCTGCAGCTCGAAACCGTTCTGCAGGTCCGACAGGCTGTCGATGACCCGGCCAAGGGCGGTGGCATCGTCGATGCTCGAGAGCATGCGCGGGTCGACCATGGTCGAGCGCTGGCCGCTGCCGGAGCCGGCCAGATCGCCGATCTCCTCCTTGCGGAACTGCGACATCACCCCCTTGTCGGGATCGATGAAGTACTCCATGTCGCGCACCGAGGCTTCGTTGACCGAATCGCTGACCGGATAGCGCCCGGCGACCATCTGGTCCCACGGCGTGACGATCTTGTCGTCCCAGGCGGCGTTGAGCTGTTGGCGTGCCGGGGCATTGAGCGCCTTCCAGGTGTCCTCGACCGGCTCACGGAACAGCGGTTCGAGCGCCCGGATCAGCGGCGTACGCGAGGTATCCACGCGCGAGGCGACGAAGTTGCGCAGGGTGTTGATCTCGGTCGGCTGGCCGGAGAGCGTCGCCATGATCAGCGACTTGCTGCTGCGGCCCACGTCCTGGGCGCTGCGCACGTTGTCCACCCGCACCTTGAGCTGGCGCAGATCTAGCAGGTACTGATTGAGCACCGAGTTGTCGCTGCCGGTGGCATCGTCCGCCGCCAGCAGGCGCGTCACCGGGCGGAAGTGCTGGGTCAGCAGGCCATCGTTGAGACGCGGCAGCGTGTTGATATCCACCGCCGCGGCGCCCCCCGCGCCGTTGAACACGCTCATCACCCGGCCCCAGAAGCTCTGGTCCTTGGCCTTGCCGCTGGCCTCGTCCTCGGTTTGCGCCTTGGGGTCATCCCAGGTGGTGTTGGCCTTCACCGCTTCCAGCACCTGGCGCAGCGGCGAGCCCTGCAGGTCACTGAGCTGGGAGAGGCGCACGCTGGCCTGGTCCAGGGTCTCGAAGTCGGCGACGTGGGTGTTGTCGAGGAAGCGCTCCCAGGCGATCGCGTAGTCACGCTTGTAGCGCGCCATCAGCTGGCTGACGAAGCGCGCCTTCGACTGCACCGCATCGTCGACGTTCTCGTCGTCGAGCACCCAGTCCGACTCCCGCTGGAGGTCACCGGAGACGGTCTCGATGATCGCCGGACGCAGGTACTGGTTCCACACCTCGCGGGTATAGAAGGCCGGTACCGCGCGGCTGGAGTAGAACAGCCGACCCTCCATGTCGGGGGCCATGCGCGACAGCGTCAGCGGTTCGAAGCGCTGCTCCACCTCCAGCTGGTAGCGCAGGTATTCGCGGTCGACCAGGCTCGAATCGATCAGGAAGGCGTTGAGCCGGTCGCGGCTGTCGGCGACCAGCTTGTCATCGCGCTTGAGCGCCGGCGCCTTGCCCTCCTGCAGGTAGTGCACGTAGAGCGCGGCGTTGTCCATGATGCTGTCGCGGGACGTCTCCAGCCCGCGGCGCGCCACGTAGTCGGCCCACAGCCGCGGCAGCGCGGAGGCGACGAAATCGCCCTGATCCGCATGGGCGTCCGGGTCGGTCAGAATCAGATAGAGCTTGAGCGAGGAGTAGCTCTCGATCAGCTGCTCGACGTCCGCCTGCGAGAGCTTGGTCAGCATCTCCTCGGAGAGCGAGGGGCCCTGCTCGCCGGAGAGTGTGAGCGTGGACTCGTCGCCATCGGCATTGCCCACGGCACTGCCCAGCTGGCTGGTACGATCGCGCAGCCCCTCTTCCAGCGAGGTTTCGGCACTGCTGCGTGCCGAGTACCAGGCATCACGAGCGCTGTCGGTGGTGCGCGAACGCAGCTCACTGCGCGCACGGCTGCCGATCTCGGAGGCGCTGGTGGGCACGCTGCCCAGGGTCGGCCGCGAGGTCGAGCGCTCGCGCATGCGTGCCATGGCGTCTTCGCCGATCTGGCGGCCCTGATCCCGCGCCGCGCCGGCGGCATCCGCCTGCGTACCGGCCTGCGCCGTCGCGTCGGCGGCCGTTCCGCCTTCCCCGTTACCGGTATCGATACCGCCGGCCGGATCACCGAAGGCGGCCAGCGAACGCAGCTGCCGCGCCAGACGCCAGGAGAGCGGCGTCAGCACGTCACGCGTGAACAGCGTGGCCCAGGCTTCCTTGAGCGGCGCGCGCAGCGCATCGCCCTGATACAGCCCCAGATCGAGACGCAGCGGAACGCCGGTCTCGCGGTGACGCTCGATCGCCGTCAGCTGCTGCTCCAAGTCATCGCGTAGCGCCCGGCGCTGGTCCGGCTGGAGGCTGGCATCCGTGCCGAGCGGCGCGATGCGCTCGCGGATATGTTCGAGCCACTGCTTGTTGTTGTAGGCCGACCAGCCCTGGGCGGCAATGGCCGCCACTCCGAGTGCCCCGACCGCGCCGATCATGAACGGCGGCAGCGAGCGGCGGTCGCCGCGCTGGGAGTAGTAGAGGCTCAGGTTACGGTCGGGGAAGACCACCCGGCGGAAGGTATCGGTGATGAAGTAGCTGCGCTCGCCGTTGCGCGGCGCCGCTGCGGTTGCCGGCGTCGGCGCCAGGGCGAAGGCGTCGCGGGTCTGCTCGTCGATCAGCGCCGGCAGCGCGGGGCCGCTCTGCAGCGCGCTGGTGAAGTAGAGTCCGCGCAGGATCGGCGCGCGCTCGGCATTCTGCTGGGTATCGAACTGCTCGAGGAAGTCGCTGAGCACACCGTAGAGCTCGGCGAAGTAGTCGGGGAAGCGTAGAAGCTCGCTGTCGGCATCGCTGCCCTCTTCCACCACGCGGGCGTCGACCCGCGCGCGCAGCGTGGCCACCAGCCCCGGGAAGCGCTGCTGGAAGGCCCGGGTCACACCCTGGCGACGCAGCTCGTCGAGCGAGAAGGTCAGGCCCCAGGGCTGCTGGCGCTCAGTGGCATCGAGCGCTTCGAAGGTGCGGGTGAAGCCGGGCAGCAGGTCGGCCTTGCTGAAGAACAGATAGACCGGCGGATTGATGCCCAGGCAGGCGCGGTACTCGCTCACCCGGCTGACCAGCTGCTCGGCCAGGGCGTGGGCGTCCTGTCGCGACTGTTCGAGCAGCTCGGGCAGGCTGACCACCAGCACCAGACCGTTGATCGCCGGCTTGCGCCGCTGCTTGCGCAGAGTCTTGAGAAAGTCGGCGAACTCGCTCGCCGGACGATCCTCGACCAGATAGCGGCCGGCGGTGTCGATCATCACCGCCTCGCGGCTGAAGTACCAGTCGCAGTGCTGGGTGCCGCTCACCGCGGAGAGATTGCTGCCGCCGGCCATGGTCGCCGAGAGCGAGGAGCGGGTCAGCAGCGAGGTCTTGCCCGAGGCCGCCATGCCCACCACCAGATACCACGGCAGCTCGTAGAGCGAGGCCTTGCCGCCATCCACCGAGCGCGCTGCTCGCTGCATCGCCATGGCGTGCTTGAGCCGCTCGCTCAGCACCTGATAGTCGCCGGGCTCGCTCTCGGCGGCCTCGCGGTGTACCTCGAGCTCGACCAGATTCTCGATGTTGCGCTCGGCGCGGATGCGGTGGTACTGGCGCATCACCACGACCAGCAGCCACAGCGCGGTGACCAGCGCCATGGCGATGAAGATGAGCTCGCGCTCCTGGGTCACCAGCGGCAGCAGCAGCACGCACAGCGCCAGCCCCACCAGCCAGAGGACGATCGAGAGCGGCCAGAAGCCTTTGAGCGCGCGCAGGAATCGAAGAAAACGCATGGTCACCTCGCCCCTCAACCCTGGCTATCGAACAGCTGACGGATCTGCTCGATCAGCGCATCGGTCTCACTGCCCAGCCACCAGCGCAGGCCGCCATAGACCAGCAGGCAGACCACCACGATGACCAGCAGGTAGACCCACAGCGGGATCTCGTAGCGCAGCAGCTGGCCGACCTGATCCGGCAGCTTCCAGCTCTCGCGACCGTCGATCTCACGCTTGCGATAGCGCGCGATGTCCTGGCCCAGGGTATTGGCGATATAGCGCAGCTGGTCACGGTTCTCGAGGCTGTACTTGCCTTCGAACCCCAGCGCCAGGCAGAGGTGATAGACCTCGAGCACGTCCAGGTTGCCACGCACGTCGCTGCGCAGGCTGTCGAGGCGGTCGTAGAAGCCCTCCCCTGCCAGGTGCACACCGAAGTAGCGGTACTGGAACGGGTGCAGCTCGACGTGCTCGCGGATATTGCCCACACCACCCTTGAGCACGCTCTCGTCGAGGAAGGCACACAGCGCGTACTGGGCATCCTTGACCGCTTCGGCGCTGTAGTTCTCGGCCCGCGCCCTCTCCTCGAACTCGCGCAGCCACTGGTCCACCCGTTCGAGGAAGCGCTCGACGCTCTCGGCCTGCTGGCCACGACGCACCATCAGCACCATGGAGATGAAGTCGCGCGACAACGTCTTGAGCGTGCGCGGCTCGGCGATATCGGAAGGGTGAGCAAGGGCTTCGGTCATTTCATCACCGCCATCAATTCGATACTGAGGTTCTTGAATCCGCTGGGTACGTAGAAGGCGATCGCCTGGGCTTCCATCATTCGCTCATACACCGCGCCATGCGGTTCGAGGGCGAAGTAGTGGTTGTCCAGGCGTACCGGAATGGCGCTGGGCAGGCGCGCGGCGTGGGTCAGGGTGCCGCCGGGCATGGCGGTGTTGACCACCACCTCGATGTCCTCCGGCGAGCCCACCTTGAACGCCCGCGGCACCAGTTCGAGGATCTGGGAGCCGGGCATGTCGGCGTGCACGCAGATATAGAAGTCCGCTTCCTTGAGGCGTGCATCGTTGAGCCGACCCACGTAGTAGGAGGGGCGCGTCTGTTCGAGCGGGATCGGGATGTACTGGTTGGGCACCACGATCTCGAGCAGCTCGCGCACCACCTTTTCCAGACCCAGCAGCGCCGGCGCCGGGTCACGGTGGTCGTACTCGGGAATGTCGGCCAGACGGTGCGACATCGAGAAGGTCATCAGGCCAGCCGCCAGCTCGGCGAGGAAGCGATAGAGCGTCTCCGGATGCAGCCGCGGATGGCTCAACATGTGCGCCAGCTGCGGATAAGCGCGATTGATGGTGTAGAGCAGCCAGAACAGGGTGACGTCACTGGAGCCGAACTCGGCGACCTGATCCGCGCGCTCGCGCCGGCGTCCAGAGAGCGCCTCGCTGCGTGCCTGCAGCATGCCGATCAAGCGGTTGGCAATCTCCAGCGGCAGCGCCACCGCATCGAGATGCAGGGCCGGCGGCATGAACTGCTCGCTATCGAGGCTGAAGCCGCCGGCGGCATTGCGCTTGAGCAGCGCGACCGGGCAGTGGGTGAAGCCATCCAGACTGTCACCCTCCATCAGCAGAGTGGCATTGAGTTCGAGCGTGCCCAGCTCGTTCTCCAACGACCCTTCGTTGAGATCGGGCAGGGTCTCGAAGCGCTGCACGAAACGGCGCCCACCGTGACGCGCGGCGTCCTGATCGAGATAGCTCGGTGACCACGGCTCCAGCGTGCGCAGGGCGGCGTAGATCTTCACTTCGCCGTTGCGCGCGAGGTCGTCGAGGCTGCGCCCCGGCGGCAGCGGATCGTGCTGCGGCGCGTCGAACAGGGTGCCGTCCGGGAACACCAGCTTGAGCCGGGTCAGGCGCAGCATGCCCTGATCGAGCGCGCCACTGTCGACCTCCAGCGCCTGCACGCCCCACTGGAACGGATGCTGGCTGTGGCGCGACTCGGCCAGCTGGCGCTGATGGAACTCATCCTGATACTGAAAATGCTGGGGCAGGAGGAACATGCCCTCCGACCACATGATGCGATTGTGTTTACTCACGTCCCTGTCCCGAACCCTGGTTGCTGTCGTCTTCACCGCGCTGGGGCTTGGCGCCGGCGCCGCTCGCCTCAGTCGCCAAGCAGATCGTGACCGCGCTCGACCTCGATGCGGTCGTCGACCAGATGCAGCTTGACCCCCTCGGAGGCGCTCAAGAGGCCATCGTTGCGCAGCTCGTTGGCGTCGAAGATCACGTGCCAGTCGTCACTGACGGTGTTACGGAAGAATGCCGCCACGCCGACGAACTGAGCGCTGGGGTCCAGCGCGGCGGTGTCGATTTTCTGTGTCCCGGGAAGCAGCGTCAGCTCACGCTGCGACACCAGGCTATTGCCCAGCACGCCCTGGGGATTGGCCCACAGCTGGCGCGGCGAAGCGGTGGCGAAGGGCGCGCGCTCGGTCAGTTGATAGATCCGTACGACCACGGAGAGCGGCTCGCCGTCGACGTCTGGGTTGAGCGCGCTGTCGCTGTCGAGGGTGACGCGCACGCGCTCGCTGTTGCCGAACAGATCGCCGGCCCAGGTGTCGTCGAAGCGCTTGCCGACCCGATCGGCCACACCGCACCCCGCCAGCAGCACCACTAGCCATCCCATCAGGAGAAACGCGCTCACGTGGCGCAGCGTTACCCTCATCGACTTCTCGCTCCCCGCTTCTTTTTAGGTAATCCCCGAGGCGTTCGATGCCTCGGGCCGGATTCAAACCTGCATAACGAACGCTCGGCAACGTTCAGCAAGCACAGACTAAACGTTGTCCAGCCACGACCGTAAACGCACTACGCCGATTGCCGGCGCAGAACTAAGGAAACTTAGACTTCTTTCAGACAGTGACCACCTTAACAGATTTAGTCGCTATAATAGGGCACAAGTTTAACAAACGCTTACCCATTAACATTAATTTACACAAAGGCCGATCAAGACACATGCGAACATCGAAGCTGAAACGTCTCTCGGTTGTCGGATGTCTGGCGCTGAGTGCCTGCGCCAGCGGTCCGCAGACACCGGTCGATTATGTCAAAGTGACCGAGCGCTTCACCGGCACCCTGCCCTGCCAGGACTGTCGCGGCGTCGACACCGACCTGATTCTCAAGCGCGACCCGATCACCGGCGCCCCGGCCGGCTTCTATCTGCACGAGATCCGGATCGACGCGCCTGGCGGTGAACGGGTCAACACCGCTTGGGGAAAATGGGCGCTGCATCGCGATGTTAACGACTTCCAACGCCAGCTCTACGCACTCCAGCCGGAGGTCGGCCAGACGCGAATCTTCCAGCCGGTGGACGACACGGCACTCGAGCCGCTGGACGCACAGGGCGACCCGCTGCGTGACAGCGAAGGCGAGCCGGCACGGCTGGAGCGCGTCACGCCGGACCTGACATTGGCCAATAGCACCGCTGACGATTAGGTCTCAGAACGTGCTACAGTGCAACGATAAGTTTGATTACATCACGTTGTAAGAGATCTCTTACAAGATGAATGGCGGATCGCTGTAATAGTCTGTCAGTACATTCTGATACACGCATATCGCGTTTTCTGGCATCCTCACGAGTCGACGCATGCCGGACGCCGAGTGCAATAACGAATGTACCTAATCGACGTGACAATCCGACGTGACAATGGATGACGCCGGGGTACTCCCGAGCAACGCTCGAGCCGATCCAGGAATCGATCATGACGCAGTCTTTCGATGTCGATAGTTTCATCCGCTCGCGCAAGCAGACGCGGGCGGTTTCCGACTTGCTCAAGGCGCAGGCATCGGACTATCTGGCCACGCTCTCCCCGCTGGTTCGCCCGCAGCCGCTGTTCGGCGAGTACCTGCAGGGCGCGCCGCGCGGCAGCGGTCGCGAGACCCAGCACCACTTCAAGGAGTTCCGCACGCTGTTCGACAAGCACGCCGGCGCGCGGCCCTTCAATCTGATGAACGAGCTCGAAGTGCCGCTCAACATCATCAACTCGACCCCGGAGCTCTATCCGCTCGAGTATGACCACACCCTGGACAACGGCACGCGCGTGCGCGTCACCAGCCCGACCCGCTGGGTCGTGGGCTACAGCTCGTTCGAGCTCAGCCGCTTTCGCCAGGTGGTTGGTGATCCCAACCGCAGCGGCTCCGAGCTGCACCGCTTCGTGGTGCACTACCTGATGCTGTTCCACTGCTTCAGCCGCGCCGGCGGTCTGGGTCGGCTGTTCAAGGGGCTGCGCTTCCCGGTGGGGTTCCAATGCCTGGACGACTTCGGTGACCTGCCCTTCTGCGTCATCAGCTCGCCGGTGTCATCGACCCTGCCGAGCGACCCGGTGATTCGTCATAGCACCGAGATCTCGGGCAGTCGCAGCTTCGAGGAGCTGATCTCCGACGCCGAGATCGAGGCGATGCGCGACGGCCTGCGCGAGCAGCTCACCGAGGCGCTGGCGGCCGCCAGCGCAGAGTGATCGACGCCGTCGTCGATCTCGCCGAGACGGCGCTGCCAAAACACGACATCGCTTGAACGACATCGCTTGAAAGACATTGCCCAAACGACATCGTCACCACGGCATTCGTCACCCGGACACTCGACATCTCAACAAGAGGACGACCTCATGGCCAAGAACGAAAGTACCCAGCACAAGCTCTCGCGTGTCAGAGCGCCCCGCGTACACCTCACCTACGACGTCGAGATCGGCGACAGCATCGAGAAGAAGGAGCTGCCGTTCGTGGTCGGGGTGATGGGCGACTACTCCGGCAACCCGCTCGAGCCGCTGCCGCGGCTGAAAGATCGCAAGTTCGTCAACATCGACCGCGACAACTTCGACAGCGTGATGAAAGGGGTCAAGCCGCGCCTGAGCTACCGCGTCGACAACACCCTGGCCAACGACGGCTCGCAGCTGCCGGTCGAGCTCAACTTCAAGCGCATGGAAGATTTCGAGCCCCAGGAAGTGGTGCGTCAGGTGGAGCCGCTGCGCAAGCTGCTCGACGTGCGCAACAAGCTCGCCGATCTGCGCAACAAGATGGGCGGCAACGACAAGCTCGAAGAGCTGTTGATGGATGTGCTGCAGAACACCGAGAAGCTCAAGGCGCTGGGCGAAGAGCTCGGCCGCGAAGCCGCTGCCAAACCGCAGGACGAGAAGGAATAACAGGAGTCACTCATGGCCGAGAATCAGACCGACAACCAGCCCCAGAGCGAAACCCAGGAGGTCTTCGCGCCGGAGACTTCGCTGCTCGACAGCATCATCTCCGAGAGCCGCGTGGCACGTTCGGAGACCGAGCGCACCCGCACCCGTGACCTGATCGACGAGCTGGTGCATCAGGTGCTCGAGGGCGAGGTGACCCCGAGCAAGGATCTGATCGCGGTGCTGGATTCGCGCATCGCCGAGATCGACTCGCTGCTTTCCGACCAGCTCAACGAGATCATGCACGCCAGCGAGTTCCAGCAGCTGGAAGCCTCCTGGCGCGGGCTTAAGTACCTGACCGACCAGTCCGAGACCAGCACCAACATGAAGATTCACATGTTGAATGCGTCGAAGAAGGACCTGGTCAAGGATCTCAAGTCGGCGTCCGAGTTCGACCAGAGCGCGCTGTTCAAGAAGATCTACGAGGAGGAGTACGGCACCTTCGGTGGCGCCCCCTACGGCATGCTGATCGGTGACTACGAGTTCGGCCGCCACCCGCAGGACATGTACCTGCTGGAGCAGGTCTCGCATGTCGCCGCCGCGGCCCACGCTCCGTTCATCTCCTCGGCCTCGCCGGAGCTGTTCGGCTGGGACTCGTTCACCGACATGACCGGCCCGCGCGACCTGTCGAAGATCTTCGACACCGTCGAGTACGCCAAGTGGAAGTCGTTCCGCAATTCGGAAGACGCCCGCTACGTCGGCCTCACCCTGCCCCACGTGCTGGGTCGCCTGCCCTACGGGGAAGAGACCACCCCGGTGGAGGAGTTCAACTTCACCGAGAACGTCGACGGCCGCGACCACAACAAGTACCTGTGGATGAATGCCGCCTACACCATGGGCGCGCGCGTCACCGACGCCTTCTCCCAGTACGGCTGGTGCGTGGCGATCCGCGGGGTCGAAGGTGGCGGCCTGGTCGAGGACCTGCCGACCCACACCTTCCAGACCGACGACGGCGAGGTGGCGCTGAAGTGCCCCACCGAGATCTCGATCACCGACCGCCGCGAGAAGGAGCTTTCCGACCTCGGCTTCATTCCGCTGGTGCACTGCAAGGGCACCGACTACGCCGCCTTCTTCGGCACCCAGTCGGCCCAGCTGCCCAAGCAGTACAACACCGACGTCGCCAACGCCAACGCGCGCCTGTCGTCGCAGCTGCAGTACATCTTCGCCACCTCGCGTATCGCCCACTTCATGAAGGCGATCATGCGCGACAAGGTGGGCAGCTTCGCCTCGCGCCAGAACGTCGAGGACTACCTCAACGAGTGGCTGTCGCAGTACGTGCTGCTGGACGACAACGCCGGCCAGGAAGCCAAGGCCAAGTACCCGCTGCGTGAAGCGCGGGTCGAGGTCGCCGAGGTGCCGGGCAAGCCGGGCGCCTACAAAGCGGTCACCTTCCTGCGTCCGCACTACCAGCTCGACGAGCTGACCGCGTCGCTGCGCCTGGTCTCCGAACTGCCGCAGTCGACCCGCGGCTCCTGAGCCAGAGCGGGGCGGCTCGCCGCCCCCACGTGCAGGCCCGTCGCGCCGCCGCTCCGGCGGCGGCGCGATCAGCGTTATCCAGCCGCCAAGATCATTCACCACCTCAAGGGAGCGTTCCGGCATGAGCGACACGATGCAGATGGTCCCGACGCTGCTCGACCGTCTACTCGACGACGAGCCGCAGCACACCACCGAAGCGCAGCCCGGGCACCGCTGTTCGGTGAGCGCCTACAAGGCCTCGGTGGTACGCGATCTGGAGCTGCTGGTGAATACCCGGCGCGAGCTGATCGCCGGCGAGCTGGATGCCTGGCCGGGGCTGCAGGGCACGCTGCTCGACTACGGCCTGCCCGACTTCATCAGCCGCGGCGTGCGCAGCACCGAGGACCGACGCCTGATCCAGCGCCAGCTCGAGCGCACCATCGAGCACGGCGACAAGCGTTTCAGCAGCGTCCGCGTGGAGCTGCTCAACCAGGACACTCATGACCGCATCCTGCAGTTCCGCATCGAAGCCGTGCTGTCGTTGAGCGAAGCCAGCCAGCGCGTCGCCTTCGATGCCGTATTGCAAGTCAATACCCGCCAATACAAGGTGCAGAACCTGATCTAATGCTCGACGACCTGCTGCCCTACTACGAGAAGGAACTCTCGCACCTGCGTTTTCTGGGGCAAGAGTTCGCAACGCGCTATCCCAAGATCGCCTCGCGCCTGCTGCTGGAGGGGGATTACTGCGAAGACCCCCACGCCGAGCGCATGATCGAGTCGTTCGCGTTTCTGAGCGCGCGCGTGCACAAGAAGCTCGATGACGACTTCCCCGAGATCGTCGAGGCGTTTCTCGACGTGCTCTATCCGCACTATCTGCGGCCGACGCCGTCGCTGTCGATAGTCGAATTCGACCCCGGCCCCCAGACCTCGCTCACCGGGCGCTACCACTTGCCGCGGCATACCGCGCTGCACTCGCGCCCGGTGGAGGACGCCGTGTGCCGCTTCCGCACCTGTTACCCGGTGGATGTCTGGCCGGTGGCGCTGACTGGCGCCGAGCTGACCCGGCTGGAGCGCTCCTCGTTCAACGCCCACGGCAACGACCACGTGGCCAAGCTGAGCCTGAGCCTGGAGACCCTGGGCAACACCGATTTCGGCAAGCTCGGCCTCGACCGTCTGCGGCTGTTCCTGGATGGCGAAGGCAGCCTGATGCATCCGCTCTACGAGATGCTGTTCAACAACGTCGCGCGGGTCTCGGTGAGCTTCGTCGAGGGCGGTCAGACCCGCGAGATCGGGCTGCCCGCGGACGCCATCACCCCGGTCGGCTTCGGCCCGGACGAAGGGCTGATCGACTACTCCGAGCGCTCCTTCATCGGCTACCGCCTGCTGCACGAATACTTCACCTTCCCCGAGAAGTTCCTGTTCTTCGATCTCTCGGGGCTGGCGCGGCCGCTGGCCGACAAGCCGGTGACCCGGGTCCAGATTCATTTCCTGTTCCGCGACTACGACCAGCACGAGCGCCTGGCGCGTCTGGCCCAGACTCTGGGCCGGCACAACTTCCGCCTCGGCTGCACCCCGGTGGTCAACCTGTTCTCGCAGCAGGCCGAGCCGATCAAGCTGACCCACACCCGCCACGAGTATCCTGTGGTGCCGGACGTGCGCCACTCGCGCTCCACCGAGATCGTCTCGATCGACGAGGTGACCCGGGTGATCCGTACCGCGACCCGCGATGAAGTCGCCCCCTGCCTGCCCTTCTTCGAACCTCGTGACAGCGAGAAGCAGGCCCGCCAGAGCTACTGGATCGCGCGCCGGGTCGGCGCGGAGAACGCCCGCGATCCGGGCACCGAGATGCGCCTGAGGGTGGTCGACCGCGAGCTGGAGCTGCTCGACGGCAGCAGCGATACCCTGAGCCTCAGGCTCACCTGCAGCAACCGCGACCTGCCCCAGTTGATGACCTTCGGCCACCCGCAGGGCGACTTCACCCTGGAGCGCGAACAGGTGGTGCAGCAGATCCGCTGCCTGCGCAAGCCGACCTCGCCGGTACGCCCGCCCATGGGCAAGGGAGTGATCTGGCGGCTGGTCTCGCATCTCTCGCTCAATCATCTGTCGCTGGTCAGCGATGGCCGCGAGGCGCTGATGGAGCTGCTGTCGCTCTACAACTACCGCCAGGCCTCGGCGATCCGCAAGCAGATCAACGGCATCACCGCGATCGCGAGCGAACCGGTGATGACACGTATCGGTCACCCGCGCCCGGCGTTCGTGCGCGGCACCGGCATCACTCTGGAGCTGGACGAGAGCCAGTTCACCGGTAGCGGTATCTATCTGTTCGGCAAGGTGCTGGATCACTTCTTCGGTCAGTACTGCAGCCTCAACAGCTTCACCCAACTCACGCTGCGCTCACGCCAGCGCGAACAGCGAGTCGTCCAATGGCCGCCGAGAACCGGTACTCAGCCCCTGGTCTGATCGACCAGGCGCGCGCGGAGCCCTGGCGTTTCGGGTTCTTCCAGCTCGTGCGTCTGCTGCGCCTGCACTACAGCCGCACCGGACGCATCGACCCCGAGAACCGGCCGCACCAGGACCCGCTGCGCTTTCGCTCGCTGCTCTCGCTCAATTTCCCCCCCAGCGAGATCAGCGATCTGTCGTTCGAGAACGCCAAGCTGCGCTCGGCCAGCGGCGAGCCGCTGAGTGAGATCCAGATCACCTTCATGGGCCTGGTCGGCCCCTCCGGCGTGCTGCCAAGGCCGTACACCGAGCTGCTGATCAATCGTCACATGGAGAAGCGCGACGACGCCGCCCACGCCTTCATGGACTTCTTCTCCCACCGCATGACGGCGCTGTTCTACGAGGCGTGGCAGAAGTACCGCTTCCATATCGAGTACGAGCGCAAGGGCAGCGCCGATTTCGAGAACTGGCTTTTGCATCTGGTCGGCTTCACCCCGACCACCCAGGCGCAGGTGCTCGACCGCCCGGAGCAGCCGGGCACCCTGCGCCGCGAGCTGTTCAGCTGGTTCTCGGGCCTGTGGAGCCAGCGCCCGCGCAACGTCGGCAACCTGCAGTCGATCCTGACCTACACCTTCGGCCAGCCGTGCCAGGTGGTGCCGTTCAGCGGGCGTTGGATTCGTCTCGCCCTCGATCAGTACACCCGTCTGGGCCAGGCCAACGCGCGCCTTGGCCAGAGTGCCGTGGCGGGTACCCGGGTACGCGACTACCAGTCCACCTTTCGCGTGCGCTTCGGCCCCCTCGACCTGGACGCCTACCGTGAGCTGCTACCGGGCACCGAGCGTCACCGCCAGCTGGTCAAGCTGCTGCGCTTCTATGCCGGCATCGAACTCGACTTCGAGATCGAGCTGATCCTCGACAAGCACCAGATACCGTCGCCCCAGATAGGCCAGGGCAGCGCCCTGGCGCTGGGTCGGCTGGGCTGGCTCAAGCCGCCGGAGCGGCCAGCCAGCGCGCATGGACATGCACTCTTCGCAATCACCTACGATGGAGCCACGGCGTGAGTCTCAAATCCCTCTTCGACAAGCTCAACGATCCCTGCCGCGAGGCCACCGAGGGCGCCGCGGCGCTGTGTCTGGCCGAGCGCCAGTACGACGTGGACATCGAACACCTGCTGCTCAAGCTGCTCGACAGTGACGACAACGACGTGCTGCGTATCGCACGCCACTACGATGTCGCCCTCGACCGCCTGGCGAGCCAGCTCGAAGAGACGGTCGCCACCTTCAAGACCGGCAACACGCGCACGCCAGCACTCTCGCCGCGGATCACCCGCCTGATCGAACGCGCCTGGGTGATCGCCTCGATCGACCACGGCGAGGCCCAGATCCGCAGCGGCTACCTGCTGCTGGCGCTGCTCAAGGATGACGAGCTGCGCCGGGTGATCGTCGACGGTGCGCGCGAGCTGGAGCGCATCCAGGTCGACGATCTGCAGGCGCACCTGAGCGACCTGATCGGCGGCAGCAGTGAAGATCAGCACGTGCGCGAGCTCGGCGAGGCGAACGCCACCGCCGGGCCAGCGGCCAATGCCAGCGGCGGCGAAGGCGACAAGCGCGGCAAGTCGAAGACCCCGGCCCTCGACCAGTACACCATCGATCTGACCGGCAACGCCCGCGCCGGGCGTATCGATCCGGTGCTGGGGCGCGAGGAAGAGGTGCGCCAGATGGTCGACATCCTAACCCGGCGGCGCCAGAACAACCCGATCCTCACCGGCGAGGCCGGGGTGGGCAAGACCGCGGTGGTCGAGGGCCTGGCCCTGCGTATCGTCAACGGCGACGTGCCGCCGCCGCTCGCCCAGGTCGAGCTGCGCACCCTAGACCTGGGCCTGCTGCAGGCCGGCGCCGGGGTCAAGGGGGAGTTCGAGAACCGGCTCAAGAACGTGATCGAGGAGACCAAGCGCAGCCTGCACCCGATCATCCTGTTCATCGACGAGGCCCACACCCTGATCGGCAGCGGCGGTCAGGCCGGCCAGGGCGATGCCGCCAACCTGCTCAAGCCGGCCCTGGCACGCGGTGAGCTGCGTACCATCGCCGCCACCACCTGGGCCGAGTACAAGAAGTACTTCGAGAAGGATGCCGCCCTGGCGCGGCGCTTCCAGGTGGTCAAGATCGAGGAGCCCGCCGAGCCGGTGGCGATCGCCATGCTGCGCGGCCTCAATCAGCGCATGCAGGACCACCACAAGGTCAGCATCCTCGATGACGCCATCGTTCAGGCGGTGCGCCTCTCCCACCGCTACATCACCGGGCGCCAGTTGCCGGACAAGGCGGTCAGCGTGCTCGACACCGCCTGCGCCCGGGTCGCGCTGGCGCAATCCTCGCAGCCGGCGGCGCTGGAGGACG
Source organism: Gammaproteobacteria bacterium MFB021 (assembly GCA_000737985.1). Taxonomy (GTDB): domain Bacteria; phylum Pseudomonadota; class Gammaproteobacteria; order Pseudomonadales; family Halomonadaceae; genus Salinicola. The sequence continues at coordinate 43,035 of JNVT01000003.1, read as the reverse complement.
CCCACCGCCGGGTCGACAACCTGGAGAGCGAGATCGCGATTCTCGAGCGCGAGCAGCGTGAAGGCAGCGACCATGCCGAGACGCTCGCCGCCCTGGGCGAGCGCCTGGAAGCGACCCGCGCCGAAATCGCCGATCTCGACGCGCGCTGGTCGCGGGAGCAGGAGATCGTGACCCGGCTCAAGGCGCTGGAAGCCGAGCGCAGCGCGGTCGAGGCGGGCGAACAGGCGGGCGACGCCGACGCCCTGAGCCGCCAGGTCGGCGACACCCGCCGCGAGCTGGCCGAGGTCCAGGGCGAGCACGCGCTGGTGCACGGCCATGTCGACGGCAACGTGATCGGCGAAGTGATCTCCAACTGGACCGGCATTCCGCTGGGCAAGATGCTGCGCGATGAGATCACCACCGTACGCGAGCTGCCCCAGCTGCTCGGCGAGCGCGTACTGGGTCAGGATCACGCCCTGGCCGAGATCGGCAAGCGCATCGCCATCTCGCGGGCGCGGATGGAGGACCCCAACAAGCCGATCGGGGTCTTCCTGCTGCTCGGCCCCAGCGGCGTGGGCAAGACCGAGACCGCGCTGTCGCTGGCCGACGTGCTCTACGGCGGCGAGCGCAACGTCATCACCATCAACATGTCGGAGTACCAGGAGGCGCACACCGTCTCCAGCCTCAAGGGTTCGCCGCCGGGCTATGTCGGCTATGGCGAGGGCGGCGTGCTGACCGAAGCGGTGCGGCGCAAGCCCTACAGCGTGGTCCTGCTGGACGAAGTGGAGAAGGCCCACCCCGACGTGCTGGAGCTGTTCTTCCAGGTGTTCGACAAGGGCGTGCTCGACGACGGCGAAGGCCGCGAGATCAACTTCCGCAACACCGTGATCCTGCTCACCTCCAACGTCGGCACCGACGACATCATGCGCCAGTGCCTCGGCGCGGACGAGCTGCCGGCGCCGGAGGCGATCGTCGAGAGCCTGCGCGATCAGCTCAACGCGGTGTTCAAGCCGGCCTTCCTCGGGCGTCTCAACATCATCCCCTACTACCCGGTGCAGAAAGAGATCCTCAACAACATCGTGCGGCTCAAGCTCGAGCGCATCAAACAGCGCTTCGAGTACAACCACCGGGCCCGCTTCGACTACGACCCGGCGATCGTCGACGCCGTCGCCGCCCGCTGCACCGACAGCGACAGCGGCGCGCGCAACATCGACAACATCCTCTCCGGCAGCCTGATGCCGACCATCGCCGCCCAGGTGCTCGACCGCATGGCCGCGGGCGAGCCGATCGAGCGCCTGGCGGTCAGCCTCGACGACCAGGGCGAGTTCGCCTACGCCCTGAGCTGACTCGCCACCGCCGCCCGGAAGCCCATAGATTTTCGGGCGGCGGCTCTCATCGCTGTCGCCTCCTCACCCAGCGTGGCAAACGCAGCCGATGGGTAATCCCGCCTGTAAGGGTTTGCTGGCGCCGCGCCAGGCGCTAGGCTGCAGTCGCCACCGAGTGTCTCGCCCGAGCGCATGCCGGGCTCCCCAAGGAGAACGCGATGTCCGACGATGTCGGCCCCCGACTGCGCAGCCTGCGCAACCTGCGCGGCATTTCCCAACGCGAGCTGGCCAAGCGCTGCGGCGTCACCCACTCCAGCCTGTCGCTGATCGAGCAGGGCAAGGTCAGCCCCTCAGTGAGTTCGTTGAAGAAGATCCTCGACGCCATCCCGATCAGCGTCGGCGACTTCTTCACCTTCGAGCTGGAGAGTCGCGATCAGGTCTTCTACAGCGTCGACGAGCTACCCAACGTCGCCACCAACGCGGTGATCTACCGCCTGGTCGGCGCCAATCGCGAGCATCGCGCCCTCTCCTTCATGATCGAGACCTATCCGCCCGGCGCCGATACCGGACGCGAGATGATCGCCCACCGCGGCGAGGAGGCCGGCGTGGTGCTGGAGGGGCGTATCGAGATCACCATCGGCGCCCAGGTGCGCGAGCTCTGCCCCGGTGACGCCTACTACTTCGACACCCACGTGCCCCACCGCTTTCGCAACGCCAGCGACGAGCCGTGCAGGCTGGTGAGTTGTTGTACCCCTGCGAGTCAGTTCTAGCCCAGAACGCCGAGCCACGAGCCCGACCAAAGTCGTATTCGGCAAAACCGAACGCCCCCGTCCGCAATGCCGGATTCTCGTCGCCGGCGGGAGACGACATGCTGAGCCCATTCACTCCTCTGGTGCGTGGACTCTCTCATGTCGACAGACCCGCTGGCCCCCTGGCTCGAGCGCCGCGAACAGTGCCGTGATCGCCTCGATAGCGCCCTGGTCGCCCGCCTCGCGGCCACCCTCGGCCAACCCTGCCCCGCCGATCAAGCTCCGCTGCCGCCGCTGTGGCACTGGGCCTTCTTTCAACTGCCGATACCGCCGGAGGGCATCGGCGACGATGGCCACCCGACCCGCGGCGGCTTCCTGCCGCCGGCGGAGGACCGCCAGCGCATGTGGGCCGGCGGCGAGTTCGAGTTTCTCAGCCCGCTGCGGGTGGCCTGCGATGCCGAGCGCCACTCACGGGTGGCATCGATCGAGGAGAAGTCCGGACGCAGCGGCTCGCTGCTGTTCGTCGCGGTCGAGCACGAATACCACCAGGCGGGCAGCGTGGCGATCCGCGAGACCCAGCGGATCGTCTATCGTCAGCCCAGCGCCCCCAAGCTGGCGCTGGACGAGCCGATGCCGCCGGCGGACTGGTCACGGACCGTTCAGCCGGACCCGGTACTACTGTTCCGCTACTCCGCGGCCACCTTCAACGGCCACCGCATCCACTATGACTGGCCCTATGCCACCGCCACCGAGGGCTATCCCGGTCTGGTGGTCCACGGCCCGCTGATCGCCACCCTGCTGCTGCACGCCTTCAGCCAGGCCCACCCCGAGGCGACACCGCGCCGCCTGCGCTATCGCGGCCTGCGCCCGCTGTTCGCCGACAGCCCCTTCGAGGTCGGCGGCCGACTCGTCGGCGCCGGCCAGGCCGAGCTGACCGCCGGCAACGCCGACGGCCCGGCCCAGCGCGCCACGCTCGAATTCGACACCCCTGCCGACCCGGAGGCCGCACGCCCATGATGTCACCCATCGACCACGACGCCCTGGAAGCCATTCGCGACGGCGTGCGCAGCCTGTGCAAGCCCTATGGCGGCGACTACTGGCGCGCCATCGATGCCAGCCAAGGGTTCCCCGAGCAGTTCGTCGACGAATTGACCCGCGCCGGCTGGCTGGCCGCCATGATCCCCGAAGCCTACGGCGGCTCCGGCCTGGGCCTGGCGGAAGCCAGCGTAATTCTGGAAGAGGTCAATCGCTGCGGCGGCAATGCCGGCTTCGTGCACGGCCAGATGTACAACATGGCGACCCTGCTCAAGCACGGCAGCCAGGCGCAGAAGGCGGCGATCCTGCCGCGCCTGGCCAGCGGCGAGCTACGCCTGCAGTCGATGGGCGTCACCGAGCCGAGCACCGGCACCGACACCACCAAGATCAAGACCACTGCGGTCAAACGCGGCGACCGCTACGTGGTCAACGGCCAGAAGGTGTGGATCTCACGCGTCCAGCACTCCGACCTGATGATTCTGCTGGCGCGTACCACGCCACTCGCCGAGGTCCAACGCAAGGCCGACGGCATGTCGATCTTCCTGGTCGACCTGCACCAGGCGATCGGTCAGGGCATGCGCGTGCAGCCGATCGACAACATGGTGGGCCACGAGACCAATGAGCTGTTCTTCGACGACCTCGAACTGCCCGTCGACACCCTGATCGGTGAAGAGGGCAAGGGCTTTCGCTATATCCTCGACGGGCTCAATGCCGAACGCACCCTGATCGCCGCGGAGTGCATCGGCGATGGCCGCTGGTTCATCAACAAGGCCAGCCGCTACGCCGGCGAGCGGGTCGTGTTCGACCGCCCCATCGGCCAGAACCAGGGGGTGCAGTTCCCCATCGCCGAGGCCCACATCGAGGTCGAGGCCGCCGATCTGATGCGCTGGCAGGCGTGCCAGGCGTTCGATGCCGGCCAGCCCGCCGGCGCCAGCGCCAACATGGCCAAGTACCTGGCGGCCAAGGCGTCGTGGGAGGCGGCCAACGTCTGCCTGCAGACCCACGGTGGTTTCGGCTTCGCCACCGAGTACGACATCGAGCGCAAGTTCCGCGAGACCCGGCTCTATCAGGTCGCGCCGATCTCCACCAATCTGATTCTCTCCTACGTCGCCGAACACCTGCTGGGGCTACCGCGCTCGTTCTGATGCCGCGGATCGCTTCATCCCGCTATCCCGCATCCGCCATCCGCCACCGGAGACCGCCATGACCCAAGCCCCGCGCCCGCTCGACGGCATCACCGTGCTGAGTCTGGAACACGCCATCGCCGCGCCCTTCTGCACCCGCCAGCTCGCCGACCAGGGCGCCCGGGTGATCAAGATCGAGCGCCCCGCCGTGGGTGACTTCGCCCGCGGCTACGACACCCGTGTCGCCGGGCTCTCGTCGCACTTCGTGTGGACCAACCGCGGCAAGGAGAGCCTGGCGCTCGACCTCAAGCAAGCCGCGGCGCAGCCGATTCTCGATGCCCTGCTGGCCGAGGCCGACGTGCTGGTGCAGAACCTGGCACCGGGGGCGGCGGCGCGCATGGGGCTCGACTTCGACACCCTGCATACGCGCTACCCGCGGCTGATCGTGTGCGATATCTCCGGCTACGGCGAAGGCGGACCCTACGCCAGCAAGAAAGCCTACGATCTGCTGATCCAGAGCGAGGCGGGCTTTCTCTCGGTGACCGGGGGGCCGGCGCCGGACGCGCTGGCCAAGGCGGGCTGCTCGGTGGCAGACATCGCCGCCGGCATGTACGCCTACACCAGCATTCTCAACGCCCTGCTGCTGCGCGGGCGCAGCGGCGAGGGTTCGCGGATCGAGGTCTCGATGCTCGAGAGCCTGGTCGAGTGGATGGGCTATCCGCTCTACTACGCCTACGACGGCGCCCCGCCGCCGCCCCGGGCCGGCGCCTCCCACTCGACCATCTATCCCTACGGCCCCTTCCCCGCCGGCGACGGCGGCACGGTAATGCTGGGGCTGCAGAACGAGCGCGAGTGGCAGCTGTTCTGCGACCAGGTGTTGTACCGCCCCGAGCTGGCCACGGATGCACGCTTCGACGCCAACGCCAGGCGCTCGCAGCACCGCGAGGCGCTGCGAGCGATCATCGAGGCGGTGTTCGCCGAGCTGAGCGCGGCCGAGGTGATCGCACGTCTGGATGCGGCGCAGATCGCCAACGCCCACGTCAACGACATGGCCGGCGTGTGGCAGCACCCTCAGCTCGCCGCCCGCGACGCCTGGCGCGAGGTGCCGAGCCCCGGTGGCCCGCTGCCGGCGCTGCTGCCACCGGGGCGCAACAGCGCCTACACTCCACGCATGGCGGCAGTTCCGGCGCTGGGCGAGCATACCGACGCCATCCTCGCCGGGCTCGGCTACGACGCCGAGACGCTGGCGATGCTGCGCGAACGCGGTACGATCTGAGTTCACCTCGAGCCCACGCGGTCTTATTCCCCCTTGCCTTGCCGGAGATACCGATGTCCTCTCGCCCTGATGCCGACCCACGCTCCCGACCCGGGCTGCGCTCGGCACTGTTCGTGCCCGCCAATCGACCGGAGCGCATTCCCAAGGCGTTGGCGAGTGGCGCCGACGCTGTGATCGTCGATCTCGAGGATGCCGTCGCCGGTGCCGCCAAGGCGGAGGCTCGCCGCGCTCTGCGCGAGGCGCTGGCGGCGCTGCCCGAGGCCCGCGTGTGGGTGCGCGTCAACGCCCCCGAAAGCGCCGAATTCGCTGCCGACCTGGCGCTCTGCCGCGACCACCCGGGCATCGTCGGTTTGGTGATCCCCAAGGCCGAGCACCCCGACTCGCTGATCCAGGCGTCCAGCCTCGGGCGGCCTTTGATCCCGCTGATCGAGAGCGCGGCGGGTCTGTCGGCACTCGCCGCGCTGAGCCGGGTGTCAGGTGTCGAGCGGCTCAGCTTCGGCGCCCTGGATCTGAGCGTCGACCTCGGCAGCGAACCGGACACCGAAGGCGGCGAGATGCTGCTCGACCAGACCCGCTACCAGCTGGTGCTCCACTCGCGTCTGGCCGGGCTGGCGCCACCGCTGGAGACTGTGCTGCCGGCGTTCGGCGACCCGGCACGCGTCGAGCGGGTCGCCAGGCGCGCAGCGGGCATGGGCTTCGGCGGCATGCTGTGCATTCATCCGGCGCAGATCGCTCCGGTCCATCGCGGGCTGGCGCCGTCGCCGGATACCCTCGACTGGGCGCGGCGGGTGATGGCGGCGGCGGCCGAGGGCGACGACGCCGCCCAGGTCGACGGCGCCATGATCGACACCCCGGTGGTGGAGCGCGCCCGGCGGCTGCTGGCGCGCGCCGCCGAGCACGACTGACAAGAACGGCTGACGAGCACGACTGACGAGCAGCGCTTCTGAGTAGTGGTAGAGGGCGATGGCCAAGCGCCTTGGCATCGCCCTCTGATTCCCGGTGACAGCGCGTTAACTTGTGTCAACGAGCCCAAATCGCCGCCTGTGACTTGCCAGCTCCACCCCGGGCACCTTTTCTGACGACGGCGACCTTTTTTTCTCGACGTGCGGGCGTCTCACCCATCGGCTTGTGCGCCCCACAACCTCCCAAGCTACTGTTTATATTTGATAGTTTATAGATCAGGCGAGAAATGCGCGCGCGACCGCCTCCATCATTTTCTACTTTTTAAACTTATTAAACCAAAAATAAACTTTCTAAATCGGCCGCTTATTTACGTTCTTTTCCACCAAAGATTGATATACGCAGATACAAATCACTGCGCATAATTCACCGGCATCGCCGTCGAGATGCCGGCCCGGCTTCGGCGCAGCGCGACACACAACAATCCAGGAGTGACAAGTGCCATGTCTCTGATCAATCGAAAAACACTCGCAGGCGCCATCGGTTTCGCGATTCTGCTGGGCAGTGCCACCGGCGCCCAAGCCCAGGACCCTATCGTGATCAAGTTCTCCCACGTGGTCGCCAACGACACGCCCAAGGGTGAAGGCGCTCAGCTGCTGCAGAAGCTGGTCCAGGAGCGTCTGGGCGACAAGGTCAAGATCGAGGTCTATCCCAACTCCTCGCTCTACGATGACACCAAGGGCCTCAACGCGCTGCTCACCGGCGACGTCCAGCTGCTCGCCCCCTCCATGGCCAAGCTCGGCGAATATAGCCCCAGCGTCCAGCTGATGGACCTGCCGTTCCTGTTCGACGACATGAATGCAGTCACCCGTTTCGAGCAGGGGCCGGGTGGCAAGCAGATTCTCGAATCGATGCAGGACCACGACATCCTGGGTCTGGCCTACTGGCACAACGGCATGCGCCAGCTGACCGCCGACAAGCCGCTGATCGAACCGCGTGATGCCCGCGGCCTGAAGCTGCGCGTCGAGCCTTCCGACGTGCTCGCCGCACAGATCAAGGAGCTCCACGCGATTCCGCGCAAGATGGCCTTCGGTGAGGTCTACCAGGGCATGCAGACCGGCGTCATCGACGGTCAGGGCGGCAACACCTGGTCCAACATCTACACCCAGAAGTGGAACGAAGTGCAGAGCGACATGACCGAGTCCAACAACGGCGTGCTCGACTACATGCTGATCACCAACGCCAAGTTCTGGAACGGCCTGCCCGACGACGTGCGCACCACGCTCGACGAGATCATCGCCGAAGTGACCACCTCGGTGAACGAGAAGGCCGACCAGCTCAACGAGGAGGCCAAGCAGAGCATCGCCAAGAGCGGCAACACCAAGATCCACGAGCTCAGCCCGGAGCAGGTCAAGGCCTGGCGTGACGCCATGGCACCGGTGATCGACGAGTTCCGCGACGAGATCGGCAGCGATCTGATCGACGCGGCACAGCAGTCCAACAACGCCAACTGAGCGCCGATTCCCCATGCTCCTACGCATCTGGAATTCACTCGAGGAGGGCCTGGTGGCCCTCCTGCTGGCGGTGATGACCCTGCTGACCTTCTTCTACGTGGTCGTCACCAACCTCTATAACGTCTTCTACGACCTCGGCGACGCCTACCCGGCGCTGGAGACGCCGGCCTTCGCCGTGGGCGACTGGCTACTGGGTATCGGCCAGGAGATGACCTGGAGCCTGGCGATGACTACCACTATCTTCGCCTGGCTGATCTTCCTGGGCATCGCCTACGGCGTGCGTGTCGGCGCGCACATCGGTGTCGATCTGCTGGTGCGCCTGCTGCCCAGGCCCTGGCAGCGCGTCTGTGGTGTGCTCAGCTGCCTGATCTTCATGGCCTACGCCGGCCTGCTGATGGTGTCGAGCGCCCAGTGGGTCGACTCGCTGCAGATCAGCGGCATCGGCGCCGAGGATCTGGGCATGTTCGGACTCAAGGAGTGGCACGTGGCGCTGATCGAGCCGCTCGGTTTCGGTCTGATCATCGCGCGGCTGATCGAAGTACTGGTGCGCATCCTGCGCGGCCAGCAGCTGGGGCTCGAGCAGAGCAGCGAAGTCAGCGACGCGCTGGCGCTAGCTCAGGAATCCGACGCGGACAGCGACACCCGGAGAACCACGCCGTGACTATCGCCTTTCTGTTCATCTCCCTGTTCGTCTTCATGTTCATCGGCGTGCCGATCGCGGTCTCCCTGGGGCTGTCGAGCGCGCTGACGATCCTGTTGTTCAGCCAGGACTCGCTGCAGTCGCTGGCGATCAAGCTGTTCGCCACCGCGGATCACTACACCCTGCTGGCGATCCCGTTCTTCCTGCTCTCCGGGGCCTTCATGACCAGTGGCGGCGTGGCCCGGCGGCTGATCGACTTCGCCAATGCCAGTGTCGGCCACCTGCGCGGCGGCCTGCCGATCGCCTCGGTGCTGGCGTGCGTGCTGTTCGCCGCCCTCTCCGGCTCCTCCCCCGCCACCGTGGCGGCAGTGGGCTCGATCGTGATCGCGGGCATGGTGCGCTCCGGCTACACCCGCAGCTTCGCCACCGGCATCGTCTGCAACGCCGGCACCCTGGGCATCCTGATCCCACCGTCGATCGTCATGGTGGTCTACGCCGCCGCGACCTCGACCTCGGTGGGCAAGCTGTTCATGGCCGGCGTGGTGCCCGGGCTGCTGCTGGGCTTTCTGCTGATGCTGGCGATCTACGTCATCGCACGGATCAAGAAGATGCCGGCCCAGCCCCGGGTCAGCGTGCGCGAGTGGCTGCGTGCCGCGCGCAAGTCGCTGTGGGGCCTTTTGCTGATCGTGGTGATTCTCGGCGGGATCTACTCGGGCATCTTCACCCCGACCGAGGCTGCCGCGGTGGCCGCCGTCTATGCCGCCTTCGTCTCGCTGGTGATCTATCGCGACATCGGCATCCGCGAGTGTCCGCGGGTGATTCTCGACGCCGCGCGCCTGAGCATCGTGCTGATGTTCATCATCGCCAACGCGATGCTGTTCGCCCACGTGCTGACCACCGAGCAAATCCCCCAGACCATCACCCAGTGGGTGGTCGAACAGGGCTTCTCGCCGATCACCTTCCTGCTGGTGCTCAACGTGGTGCTGCTGATCGCCGGCAGCTTCATGGAGCCCTCGGCGATCATTCTGATCCTGGCGCCCATCCTGTTCCCGATCGCCATGCAGCTGGGGATCGACCCGATCCACCTGGGCGTGATCATGGTGGTCAACATGGAGATCGGCATGCTGACGCCGCCCACCGGGCTCAACCTGTTCGTCGCCTCGGCGGTGACCGGACAGCCGCTGACCACGGTGATTCGCGCCTCGGCGCCGTGGCTGATCCTGCTGGTGTCGTTCCTGTTGCTGATCACCTACGTGCCGTTCATCTCCCTGGGCCTGCCCAACCTGCTGGGCATGCCGGGCTGACAAGGTACCGACCGACCCAAGCCGGAGATCATATCGCCGGCTGTCACACCCGAGGGCCTCGGCGCATGGCGCGCCGGGGCCCTCTGTCGTCGAGGCCCGTCGTCATCGAGGCATCGTCTCAGCCCTCGCTTCACCGACCGCTGCTTAGCGTCCGCCCCCCCTTGACGATGGGCGCCGGAGGCAGGGCTCAGCGAGGGTCCTTTGCCAGGGATGGCAAAGGTAGCGCCCAGGGAGGGGTTCACAGCGCCCTCGCGACGCCCTGTCTCCGGGGCGTCCAGCAGTTGTGAAAAGCGTTTTCAGAGGGTGTTTACAAAATGCCTGCGCTCGACGATACGGCGTTGAAATCGACATCAAAGTACCCATTTACACCCTGTAAACTCCGTCTTTTCACCCGATTTCGCCTTGTCTCGCCTTCGCTCGTCGAATTTGTAAACACCCTCTCAGTCGCTATTTCAACAGCTATTTCAACCACCAGGAGAGGATCAGCAGCAGCAGCAGCACCGTGGCGATCGCCTGCCAGACGTTGGCCGGTTCGCGCCACGGCGGGCGCCGGTCGTCGGTCTGGGCGCGCGGCTTGGGCCGCAGACGATAGGCGAACTCGGAAATGCGCCGGAAGCGCAGGGCGCGCAGTGGATCGAGCGAGCGCCGTAGGGCATCGTCGAGATCCTCACTGATGGCGGGGTTGCTCAAGCGCGCGCGGCGATAGGTCATCTGCTCCAGATCGGTGTGGCTGCGCAGATGATTGGGTAGCTGGGTGTAAGGCAGGTGTCCGGTCAGCATCCAGTAGATGGTGGAAGCGAGCGAGTACTGGTCGCTGCGCCGCCCCACCTCGGTGTCGAGCGCATACTCGGGCGCGCTGTGCTCGGTCAGCCCCACCTGGCGCGCCAGTTCGCGCGCCACGCCCTGGCTATCGCTATCGCGTCGATGGCAGGCGCCGAAGTCGGTCAGCACCAGATTGCCGTGGCGATCGATCAGGATATTGTCGGGATGCAGATGCTGATGCAGCACCTCATGACGATGCAGCGCCTGCACCGCCTTGACCAGTTGGCGCGCGATCTCCAGACGCTGAGCCAGACTGGTCTGCGGATGCCGTCGCAGCCACTCGCTGAGCGAGAGCCCCTCGACGTAGGCCATCAGATAATAGAGATAGCGCCGTGGCCGCTCGGCCTCGACCACCTTGACCACGAACGGCGAGTTGATGCGCTCCACCACCCGCTGTTGCAGCCCGAAGTGCTCGAGATAGACGTTGCGCGGCGACAGCTCCGGGCTCGGCGCCTTCATCACCATCTCGCGCCCGCTGCGCGCGTCGCGCACGTGATAGACCCGGGCGCGCGGGGTGCGCGAGAGCACCGCGACGATCTCCAGGCCGTCGAGGCGGTCCCCCGGGCTCACCTCCGGCGGCACCGGCAGATGATGAAATAGCCGCGGCGTCTCCTCCGTCCCGGCCTCCGGCAGGCGGTCGACCCGCACCAGTTGGAAGCAGAACTGGTTGGCGTTGTAGCCGCGCTCGCTGGCGCGCTGGTTGGCCGCTGCGGTCAGTCGCTCGCAGGCCGCATCGAGATCGCTGACGTCGGCACGGATCAGCTGCACGTACTCGGAGGGCACCAGGGTGCCACGCACCGCCTGGGTCATGAACAGGAACAGATCGCCCTGCTTGAGGGTAAAGGTCGAGTAGTCGATATCGACATGGCCATCCATGCCCAGCGCCCGCGAGGGATAGCGATAGCCGCCAAGGTCGGTGACGTGGTCGCGGGTCAACTGCTCGAACTCGGCACCGCGGATGCGATACACCAAGGTGTCACCCATGTGGAACAGGTGTGCCTGGCGCTGGTGAAAGATCATCGCCGACAGCGAGCAGATATAGCTGCCGCCCTCGATATAGCCGCTCTGGCTGTAGCACCAGCTGTTGAGCGCCCGGAGTACCCGGGTCGCCGAGGTCTTGACGTCCCAGTGCTCGGGGGTGGAGTAGTAGTCGGCGAGAAAGCCGCGCACGCTGAGATCACCGGCCTGCTTGGCGATCGAGTTGCGCCAGGTGGAGTCGCTGATCAGCGCGCAGCCACCCTTGGCCTGCAGCGCTTCGCCCTGGGGGATCTGCACCGACATCGAGCTGCGGTGGCGGTGCAGATCCGGCGCCACGAAGGCCTGACCGTAGGTCAGCGACAGCGAGCTATTCGACAACGATCTTCTCCCCACGGGTGGTCCGTACCGGCGGCGGCCGCTCCCCGACACGCAAGCGCCGGGGACGGATTGGTAATCGGCCTAGCCTATTCGTATAATCCGTGGGATTTTCGCCCGCTGGTGTTCAACCTGCAAACCGCAAGGACTCGATGATGAGTTTCGACAAGATTCCCGCCGGAAAGGATCTCCCCAACGACGTGTACGTGGCGATCGAGATTCCCGCCAACCACGCGCCGATCAAGTACGAAATCGACAAGGACATGGATGCCCTGGTGGTGGATCGCTTCATGGCCACGCCGATGTTCTATCCGGCCAACTACGGCTTCATTCCCCACACCCTGGCCGACGACGGCGACCCGCTCGACGCCCTGGTGGTCACGCCCTACCCGGTACAGCCCGGCAGCGTGATTCGCGCCCGCCCGGTGGGCGTGCTCAACATGTCGGATGAAGCCGGTGAAGATGCCAAGCTGGTCTGCGTACCGCACCAGAAACTCACCGCGCTCTACGACGACGTCCACGAAGTGACCGACCTGCCCGAGCTGCTGCGCCAGCAGATCGCCCACTTCTTCGAGAACTACAAGGATCTCGAGAAGGGCAAATGGGTCAAGATCGACTCCTGGGACGGCGCCGATGCCGCGCGCAAGGCGATCGAGAAGGCTGTCGCCGCCTACGCCAGCGAGTAAGTCGCCTCCCCGGGCGCCGCGATCGCGGCCTGCCCAATCAAAAGCGCCGCCCCCAGGGGCGGCGCTCGTGTTTTCAGCAATGGTATCCGTCAGCGTTTGTGCGCTGCGGCCCGGCGATTTATAGCGCGCTGCGAATCTGCCCGATCAACTGCGTCGCCCGCACGGTGTAGTTGGCCATCATCAGCGAGTGGTTGGCGAAGAAGCCGAAACCCGAGCCGTTGAGGATCACCGGGCTCCACACCCGCGCCTGGGACGCCTTGAGCTCGGCGATCAGCTGATCGAAGGCCTCGCCCTGCCCGGCCTGCTCGATCGCCTCGGCGTAGTCGATACGCGCCGCCTGCACCAGTTGCAGCAGCGCCCAGGTAGTGCCGCGGGTCTTGAAGAAGACGTTATCGATCCGGAACCACGGGGTGCTCTCGACCGCCTGGCCGCCGCCCGGCGAGCGCCCGACACTGGCCGCCAGCGCCTGCGTCTGGGTCTCGAGCTGGCTCTGCACCTGGGCCAGCCAGGCCTTCAGGGTGTCGGCGTCAAGCGCGCTGGGGGCCTGAGCCGGGGTCGAGGCTGCCGCGTCCTGGGTCGGCGTACCGGCACCGCTGTTGTCGAGCGCCGAAAAGGCTTCACCGAGATTGTTGCGCGCCGCACGCAGCAGCGTCTCGGACTCGGGCCAGCGCCAGCTGTCGAGATCGCCGGCGAGCGCCTCGTCGGCGGCCTTGAGCGGCGCCTGACCAACCGCGAGCGCGCCGCCGAGCGAGGCGACCGAGTCCTGCACCTGCTGGGTCACCCCGGCCTCCCAGTTGGGCATGTTGTCGAGCCACAGGCCCGGCGGCATGACGTCGTTGCGCAGATAGCCGCCGGGCTTGTCGAGCAGGGTGTCGAGCAGTTCGATATTGGTCGCCAGCAGCGCCTCGCCGGGCTTGATAGTCGCTTGTTGATTGTCACCAGCACTGTCCGGTACGCCACGCTGCAGCGCCACCGCCTGGCGCGGGTCGACCGGTGACGGCGTCCAGCTCCACCAGATGCCCAGCACGATGCAGATCAGCAGATAGATCGCCACCAGCGCCACCAGCGGTTTCCAGATCCAGCCGTACTGCGGGGTTTCGAGGACCTCGGTGCGCGACAGCGGCGCCTTCTTGCGAAACAGAGCCATGGACGATCCTTGTCTTGACGGGGTTGAGGGCGTCGAGAGACGTTCATTGGGAGACGTGCGTCACTTATCCTATCATGCTCCCGGCGGCGCGCAGCCCGCCTTTCGCTGCATGCCGAGACGATCCAGCGAGCCACTGCCGAGGCTTCTATCATGGCACTTTTGCCGCCCTGTGCGCTCCAACGGCTGCGGCCTGCATGCCGGCCTGTAACCCCACGGCGGCGCTGCGCTCCATCAAATCGATCAGGATTCCGTGTCACGCATGTCGTTCTCTTCGCGCTGCTTGCTCATTATCGCTCTCTGCCTGCTGACATCGCTGGCGCAGGCCCAGAGCCCGTTCTCCTCACCCCGCGATACCTCACCCTTCGCCAGCGCCGAACCGGCCGAGTTCCTGCCGGTGAGCGAGGCTTTCCACGCCTACGCCTGGCATGACGCCGAGCGCGTCTACGTCGGCCTGCGCGCCCGCCCCGGCCACTATCTCTATCGCCAGCGCTTCGCCCTGGCGGACGCCAACGGCGAGGCGCTGACGCCGTTGACGATACCGCCGGGAACCTTCAAGCAGGACCCCTATCTGGGACCGGTGCACATCTTTCGCGACACCGTGGTGCTGAGCGCGCCCCTGCCCAAAAGTGCCGATCGGGCAAGCGATACGCCGCTGGCACTGACGCTGAGTTTCCAGGGCTGTGCCGATGCCGGCCTGTGCTATCCGCCGGAGCACTGGCGCCTCACGGCCCGCGCCGGCGGGGCCCCGGCGGCGTTCACCGATGCCAGCGACGACGCCCAGGCCTCACCGCTGGCCGCCAACGGCGATCGCGATGCCGATCCACGTGCGCTACTCGCTGCGCCGTCTCGGGCCGATTCGTCACCGCTATCAGATTCTCTACCCCAGGCCGATCCGCTACCTCAGGCCAATGCGCAGCCCCAGGCCAATGCGCAGCCCCAGGCCGATCCGTTTTCCGATCAGACACCCGGCAGCGATATCGCGCCGTCCGGCCAGCCTGCCAATGACACCGCCTCCAACCAGCCCGCCGCCGAGCCGGGCGGCTCAGCCAAAGACATCGGCGACGGCGCGCTGCCACTCAGCGCCGACGCCCGTTTCCAGACGCTGCTCGGTCAGGGGTTGGGGCTGGGCACCCTGGCGCTGTTCTTTCTCGCCGGAGTGGGCCTGACCTTCACCCCCTGTGTGCTGCCGATGCTGCCCATCCTCACCGCCATCATCGTCGGTCAGAACGCCTCGCGACGACGCGCTCTGGGGCTCTCGCTCAGCTATGTCGCGGGCATGGCCGCCACCTTCACCCTGCTCGGCACCCTGATGGGGCTGTTCGGCGCCTCGCTCAACCTGCAGGCGCGGCTGCAGTCGGCCTGGGTGCTTGTGCCGCTGGCGCTGCTCTTCGCGGCCTTTGCCGCGGCGCTGTTCGGCGCCTTCGAGCTGCGTCTGCCGAGCCGCCTGCGTCAGCGCACGGATGCCTGGCAGCAGCGCCTGCAGCGCAGCGGACCACTGGGTCTAGCCGCCGCCGGTGCGCTGTCGGTTCTGGTGGTCTCGCCCTGCGTCTCGGCGCCCCTGGCCGGCGCCCTGGTGTTCATCTCCACTACCGGCGACGTCCTTGGCGGCGCCCTCGCCCTACTCGCACTGGGGCTGGGCATGGGGCTACCACTGGTCGTGGTCGGCACCTTCGGCGCCCGTCTGCTGCCGCGGGCCGGTGCCTGGATGAATGGGGTCAAGGCGCTGTTCGGCGTGCTGCTGCTGGCCCTGGCCATCTGGCTGCTGGCACGGCTGCTGCCCGGACCGTTGACGCTGCTGCTGTGGGCGATGCTGGCGCTTGCCTGCGCGCTGGCCCTGGGCGCGCTCGATCTGCGCACGCCGCCCGGCTGGCCGCGGCTGCGTCAGGCGCTGGGCTGGCTGCTGCTGGTGTGGGGCGTAGCGCTGGCGTGGGGAGCGGCCCAGGGCGGCGGAGACCCGCTGCGCCCGCTCGCGCCCGGCGTCGGGAGCCCCACCCAGAGCAGCCCTGCGGCGGCGCAGTTCACTACTGTCACCAATAACGCCCAGCTACAGGCGGCACTGGACGCGGCGCAGCGCGACGGCCGCCCGGTGATGCTCGATGTCAGCGCCGACTGGTGTATTGCCTGTCAGGTGATGGAGCACCAGGTATTCCCCGCCCCCGCGGTGGCCGAACGCCTGGCCGAGTTCACGCTGATCCGCGCCGATGTCAGCGCCGATAGCGCGGCGAGCCGAGCGCTGCTGTCGCACTACGGGCTATTCGGCCCGCCGGCGCTGCTGTTTTTCGATGGCGGTGGCGAAAGACGCGCTGCGCGCATCCAGGGCGAGATCGACGCCGTCGCGCTGGCGGCCCACCTCGACGCGCTCTTGTCATCCCGCGCGCAAGGGTGACCCGCCCGACAGGATCGAGTGGCGATCACAGCGGTCAGCTGAGCGCCCATGCCCGATCGCGCCCCGGCGGGCAGTTAGCGAACGTCGTTCGCGTCTCAGGCTAGACACCCTAAGCTTTTTTCGGCAAACTCCTGCAGCAGCGCAAATGAGTCGCTCGTGCTGCCATCTTGCATGAAAGTGACGTCATCTCAGCGAAGTACGACAGGGTTAACAGCGCAAGGACAGGCATGGCTAGACTACTGGTTCTCAACGGCCCCAATCTCAACCTGCTGGGTACCCGCGAGCCCGAGGTCTACGGGACCACGACCCTCGACGATATCCGCGTGACGCTGACCCAGCGCGCGCTGTCCGCCGGGCACCAGCTCGAGTGGCTACAGTCCAACGCCGAGCACGAGCTGGTCGAGCGTGTTCACCGCGCCCGCGAGGAGCGGATCGATTTCATCCTGCTCAACCCGGCTGCCTTCACGCATACCAGCGTGGCGCTGCGCGACGCCCTCACCGGTGTCGCCATTCCGTTCATCGAGCTGCACCTGTCGAACGTGCACGCGCGCGAGCCGTTCCGCGCCCACTCCTACTTCACCGACGTCGCGCGCGGCGTCATCGCCGGTTTCGGTGCCGACAGCTACAGCCTGGCGCTGGACGCGGCCCTGGCCCAGCTAGCGCGCGGCTGAACGCCCCGGCGGCGCGGAACCAGCCTTTTGACGGTGGCCTCGTGCTGGCCGCCACAGACATTCATCAAGACTTCTTCCACCCTCACGGAGCCGAGACATCACCATGGATATCCGCAAAGTCAAGAAACTCATCGAACTGCTCGAAGAGTCCAACATCAGCGAAATCGAGATCCAGGAAGGCGAAGAGTCGGTGCGCATCAGCCGTCATCCCCACGGCTTCGGCGCTGCCCAGCAGCCGATGATGATGCCCCAGTCGATGCACTACGCCCCGCAGCACACCGCCGAGCCGAGCGCACCTGCCGCCGACCCGGCCGAGCCGGCGCCGGTCCAGCCGCTGGGCCATGCGGTCACCTCGCCGATGGTCGGCACCTTCTACCGTTCGCCGGCCCCGGGTGCCAAGGCGTTCGTCGAAGTCGGTCAGAGCATCAAGAAAGGCGATACCGTGTGCATCGTCGAAGCGATGAAAATGATGAACCAGATCGAAGCCGACAAAGACGGCGTGGTCGAGGCAATCCTGGTCGAGGATGGCGAGCCGGTCGAGTTCGACCAGCCGATGATCATCATCAACTAAGGCGACACGGGCGAAACCATCATGTTGGACAAGGTACTCATCGCCAACCGAGGCGAGATTGCACTGCGCGTCCTGCGCGCCTGCAAGGAGCTGGGGATCAAGACCGTGGCGGTCCACTCCAAGGCCGACCGCGACCTGATGCACGTGCGACTGGCGGACGAGGCGGTCTGTATCGGCCCGGCGTCATCCGCGCAGTCCTATCTCAATATCCCGGCACTGATCAGCGCCGCCGAAGTCACCGACTCGACCGCGATCCACCCCGGCTACGGCTTTCTCTCGGAGAACGCCAACTTCGCCGAACAGGTCGAGCGCTCGGGCTTCGTATTCGTCGGCCCGCGCGCCGAGACCATTCGCCTGATGGGCGACAAGGTCAGCGCGATCAACGCCATGAAGGAGGCCGGCGTCCCCACGGTGCCGGGCTCCGATGGCCCGCTGCCGGAAGATGGCGAAGAGATTCGCCGGATCGCCGCGCGTATCGGCTACCCGGTGATCATCAAGGCCGCGGCCGGCGGCGGTGGCCGCGGCATGCGCGTGGTACGCAACGACGATGAAGTGGCCAAGGCGGTCAGCGTGACCCGCGCCGAGGCGGCTGCGGCGTTCGGCGACGGCACCGTCTACATGGAGAAGTTCCTGGAGAACCCACGCCACGTGGAAGTCCAGGTGATCGCCGACGGTCAGGGCAACGCCATCCATCTCTATGACCGCGACTGCTCACTGCAGCGGCGCCATCAGAAGGTGCTGGAGGAGGCCCCCGCGCCACACCTCGACCCCGAGGCACGTGCCCAGGTACTCAAGGCGTGTACCGATGCCTGCATCGAGATCAACTACCGCGGCGCCGGCACCTTCGAGTTCCTCTACGAGAACGGCCAGTTCTTCTTCATCGAGATGAACACGCGCGTCCAGGTCGAGCATCCGGTTACCGAGATGGTCACCGGGGTGGATATCGTCAAGGAGCAGCTGCGCATCGCCAGCGGTCTGCCGCTGTCGATCCGTCAGGAGGATGTCCAGCTCAACGGCCACGCCTTCGAGTGCCGCATCAACGCCGAGGACTCGCGCACCTTCATGCCCTCGCCCGGCAAGATCGACCTCTACCACCCTCCGGGTGGCCTGGGCGTACGCATGGACTCGCACATCTATACCGGCTACACCGTGCCGCCCCACTACGACTCGTTGATCGGCAAGCTGATCACCTGGGGCGCGGATCGCGAGATCGCCCTGGTGCGCATGCGCAATGCGCTCGACGAGCTGCTGGTGGAAGGGATCAAGACCAATACCGACCTGCAGAAGGATCTGGTGCGTGACAGCGCCTTCCAGAAGGGTGGGGTCAACATCCACTACCTCGAGAAGAAGCTCGGCCTGAGCTGATTCGCGGCGCGTCACGACGGGGCGGTCATGCTCTGGGGATCTGTCTCAAGCCCCTCGGGATGACCGCCCCGTCTGCGTTCGCCCCCACCGACGAGATCAAGGAGCGCCGCCATGGCGTGGCTACAACTCAAGGCGCATATCGCCCCCGAACAGGCCGAATGGCTCGAGGAGCTGCTGCTGGCCGAGGGTGCCAGCGCGATCACCCTGCAGGATGCCCACGACGACCCGGTCTTCGAGCCCGACCGCGGCACCACGCCGCTGTGGCAGGAGACGGTTTTGACCGGTCTCTACGACGATCTCGAGGGGGTCGAGGCGATGATCGAGCGGGTCCAGCGCGCCTGGGCCGAACAGGAACCGGAAGAGCCCGCGCCCCAGATCGAGTATGAACTGCTCGCCGACCGTGACTGGGAGCGCGAGTGGATGGACGGCTTCGAGCCGCTGCGTATGGGTGAGCGGCTGTGGATCGTGCCCAGCTGGCACGCCGCCCCGGACCCGCAGGCGGTCAATCTGCTGCTCGACCCGGGGCTTGCCTTCGGCACCGGCACCCACCCCACTACCGCGCTGTGCCTTGGCTGGCTCGACGCCCAGCCCCTCGACGCCGTACAGGTGCTCGATTACGGCTGCGGCTCGGGTATTCTCGCCATCGCCGCCCTCAAGCTGGGTGCGGATACCGCGGTCGGCGTGGATATCGACCCCCAGGCACTGCAGGCCAGCCGCGACAACGCCGAGCGTAACCAGCTCGATGACAGCCGGCTGCTGCTGGAGTACCCCGAGCGCCTGGGTCAAGGCCGCTTCGAGGTGGTCGTGGCCAATATTCTCGCCGGCCCGCTGATCGAGCTCGCCGCCGAGATCGCCGGCCGCGTCGCGCCTGGCGGACGCCTGGCGCTCTCCGGCATCCTCGCCGCCCAGGCCGAGAGCGTGCTCGACGCCTATCGCGACCAGGGCCTGCGCATGGCTCCGCCACAGGAGAAAGAGGGCTGGGTGCTGCTGAGCGGCGAGCGTCCCGCCGCCTGAGCCCCACCGTCTAAGCCACGGCGGCGGTGCCCCGGCTCCGCCGCCGACGCTTTTCCGCCGCGTTCGTGCGACCAAACAGCGCTTCAACAAAGCCGGAGCGCCCGGTATCATAGCTTCCCGTTTTCCCCGAGCCTCTGTAACCATGCGTGAAGCCGTGTCCGCGCAGCCCGAGCGTGCGTTGCCCCGCATCGGCCGCCACACACTGCCCAACCGGGTCATTCTGGCGCCCATGGCCGGCGTGACCGATCGCCCCTTCCGCCAGCTCTGTCGCGAGCTCGGTGCAGGTCTGGTGGTGTCGGAAATGGTGACCTCGGACAGCCGGCTCTGGCACACCCGCAAGTCGCGTCAACGCCTGATTCACCGTGGCGAGCCCGGCCCGCGTTCGGTCCAGATCGCCGGCGGCGACCCGCAGATGCTGGCCGAGGCCGCGCGCATGAACGCCGAGGCCGGCGCCGAAATCATCGACATCAACATGGGCTGCCCGGCGAAGAAGGTGTGCAACAAGGCGGCCGGCTCGGCGCTGCTGCGCGACGAGCGCCTGGTCGGCGAGATTCTCGCCGCGGTGGTCGCCGCGGTCGAGATTCCGGTGACGCTCAAGATCCGCACCGGCTGGTGCGAGCAGAGCCGCAATGCGCTGCATGTCGCGCGCCTGGCCGAGAACGCCGGCATCGCCGCCCTGGCGGTCCACGGGCGGACCCGCGAGCAGCGCTACAGCGGCAGCGCCGAGTACGACACCATCGCCGCGATCAAGCAGCAGGTATCGATTCCGGTGTTCGCCAACGGCGATATCACCACACCGCAGCGCGCCGCCGAGGTGCTCGCCTATACCGGTGCCGATGCGGTAATGGTCGGCCGCGGTGCCCAGGGCAACCCGTGGCTGTTTCGCGAGATCGAGCACTACCTGCGCACCGGTCGCGAGCATGCGCCACCCAGCCTGGCGGAAGTCGAGGGCACCATGCGCCGGCATCTGGCCGCGCTGCACGCCCACTACGGCGACTATCTCGGGGTCCGCGTGGCGCGCAAGCATATCGGCTGGTACCTCGCCGCCCGCGACCCGCGGCGCGAGCATCGCGCGCGATTCAACCGGCTCGAGCAGAGCGCGGAGCAGTTCGCTTTTCTTCATGAACTCTTTCGTGGCGACACCGCGATCGACAACGGAATTCACGCAGCATGAACAGTCGGCAGCCTCTGGACCTCGACGGCAATGCGCCGCTGGAGGTCGAATCCCTTCATATGGCCGAGCAAAGCTCCCAAGTCACGCTGCGCGAGTGCGTCGAGCAGGTGATGGAGCGCTACTTCACCCATCTCGAGGGTGAATCGGTATCGCATCTCTACACCATGGTACTGGCCGAGGTAGAGGCGCCGCTGCTCGATGTCGTGATGCGTCATGTCGAAGGTAACCAGACCCGCGCCGCCGAGCTGCTGGGCCTCAATCGAGGCACCCTGCGCAAGAAGCTCAAGCAGTACGACCTGATCTGATTCTCCCCCTCGCCTCGCCCATGCGGGGCACCACCGAACGCCCGCCGCTCGGACTCTCAAGCCCTCCAGCGCGCGTTCGACCGACCGACAAGAGTGGATTGGCATGTCTCAAAACTCCGCATCCTCCTCCCGCCCCGTCAGCCGCGCCCTGCTCAGCGTGTCCGACAAGACCGGTATCGTCGACTTCGCCCGCGAGCTCGTCGGCCGCGGCGTCGAGCTGCTCTCCACCGGCGGCACCTACCGTCTGCTGCAGGAAAACGCCATCGCGGTGACCGAAGTCTCCGCGCATACCGGCTTCCCCGAGATCATGGATGGCCGCGTCAAGACGCTGCATCCCAAGATCCACGGCGGCATCCTCGGCCGTCGCGGCGAGGACGATGCGGTGATGGCCGAGCACGACATCGCGCCGATCGACCTGGTGGTGGTCAATCTCTATCCGTTCGAGCGCACCGTCGCCAACCCCGACTGCAGCCTCGCCGACGCGGTCGAGAACATTGACATCGGTGGGCCGACCATGGTCCGCGCCTGCGCCAAGAACCATGCCCATACCACCATCGTGGTGGATGCCGACGACTACGCCCGCGTGCTCAAGGACATGGCCAGCCATGACGGCGCCGTGAGTCAGGCGACCCGCTTCGACCTGGCGATCAAGGCGTTCGAGCATACCGCCGCCTACGACGCTGCGATCGCCAACTACTTCGGCCAGCGGGTGGGCAGCGGCGAGCCCGACTTCCCGCGTACGCTGTCGCTGCAGTTCACCAAGAAACAGGGCATGCGCTACGGCGAGAACCCGCACCAGAAAGCGGCCTTCTATGTCGAGCGTAACGCGGTCGAGACGGGCACCCGCGAAGCCAGCATCGCCACCGCCAACCAGCTCCAGGGCAAGGCGCTGTCGTTCAACAACGTCGCCGACACCGACGCCGCGCTGGAGTGCGTCAAGTCGTTCACCAAGCCCGCCTGCGTGATCGTCAAGCACGCCAATCCGTGCGGCGTGGCGGTGGTGCCAGAGGATGAGGGCGGCATCCGCAAGGCCTACGAACTGGCCTTCGCCACCGACAGCGAATCGGCCTTCGGCGGCATCATCGCCTTCAACCGCGAGCTGGATGGCGAGACCGCCGCGGCGATCGTCGCACGCCAGTTCGTCGAGGTGATCATCGCCCCGGCGATCTCCGCCGCAGCGCGTGACGCGGTCGCCAGCAAGGCCAACGTGCGCCTGCTCGAGTGCGGCGAGCTGCCGGCACGCAGCGGCGAGGGCTGGGACTACAAGCGCGTCAACGGCGGCCTGCTGGTGCAGAGCCGGGATACCGGCATGATCAGCGCCGACGAGCTCAAGGTGGTGACCCGCCGCGCGCCCAGCGAGCGCGAGCTGCATGACCTGGTGTTCGCCTGGAAGGTGGCCAAGTTCGTCAAGTCCAACGCCATCGTCTATGCCCGCGACCGCCAGACCGTGGGCGTCGGCGCCGGCCAGATGAGCCGCGTCAACTCCGCCCGCATCGCCGGCATCAAGGCCGAACACGCTGGCCTCCAGGTGGCCGGCTCGGTGATGGCCTCCGACGCCTTCTTCCCCTTCCGTGACGGCCTCGACAACGCCGCCGCCGCCGGCATCACCGCGGTCATCCAGCCCGGCGGCTCGATGCGTGACGACGAAGTGATCGCCGCTGCCAACGAAGCGGACATCGCCATGGTGTTCACGGGAATGCGCCACTTCCGCCACTGAGTACGGCTTCCCCGGTCACGCAAAAAAGCCCACGACAGCGCCTGTCGTGGGCTTTTTCGATGCCGGGCGGCAGACCTCAGCCGCCCGGGTGAATCATGCCTGCGCCTGACCCAGGTCGATGCACAGATACTTGACCTCGAGATACTCGTCGAGACCGTACTTGGAGCCCTCACGCCCCAGCCCGGACGCCTTGACGCCGCCGAAAGGCGCGCTGGCGTTGGAGATCAGCCCGGTGTTGATACCGACCATGCCGTACTCGAGCGCTTCCGCCACCCGCCAGACGCGCCCCAGATCCCGCGAATAGAAGTACGAGGCCAGCCCGAACTGGGTGTCATTGGCCAGGCGCACCGCTTCCTCTTCGGTCTCGAACGGGAACACCGCCGCCAGCGGGCCGAAGGTCTCCTCGCTCGCCACCTTCATCTCCGGAGTCGCATGGCTGATCAGCGTCGGCGAGAAGAAGCGCCCGCCGAGGGAGTGCTCGTGACCGCCGAGCAGCAGCTGGGCGCCCTTGTCGGTGGCGTCCTTGACGTGCTCGCTCACCTTGGCCACCGCATCCTCATCGATCAGCGGCCCGATATTGACACCGTCCTGGAAGCCATCGCCGACCTTCAGTTCGCTGTTCATCGCCGCGGCGAGCTTCTCGCTGAAGGCGTTGATCACGCTCGACTGGACCAGGAAGCGGTTGGTGCAGACGCAGGTCTGGCCGGCATTGCGGAACTTGGAGGCGATAGCCCCCTCGACCGCGGCGTCCAGATCGGCATCTTCGAACACCAGGAAGGGCGCGTTGCCGCCGAGCTCCAGCGAAATCTTCTGGATGTGCTGGGCGGCGCCGGCCATCAGCGAACTGCCGACCTCGGTGGAGCCGGTGAAGGTGACCTTGCGCACCACCGGGGACTCGGTCATCGCCTTGGCGATCTCGCTGGCCTTGCCCGGCACCACGTTGAACACGCCCCGCGGCACCCCTGCCTGCTCGGCCAGCGCCGCCAACGCGGTGGCGGAGAACGGCGTCTGGCTGGCCGGTTTGATCACGATGGTACAGCCCGCGGCGAGCGCCGCCGCGGCCTTGCGCGTGATCATCGAGGAGGGGAAGTTCCACGGCGTGATCGCCCCGACCACACCCACCGGCTGCTTGGTCACCACGATACGCTGCTGGCTGCTGGCCGCCGGGATGGTATCGCCGTAGATGCGCCGCGCTTCCTCGGCGAACCAGCGCATGAAGCTCGCGGCGTAGACGATCTCCCCCGCCGCCTCCTTGACCGGCTTGCCCTGCTCGGCGGTCATGATCGCGGCCAGCTCATCCTTGTGCTCGAGCATCAGCTCGTACCACTTCATCAGGATGTCGGCACGCTCCAGCGCGGTATGGTTGCGCCAGCCCGGCAGGGCCGCCTCGGCGACGTCGATAGCGCGCTCGGTCTCGGCACGGCCGAGGCGCGGCATGCGCCCCAGGATCTCGCCGCTGGCGGGGTTGTCGACGTCGATCTGTTCGCCGCTGTCGGCGGCCACCCAGTTGCCATCGATATAGGCGTAGGGCCTGAACAGCGCGCTCTCTTTGACGGATTGCATGAGTCACTCCTTCCTTGATGTGCCTGCCGTCGACCGCGCCGAAACCGCGCGGCCGGCGGTGATTGCCGGCGCGCCGCCAGGACTCGGGCGACGCGTCTGAAACGGGCAAGGTGTCGGGGGAAAGGATGGCGCTTTCGCTGCGTTGGCGCCAGTGACAATCGGTATGACGGCAGCCGAGGCGCCAAACCGTCGCAGCCGGTTACACCACGCCCTGGGACCAGAGCGTCACGCCGACCGCGATCACCAGGGCCAGCGCCGCCACCGCCTGGCCGTTGAAGCGCTGCGGCGCACGATGCACGTGGCGCAGGCCGAGCCAGGCGAGCACCAGCGCGACCACCTCGACCACCGGCGCATAGCGCCCGGCGCCAACACCGGCACACGCCACCACGAAGGCCGCCAGCGCCCAGTGCGAGAGCTGCTTGCGCTGTAACTTGCCGCTGGCATCACGGGTGCTGCGCGCGGGCTTTTGCGCCTCGGGCCGATTGAACACGCGCATCGCGCGCCCCTCGGCCACGTCGAAGCGCACCGCCTGCCCCGCCGCCGGCAGACCGCGCCCGCGCCACTGGCCGAAGTCGAAGGCATAGCGCTGGCCATCCTGTCCCACGATCTCGCCGCGCTGGGTGTCGTCATCGAAGGTGTCGAGTCGGCCATCCATGTATCGCGCTCCTGCCTCAGAGTGTGTTTACAAAATGCCTGTGCTCGGCAATACGGCGTTAAAATCGGCCTCAAAGTGCTCATTTACCCCATGTAAACTCCGCTTTTTCGACCGATTTTGCCTTGTCTTGCCTTCGCTCGCCGAATTTGTAAACACTCTCTCAGCGGCCGTTGACCAGCATCAGGAACTCCTGCCGCGTAGTCTGGTTCTTGCGGAAGCTGCCGAGCATGACCGAAGTCTTCATGCTTGAGTTCTGCTTCTCGACGCCGCGCATCATCATGCACATGTGCTGGGCCTCGACCACCACACCCACGCCGCGGGCGCCGGTCACCTGCATCACCGCTTCGGCGATCTCGCGGGTGAGGTTCTCCTGAATCTGCAGCCGCCGGGCGTACATGTCGACGATGCGCGCGAACTTGGACAGCCCCAAGACCCGGCCCTGGGGCAGGTAAGCGATATGGCACTTGCCGATGAACGGCAGCACATGGTGCTCGCACATCGAGTACATCTCGATGTCCTTGACCAGCACCATTTCGTCGGTGTCGGAGGCGAACACGGCGCCGTTGACCAGTTCTTCCAGAGACTGATGGTAACCCTGGGTCAGAAACTGCATCGCTTTGGCGGCCCGCTGCGGCGTGTTGCGCAGCCCCTCGCGCTGGGGGTCCTCCCCCAGGTGTTCGAGAATGCCGCGAAAATGGCCTGCCAATTGCTCTGTCATGATGCTGCCTTGATCCTGTCGCTTGCGGGCGCTGACGCCGACTATCGGGCACCGGCGCCGCGCTGATGGGAAGAGGGAGACGCAGGCCACGAAAGCCGACGCATGATGAAAAGGGATTCTAGCGAAACTCGCCCCCGCGCTCTATCGCCGGCGCGCGCCGGGCGTATTCGCACCCGCCGCCCTCAGGCCAGCCAGCGCGGCGAGTCCAGCGCCACCCGCTGCTGCTCCAGGGTGCGGATGTGCTGATCCCAGTAGCCGCTGTCGGCCACGTAGGGGAAAGCGCGCGGGAACGCCGGGTCCTGCCAGCGGTTGGCCAGCCAGGCGCTATGACGCACCAGGCGCAGCGTGCGCAGCGCCTCGATCCACTCGAGCTGGCGCCGGTCGAACTCGAGCGACTCCTCGTAACCTTCGATCACCTCGGAGAGCTGCATCTGCCACTCCTCAGGCGACTGCGCGGTGAGCAGCATCCATAGATCCTGCACCGCCGGTGCCATGGCACAGTCGTCGAAGTCGACCAGGGCAAAGTGCTCATCGCGGCCGAGCATGTTGCCCAGATGGCAGTCGCCGTGAACGCGCTGCAAAGCCTGGTGCGGCCAGGCGTGCTCGGCGAGCAGCCCCAGCAGCGCGTCGGTCACGCGGGTATAGGCGCTCTGCTGCCGCGCGCTCATCCAGGGCGCGGCGAGCACGCGCTCGCGGCTCTCTTCGACCAGCCGCAGCGGCTCGAACACCGGCCTATGCTGGAACGACTGCCGCCGGCCGATGGCATGCACCTGCCCGATCAGCTGCCCCAGGGCGAAGAGATGCGCGGGATTGTCGAGCTCCGGCGCCTGCCCCGGCACATGGGCGAATAGCGCAAAGCGGAAGCCCTCCGCCTCGAACAGCGTCTCACCCTGGGCGTTCTGCCACGGCGCGCCGACCGCGACCTCGGCGGCAGCGAGTTCACCCAGAAAGGCGTGCTCCTCGAGAATCTGCGCCGTGCTCAAACGCTCAGGGCGGTAGAACTTGGCGACCCAGCGCTGGCGCTCGTCGTCGCTCAAGGCATAGACCCGATTCTCGTAGCTGTTGAGGGCGAACGGTTCGCCCGGCAGCCAGAAGCCCTGGGATTCGACCGCCTCGACCACGCGCTGGGGCGTCAGGGTCTCGAACGGATGCGGCGATGCGGCACTCATGGCGTACCTCGGCAGACGAAGGCTATGGCGGCGCATGCTATCAGATTCGGCCCGGCGGCGTACGCGCCAGCGCCACCACTCCGATACGCCGAGCACCCGCACGGCGGCAGGCCAGGGCCAGCGCCTCCAGGGTGGCCCCGGTGGTCATGACGTCGTCCAGCAGCAGCACCGACTCGGGCAGCGGCCCCTCGATCACGAAGGCATCCTTGACGTTGCGCCGGCGCGCGGCGCGATCTAGCCCACGCTGGCTCGACGAGTCGCGCTGGCGTTGCGCCGCCAGCCGCGGTAGCTGCCAGCGCGCGGCGAGCGAGCCGCCCAGCCAGGCGACCGGGTCGAACCCGCGCTCGCGGGTGCGCGTCCACGAGCCGGGAACGCCGATCAGTCGCTCACCGCATGGTGCGTTGGCACCCATGGCGTGGACCAGCAGCTCCACCATTAACGTACCGGCACGCGGATCGGCGGAAAACTTGAAGCGCTGCACCAGCCGTATCAGCTCCCCTTCGTAACGCAGCGGTACCCAGGCCGCATCGAATGCCGGTGGGCGCTGCAGGCAACGCCCGCAGCGGTGATTGTCGTAGGCACTGGGCAGGGGTTCGGCGCAGCGCTCACAGGCCGCGACATTCCAAGGCAGGTCGTCATCGCAGTCGGCACACCAAGGGAGATCGCCGGCGAGGCGGGCATAGCAGAACGCGCAGTAGCCGGGCAACGCCCGGCGCAGCCAGCGCTCGAGCCGCCAGCCTAGACCACCGGAAGCGAGCATCCGGCACAGGGTGTGACGTCTGATCATGCGCCTCTTCCCTCCTCTCTTGGCGCCCTCTCACACTCTCTTGGCGCCCTCTCACCCGCTACTGGTGGCGCTTTGCCCTCGGCACCCCGGCACGCAGGCACTCCCTCTCCAGAGAGATCGGCAACCGAAGCGGCGGCTTGAAGGCCGTCACGCCGCGCCCGCCAACCTTGGCTACACTGAGGTCGATCCGCCGATACCTCGGCGCGGGGAACCATTCGCAGCCATGGCCCCTCGCCGGCACGGCCCTGTACCGGATTCGAGGAGTTTCGCGATGCCACTGGGCAGACAGGAAGCTTTACAGCTGCTGGAATCAGGATTGAAACCGTATCGCGTGCGCGCCTCTTTCAAGGAAGAGTCATCCCGCTTCAGTATCAGAGTGAGCCATGATCGCGGCGCCTTCGTGCGCACTATCCCCATCGGTATCTGCAGCCATCGTCGCGCGCTGATTCGCCGCATCGACCTGCTGCGCTCCGAAGCAGAGAATCGCTTCGGTGTTCCCTGTGAGAGATGGCCTCTCGGTGATGAAATCAAGGCAGAAAAGCGCATCCAACTATCACGGTGACTTCCCCAATCGCGGTGACTTCCCCAATCGCGATGACCTCCTCTGCAACCAGGAGTGCTCGAGCGGTCTCGCTTTCCTGCGGGACCAAGCACTCGTGTGCAAAGCCTTCAATGATGGGCCCCGGGGGCAGGGCAAAGCGAGGGGCCTTTGCCAGGAACGGTAAAGGTAGTCTTTAGAAAGAGGGTCAAAGCGCCCCCGAAACGCTCTGCCACGGATAAGCCCACGTCCTCCAGCGGTTGTGAAAGGTGTGCTAGACCCGAGTAAAGGCAGACATCCCCGATACCCGGCCAGGCCCCTCTCATCCGCCCATGTCGGCTTTCTCTACCCACTTTGCCTTCACACGCCCTTGCTCTACCTCACCGCCCATCTTGATTGATATCTGTCCGATATCAGCACCTCTTCAAGACCGCAACTGCCCCAGACTCCTTGAAGCACTCTCCACCCCGACTGGATGAGTAAAACTTACATTTTCGCAAACGACATTAGCGCCATGACACATAGCGAAAATGACCAAAAACAAAATAAATCTAATGCAAAAATAATAAACTTTACCCCTTTCCTTTCATGACGCACCCATTCTCATAAAAATGCTTACCAAGACACGAACAAAACCCTAATGTCTTTTATAAAAAGGATTTTTTGATGGAAACGCCATTAGGACACTGATCACAAAAAGCGCAAAGGTAGACATGACCACCCGCACATCCAGCGGAATAAAACCTTACACATTAGATTTATCTTATTAAAATATCAGCTTTGATAAGCAAAGAAAAATTCATCGATAATCATCACACCGCAAAGGAAGGTCGCGCCGATTGCATGCCCATCAGAGAGCGACAACGGCGGGATCGCTGCGGCTCATCGATGCCATATCACCGTCCATCATTCCTGGGGGCTATACGAACAACATGTCACTCTACGAGCGTTTTCAGAGCCGGATGTCGGCCGTCGACAAGCTTGTGAACATGTACAGAGAGCTGTGCAGCGCGCGCGGTATTCTGCCTCGCGGACGGCTGGACGAGGCGCACAGCGACCTGCTGTGGCTGCCGCGCTCGGCGGTAGCCTTCTCGCTGGCAGCCATGGATGCCTACGTCGACGAAGTCGTCACCGACAAACTGGGGGAATATCGCGCCTGCGTGTCGCTCTATGTGCCGATGAAGAACGTGCTCGAGCAGCCGGCCAGCGCTACTTGCTCGAGCCTGTGCATGCACCCCAGTCCGACCCCGGATACGGATCGTGGTACGCGAATCTGGGTCGATCCCTCCCAGCCCAGCGGCCGTACGTCGCTATCATTCAAATCGCCGGAGGAACTGATTGCCGCCTATCGCCTGCTGGGGCATGCCGATATCATCGAGTCGATTGCCGCCATCTGGCCGGGGCCCGCCTGCACCCCCACCGATATCAAGCAGAAGCTGAACGTATTGATCCAGAGACGTAACCAGATCACCTATGAAGGCGATCGCGACCCTGAAGGGCATATACGTCAGATCCATCCGCACTATGCGACCCGCTGCAAGTCGTTCATCGAGAACATGGTGATACGCCTGCATCGGGTCGCCTACGAGCCTTAGCTGAAAGCGCCGTGGAGGAGGTTCGGACACGCACTGGCCTCTTCCTGGCCATGGCCATGAGGGAGAGCGCAAGGTCGGCGAAACGTTCAACCGACTCGGTGCGGTCAAACGAACGAGTAGTGCGTCAGACTCGGGTCACACAGGAAATCAAGCGGCGCTACTAGAGGAGGTCATAGAAACCATGAGGAAATCATCGAAGCCCGAAAAGCCTCGTGAATCAAACTGGTGCGGATGGGGAGACTCGAACTCCCACGCCTTGCGGCACTAGAACCTAAATCTAGCGTGTCTACCAATTCCACCACATCCGCTGGATGAAGAGCGCGCTCATTTTACGGACGAGCGCGCCAAAGTCAATTCGCTGTACGGCCCCTGCCTACTCGCATCAGGAGCGTCCGACTGTCGGCACGATTCGGGCGGACACAAAAATAGAGGGTCCGCGTACGAACCCCCTAATCGTGGCGGCCTCCTGCCGCATGCCATGGCATCCTGCCAAACCTCCCTGTGCCGGCCGCTTCCTGCGACCTCGCCTCCCGCTGTCGTCTTCCTGACGACACGCACACTGTGGACCCCTCGAGGATCAGATAATTTGATACAGGTGAAGAAGTGGGAAAGTAATTGTATCGTTATGTATCTACCGACTGACAGGGAGGCAGCGTCAGGCGACAAAAAAGCGCCCCGCAGGGCGCTTTTCGAGAGAGGTCGTTAGCCTGTCACTGGGACTTCTGAGCCGCCGCCGCGGCGTCGCTCTGACCCTGAGCATTGATGGAATCGAGATCCTCGGCATCCTTGATATCGGTCTTGCCATCGGTCTCTTCCTGCATGGCGTCGATGGAATCATCGGTCGCTGCGCTGTGACCGCTTTCATCCATGCCCTGATGCTCGCTCTCGCCACTCATCATGTCCTGCTGCGACTCGGTCACGCCGTCACCCTTCTTGAGCGGCTCTTGATTGGCCTGCTCGGCTTGCTTCATCGCGGCGCTGTCGGCATAGACCATACCCGCGCCGCCGAGCAGCATGAGGGCGGTAGTGGTGACGACTGCAATACCTTTTTTCATGGCAAGTCCCTTGTCTCTTTGGTTGACAGACACGCTGCGCCTTGGGCGCATGGCGTTTCTTCAGCATAGCGCAACTGGCGCTTTTTGCTCGTCCCCGGGATCCGGTATGTCGCCCCTTCGACATCCATGGCCGGTATCATCAGCGACACGCCAGCGCATCGTCAGACCCAGGAGGGACAAGGAGATGCCACAAACACGAAAGGCGAGCCCGAGGGCCCGCCTTTCTAAGATCCGCCTGCGCCGAGAACATCCTGCCCTATTGCCGGGTCATCCTGACCCTTGCCGGCGTGCGGTGCTTTGCAATCAAGCCACAAGGTCACCTTCCTGGTGCCATGCACCCATACGATCTTCCATGATCGCAGCCAAGATCCACCTATCTACCCTGAACTCCATCCTTGAAGCCGGTGAATCGACCAACGAACGCAAAGTTATACAAAACCTTTCTCTAGGTCAAGCACGCGCCAGGCATGAGTGATGACCGGTGCCACTGGCAGGTGGGCCATGAAATGGGGGAAGGGAGACGATGGAAGGACATCGACTCCCCGAAAGCAGGATGCGCTCCAGCCCGTCTGCCGGGGCTGCGAGAGCAACGCCGATAGCGCCCAGAACGCGACTCGCTCTCGACTCTCAACGGTACCTGAGCCTATCGGCCCGTTCCCTGGCCATGCCGCTAACCAGCGCAGCGCGCAACTCCCTTGGTCACGTCCCTGCGGCAGCCTTCACGAAGAGAATCGAGCCGATGTTAGATCAATACATTACAAACGACAAAGGCTCGTACAAAATATTCCCTCCGTCAGCCAGGTATCGACGAGCTGGCCGTCGGCGATGACGCCATAGCCCCAAACAAAATGGCATATAAAATTTTTCTCTTATTCCGACAAAAAATTTTGCGCTATGCTAGCCCCACTCATGGCCGCGCCGCCAGATACCGCGACGGCCCTATCGAAGAGGAGATCACCCGCATGGCTCGATACGCACACTCTCTGGCTGGCCGCATGCTGCGCGGCGGCGCCCTGGCCCTGGGTCTGGGCTTGGCTTCGATGAGCAGCATGGCGCACGCCGATACGCTGCGCGTCGGCATGTCCGGCGGCTACTACCCGTTCACCTTCGTCGACCATGACGTGCTCAAGGGCTTCGAGGTCGACCTGATGAACGCCATCGGCGAAGAGACCGGCGATGACATCGATTTCGTGACTGCCAGCTTCTCCGGGCTCGCCGGGATGCTCGACTCCGGGCGCATCGACACCATCGCCAACCAGATCACCATCACCCCCGAGCGTGAGAAGAAGTACCTGTTCAGCACGCCCTACGTCTATGACGGTGCCCAGGTCGTGGTGCGCAAGGGTAATGACGCCATTCACGGCGTCGAGGATCTAAAGGGCAAGACCGTCGCGGTCAACCTCGGCTCCAACTACGAAGCGCTGCTCGAAGAGCTGCCCTACGCTGACCAGATCAATATCAAGACCTACGACTCCAACATCGAGCAGGACGTGGCCCTCGGCCGTGCCGACGCCTTCGTCATGGACCGCGTCAGCGCGACCCAGGTGATCAAGGACAAGCCGCTGCCGCTAGAGCTTGCCGGCCAGCCCTTCTCGCAGATCCAGAACGCCTACCCCTTCCGCGACGACGAAGCCGGTGCTGCCCTGCGTGACCGCGTCAACGCGGCGCTGGCCAAGCTGCGCGACAGCGGCAAGCTGAAGGCGATCTCCGAGAAGTGGTTCGGTACCGATATCACCCAACCCTGATACTCTGATTCCACGCCGCCCTCAAGTCGTGCCCTGCGTCCTGCACGCGGGGCTGCGCCGGGGCGACACGGCCCATGACGCTTGCCGGCTTCATGGGCCTTTCTGTTATCCACGGCCGCGCTGCGCGGCGTAGTGATCTCTATGCACGCACTCAATGTCGACTACATGCTGGGCCTGGTGCCCATCCTTCTGAGCTATCTACCGTTGACCCTGGGCATGGCCGCCGCGGGCATGCTGTGCGCCCTGGTCCTGGCTTCGCTGCTGGCGGTAATCCGGGTGACCGAGCTGCCCGGGCTCAACGTCTTTGCCAAGCTGTTCATCTCGTTCTTCCGCGGCACGCCGCTGCTGGTACAGCTGTTCCTGTTCTATTACGGGCTGCCGCAGGTACTCACTTTTCTGGTCTCGATCAACGGTATCACCGCCACCATTCTCGGCCTGACCCTACACTTCTCGGCCTACATGGCTGAGTCGATCCGCGCCGCCATCGTCGGGATCGATCGCAGCCAGACCGAGGCCGCGCTCTCGGTGGGCATGACCCAGGGCCAGTTGATGCGGCGCATCGTGCTGCCGCAGGCGACCCGCGTCGCCACGCCGACGCTGATGAATTACTTCATCGACATGATCAAGTCGACCTCGCTCGCCTTCACCCTGGGTGTCACCGAGCTGATGGGGGCGACTCAGAAGGAAGCCGCCAGCAGCTTTCTCTACTTCGAAGCCTTTCTGGTCGTCGCCGTGATCTACTGGGTCGTGGTGGAAGCCCTGTCATGGGTGCAGAAATGGTTGGAGCAACGACTCAACCGGGCCTATCAGCGATGATCGAACTCAAGGGTATCCGCAAGCAGTTCGGCGACCAGGTGGTCTTCGACGCCATCGACTTGAAACTCGAACGCGGCGAGATCATCGTCGTGGTCGGCCCCTCGGGAACCGGCAAGTCGACCCTGCTGCGCTGCATCAACTTCCTCGAGCGTCCGGATGCCGGCCAGCTCACGGTGGGCGATCTGCAGGTCGATGCCACCCGCGCTACGCAGGCGCAGATTCTCGCCCTGCGCCGGCGCACCGCCTTCGTATTCCAGAACTACGCCCTGTTCGCCAACAAGACCGCGCTTCAGAACATCGCCGAAGGCATGATCGTGGTCGACGGCCTCTCCAAGCGCGAAGCCCATGCCCGGGCGCGCAAGATCCTCGAGCGCATCGGCCTGGCCGACAAGGCCGATGCCTATCCGGCCTCGCTCTCCGGAGGCCAGCAGCAGCGCGTCGGCATCGGCCGGGCCATGGCGGCCAACGCCGAGGTGATCCTGTTCGATGAGCCGACCTCGGCCCTCGACCCGCAGTGGGTCGAGGAGGTCCTGGGGCTGATGAAACAGCTCGCGGCGGAGCACCAGACCATGATCGTGGTGACCCACGAGATGCAGTTCGCCCGCGAGGTCGCCGACCGCGTGGTGTTCATGGACGAGGGCCGAATCATCGAACAGGCGCCGCCGGCGACGCTGTTCAGCCAGCCACGCGATGAACGCACTCAGCGCTTCCTGAAGAAAATTCTCGCCGCCAATCCGGCCTGACCCCACCCGCGCCTGTCAGGCGCGGGAGCGACCCGGGGCGCTGATGGCGAAGAAGCGCTCGACCACGTCGTCGCGCACCGGCCGCGTCAGCAGCGACACGCCCACGAACAGTGGCAGGTTGACCAGCAGCCCCCAGAAGCCGGCATGCACGCCGAGCGGATTGCGCCAGATCAGAGTGAAAGCGAGGGTCACGCAGAAGCCGGCGACGATGCCGGCGATCACCCCGGGGGTGGAGGCGCGGGTCCACACGAACATGCCGATGAAGGCCGGCAGCACCTGGGTGGCGAAGCCGAGCCCCACCAGCAGGATCATCACCAGGTTGCTGGGTTCGCTGATCGCCACCGGGGCCACGATCAGCGCCATGATCGGAATCAGCAACCGCCGCGCCAGGCGTGCCGTGGCGCTGTCACTGAGCCGCCACAGCGGCTGGGCGATATCCCGCGCATAGGCCATCGCCACCGAATGCAGAAACGGCTCGCACGAGGACATCGCCGCCGCCAGGGTGCCCGCCCCCAGCAGCCCCACCAGCCACACCGGCAGATGGCCAAGGGCATAGCTCAGGGCCACGGTATCGGCGCGTTCGAGCTGCGGCAGCGCGAGAATACCGATAAAGCCCACGACCACCATCGGCAGCACCACGATGTAGTAGGTCGGCAGCCAGGTCGCGCTGCGCCGGATGGTGTCGGCGGAGCGCGCGCTCATCCACTGGCTCCACACCGGCGGCATGAACGAGAGCATCGAGACGATGATCGAGGTGGTCCAGAAGGCGAAGCTCATGTCGCCGCCCGCCCCTGGCAGAGTCAGGAAGTCGGGGCGCTCCGCCTGCAGGCGCGCGAAGATGGCGCCGAACCCCAGTTCGCCGCTGGCGGTGTGGGCCGACCACAGCCCCACACTCCACGCTACCACCAGCATCAGCACACCCTGGAAAGCGTTGGTCAGGCCGATGGCGTGCTGCCCGCTGACGTAGAGATAGAGCGCCATCGCCGCCAGGATCAGGATCACCCCCGCCCAGACCGGGATACGCCCGCCGCTCATCACCGCCAGAATGTAGGCCGACCCCATGGTCTGCAGCACCGCATAGGCCAGCGAGCCGATCGACATCACCAGCGCCGCCAGGCCACCCAATAGCGGACTCTGATAACGGTCGGCGATGGCCGCGCCCTGGGTGACGTGGCCGAAGCGCCGGCCGAACTCCCACACCCGCGGGCCGCAGTACCACGCCACCAGCGCCAGATAGGAGAGATAGATCACCACGTAGAAGACCGCGACGCCCTTGCTGTAGGCCCAGCCGGGCGCCCCCATGAAGGTGTAGGCGCTGATGCTGCCAGCGGCGATCAGCAGATAGAGCGTGACGCCGCCCATGCTGCGCCCGGCCACGCCCCACTCCTCCAGGCTGTCCATGACGCGCCCACGGCGCGCGCGCAGGCCGATCACCAGCGCTACCGCGACATAGCCCAGGGTGATCCACAAAGGCATCAGGCTGCGCGTCGCAAGCTCAATCATCGCCGCCTGCCCTCCGCGCCAGCCAGCGGTTGCCCACCAGCATGGCGAGCCAGCAGCCAGCCACGATGGCATAGGCCCATAGCGCCAGCCACGGCAGCCCGAACGCCAGCCGCGCCCGATTGACGCCGGCCACTACCGGCCACAGGCCCATACCGATCAGGCCCAGGAATAGCAGCAACAGCCCCCAGCCCGCCGCCGAGCGCGGGCGTACCACGAAATGCTTCATCGATGTTCCCACAGTGTGTCACGCGTGTTTCATGAGTTTTCACCGCCCCACCTGACGGCCGGCGACAGGATAGCCTATCGCATCGGGCATCGGCGCCGAACCCGGCGAGCTGCTAGGCTGCAGGGATCATTCGCGTTCAGGGATCTCCATGCCGCACCGACGCTCTCGACTCCGTGACGGGCTACGCTTCAGCGCGTCCGCCGGCTACACCGCCAAGGGCTTGATCTATGTCGCGGTGGGCTGGCTCGCTCTGCTCACCACCATCGGCCTGGGCGGCAGCGAGAGCGGCACCAGCGAGGTGATCCACAAGATCGCGCTGTGGCCCTTCGGCAGCGTGCTGCTGGTACTGCTCGGTCTGGGTCTGGTCGCCTACGTGGCCTGGCGTCTGGGCCAGGCGATCTGGGACACCGAGCACAAGGGTAACGACTGGAAGGGTTGGCTACAGCGGCTGGGATTCGCCCTCAGCGCCGGGCTCTACGCTACCCT
Source organism: Gammaproteobacteria bacterium MFB021 (assembly GCA_000737985.1). Classification (GTDB taxonomy): domain Bacteria; phylum Pseudomonadota; class Gammaproteobacteria; order Pseudomonadales; family Halomonadaceae; genus Salinicola. The sequence goes on along the minus strand of JNVT01000003.1, from coordinate 6,379 downwards.
GGCGTGGCAGTGCGCGGCCCTGCTGCTGCACAGCGTGGCGAGCTCATCCCAGGAAGACAACCGCCGCCGCACCGAGTGGCTGCTGGGCGTTCCCGGCGGGCGCTGGCTGCTGCTGGCGGTAGGCTTGGGCTTCGTCGCCGTCGGCGTGCATCAGTTGGTGCGCGCCTGGCGGCGTGCCTACCGCAAGAACTGGCATCTCGACCAGCGCCCCAACCCGCCGCTGCCGCTGCTCGAAGGCATCGCCAGAGTCGGGCTGGCCGCCCGCGGGGTAACGTTCATTCTGATCGGCGGCCTGATCGGCCTGGCCGCCTGGCAGCTCTCGCCCAGCCAGACCCAGGGCCTGGGTGGCGCCCTCGATCTGCTCGCCCACCAACCTTACGGCGACTTCCTGCTGGGTGGCGTCGCCTGCGGCCTGATCGCCTACGGCGGCTACTGTTTCATCAATGCGGGCTATCGCCGCGTGCGTCATCCCCGCTGACCGGCCCACGCTGGCATGAAAAAGGCCGCATGAGCGGCCTGGAAGGATCGGAACAGCGCGCCGGCGCCGCGACCGCAGTCACGGCACCGACCTACCTGCCGAGCCATGCAGCGCCGCCAGGTAATCAAGGTACGCAGCCGATACCGAGCCGGATGCGCAAGAGAGCTGAGGCGGCGGAGCACTCAGCCCAGCATCAGCGCCCCGCCGGCTGCGGCGATGGCGGCGCCGATGCCGCGCAGCCAGCGGCTGTCACGCTGGGCCAGCCAGGCACCGGCCTGACGTCCGACCAGGGTGATCGCCACGCTGGTGATCACGAAGCCCAGCGCGTAGAGCAGCGCCGAGGCGCCCGGCGCCAGTTCGCTACCGTGAGCATGGCCGTGCAGCAGAATGAAGGCAAACACCAGCGTGCCACCCACCGCGCTGGGCAGCTTGACCAGCGTCGCCAGCAGCACGCCCGCCAGCAGCACGCTGGAGGCGATGCCGAACTCCACCCCCAGCAGCGGCACCCCGGCCCAGGCCAGACCGGCACCACACACCATGCCCAGCGCGATCAGCACAGGCATCGCCCGGCGCAGCGTGGGCGCCTGGCGGCAGCTCCACAGCCCGATCGCCAGCATCGCCAGCAGATGATCGAGACCGGTCAGCGGGTGCATCAGGCCGGCCAGAAAACTGCCGCCATGGGTATGCGGCAGTTGCCCCGGGTGGGCGTAGGCCGCCGAGGCCAGCAGCAGCGCCAGCGGCGCGCCGAGCCAGGCCAGACGGCGCGCGGTGCGACGAGAGGGTCGAGCTTGCATGGTGTACTCCTTGGATGGTGGAAGGTTGGGTGGTGGATGGGTGGGCGATGGGTCGTGGCTTGAGTGTGAGAGCGTCGATGTCAGCGTGAACGAGGCCGATTCACTCGGCGCACAGCAGCGCCTGGTCGGTCCGCGCCCGCTGCGCCTCGCCGCGGCGCTCCGGCAGCATCCCGCGGTCGAGAATGAAGCGCACGATGGTCTCGACGCCGACCCCGTCATAGAGGTTGGCGAAGACGAAGGGGCGTGGGCCGCGCATCATCTTGGCGTCGCGCTCCATGACTTCGAGCGAGGCGTGGACGCGCTCGGCGATATCGATCTTGTTGATGATCAGCAGATCCGACTTGGTGATCCCCGGCCCGCCCTTGCGCGGAATCTTGTCCCCGGCGGAGACATCGATCACGTAGAGGGTCAGATCGGAGAGCTCGGGGCTGAAGGTGGCGGCGAGGTTGTCGCCACCCGACTCCACCAGCACCAGCTCCAGCGTCGGATGCCGCGCATGGAGGTCGTCGATCGCCGCCAGATTCATCGAGGCGTCCTCGCGGATCGCGGTGTGCGGGCAGCCGCCGGTCTCGACGCCGATGATGCGGTCGGCATCCAGCGCGTCGTGACGCAGCAGGAAGTCCGCGTCCTCGCGGGTATAGATGTCGTTGGTGATCACCGCGATATCGTAGTGCTCGCGCAGCGCCAGGCAGAGCTGCTTGAGCAGTGCGGTCTTGCCGGACCCGACCGGGCCGCCGACGCCCACTCGCAAACAGTGTTGCATATCCCTCTCTCCTTATGGTCTTCGCGCCGACCGATCCCGCTCCGGCGCGGATGCCTATACGTATGAAAGCTCAGTGTGACGCTGTCATCGGCCTCGCTCGGCGATGATGCTGTCTCTCCGCCGGTCAGCTGCGAAACAGCCGCGAGTACTGCGTCTCGTGCAGCGCGCTGGCCAGGGCCAGCCCCGGCAGCGCCGGGCCCAGATCCTCGTCGTCGAACTCGGCGGCGCGCGTCACCGCGGCTGCCAGTGCCGGACGCAGCCGCTCCACCAGCCGCTGGGCCGCGGTCTGCCCCAGCGGTAGCGCCTTGCACGCCGCCGCCAGTTGGTTCTCGAGCCAGGCCCAGGCGAATCCCAGTTGGGCATCCGCCAGCGCGATACCGCGGCGCTGCGCCGCCCAGGCGAACAGCGTGACGTAGGTGGGCGTCGGCGGCAGCCAGCCATCTTCCGGCAGCAGCTCCAGATCGCCGAGCAGGCGCGCCAGCGACTGCCCCAGACGCAGATCCTCTTCGGCCAGCTCATGGGTCTCGCGGTTGGCCAGCAGCCAGTCGTTCCAGGCCGCCAGTGCCTCGCGATCCCCGCTCTCCCAGGCTTGCCACAGGCGCTCGAGCAGCGGCAGTTCGCAGCGGGTCAGGCCATCCTCGAGCACTCCGTCGAGCCAGGCACCGAGCGTCGCTTCGTCTCTCACCCAGCCGAGCTCGAAAGCACTCTCCAGCCCCTGCGACCAGGCGAAGGCGCCGATCGGCAGCGCCGGACTGACCAGCTGCAACAGGCCCAGCAGCGCCAGCGGCGAGCGTGTCGACTCTTCTGCCACGCTCAGTGCTCGTGGCCGCGACCGCGCGGCACGAAGTCGTAGACCAGGGCACCCCCGGCGACTCCGCGCTCGGACGCGTGATCGTGCGTGTGACCGTGATCATGTCCATGTCCGTGGCCATGACTGTGGCCATGGGCGTGCCCCTCGGCATAGGCGCCGGACTCGGGGTCGAAGGGCGCGCGGTGGCGCTCCAGAGTTGCCCCCAATCGGGTCGCCAGCGCCTCCAGCACATGGTCGGGAGGAAAGCGCACCCAGCCGCACTCGCCCTCGGCACCCAGCGCCAGCTGCACATGGCGGTTGCCCAGGTGGTAGCAGAGCCGAGCCAGCGCCAGCGTGCCCTCGACCCGGGCGGTGACCACCGGCTCGTCGGCGGCGCGCACCGCGATCACCTCACCGCTCTCGGCGCGCAGCAGCGCACCGTGGCGCAGCACCGGGCCGCGGTCGAGAAACAGCCCCAGCTCGCGTCCGCCATCGCTGGTGGCCTTGAGGCGCCCGCGGCAGCGCAGCTCGAAGGGGAGCGTGACGCTGTCGTCGGCGACGATGTCGCAGGCCGCGTCGAGGCGCTCGATCAACTTCAGCATCGTGTCGTCCTTTTCATTCTCATCAGGGCAGATTCCCCAGCAGAACAGGCTGGCTGTCAGAACAGACTGGCTGTCAGAACAGATGGTAGCGCTGGGCCAGCGGCAGCGTGACCGCGGGCTCGCAGGTGAGCAGCTCGCCATCGGCGCGCACCTCGTAGGTCTGCGGGTCGACCTCGAGCTGCGGGCAGGCGTCGTTGAGTTTCATGTCACGCTTGCGCACACCGCGCACGTCCTGAACCGCGACCAGCCGGCTGGCCAGACCCAGGCGCTCGCCCACCCCCGCCGCCAGCGCCGCCTGGCTGACGAAACTGACTCGGGTGGCGCTGGCCGCACGCCCGAAGGCGCCGAACATCGGCCGGTAGTGCACCGGCTGCGGGGTCGGGATCGAAGCGTTGGGGTCGCCCATGGGCGCCGCCGCGATCATCCCGCCCTTGAGGATCAGCGCCGGCTTGACGCCGAAAAAGGCCGGATCCCACAGCACCAGGTCGGCCAGCTTGCCAACCTCCACCGACCCCACTTCATGGCCCAGGCCGTGGGTCAGCGCCGGGTTGATGGTGTACTTGGCGATATAGCGCCGGGCACGGAAGTTGTCGCAGCCGCGCTCGGCATCCTCCGCCAGTAGCCCGCGCTGCACCTTCATCTTGTGCGCGGTCTGCCAGGTGCGGCAGACCACCTCGCCGACCCGGCCCATGGCCTGGGAGTCGGAGGCGATCATCGAGATCACGCCGAGATCGTGGAGGATATCCTCGGCAGCGATGGTCTCGCGGCGGATGCGCGAATCGGCGAAGGCCACGTCCTCGGGGATATTGGGGTCGAGATGGTGGCACACCATCAGCATGTCGAGATGCTCGTCGACGGTGTTCACGGTGTAGGGCCGGGTCGGGTTGGTCGACGACGGCAGCACGTAATCCTTGGAACAGGCGGTGATGATATCCGGCGCATGGCCGCCCCCGGCACCCTCGGTATGATAGGTGTGGATACCGCGCTCCTTGAACGCGGCCAGGGTGTCCTCGACGAAGCCGGACTCGTTGAGGGTATCGGTATGGATCGCCACCTGGACGTCGTAGCGCTCGGCCACGCTCAGGCAGGTATCGATGGAAGCCGGCGTGGTGCCCCAGTCCTCGTGCAGCTTGAGCCCGATCGCCCCGGCCACGATCTGCGCCTCGAGCGCCTCGGGCTGGCTGGCGTTGCCCTTGCCGAGCAGGCCGATGTTCATCGGCAGGGTGTCGATCGCCTGGAGCATCTTGCCCAGGTGCCACTCCCCCGGGGTACAGGTGGTGGCGTTGGAGCCGGTGGCCGGCCCGGTACCCCCGCCGAGCATGGTGGTGACCCCGCTCATCAGCGCCTCCTCCACCTGCTGCGGGCAGATGAAGTGGATATGCGCATCGATCGCGCCGGCGGTGAGGATCTTGCCCTCACCGGCGATCACCTCGGTGCCTGGGCCGATCACGATGGTCACCGCCGGCTGCACGTCGGGGTTGCCGGCCTTGCCGATGGCGGCGATGCGCCCTGCCTTGAGGCCGACATCGGCCTTGACGATCCCCCACCAGTCGAGGATCAGCGCATTGGTGATCACGGTGTCCATCACCGCCTCGTCGCAGCGCTGGCTCTGGCCCATGCCGTCACGGATCACCTTGCCGCCGCCGAACTTCACCTCGTCGCCGTAGTGGGTATGATCCTGCTCGACCTCGATCCACAGCTCGGTATCGGCGAGCCGCACCCGGTCGCCCACGGTAGGGCCATACATGTCGGCATAGGCCTGACGCGAAATCTTCACCATCAGTTCGCCTCCTGATCTTGGCCATCTCGGTCGCGTGAGCGCCGCGTGTCTTTGGGCACGTCGGTTCGCGCGGCATCGGGCGCGCTAGAGAGCCCACCCATGATCTCGCCGCGGAAGCCGTAGACGTGCCGCCGGCCGGCGAACGGCACCAGCGTCACCGCCCGGCGCTGACCCGGTTCGAAACGGATCGCCGAGCCCGCCGGCACGTCGAGCCGATAACCCCGCGCGGCGCCACGATCGAACTCGAGCGCCGGATTGGTCTCGGCGAAGTGATAGTGCGAGCCGACCTGGATCGGGCGGTCGCCGCGGTTGCCCACCGTCAGGGTGATCGCGTCGCACCCTGCGTTGAGCTCGATGTCGCCGTCCTGCAATTGGTATTCACCGGGAATCATGGCCGCCCCTCACACGATGGGTGAATGCACGGTCACCAGCTTGGTGCCGTCGGGAAAGGTCGCCTCCACCTGCACCTCGGGGATCATCTCGGCGACCCCCTCCATCACGTCGTCGCGGGTCAGGATCTCGCGGCCGTAACCCATCAGTTCGGCCACGCTGCGCCCGTCGCGGGCACCTTCGAGAATCTCGAAGCTGATCAGCGCTACCGCTTCCGGGTAGTTGAGCTTGAGCCCGCGCGCGCGGCGGCGCTCGGCCAACTGGGCGGCGGAGAACAGCAGCAGCTTGTCCTTGTCTCGGGGTGTCAGTTCCATCGCCTCGTCTCCTGGGCTTGCGGGCGCGCCGGGCGCCCTTGATCGTTATGGAAACGCTGCATAAATGCCTGCGCGGACTCGGCGTCCCCAACGAATCGCTGCGTTGCGTGGTACTGGGGCGCCAGCCCGGTCGAACACTCGCCTAACCCCATGTTATGTCTCGTGTTCTGTGTTCCATGCGCCTTGCGCTTCATCTCGCTCGTCGATTTATTCAGCGTTTCCTCATCGGCGGCAGTGTCGGGTGCGCCAGCCATATCAGGTGCGCCAGATGCGCGGCTCGCACGCCTCGCGCGCGGCGAGCAGCGGGCGCAGCGTGTGCCAGGCGGCCTGGCAGTAGTCCCAGGCCTGATTGCGCGAATCGCCCAGATAGCGCAGCAGCAGTACGCCGAGACGCTGGGTGACGGCCCACTGCGGGTCCGCCGGCGCTTCGATCTGCTGCGCCGCCACCGCGGCCTCGACTACGGCCTG
>JNVT01000002.1 GCA_000737985.1 Gammaproteobacteria bacterium MFB021 | reverse complement strand
CCTGGGAGTACTCCACCGACGGTGGTACCACTTGGACTACCGGAGCCGGCACCAGCTTCGAGCTGGGCGAGGGAACCTACGCCGATGGGGATGTGCAAGTTCGCCAGACCGATGTCGCGGGCAATACCAGCCCAGTCGGCAATTTAGGCGCCGTTACCATCGATCTCAGCGCGCCCGCGGCGCCGGTCGTCGGTCCGACCGATGGCGAGATCATCATCGGCACGGCCGAAGCCGGCAGCACGGTGACCCTGATCGATGGCGACGGTAATCCCATCGGCTCCACCACCACCGATGCCAACGGCAACTGGTCGTTCCAGCCCGACACCCCGCTCGCCGACGGCAGCGCGGTCAATGCCGTCGCAACGGATGCCGCCGGTAACGCCAGTGCACCGACCTCGGCCACCGTGGAGGGTGATCTCAACGACACCACCCCGCCGGCCGCGCCGACCCTGACCATCGTCAGCGACGACGTCGCGCCGCAGACCGGCGCGCTCGCCAGCGGCGACAGCACCAATGACACCACCCCGCGCTTCACCGGTCGCGCGGAAGCCGGCAGCACGGTGACGGTCTACGCCAATGGCGATGCCATCGGCACGACCAGCGCCGATGCCCAAGGCAACTGGAGCTATACGCCGGACGCACTGGCCCAGGGTGATTACGACTTCACCTTTACCGCCACCGATAGCGCCGGCAACGACTCGCCGGCCAGCGCCCCCTTCACCCTGACGGTCGATACCCAACCGCCCGCGGCGCCGACCGTCAATCCGACCGACGGCGAGATCGTCACCGGCACGGCCGAAGCCGGCAGCACGGTGACCCTGACCGATGGCGATGACAACGAACTCGCCACGGTGAACGTCGACCGCAATGGTAATTGGTCCTACGCACCGGATACGCCACTGGCCGATGGCAGCACCGTCACCGCCGTCGCAACGGATGCCGCCGGCAACGCCAGCGATCCCGGTAGCGCCACCGTCGATTCGGACCTGGTAGATAACCGCCCGCCGGCAGACCCGGTCATCATCACGTCTCTGGATACCGAAGCTCCCATCACCGGCGAAGTCGGAGATGGCGGTACCACCAACGACACCATGCCGACGCTGATTGGCACCGCAGAAGCGACCAACCGCGTGCAGCTTTGGGCGGATAGTGGCAGCGGCATGCAAATGCTGGGAGAAACCCAAGCCGATAGCTTCGGCAACTGGAGCTTCCGCATCCTTTCGCGGCTGGCCAGCGGCAACACCACTTTCCGGGCACTCTCTTTCGATCCCACGGGGCAGACATCCCAGCCCAGCGGCCCCTTCGCCATCAATGTGGACACCACACCGCCTGACGCGCCCTCTATCGATACCGTGATCGACGACGTCTCCCCCGTCGGCGACCTGGCCAGTGGTGACATCAGTAATGACAACACACCCGCACTAAGCGGCAGCGCAGAGCCCGGTAGTAGTATCAGCGTGTTCGCGGGCGGCGTGCTGCTGGGCACCACGATGACCGATGCCGAGGGCAACTGGTCGTTTACGCCAGATGCACTGGCTGACGGCAGCTATGACTTCACGGTCACCGCCACCGATGCGGCAGGCAATACATCTCAGGAGAGTGCATCGTTCTCGCTGAACATCGATGCCTCGGCACCAACCGCACCAACGATCTCACTGGCCAACGACACCGGCGCGGATATCACCTGGACCACTGGCACCGGCAACAGCTTCGAGCTGGCTGAAGGGACCTATGCCGATGG
>JNVT01000001.1 GCA_000737985.1 Gammaproteobacteria bacterium MFB021 | reverse complement strand
CCACAGCTCGCCGCCGCCCAGCGCCAGCGGCCGCAGCCAGGAGGCAGCGAGTTCGCTGTAGACGCGCCCCGGCTCGCCCAGCAGCAGGCTGCGATGGAACTGGTCGATGGTGGTGCGCAGCGGCAGCACGCCGCTGGTACCGTAGACCGGCAGGTCGCCGCGCACCGCCAGTGTCACCGGATCGATGAACAGCGCGCGGTGCTGGAATTCGCCCACGCTGGGGTCGTCGAACATCACCCGGGTAGTCTGTCCCGCGGCGGGCGCCGGGCGCACCGCGGCGGGGGCCTGGCTGATGCCCGCCGCGGCCTGGGCGGCTGCGATCTGGCGCGCTAGCGGCTGCGCCTCACCCTTGCTCTGGGTGGTCAAGGCATCGTGGTAGACCCACTGCTCGAGCTGCGGGGTCAGGGCGTAGGCGATGCCCGAAAGGGCTGCGATCAGCAGAAAGGGGCCCACGAAGAGACCGACGTAGAAGTGCAGCCGCGTGATCATCGCGAGCAGCAGTTGACGAGTGCGGCGGCGCTCGGCCGCTGCCATGGGGGTAAACATGGATATCTCCGAATTGGCGAGGTCGGCAGCGCAGCATTGGCGTGCCGACAGAGCCCGACGCAATGAGACGGCGGGCGCTGGAAGTCAGCTCAAGACGAAGGCGCCGGGTGGCGCGCGGGGTGAAAAGCGTGCGTGTGGGTCGGGCGGTGCCGCCAGCGGCGTGGGCGCCGCCACGCTGGGGGCGGCAGGTGACACGATGGGCGGCGGTATCACCGCGGGCGTGGCAATACCCGGGGCGTGCAAGAACAGCTCGCAGTAGCCGCAGGCCGCCAGGTGCCAGTGGTCGCTGGCGCTGAAGCGCGATTCGGCGGGCATTCCGTGGCTGCCGCTCATGGCGGCGGAGGGCGCGGCAGCGTGATGCGTCGGCGCCTGCAGCGGCATGCCGCCGTGGGCGGGCATCTCCATCAGGCGCTGGGACTGGCTCACCAGCGGACCGACGAACGCCATCAGCATGGCGAATAGCGCCAGCCAGGTCAGCGGTCGGTAACAGTGGTGCCACAGGCGGGTCATGGCCGGAGTCCGTCGCGTCGTCGACCCGCGACTCTAGCGTGTTCGGGCGGTGGCGCCAATCATCGGCGCCAGGGTGTGTAACTATGTCGCAGGCGACCGACAGGGATACCCAGGGCTCGCGTGAAGCGATCGTCATTCTGCCCCACACCACCTCGAGCAGATGCGGCGGTCGGCATCGCGGCGATCTCCGCGCTCCGCCGCACACCGAGGCGCTAGCTCGTGACGACGTGTCCCTCATGGCTCAGCAGCCAGCGCTTGCGCTCGAGCCCGCCGGCGTAACCGGTGAGGCGGCCGTTGGCGCCGATCACCCGATGGCACGGCACCACGATCGCCAGGGGATTGCGACCATTGGCCGCCCCTACCGCGCGGGTGGCGCTGGGGCGGCCGATGGCCTCGGCTTGCTCGGCGTAGGAGCGGATCTCGCCGAAGGCGATGGTGGTCAGCGCCTGCCATACCCGGCGCTGGAACTCGGTGCCGGCGGGCGCCAGTGGGAGATCGAAATGGGTGAGTTCGCCGGCGAAATAGGCTTCGAGCTGCTGCGCACAGCGGCCGGTCAGGGCGCTCGGCCTGGCGTCGGCGCAGGCGTCGGTGACGAAGCCGACCCAGGTCAGGCCAGCCTCGCTGGCGCGAATCTCGATCTCGCCCAGCGGCACCCCAGCGGGTGGGGTGTAGCGCTGGCAAGCCTCGGCGTGATGGATGAGCGGGCAGGGAGCGACGAAGGGCGACGATGCGTTCATATCACGGTATCCCACAGTTGTAGCGTGAGGTAGCTGCGCCAGGGCGCGGCACGGGCGGGGTCGAGCGGCTGCGGCTGATGCGCCAGTGCGCGACGCAGACCGACATCGCCATCTAGCCAGATATCGGGGTCACTGAAGCCGCGTAAGGCCGCGACCTTGGCGGTCCAGGGGCCGATGCCCTTGAGCCTTTGCCAGCTCGCGGGGTCGTCGCCGAGCTCGCCATTCTGATAGGCGACGGCGAAGCGCTTGAGCGTCTCACGCCGCGCCCCTGGCAGCTTGAGGAAGGCCAGATCGCTGGCGGCGATCGCCGCTGGCGTGGGAAAACGGCGGCGTTCAGCGGTGTCCTGCTCGCCCAACTGGTCGACCAGTTGCTGCAGCAGGCGGGTGGCGGCGGCGATCGATATCTGCTGGCCCAGAATCGCACGTACGCCGGCCTCGAACAGGTCCCAGACCCCGGGCAGACGCAGCCCAGGTCTCAGCGCGAGCCCCGGCAGCGCCGCGGCGAGATGGCCTTCGATCGTCTGGGTGTCGGCATCCAGATCGAGCAGCCGGCGCAGGCAGCGAACCACTTCGTCGAGGGCGGCGAGATCGCTCAGCGCCAGATTGACGGCGAAGGCGTGGCGCTCGGGCAGGTGACGCGCGGTGAAATGGCCGGTGACCTCGCCCAGGCGGAAAGTGCGCCCGAAGCACGCCTCATCGATCCACTCCAGCCCGGTGAGCTGGTGCAGGGCGTGGAAGTGGCGCAGACGTGACCAGGCGTAGGGCGGACGATAGGTGAGCGTCAGTGTCAGTGGCGCCTGTGGATCGCCGCGCCGGCGGCGCACCGCGCTGGGGCTGAGATGTAGCTGGCGCTGGAAGGCGTCATTGAAGCGTCGCAGGCTGCCAAAGCCGCTGGCATAGGCGATATCGGTGATCGGCAGGGCGGTGTCATGGAGCAGCTGTTTGGCGAACAGGCACTGGCGATAGAGCGCATAGGTCTTGGGCGATACCCCCAGATGACGCTGGAACAGCTGGCGTAGATAGCGCTCACCGATGCCCAGACGCTGACACAGCGCGGCCACGCTGCCGCGCTGCAGACTACCGGCATCGATCAGCGCCAGCGCCCGGCTCAGGGGGGTATGGGTGCCGCGCCAGGCAGGCGAGCGGGGGGCGCTGTCCGGGCGGCAGCGCAGGCAGGGCCGGAAGCCCGCGGCAGCGGCGGCGATCGCCGAGCCGAAGTAGCGCACGTTCTCCTCGTGCGGGGGCATGACCGGGCAGATCGGACGACAGTAGATACCGGTGGTGACGACGCCGATGAAGAAGCGACCGTCGAAGCGCGCGTCTCGGGCCAGGCGTGCCCGCCGGCACTGCTCGGGGGCGAGCGAGAACGGCGCCTCGAGCTCGCTCGCCTGGGGCGGCGGGGCATCTAGCCGAGCGGCGTCGGGCAGAGACGCGCTGGCGTCGGTAACGTTGAGTGGGGATGCGTGGTGCATGGATACGAGTCCGGCGAGCCGCAGGTGACCCCAGTGTAGCGCCTGGGAGCGCGCGAACTCGCCGGATTCGGCACCCTAGTCAAACAGCTCTCCTTCAGGGCTCATCCCATACTCGATCGTAGTCCTGCCAGTAGTGCCCCATCTCGCGGTCCTGGGTCAGCCCGTAGAGGGTGTAGCGTCGCGCCAGGCGCGCGCCGCCGTCACGCGTCAGCGGCTGCCAGGCGATGGTGGTGGCGCTGCGGCTGGAGGTATCGAAGAAGGCGTCGAACGGAATCGAGACGTAGAAGCCCTTGTCGAAGCTGCCCTCGCCGTAGTCGTCTCCGGCATCGGTGAAGGTCGACCAGGCACCTACGCGTACCCCGGAATCGAACTGGCGCGAGAGATCGAAGGTGACCCCCAGATCGCCGGCCAGATAGCGCCCCACGCTGACCTGGGCGAGCACGTCCTCGACCCCGGTCTCGATGTAGGCGGTGGCGTGCCCGGTCCAGGTCGAGTAGTCACGCAGGCCGAAGCGCTGGTCGAAGTCGCGCTGCTTGACCCAGTTGAGATCGACGCCGAAGGCGACCGGGCTGTCGAAGGGGCGATAGAGCACCTCGCCGCCGCCGCCGGCGTACATCATCTCCAGCAGGCCGGCGTAGGCCATGCCGTACCAGTTTTCGCCCAGGCGCGCGGTACGCGTGTACTGCAGGTTGTAGATGCCGAGGCTGGTCTGATCGAGATAGTCGCCGATATGCGTGCGCACCCGCGGCAGTTTGGAGTCGGCGATATAGTCGTAGCGGTCCAGGTTGTCGAACAGATTGAGCGCCAGCTGGCCGCTGAACCAGCCGTTGGCGTCGGTGCGGTAGTTGGCATCGAGCTTGGCGTAGAGCTGGTAGAGGAAGCCGTCCGGGCCACCGATGTTCTGGTTGAGACCCGGCGCCAGCTGCCAGTCGAAGCCTGCGAGATCGTCGGTATAGAGCCGATCCCCATCCGGTGCGCTGTCGTCGGGCTGGGTCAGGGCAGAGGCGTAGAGTCCGTAGTGATACTGCTGATCATAGGCGGCCGAGGCGGCGGCGCGACGAAAGGCGTGGCGGTCGTGAACGTCGTCGCGCAAGCCCATGCCAGCGCTTTGCCAGCGGTAGCGGTAGGTGTCGATGTCGTCGGCGGTGTGGTTGTTGAGGATGCGGTTGGCGCGCCCTTCGCTGACCAGCAGCGAACGGTAGCGGGTGGCTTCTGCCTCGACCACCAGCTCGTCATCGCGCCGGGTGATGCGATGCACGCGCATCCCGGCATTGGCTTGGAGGTCGCGGCTGACCGCCTGCCAGTCGTCGGTGGTGCGCGGCGGCGGCTCGGCCACCGCGACCGGGCGCGGGTCACCGGTCTTGGCCTGGCTCGCGCCGGCTAGATTGGCACTCAGGGTGAGGCCGAGCATGGCGGTGTCGCCACGCTCCCAGCCCGCCGCCAGCGCGAGATTGTCGCTGAGGCGCCAGCGCGCGCCCAGGTTGAACGGCGAGCGCTGACGCTGCGGGTTGTCGAGGGGCTCCGAGCGGTAGTCGTTGCCGTCGTACTCGAGCTGCAGCGTCAGTGGCTCCCACGGGGTCTGGTACTCGACCCCGCCGAACACGCCGATATTGCCGCTGAACAGATCGCCGAATTCGAAGTCACCGGCCTCTTCCGGGTTCTCGCTGCGGCGCGAGTCGAAGCGTCCGGAGAGCGCCGAGAGCGGGTTGCCGAGCCCGCCGCCGGCGCCCAGATAGCCCCAGCCCAGGCCCAGGGTGAAGTCGAAGTCGTTCCAGCGCTTGCTCGCCACCAGATATTCGCTGCCGAACAGTCCAGTGCCGCCGAAGTCGCGAAAGCCGAGCGCCAGCGCCGGGGTGTAGCGATCTTCCTGATGAAGTCTGAATTTGAAATCGATGCCCTTGTCGAGGTAATCCCGCTCGGCGTCGCCGGAGGCGCGGTAGTCGCGGTTACCGATCGAGGTATAGCGGAAGCCCGCCTCGAGCCAATCTATCGGCTGCACGCTGACCTGATAGCGCGAATAGGGCGAGACGTGGTTGTAGTGCAGCGAGATTTCGCCCAGCGGTGCCATGCGTGCGCTGGGTGTCTGCATCAGGCCGACACCCCCGAAATCGCTCTGGGACGTGCCGAGTTCGGCCACGGCGTGGGGGGCGGTGGCGAGCAGCAAGGGCAGCGAGAGCCCCATGGCGGGGGTCGCACGGCGTAGCGCGCGGGAACGGCGGGAGGTTGGAAGCATCATGCTCGGAGCGTCGTCAGTCGGTGGCGGTAGTAGCGCCTGAAGCGGCGTCGGGCGTGAAGGTGTGGCAAGTGTCGCCGGGCAGGCGCGTGGCCAGGAAATCGGGCAGGCTGGCATCGACCCAGCGCGCACTCACTCCATTCAGGGGCAGTTGCAGCACCACGCGGCTACCCGGCACCAGCGTGGCCGATTGGCGATTCCATGCCGCCATGCCCAGCCGACGTATCCCACCACGTGGGTCGACCAGCGCCAGCTGCTCGCTCTGGGCGCGGGCGGACTCGGGCAGCGCCTCCAGCAGCGTCTCGGTGGTCATGCCGGGGTGCCAGTCGAGCCGCGTCACGCCTTGCGGGGTCCACGCTTCGACCCAGCCCGGGGTCTCGCACCAGCCGAGGCGGTCGAGATCGGCCAGTGCCGGCATCTGGCGCGTGTGTGCCATCAGCCAACTGGGATCGACCCGGCCCGGGATACGCCCGGGCGCTTTGGTGGCTAGCGTCCGCGACCACTCATCGAGTCCGCTGGCCAGCGCTGGCTGTCGCTGCAGTCGGGCCTGCAGGGCGAGTCCGTCGAGTTCGGCGCGCAGGCGACGTTGCGCTTGGCGGGTCGAGATATCGGTGCGCTCGGCACCCACATAGGCGAATGGCCAGTTCACCCGATCGTGGCGCGATAGCGCCGACCACGCCTCCAGCAGTGTCGTTGCCGTAGCCGTTCGGCCCTCAATCTCGATGGTGACGGGGGCCTCGTCGGCCGGCGGCGCGGCCACGGCATCCAACGCGAGTGCACCCAGCGCCAGCAGGCCTAGCGCGAAGGGGAGAGGGGATCGCATGTGTCGGTCGTTTCCCTGACGGTGGATAGGAGCAGCGTGCCGATCCTTCGGCATGTCGTTCACCAGGGGCGGGCGATCTGCCAGGTCAGTGTCGGTGCCTCCGGCCACGGCTGGCCGGTATAGGCCCACAGCCGCCGATCTTCGGGATCGCGCCATAGCGTCGCCTCGGTGATGGCGCCGCCAGCCCAGTGTGATGTTTCCTGGCAGCGCGCCAGCTGGCGCCGTGTCAACGGTAACTCGACGGTTGCCGGTGCCGCGCAATCGAGCGCTACCCGGGCGCTGTCCTGATGCAGATTACCCTCGGCATCCTGCCACTGGCGCTCGATCCGGTAGTGCACTTCGCTGCCAGGCTGACGCCATGGATAGGGCGGCGGCGGTGTCCCTTCGGCGTCGAGAATGCGCGTACCCAGCAGCTCGTCGCGCAGCCCGGCGCTGGCCACCGGATAACCATCCTCGAGCGCCAGCGTCGCACCATCGCGAAACTGCCAGTAGGTGGTGCTGGCCTGCTGGCTGGCCAGTACCACCAGCCCGCCGTGGCCGGCCAGGTCCAGCGCCAGTGAGGCGTAGGGCAAATCCGCGGCCTGGGCCGCCAGGTCGGGCCCGCGCAGGCTGGCGATGACGTCACTGGGCGAGCGCTGGCTGCCGATGGTGCAGCCCGACAGCACTAGTGCCATGCCGATGAAGAAGACCGCCCGAGGGCGGCCTTCCCGGCAACGCTGAGCCAATACGCTCATCAACGTGTGCCAGTCGTACCGGTGGTGCCGGTGGTACCGGTACCACCACTTCCATCGCTGCCACCAGCGGCGGCCAGCGCGCCCACCGATGAGGCGGTCGTGCTGGCGCCCACGGCCGAGGCCGTCGACGCGCTGGCAGCGGTGCCAACGCCGGCTGCACTGCCCGTGGCGACTTCCTGGGCTGCAGCGAGCGAAGAGACCGCCATGAAGGCGACTGCCAAGATGGCTCGCTTCTTCATAGATAGCTCCTGGTTGAGTGAAAAGTTAAACGAGTGCGATTGACGCCTCGCCCGTGGTCCGAAGACCGATGACATTCTTGCCAATATTATGCGGCGGGGCAATCGGAAGTTGTCAAATCATTGATGCCAAGGAATTTGCCAATAGTGGTGGCCCAACAGGCGGGGCATTTTATCCAAAAACGTGTTGCGTCATTGAGAAGAGAATCGCGGGTTATTGTTACGGATTGGTAATCCTGGGCGATGGTGAGTCGACGGTAAGGGGTGGTAAAGCGTGTCGTTTGGCAATGTTTAAATGGGTTTTGTAAAAACCTAAATCGAATTGTCAGCGATTGGCGACAGCGGGGCTGTCGCTGGCAGGCGTGCACCAGAATGGGCCGATTCGCGGGCAGGGTTGCGACATTATCACGCCGCGCCATGAGGGGAACTAGGACCAAAGCCCAAGCCGCCTGGCGTGGCTCTGAAAGGTCTGCAAACCATTGAAAATTGGCTTTAATCCAGGCGTCCTTGCGGATGGCGAACGGCGCTTCAGGGTGCGTTCCGGGCCGCTTGCGTGTGCGCAGGGCGCCCCAGTCGGGTGCTTGCCACAGATAACCTGTCGCCATTTCGTTACAGCTGGCTAACGCGAAGGTGGGTATCAAATACGCAAGAAAATGACTTTTCACCGAGGCCATGGGCTCTCGCCGATGGTTGCGTAATGAAACGGTTTCCAGAAAGTATCTTTTTATGAAGTTGGCACGGCTTTGGCATTGCTTGAACGGAAGCGGTTTGCCGCGAAGGATAGCCCAGCTTAAATCGCGCCAGAGCAGGGCGATTCACCAGATAAAGAGTTTCATGAAAGGGCTTCGGGGAATGCCATGACAACCTCGGGGCGGTAGCGTGTTTAAATTTAAAGTTGTCGAGCCTGTCTCTCTTTTGACGTGTCGAGTCAATGCGCAGATGCCATGCAAGAGGCGTCAGCCAGATAGAGATTCAGGAGCAAGGAAAATGCTGCCGCAGGCTAGCGGCGTCGAACGACAGGGATAGTGTGAATGGCAGAGACGAGCGGGATGAGACGCGATAGTCAAAGGGTGGGGCCGGCCGCGGTCTGGTCGGCGCGGGGCGGATCTCTGATGAGGGCGGCCGGCGTTGGACGAGGTCTTGCAGGTGTCGCTGCACTGCTGCTGGTTACCGGTCTCAGTGGCTGCGCCTTCGCCCCGGGCGGCCATATCGGCTATGAGACCGATTCGGCGCCCATCGACGATCTGGTCGATGTCGAGCCGATCACGCTGGGGCTGATCCGGACCCAGCAGGCCGGCACGGCGGATGCCGCAAAGCCCGATCCGGCAGCACTGAGCCGCGCGGCCGAAGGCGCTGGAGATACGTCGCCAGCCTCGTCTTATCAGTATCGCGTCGGGGTGGGCGATGTGCTCTCGGTGACCGTCTATGACCACCCTGAGCTGACCATCCCCGCCGGTGGCGAGCGCCCCAGCACTGAGTCCGGTAGCACCGTCGGCAGCGATGGCACCATCTTCTATCCCTATGTGGGTCGAATGAAGGTGGCTGGGCGCACCGTGGATGCGGTGCGCGACGAGCTGCAGCGGCGGCTGACGGCGTACATCGCCTCGCCCCAGGTCGACGTCAAGGTGGCGGGCTTCAACTCCCAGAAGGTCTATGTGACCGGTGAGGTCGACAAGCCCGGGGTCATGCCGGTCACCAACGTGCCGCTGACGCTGCTCGATGCCATCAATCAGGCGGGCGGCATGCGCGAAAGTGCCAACTGGCATGACGTGGTGCTGACCCGTGGCGACGAGATCGAGCATATCGATGTCCACGCCATGCTCCAGGACGGCGACCTCAGCGCCAACCGCCGCCTGCGTGACGGCGATGTGGTGCACGTGCCCGACCTGGGCAACCAGAAGGTGTTCGTCATGGGGGAAGTGGTCGACCCGGTCTCGCTGCCGATGGGCAACTCGCGGCTGTCACTGACCGATGCGCTCTCCCAGGCCGGTGGTATGAACGAGGCCGAAGCCGATGCCAAGGGTATCTTCGTGATCCGTCAGGCGCCGGCCGCCAGCGGCAAGCTGGCGACGGTCTATCAGCTCGATGCGCGCAATGCCACGGCGCTGGTGTTGGGCACCCAGTTCATGCTCCAGCCCACCGATATCGTCTATGTCACTGCGGCGCCGTTGAGCCGTTGGAACCGGGTGATCAATCAGCTTACCCCGACCATTACCTCGGTCTACCAGGTGACCCGGGCCACGCGTGATTTCGATGAACTCAGGGACGGTAATTGATCGATGTTTCAGCGCATTCTGGTGGTCTGTATCGGCAACGTCTGCCGTAGCCCGGTGGCGGCGGCGCTGCTGCGCCAGCGCTTCCCCGGGCGTCGGATCGAGTCCGCGGGTCTGGGCGCACTGGTCGGCCAGGACGTCGATCCTCGCGCCCGATTGCTGGCGGCGCGCAACGGTCTGACTCTCGACGCCCACGTCGCGCGCCAGCTCAATGCCGACATGCTCAAGGACGCCGAGCTGATCCTGGTCATGAGCGAAGGGCAGCGCCGGGCGGTCGCCGAACGCGAACCGGCGGCCACGGGCAAGACGCTGCTGTTCGGGCGCTGGCTCGCCGAGCCCGAGATCCCCGATCCCTACCACAAGAGCGAGAGTGCCTTCGCGCACGTCCACGGTCTGTTGGTGAGCGCTGCCGACGGCTGGATCGGCAAGCTGCCGGAACGATGAAAGGATGCAAGGACCCACGATGACTCACGCCTCGAACGCTCAGTCGGGCACTCAAACCTCGACGCCCTCGGCGAGCGCGCCGCGCAGCCACGAAGAGATCGATATCCGGCGTCTGTTCGGGATTCTGGTCGATCACAAGAAGTGGGTGCTGGCGAGCGTCGCCGCCTTCGCCATGCTGGGGTTGATCTATGTCAGCGTGGCGACCCCGATCTATCGCGCCGATGCGCTGGTGCAGATCGAGAGTTCCTCACCCGGCAGCAACCCGCTCAAGGAGGTCTCGACGCTGCTGGGCCAGGAGCCGCCGACGCTGTCGGAGATCGAGATCATCCAGTCGCGCATGGTCCTGGGACGTGCGGTCGATCTGCTCAATCTCGATATCTCCGTGGCCCCGGTGACGCTGCCGGTGATCGGTGGGCTGCTCGAGCGCCAGCATGTCTCTCGGCCCGGTTTCGCCGCCGGCTGGCACTACGCCTTCAGCGGTGAGTCTATCGCGGTCAGCGAGATGCCGGTGGCCGATGCCTATGAGGGGCAGCCGTTCCGCCTGCAGGTGCTCGACAGCTATCGCTACCGCCTGTTCGATGCCGACGGCAACGACCTGGGCGAAGGCAAGCTGGGCGAACTGAGCAACTTCGCCGACGGCGGGGTGGCGCTGCGGGTGACCTCGATCGACGCCGGCGCCGGCGCCACCTTCGAGCTGCGCCACGGCTCGCGTCTCGCCGCCATCAACGCCCTGCGCGGGCGCCTGACGGTGGCCGAGGCGGGCAGCGAGACCGGCATCCTGAGCTGGAGCCTTACTGGGCCCGACCCGCAGGAGACCGAGAAGACCCTCAACACCATTGCCAATATCTATTACTCGCAGAACGTTCAGCGCCAGTCCGAGGAGGCCCGTAAGAGCCTCGAGTTTCTCGATGGCCAGGTGCCCAAGATCCGCGCTCAGGTGGACCGCGCGGAGGAGAAGCTCAATCGCTATCGCGAGTCCCAGGACAGTGTCGATCTGTCGCTGGAGACCAAGTCGGTGCTCGACCGTCTGGTCAATCTGGAGGCTCAGCTCAACGAGCTGGAGATGAACGAGGCCGAGATCGCCCAGCGCTTCACCAAGAGCCATCCGACCTACCAGGCGCTGCTGGAGAAGAAGGCCCAGCTCCAGCGTGAGCGCGCCAATCTCGACAAGCAGATCAAGGCAATGCCCAAGACCCAGCAGGAGATCCTGCGTCTCAAGCGTGATGCCGAGGTCAACAACGAGATCTACGTGCAACTGCTCAACAAGGTGCAGGAGACGCGGATCGCCGAGGCCAGTACCGTGGGCAACGTTCGCGTGCTCGACTCGGCCCAGGTCTTGGCAACCCCGGTAGCACCCAACAAGCCGCTGCTGCTGGCGGTGGCGGTGATCGTCGGCCTGATCGTCGGCGTCGCCGGGGTGTTCCTGCGCGCGCTCTTCCATCGCGGTATCGAGACCCAGGAGCAGATCGAGGAGACCGGTCTGGCGGTCTATGCGACGGTGCCGCTGTCGGACGAGCAGCGCAAGCTCAATCGCCGCGAGCAGCGCGGTCGCCGTGGCACGCGGCGCGACCCGCGCTACCCGCAGGGGCTTTTGTCGCTGCGCAATCCGGCGGACGTCACGGTCGAGGCCCTGCGCGGCTTGCGCACCAGTCTGCACTTCGCGATGCTCGAAGCGAGCGATAACCGCCTGATGATCACCGGCCCCAGCCCCGGCGTGGGCAAGAGCTTCGTCAGCGTCAATCTGGCGGCTGTCTGCGCCCAGGCCGGACAGCGCGTGCTGGTGATCGACGCCGACATGCGCAAGGGGCAGGTGCACAGCGTCTTCGGCGCGACCTCGGAGTCGGGGCTGAGCGACGTGCTCGGTGGCCGGCTGACGCTGGATGAAGCGATCCGCGACGTCGATGAGTGCGAAGGGCTCCACTACGTTGCTCGGGGTATGGCACCGCCCAACCCCTCGGAGCTGCTGATGGGGTCGCGCTTCAGCGCCTTCCTCGCTGCGGCGAGTGAACGCTTCGACCTGGTGATCGTCGACTCGCCGCCGGTTCTGGCGGTCACCGATGCTGCGATCATCGGCAAGCAGGTCGGCACCTCGCTGATGCTGGTGCGTTTCGAGCGCAATCCGGTCAAGGAGCTGGAGCTGGCGATCGCTCGCCTGCGCACCGCCGGGGTCGAACCGCGCGGCGCCATCCTCAACGCGGTCGAGCGCAAGGCGGCAACCGCCTATGGCTACGGCTACTACCACTACAACTATCAGTGATCCCGCGAGCCGCCATGAAACCCACCACCGTCGATGTCGCCGGAGCTCGGAGCCCGTCTCGTCCGGCGCGGACAAAGGCTGCGAGGGCATATCCATGACGCCTGCGTTCGCGACGATCCGCACCCGGCTGCGTGGTGAGCTCGTGGTCAACCTCTGTCGCACCTTCGCTGCGCGCGGTGTGGCCGCTCTGGGCACGGTGATGCTAGGGGTGGTGCTGGGCCGGCTCTATGGAGCCCAGGGGGTGGGGCTGTTCGCGCTGGCGCAGAGCTTGATATTCGGTGCCGGCATCATCGCCTGCTATGGCCTCAACGGCTCGCTGATGCGCTATGTCAGCCAGGATAGCGACAGCCCGAATGTACGCCGCTATCTGCGTTGGGCGCTGCTGCGGGCACTCATGCTGAGTGTGCTCTTCGCCGTGGCGATCTGGCTGTTGCGCGCACCGATCGCCGGCGTCTTCGCCGCACCCACCCTGGGTGAGATGCTGCCGGCGATCGCCGTGGCCACGCCTGCCTTCACGCTCTCGTTCGTGCTCGCCGGATTCCTCAAGGGCGCCAATATGCCGGCGCGTGCCAGCCTGCAGGAGAATGGCGCCATCTCGCTGTGGGCGGCGATCGCCATTCTCACGCTGGTGCTCGTCGGCGAGAGCCGTTCGCTGGTGCTGGCCAGTTGGGCCTTCTGCGCTGCCGCCTGGCTGGTCTTTGCCCAGGGCGCGCTGCACACCCTGCGCTGGTTGCGTCGGCATGCCACGGGGGTCAGCGGTGCGCCGGACCTGGCTACGCTGGCCAGCAAGGGCGCCTTCTTTGCCACCGCGCAGAGCTTCATCATGCTCAATCTGTCGATGTTCCTGCAGCAGGTGCTGGGGATGTTCATCGCCGGGGCGCTGTTGAGCCACGTCGACCTGGGGCTGTTCAAGTCGGCGGAGCGGGTGGGCATGATCATCAGCTTCATCCTGCTGGTGATCAATGCGGTCTTCCCGCCGCGCTTCTCGCGGCTCTATCACCAGGGCGACCACCGAGGGCTGGCGCGGTTGGCACGCCAGAGCACGCGTGTGGCTACGGCCATGGCGCTGCCGCTGGCGCTACTTTGCCTGCTCTTTCCGACCTGGGTGCTGGGCTGGTTCGGGCCCGAATTCGGCGCCGCGGCATCGCTTCTACGCATCATCGCCATCGGCCATCTGGTCAATGTCGCAACCGGTTCGGTGGCTTTCCTGCTGACCATGACCGGGCGCGAGCGGCTGATGCGCAACATCTCGCTGATCTGCGCCACCTTGGGACTGATCGCCTTTCTGGTGCTGATCCCGCTGCTGGGTGCGCTGGGGGCGGCGCTGTCGCTGGCGCTGGTGCTCTCGTTGCAGAACGTCGTCGCGGCGATCTTCGTCTGGCGCGACATGGGCATCGTCATGCTGCCGTTGACGCTGCCCGGGCGTGCGGGGGCCGCTGACACGCCGCGCCGCCACACCCGTACTTGATCAAGATCCATACGTGAGCAGGGAGCCCCTCGAGTATGTGCCGATACCCACACGCGACAGGCAGGGCGACGGAAACGCCCGTTACCTCGTCCGCCAGCGCCTCCGACATCGTGACCCTGCCTCTGGCGGCACTGCTGCAGGCGGTGCACGCCGCCGGCGAGCGGGTCATGGCGATCTATCGCGGCGACGCCGAGGTCACCTGGAAGGCCGACGACTCGCCGCTGACGGCGGCCGATCTGGCCGCTCACGAGGCGCTGGTACAGGCGCTCGAACGGCTCACTCCGGGGCATCCGGTGGTCTCGGAAGAGGCTGCCGATGTCACGTTCGAGACCCGTCGCGGCTGGTCGCGCTACTGGCTGGTCGACCCGCTCGACGGCACCAAGGAGTTTCTCAAGCAAAACGGTGAGTTCACCCTCAACGTGGCGCTGATCGAGGCGGGCGTGCCGGTGTTTGGCATTGTCCACGCTCCGGCGCTGCCGGCCGGGCCCACCACCTGGTGGGGCGGCGAAGAGGGCGCCTTCAAGCAGGTCGGGGCGGGCGTGGTCGAGCAGATCCGCGTGCGTGCTTTGCCCGATCCGGCGGCCGAACCCTGGGTGGTGGTGGGCAGCCGCTCCCACGCCGCCGAGGCGCTCGAGGCCTTCTGTGACGGGCTGCCGGCACACCGCCTTACCAGCCTCGGCAGCTCGCTCAAGCTCTGCCTGGTGGCGGAGGGGAGCGCCGATCTCTACCCGCGGCTGGCCCCGACCTGCGAGTGGGACACCGCCGCCGCCCAGGCAGTGGTGCTGGCGGCGGGGGGCGAGGTGCTCGAGGCCGAGACGCTGGCGCCGTTGCGCTGCACCCAAGGCGAGAGCTACCTCAATCCTGCCTTCATCGTCTGCGTACAGCGCGATGAGCGCTGGGAAAGCGCGCTGCAGCGCGCACTGTGACCGTGGCGTGTGCCGCCGCTCGCGATGGCGCGAGTGCCGGCACGCGCGGATAGGGACATCAAACCGTACGGAAACCCTCATGCTGGAAATCACACCGGAACGTCAAACCCACCTCAAGCAGCTCGAGGCGGAGTCGATGCACATCATCCGTGAGGTCGCGGCCGAATTCCGCAACCCGGTGATGCTCTACTCGATCGGCAAGGACTCCTCGGTGATGCTGCATCTGGCGCGCAAGGCGTTCTATCCGGGGACGCCGCCGTTTCCGCTGATGCACGTCAACACCACCTGGAAGTTCAAGGAGATGATCGAGTTCCGCGACCGCATGGCGGCGAGCGTGGGCATGGAGCTGATCGAACACATCAACGAGGAGGGGCGCGCCGCCGGCATCAACCCCTTCGATCACGGTAGCGCCAAGTACACCGACATCATGAAGACCCAGTCGCTGAAGATGGCGCTGGACAAGTACGGCTTCGATGCCGCCTTCGGCGGCGCGCGACGCGATGAAGAAGCGTCCCGGGCCAAGGAGCGGGTCTACTCCTTCCGTGACAAGCACCACCGCTGGGACCCCAAGAACCAGCGCCCGGAGCTGTGGCGGCTCTACAACGGCAAGGTCAACCAGGGCGAGTCGATCCGCGTCTTCCCGCTCTCCAACTGGACCGAGCTGGATATCTGGCAGTACATCTACCTCGAATCGATCCCCATCGTGCCGCTCTACTTTGCCGCGCCGCGCCCGGTGGTCGAGCGTGACGGCATGCAGGTGATGGTCGACGACGAGCGCCTGCCGCTGGCACCGGGCGAAGTGCCGGAAGAGAAGTGGGTGCGTTTTCGCACCCTCGGCTGCTACCCGCTCACCGGGGCGGTGGAGTCGCGAGCGGCGACGCTGCCCGAGATCATCCAGGAGATGCTGCTGACCCGCACCAGCGAGCGCTCGGGCCGGGCCATCGACCGCGATCAGGCGGGGTCGATGGAGAAGAAGAAACGCGAGGGGTACTTCTAGCCGCTGGCGAAAACTCGCTGTGCTCGGCCAGACGGTGTTGAACATCGGCTGGAGCGCCAGCCCGGTCAAGCTGCTCATTTACACCCCGTAAACTGGCACGCCAGCCCGGTCCGCTTTCGCCGCTGTTCGCCTTGTCTGGCCATCGCTCGCTGACTTTTCGCTCAGCGTCTGATTCTTGAATTTCGGGATTTCAACATGGCCCACCAGTCTTCGCTCATCGCCGACAACATCGAGCAGTACCTGCACGAGCACGAGAACAAGGACCTGCTGCGCTTCATCACCTGCGGCAGCGTCGATGACGGCAAGTCGACCCTGATCGGGCGCCTGCTGCACGACTCCAAGATGATCTACGAAGATCAGCTCGCCGCCATCACCCGCGACTCCAAGACCAGCGGCACCACCGGTGACAAGGTCGACCTGGCGCTGCTGGTCGACGGCCTGCAGTCGGAGCGCGAGCAGGGCATCACCATCGATGTCGCTTACCGCTTCTTCTCCACCGACAAGCGCAAGTTCATCATCGCCGACACCCCGGGGCACGAGCAGTACACCCGCAACATGGCCACCGGCGCCTCCACCGCCAGCCTCGCGGTGATCCTGATCGACGCCCGCCACGGGGTGCAGACGCAGACCCGTCGGCA